>NZ_JAKLLH010000002.1 GCF_023150235.1 Azonexus sp.
TCAAAACCGACGACGATATGGCGGAGATGATCACAGAACGCCATCGACGACGACTTGAAGCCATGCAATCCGCTTACGAAAATCAGGCCAAAACTCTCGGGGCATCAAACTGATGCCGAATCTGACAAAGTAGAATTAAGTCATCGCCTCATGGGGTGGCCGGGTCGGGAACTTCGGCTAGTCCGGGTTCAGGCTTATGCGGTCGTAGATTTCGGCGGCTTGGTTACAGGTGGCGCAGACCTTGTCTTTCCCTTCTCTCTGGAGAGAATCAGCGCCGATTATCGGGATAAACACTACGCGCCAGGGCGATGAAGGCGCGCAAGCCTGCCGGAACATGGCGCCGGCTCGGGTAGTAGAGGAAGAAGCCGATATCCTCCTGCCGCCAATCATCAAGGACGCTGACCAGGCTCCCGTCGGTCAGCCCGGGTGCGGCGTATTCGGCATAGACGAAGGCCAGCCCCAGGCCGTCGCGTGCCAGATTGGCGGCGAAGCTGTTTTCGCTGACCGCGATCCGCCCCGGCGGCTCAATCTCGATCCGCTCGCCATCCCGGATGAAGTCCCAATGCAGGTAACCGCCATTGACCAGCCGTTGTCGAATGCACTCGTGACGGGCCAGGTCGTGGGGTGTCGCCGGGTGGCCATGCGCCGCCAAATAATCCGGCGAGGCGACAATGAGGAATCGTTGCGTCGGGCCGAGCGGTACCGCCACCATGTCCTTGGCCAGCCGTTCGCCAAAGCGCACACCGGCATCGAAGCCTTCGGCGACGATGTCCACCAGACGATTTTCGGCAACCAGTTCGATCTGCATGCCCGGGTTTTCGCGCAGGAAAGATTTGGCCAGGGGGGCGAGAATGAATTCGACGGCCGCGCGGGGCGCGTTGATGCGCAAGGTGCCGAGCGGCGACTGGCGATAGGCGTTGATTTCTTCCAGCGCGCCCGCGATATCGTCCAAGGCGGGGCCGAGTCGCTTGAACAGGGCGATTCCGGCATCGGTCGGTCCCACGCTGCGTGTCGTCCGGTTGAGCAGGCGGACGCCGAGCCGGGTCTCCAGATTGCGCAGCGCATGGCTCAGTGCCGAAGGCGAGACGCCGAGCTCGAGTGCGGCACGCCGAAAACTGCGCAAACGGGCGACGGTGCAAAAGGCTTGTAGATCGTTGATGTTGTTGATGGCCATATTGGTGAATTTCGTTCAGTAGTTCATGCGTCAATATGCGGATTGTTGCACGGTAAGCCCTCGCCTTAATATCCGGAGCCTGTTCAACCGGAGCGTTTGTCATGTCGCCATCCCCGATGCGTTTTCTGCTCTTGGCCCTGCCCGCCGTGGCCTGGGGGGGCATGTTTCACGTTGTCGCGCGCGTCCTGCCGGTCATCGATCCCTACTGGTTGACGCTGTTGCGCTACATGCCGACCGCACTGGTCCTTTTTGCCCTGTGGCGCTGGCGTGAGCCCGTGGCGCCGCCGGTGGGTCGACGTGCCTGGCGCGATGCGCTGATCGCAGGTGCCATCGGTTTCGGTTTTTTCAACTTTGCGCTCTATACCGGCCTGACGCTCACCACGCCGGAGCATGGCGCCATTGCCATGGCCATGACGCCGCTGCTGGGCGCCGCGCTATCGTGGATTATCGACCGCCGGCCCCCGCCTGCCGCCACCATTGTTTGCATCGGACTGGCGGTGTCCGGCGCCATTCTCGTCGTCACCAGCCGGCCATCCGAGGCGGCGGCGTCCGGCGGCTTGATCGGCGACGGCCTTGCGCTCATCGGCGCCACGGCCTGGGCTTTCTACCTGCGCACGGCGCGCTGGTTCCCCGGTTGGAGCAGTCTGCGCTTCTCGGCCTGGACAACGGCCGGTGGCACGCTGGCGATTGCCGCCGGCTGTCTGTTGCTGGCCCCGGCTGGCCTGGCTCGGCCACCCGACTGCTCGGCACTGGCCGGCCTGGAGGCCGAACTTGCCTACCTCGTGCTGGTCGGCACCCTGTTGGCGCTGCTCCTGTGGAATCGCGGCATCGCGCTGGTTGGGCCGGTCGACGGCGCCCTGTTCATGAATCTGGTGCCGGTCAGTGCCTTCGTCATCGGCGTTGGACTCGGCCATACCCCCAATGCGGCCGAACTTGCCGGTGCAGCGCTTGTCCTCGCCGCGCTGATCGGCAACAACCTGGCACAGCGCCGCCCGCCTGCCTTGCCCGACTAAGAAGGGCTGAGCGAGCGCTGGATGTTTTTTTCCGGCATCGGCGAAACCTCGCCGTGCCAAGTTTTTCAGAGAGGAGCAAGATGAGTACACCGCGAATCCTGGGGGCCGGTGGCCCCGCTGTTTTTCCTGTCGGCCTGGGCTGCATGGGAATGAGTGAGTTCTACGGCACCAGCGATGATGCCGAATCGCTACGGACGCTCGACCGGGCGCTCGATCTCGGTATCGATTTTTTCGATACGGCGGACACTTACGGCTTCGGCCATAACGAGGCCTTGCTCGGCCAGTGGTTACGAGCGGGCGGGCCGGCCCGCCGGCAGCGGACGATGATTGCCAGCAAGTTCGGCATCGTCCGCCAGCCGGGGCAATACGAGCGGCGCATCGATAACAGTCCGGCCTATATCCGGCAGGCCTGCGAGGCCTCGCTGCGTCGCCTGGGTGTCGAACGGATCGATCTCTACTACTGCCATCGGCGCGATCCGGCCGTGCCTGTCGAGGAGGTCGTTGGCGCGCTGGGCGAGTTGCTTGTCGCCGGCAAGATCGCTCGGATCGGCTTTTCCGAAATATCGGCCGCTACCCTGCGGCGGGCCTGTGCGGAGCACCCGGTGGCGGCGGTGCAGAGTGAATATTCCCTATGGTCGCGCGAGCCGGAACGGGAAATGCTGTCCACCTGTGCCGAACTTGGCGTCACCTTCGTCGCCTACAGCCCTCTCGGACGCGCTTTTCTGACCGGAACGGTCGAACCGGAGAAACTGCAGGCCGGGGATTTCCGCCGATCCAATCCCCGCTTTCAGGGGTGCGCGGAAGAGAGCAACCGGCGGCTGGTCGAGGCGTTGCGCATTTTTTCCAGCAAACGCGGCCTCTCCAATGCCCAAGTGGCCCTCGCCTGGCTACTTTCCAGGCACCGCCACGTCATTCCGATTCCCGGCACGCGACGCATCTCCTACCTGGAACAGAATGCCGCCGCTGCCGGGCTGGTGCTGGCGCCGGATGAATTGACCGAACTTGATGTGCTGTTTGCGCCGAGCAAGGTGAGCGGTCAGCGTTACCCGGCAGCTGGCATGGCGGGGATCGAGTGATAGCGCAAGCGGTACCCTGCTCGTGCTGATCCGGTCCGGCGCCGCTCAAGTCGCCGCTCAGCCGGTGCAGCAGCCTTCGGCGAGCGCTGTCGCCTGCCCGCAATGCCGTACCCCGATGCTCCAGTAAACTGCCGGGCAGGGTGCTACGGCTGGCGGACGTTCCTGGGGCTGCACCCTCTACCCGGCTTGCCGGGGAACCCGCCCGGCATGAGCCGCCCTGCCGATCCAGCGCTGCCCGCCTATGATGGTGGCCTGATCGCCAACGGCTGCTACCCTGGATGGAAAGCACCATGCCCCTGCTCGACACGCTGGCCAGTTTCAGTACCTCATTGGGTGCAAGACCCGCGATGATCGCCTTGACCATGGCACGGGCGGATTTGCCGTGGAGGTCGCTGACCACTACGCCGAGACGAATGCCGCTGTCGGTCAGCACCTTGTGCAGCCGGTTTTTCTCGGACGCCAACTGGCCAACGAGTTTCTGCCGTTGGCGAGCGATCAGGCGCAACTCACGCAGTTTGGCCGGCGGTACAAACGAGCCGCGCAGCAATCCCGCACGAGCCAGCGTCGCCAGCCAGTGGGCGTCCCCAACATCCGTCTTGCGCCCGGGAACGTTCTTGACGTGCCGGGCATTGACCACCTTGGCGCGAATACCCACCGCCTCCAGCGCCGCATACGGACTTTTCCAGTAAATGCCGGTGCTTTCCATCACCACTTCGTCGGGTTGCAGCGAGGCCACCCAATCGGCCAGTTCCCGGCGGTCCCCGAATTGCCGTTGCTCGATGCGCGTGCTGCCATCGGTTGCCTCAATCAGCGCACAGGCCGTGATCTGCGCCTGATGGATGTCGAGAGCGATCACACGTTTGTACAACGCCATCTGTTCCATACCACCTCCTGTCGATTTAAACTCAAAGCTGGAAGGTGGCGGGTGCCGGAACTGAATGTGCCTGAAGACGACAAGTCGCCAACGGCCTATTTAGCGTGCGCTCTCTATGGAAGCAATCCGGGGTGCGAGTCAGTCCGGCGGGTCACGTTGGGTGCGGGGTCAAGCCGCCAAAAAATATCGCGACCTCTACCCGTTACCTTCCACCCCGAAGTTTCTTTCATCTTCAGGGGTGGTGCCAGCCACCATGATCGTTAGTGCTTCGCGAATTAAGAAAACGCTAAAAGCCGAGCATTCGTACGTTAAGAAGGCGTAAAGAGAGGAAGTGCCATTTAGGCGTAGTTGCCTGGTTTTTTATTGGTTTCCGCGGTCGACCGTGAAAACCAACAAAAAAGCGCCGGGTTGCCCCGGCGCTCCTGTCTCACTTCATTTTTTGTCTTTTTACGCCATTGCTTCGTACAGCGGCAGGGTCAGGAACTCCGGGTAGTCCGGGGTCAGCGACATGCGGTCGAAGATTTCGGCGGCCTGGTCGTAGGTGGCGGTGTCTTCGCCCTGGGCGGTGACGGTGGCCTTCACCTTGGCCAGTTCCTCGGCGATCATCGGGCGGACCATTTCAACGGTGACCTTGCGGCCGTCGTCGAGGATGCCCTTGGGCGAGACCACCCACTGCCAGACTTGTGAGCGGGAGATTTCGGCGGTGGCGGCATCTTCCATCAGGTTGTGGATGGGCACGCAGCCGTTGCCGGCCAGCCAGGAGCCGAGGTAGTGGATGCCGACGTTGATGTTGTTGCGCAGGCCGGTTTCGGTGATCGGCGTGGTCGGGCGGAAGTCGAGCCACTGTTCGGGACCGAACTTGCCTTCGACCTGCTTCTCGAACTGGTTCGGCTTGTCGCCCAGCACCTTGACGAATTCTTCCATGGCGATCGGCACCAGGCCCGGGTGGGCCACCCAGCCGCCGTCGAAGCCGTCGTTGGCGTCGCGGGTCTTGTCGTGGCGGATGCCGGCCAGCGCCTTTTCGTTGGCGACCGGGTCGTTCTTGATCGGGATCAGCGCCGACATGCCGCCCATCGCCGGGGCGCCGCGCTTGTGGCAAGCCTGGACCAGGGCCAGGGCGTAGCCGCGCATGAACGGCACTTCCATGGTGATTGCGCTGCGCTGGGCGAGGCAGAAGTCCTGGTTCTTCTTGAACTTCTTGATGCAGGAGAAGATGTAATCCCAGCGCCCGGCGTTCAGACCAGCCGAGTGATTGCGCAGTTCGTAGAGGATTTCTTCCATCTCGAAGGTGGCGAGGATGGTTTCGACCAGCACGGTGGCCTTGATCGTGCCTTGCGGTACGCCGCAGTGATCCTGGGCCATGACGAAAGCTTCGTTCCAGAGGCGCGCTTCGAGGTGGCTTTCCATCTTCGGCAGGTAGTAGAACGGGCCGGCGCCGCGAGCGATCTGTTCCTTGGCGTTGTGGAAGAAGACCAGGCCGAAGTCGAACAGGCCGCCGGCAACGCGCTGGCCATCGACCAGCACGTGCTTTTCGTCAAGGTGCCAGCCGCGCGGACGGATCTGCAGGGTGGCGATCTTGTCGTTGAGCTTGTATTCCTTACCGTTCTCGTTCTTGAACGACAGTTCGCGGCGGATGGCCTTGTACAGGTTCACCTGGCCCTGTATCTGGTTGTCCCAGTTCGGGCTGTTGGAATCCTCGAAGTCGGTCATGTAGGAGTCAGCGCCCGAGTTGAAGGCGTTGATGATCATTTTGGCTTCAACCGGACCGGTGATTTCGACGCGGCGGCACTGCAGCGCGGCCGGCACCGGGGCAACCTTCCAGTCGTCGTTACGGATGTGGGCGGTTTCCGGCAGGAAGTCCGGCATTTCGCCGGCATCGATGCGGGCCTGGCGCTCGACGCGGGCCTTGAGCAATTCCTGGCGACGGCCTTCAAAGGCACGGTGCAGCTTGGCGACGAATTCAAGGGCTTCGGTCGTCAGGATCGATTCCCATTCGGGCTTCACGGGGGCGGTAATTTGCATGCCGGCGGGCAGGTTGAGGGCCATGCGGATCTCCTGGATCAAGGTTGGGATTGAAAAGCAAACCACTGGAAGAGCAAACCAATGCTGCAATGCAGTGCATTTTATGGGTCTTCTATAAGACTTGGAAGCCGGGTAAAATCATTTCATCTTTTACTTAAAGTAAAAAATGGATCGGTTAAAGCAGGTTGAGGCCTTTGTCAGTGTCGCAATTCGCGGCAGTTTATCGGCCGCAGCGCGGGCCGAAGGGGTCACGCCGGCGATCATCGGCCGTCGCCTTGATGCACTCGAAGCGCGGCTGGGGGTGCGTTTGCTGCTGCGCACCACGCGCAAGCTGACCCTGACCTTCGAGGGGCAGGCCTTTCTCGAGGATTGCCAGAAAATATTGAACGATCTGGCCAATGCCGAGGCAGCAGTGTCGCTCGGTGGTTTGCAGGCCAGTGGTTACCTCAAGATTTCGGCCCCGGCCGGTTTCGGCCGCCAGCATGTGGCACCGCTGGTCGGCGATTTCATGCGTGCGAACCCGGAAGTTACGGTCAACCTCAATCTAAGCGACAGAATCGTCGATCTGATCAACGAAAACATCGACTGCGCGGTGCGCATCGGCGAGTTGTCCGATTCCAGCCTGGTGAGTGTGCGTTTGGGCGAAATGCGGCGGATGGTGGTGGCTAGTCCGGCTTATCTGGTCGCGCATGGGGTGCCGCGTTCGCCGGCCGATCTGGCCCGGCACAATTGCCTGTCGCTCGGGCAGCAGCGCGGCTGGATTTTTCGCCATCCCGAAAGCGGCGAGGTCGAGACGCTCAAGGTCGGTGGCAGCTTTGAGTGCAACGACGGGGCAGTGTTGCACGAATGGGCGCTGGCCGGGCGCGGCCTGGCCTGGCGCTCGTTGTGGGAGGTCGGGCGCGATCTCAAGGAAGGGCGGCTGACCTCGGTGCTCGATGCCTGGCAGGCGCCGCCGATGGGGATTTACGCGGTGTTCCCGCAGCGCCGGCATCTGCCGCTGCGGGTGCGCTTGTTCATCGACCTGCTGAAGGAAAACTATGGCAATCCGGCTTATTGGGAACTGCGCTGAGCAGAACCGCGCTAAGCTGCCGGCTGTCCTTGTTTATTCCGCGTAAACCGCTTGTACCGAGCCATGAAGCGTCCCGTTTATCGTCTGCTGGGTATCTTTTCGGTCATCCTTGGCGTGATCGGGGCTTTCCTGCCCTTGTTGCCGACGACGCCCTTCCTGATTCTCGCCGCCTATTTCTTCGCCCATTCGCATCCCGAGTGGGAGGCACGGTTGCTGGCGCACCCGCAACTTGGCCCGGCCATTCTCGCTTGGCGGCAGCGGCGGGCGATTCCGCGAGCCGCCAAGCTAATGGCCGGCTGCCTGCTGGCGATCAGTGCTGTCGGGGCCTGGCTGTGGCTGACACCGCCACTGGCTTATGTGCCGGCTGGCGCAGGCGTGCTGGTGCTGGGCTGGATGCTGACTCGGCCGAATGCGTGAACGCTTCTCAGGGAGCCAGTGAAATGTGTTCGCCGTCCGGAGTGACCACGCCATCGCGACCAAGCGCCTTGGCTGCGTACATGCGTTGATCGGCTCGCTGGATCAGTTGTTCCCAGGAGCCAATGCCGTCTTCGCGACTTTCGGCGATACCGACCGATACGGTCAGTGGAGTGCCGTCCGGTCGGGTACCAAAGCCGGTTGCCCGCAGGCGGCGGAGCAGTATGGCGACATTGCCGCTGGGTGTGTCGGGGAGCAGGGCGATGAATTCCTCTCCTCCCCAGCGTACCAGGAGGTCGCTCCGGCGCAGTCCCTGGCGAATGCTGTCAGCCATCATCTGCAGACAGCGATCGCCGGTTTCATGACCCCAGGTGTCATTGATGCTCTTGAAGCGGTCAAGGTCGAAGAAAGCCACGGTCAAGGGCTTGTCGGCCATGGCATTGAGACGAAATAGCAAATTCAGGGCTTCTTCACCGGACTGGCGGGTAAAGGCTGCCGTCAGCGGGTCGTGCATGGCCCGTAGCACCAGCGTTGCCATGTAGTGGCACTGGCTCATGCCGGAGAAAATGGCGACTCCCAGCATCATCGACATGAACCACAGGATGCCGCCATGCTGCTCCAGATTCAGGCTCTGGTTAACGCTTGCCCCCAGCAAACCGGTGGCAATGACCGGTAGTGCAAGGAAGAGCGTTTCCAGTGCAGTCAGGGGGAAAATGGCCAGGCCACCAAGGACGACGGTAGGAAGATAGGTGTAAAGCTGGGCAACGAGGCGCTGGGCTTGCGTTGCATCGGCGTGAGCCAAGGCTTCCGCCGTGAACAGGTGAAACATTGGCGGAATCATCAACAGCCCCAGCAGGCTGAACAGGGCCTGTCGGTAGGGGTGCTCGACCGACAACTCGCGTGGCCAGGCGAGGGCGATGAAAAGCAAGGTCGAAACGGTGCGCATCGTGATCAAAAGCCAGGCCAGATCACCAGGGAAAACAAGGAGGTCAATGATCGAGCATAGCGGGACGAGAACCGCAAAAAGCGCCGCAATGAGCTGGACGCGGGCGAGAATGACCGCGGCGGCGTGCCGACGCAGATGGAGCGAGCGCCCGGCCGGCGTCAACAGGCTGAACAACACCCCCGCATTGAGTTGCGAGGGAGCGACGATATGGCGGGAAATGGTTTGCCAGAGTTTGGGCACGGTGCTGCGGCGGGGACGGTGAGTGTCGGAGCCGCATGTTAGCGCGCTTTTCCGGATCGCTGAAGCGTTTGCCGAGGATTTGCCGGGTTTGCGTGCCGGATCGTTGTGCAAAAAAAACCGGCGCCGGGCGCCGGTGGACAAATGGCGGAAAGCTTACGCCGCCGCTTCGGCACTGGCTTTGCGGAGCAAGGTGTAGAGCTCGTCCTTGAGTGCCAGCTTCTCTTTCTTCAAAACATCGATCTCGACTTGTGTTCCGGGTTCGATATGGGCTTCCATGTTCTTGATCTTTTGATCAAGCTCGTTGTGCCTGTCGAACAGAGTCACAAAGTGACGGTCGCTGGTTTTCAGCTGGGTGATCAGGTCGCGATATTCGGGAAACATGGTTGGGACTCCTGTTGTCGTAGTGATACCGTCTTCATTGTACGGGCATTTTTCCCTGAAGGCGACAGCGGCACGAGTGCCTCTCGGGGGAGTGCCGGGGCATCGCCGGGCCGAGCTTCAGACGTGAAAGCGGGAAATTGTTCCTCGCATGTTTTCTGCCATTTTTTCCAAGCTGAGCGCCGCCTCGGCAACATCGCGGATGGCCGAGGTGTTTTCGAAGGCTTGACGCGAAATGTCTTCGATATGACCGGAGATCGAGGCGCTGGCAAGATGCTGTTCCTGGGCTGCGCGGGCGATATCGGCAACGATACGGCTCACCTGACCGACGCTGCTATTGATGCCGCCAACGGAGTTCCCGGCCTTTTCTGCCAGACTGACGCCGTTCAGGGCCATGCCCGATACCTGGCTGATTTCTCCGACCGCCTGCTCGGTGCGTAACTGGATGGCTCCAATCATGCCGGTTATTTCGCTGGTTGAGCGTGCGGTCCGCTCGGCCAGTTTGCGAACTTCGTCGGCAACCACGGCAAAACCTCGTCCGGACTCGCCGGCTCTTGCGGCTTCGATGGCGGCATTCAGGGCCAGTAGATTGGTTTGGTCGGCAATGTCGCGGATCACGGCAACAATATCGGAAATCCGCCGGGATTCATGTCCGAGTTGGTCAACCGCCTGGGCCGTACCCGAAATGGACTGCGCGATGCGGCTCATTTCTCCCGATGCCTGGCTGACCACGCGATGCCCTTCTTCAGTCAATGATTGCGAAGAGCCGGCGATACCGGTGAGTTGCTGCAAGCTGCTGGTTGTGCTGGCGATGCTCTGGCTGACTTCTTCGATGGTGCTGGCAGTAGCGGCGGCAGCGTCGCTCTGGCGAGCACTGCTTTGTTCGATGCGGCGGATGCTGCTGCTCAATTGCTCGGAAGCAGCAAGTACCTGTTGCGAGCTGTCGGCAATGTCGCGAATGATTTCACTGAATTTCTGCTGCAGGGTGTTGAAGGCCTGCGCAATAGCGCCGATTTCGGCCCCGCTTCCAACCAGAATCGGGTGACCGAGATCGCCGCTCGCCGCAGCCCGGTTCATACCTTCGCTCAATTCACCGAGGGGACGGGTGATGCCGGTGGCAATGAACCAGGAGAGGGCTACCAGCAGTAGCATGCCGCTGGCGATGCCCATGCCGATGATCCCGGCGGCTTGCCGGAACTGGGTGTCGACATCGTCGATGTAGATGCCAGAGGCGATGACCAGCCCCCAGGGGGCATACAGCCTTGCCGTTGCCAGCTTTGGCAAAGGGGTTTTGTCGGCGCCGCGTGGCCAGAGATACTCGACGAATTCGCCCTTGCCTCGTTTCGAAGCCTCTACCAGTTCGTAAACAATACGTTTGCCGGTGCTGTCTTTCAGATCGCCGAGATCCTTGCCGTTGAGCTCGGGCTTGAAGGGATGACGAAGCATCCGGTAGGCGGTGTCGTATTGGCTGAAGTAATTGTCGCTTTCATAGCGCAGTGCAGCGATTTCGGTCTGGGCTCGCTCGCGTGCATCGTCCTGGCTGAGCTTTCCGGCCTCGGCCTGCTTTCCGTAATGTTCGGCGATACTGTAAGCAAGGTTGACGATTTCCCGCGTTTCGATCCGTTTGTCTTCAAGGATGGAAGCGCGCAGGACCATCAGTCCGTAGCCGGCAGTGGTCAGCATCAGGATCAGGGCGCCGGCAACAAGCAATGCCAGCCTGTAACGAATTTTCAGATTTGCGAACATGCTTCCCCGGCGAGTCATGGATGATGCTCTGATTCTGACAGCATTCATTTTTGTCATCAATGGCTTGGCGGATGGCCGACAATAAAAAGGGCCGATCCCTTATCGGGATCGGCCCTGGCACCACTGCGGTGGTCTATGGCGTTCGGTTTTTTTAGTGGAACTGTTCTTCTTCGGTCGAGCCGGTGAGTGCCTTGACGGAGGAGGAGCCGCCCTGGATGACGGTGGTAACGTCGTCGAAGTAACCAGTACCGACTTCCTGCTGGTGCGAAACGAAGGTGTAGCCTTGTTCGCGGGCGGCGAATTCCGGTTCCTGAACCATTTCAACGTAGTGCTTCATGCCCTCGCCGCCAGCATAGGCCTTGGCGAACTTGAAGGTGTTGTACCAGTTGACGTGGATGCCAGCCAGGGTGATGAATTGGTACTTGTAACCCAGTGCGGACAGCTCTTCCTGGAAGGCGGCGATCTGCGAGTCGTTGAGGTTCTTCTTCCAGTTGAAGGACGGCGAGCAGTTGTAGGACAACAGCTTGCCCGGGCAGGAGGCGAGTACCGCTTGAGCGAATTCACGGGCAAAGCCGATATCCGGCACGCCGGTTTCGCACCAGACCAAGTCGGCGTACGGAGCGTAAGCCACGCCGCGGGAGATGGACTGCTCCAGGCCGTTCTTGACGCGGAAGAAGCCTTCCTGGGTGCGTTCGCCAGTGAGGAACGGCTTGTCGTTCTCGTCGTAGTCGGAGGTGATCAGATTGGCAGCTTCGGCATCGGTACGAGCCAGGATCAGGGTCGGAACACCCATGACGTCTGCGGCGAAACGAGCGGAGATCAGCTTTTCAATAGCTTCGCGGGTCGGGACGAGCACCTTGCCGCCCATGTGGCCACACTTCTTGGCAGCAGCCAGCTGGTCTTCGAAGTGAACACCGGCGGCGCCGGCGGCGATCATGTTCTTCATCAGTTCAAAAGCGTTCAGAACGCCACCGAAACCGGCTTCCGCGTCGGCAACGATCGGCAGGAAGTAGTCGATGAAGGCTTCGTCGCCCGGGTTGATGCCACGCGACCACTGGATTTCGTCGGCACGCTTGAAGGTGTTGTTGATGCGGCGAACCATGGTCGGTACGGAGTCGTATGCATACAGCGACTGGTCCGGGTACATGGTTTCGGAGGTGTTGCCGTCGGCAGCGACTTGCCAGCCGGATAGATAGACGGCTTCCAGGCCTGCCTTGGCTTGTTGCATGGCCTGACCGGCGGTGATTGCGCCGAAGGCGTTCACGTAGCCCTTCTTGGCGCCGCCGTTAACCTTTTCCCAGAGGACCTTGGCGCCGCGTTGGGCCAGGGTGTATTCCGGCTGCAGGGAGCCGCGCAGACGGACGACGTCGGCAGCGGAGTAGCCGCGCTTGACGTTTTTCCAGCGGGGGTTTTCGGCCCAGTCTTTTTCCAGGGCGGCGATTTGCTGTTCGCGAGTGCTCATGTGAATTCCTCAAGAAGGGTTGGGTTGGGAGTCTCTTGGTGCGCCAGGTGATTCAAGCCTGTGCGATGGGGAGAAGTATAGTTTCTTTTTTGCAGGGCAGCAATAGTCTTATATAAGACATAAGACAATATTTTATTGTTTTGATTCAATGGCTTGTTTGTTTGATTTCACAGGATGAAACTGCCTCTGTGCCAGTGAAATTGTTTGCACTCGCATGTTTGCCCTGCTGGTTGGTGGATGGGGCGTGACGGGAAACCTTGACGCAAAGCTCCAACAAGCGTTGAATTCGCCAAAATTCACAAAATTGAAGGTGTGCGCATGGAAGCATTGCGACGTTTATATGATTGGAGCGAGCGTACCTTCTGGAATTCGCTGACCAAGAAATTGATGAGTTTCTTGCTGCTGCTGTTGATCGACGCCGTGTATCTTGGCATTTATTGGCGACAGAAAAGCGACATCGAGCTACGTTTGCGCGACGGCAATGTACCTTCGGATTTGCTCCAGGGGCTGGTGCAGAGTTTGGATCAGGGTTTGAACTGGATGCTGGCCTTGACAGCGCTTGCCCTGTGCTGGAACGTCTTGCAGATACTCTATATCCGCCACTTGATCTTGCGTCCGGTTCGCCTGATTTCGCAGATATTTGATGAGATCGGACGAGGGGAGGGCGATTTTTCCCGCGATTTGCCGACTATCTCGCACGATGAGCTGAGAACGCTGGCCGAATCTTACAACCGCTTTGCCGAGAAGATGCGCGAGATCATCAGCGAAGTGCGCAAGATGAGTGTCAATATCGCTCGTGAGGCGGTGGTCATGAAGAACTCGGTTGCCGTGACCGCTGAACGCTCCGGACGGCAAGGCGAGATTGCTGCCGCCGTTTTCACTGCCAGCAATGAAGCCATGCAGGCCATCGAGGATGTTTCTGGCGCAACCGAGAGGATTGCCTCGTCTACGGAAGCTAATCTCGGGAATGCGCGCAAGTCGCTTGGTGAAATTGGGCAGGTGGTCGACAAGGTCAAGGCAGTCAGCGACAAACTGGGGGGCTTCAACGAAACCGTCGGGCAATTGTCGGAGCGGTCGGGAAGCATTCGTCAGATTGCTGGTTTGATCAAGGAAATTGCCGATCAAACTAATCTCCTGGCCTTGAATGCAGCGATTGAGGCGGCTCGCGCCGGAGAGGCGGGACGGGGCTTTGCGGTGGTCGCCAATGAGGTTGGAAAACTCGCCGAGCGTGTGAATGTCGCTACCCAGGAAATCAACGAGAATATCGGCGGAATGATTGCGCTGGTGCAGGATACCCGTCTGGAGAATGAAGCCATTAACGGCGATGTTCGCCAGGCACGCGAAGTGGTTGAGCGTTCATCCGACGAGTTCAGGCGGATGGTGGGAGATTTCGAGCGCACCAGCGATCAGTTGATCCAGATTACCGCCGCCATGGAAGAACTGGGAGCGACCAATGCCCAGGTACATGATGCGGTGACTCAGGTTCATTCCCTTTCTTCCGAAGTGTCGAAGAGCATGAAGAGTTCGTCCGAGTCCACGGTAACTCTGAGTAACGCCGCCGAGAGTGTTCAGGAACTGGTTTCGCGCTTCAAGATCGGGCGTGGTGCCTTTGATTACAATGTTGAACAGGCACGGCAACTCCAGCAAGAATTCCAGAATGTGCTGGCCTCGATGGCTGAGCGTGGGGTCGATATCTGGGACCAGAACTATCGGCCGATTCCCGGAACCAATCCCCAGAAATACAATGTGGGCTACGTTTCAGCCTTTGAGCGCGAGATTCAGCCGATGATTGAGGCGACACTGGGCCGGCTGAAGGGGGGCGCCTACACGCTGGTTGTCGATAGCACGGGCTATGGGGCAATTCACAACCTGAAATATTCCAAGCCACTGAGCGGTGACTATCATGCTGATCTGGTCGGCAATCGTACCCGGCGTTTGTGGGACGATCCGACCGGGCAGCGCGCCGCTCGAAATCGTCAGCCGCTACTGGTTCAGACCTATGCCCGCGATACCGGCGAACTGCTATCGGAAATCAATCTGCCGTTGATCGTCAACGGACGCCATTGGGGCGGTGCCCGCATCGGCTGCGATAGCGGTGTGCTCCTGGAGGCTTGAAAACCGGTTATTCCAAGGAAGTGGGATACGGCACGCACGAAGTTTAAAATGCAGCACCGGCCCACACTCCCAAAATGAGCCCGATGTCCGTCATGCCTGAGGCTTGCCAGTGCGCGCAAGCCACGGATTCTCCGTGCGAGGCGCTGCCGGATATCGGCTTTTCCGCAGTTTTATCGCGGTAGCAGGGGCTTGCTGGAAACGAGGATGCCGTCTTCGTCGGCATAGAGCCATTCCCCTGGTCTGAAGCTGACGCCGCCAAAGCTGACGGCAATATTTCTGTCGCCAACCCCTTTTTTGATACTCTTCCGAGGGTGGGTGTCGAGGGCGCGAAGGCCGATATCCAGTGAATTGATGTCGACCGAATCGCGAATGCAGCCATAGACCACGATCCCCTCCCAGGCGTTCTTGTGTGCCAGGATTGCCAATTGGTCGCCGACGAGGGCGCAACGTAAGGAGCCCCCTCCATCAATGACCAGAACCTTGCCCTGGCCGTCTTCGCCGCAGGCCTCGCGAACGAGTGAATTGTCTTCAAATAATTTCAAGGTGACGATCTGGCCGCTGAAACTCTTGCGCTGTCCGTAGCATTTGAACATCGGCATGACAACGTACAGGCTGTTGCCCAGCTCATTTTCAAATTCGTCGCACAGATCCGGGGTCTTGAAGCTCATTATTTCTCCCTGCTGAAAATGGCCATGCGAGACATGGCCGGTGTTATCCAAGGCCTGTTTCTCAGGCAATGGCCTCATCCTTTTCCTCGGCGAATGCAAGTCGTATTTTTCCGTTGGTATCGAGGTCGACCGTGACACGCCCGCCGCTGGCCAGTTTCCCGAAAAGCAATTCGTCAGCCAGGGCGGAACGGATGCTGTCCTGGATCAGTCGGGCCATTGGGCGTGCGCCCATCAACGGATCGAAACCTTTTTCAGCAAGCATTTCCTTGACTGCATCGGTAAAGTGCGCATCGACCTTCTTCTCGTGCAACTGTTCCTCCAGTTGCATCAGGAACTTGTCGACGACGCGAAGGATGACCTGACGATCCAGTGAGGCGAAGGGAATGATCGCGTCAAGACGGTTACGGAATTCCGGGGTGAACATGCGCTTGATTTCAGCCATCTCGTCGCCTGCTTGCTTGCTGTTGGTGAACCCCATGCTGCTTTTCTGCAGATCGGCGGCACCGGCATTGGTGGTCATGATGATCACCACATTGCGGAAGTCGGCCTTACGTCCGTTGTTGTCGGTCAGCGTACCGTGGTCCATGACTTGGAGCAGAATATTGAAGACATCCGGGTGAGCTTTTTCGATTTCGTCGAGCAGCAGCACGCAGTAGGGCTTTTTCGTGATCGCTTCAGTCAGAAGCCCTCCCTGGTCAAATCCGACGTAACCCGGCGGAGCCCCAATCAGACGGGATACCGCATGGCGTTCCATGTACTCGGACATGTCGAAACGCTGCAGCTCGATACCCAGGCAATAGGCAAGTTGCTTGGCGACTTCCGTCTTGCCGACGCCGGTTGGGCCGCTGAAGAGGAAGCTGCCGATTGGCTTGCCTGGATTGCCCAAGCCCGAGCGAGCCATCTTGATCGCCCTGGCCAGGGCATCAATCGCAAAATCCTGGCCAAAAACCACGGCCTTGAGATCGCGATCAAGATTCCTTAAGGCGCTACGGTCATCCATCGTGACATGCTGGGATGGAATGCGGGCGATCCGGGAGACAATCTCCTCGATATCCTGTTTGCCGATCAGCTTTTTCTGGCGCGACTTGGGGAGTACGCGTTGTGCCGCCCCGGCTTCATCGATGACGTCAATGGCCTTGTCGGGTAAGTGGCGGTCGGTGATGTAACGTGCTGAAAGTTCGACTGCCGAAGAAAGTGCCGTGGCGGAATATTTGATTCCGTGATGTGCCTCGAAGCGTGCCTTGAGTCCCTTGAGAATTTCGATTGTTTCCGCTACCGAAGGCTCGGTGACGTCGATTTTCTGGAAGCGACGGGAAAGTGCGCTGTCCTTCTCGAAAATGCCCCGGAATTCGGTATAGGTCGTGGCTCCAATGCATTTCATCTGGCCGTTCGATAGTGCCGGCTTCAATAGATTGGAGGCATCCAGAGTGCCGCCAGAAGCCGAGCCGGCACCGATCAGGGTATGAATTTCATCAATAAACAGAATTGCGTTGGGATTTTCCTGCAGGGTCTTCAGTACCCCCTTCAGGCGTTGCTCGAAGTCTCCACGATACTTGGTCCCAGCTAGCAAGGCGCCCATGTCGAGGGAGTAGACGCAGGCTTGGGCCAGGATTTCAGGAATGTCGCCTTCGACGATCCGGCGAGCTAGCCCCTCTGCAATTGCAGTTTTTCCAACCCCAGCTTCGCCGACTAGCAGCGGGTTGTTTTTCCGCCGCCGGCAAAGAGTTTGGATGACGCGCTCCAGTTCCTTGTCACGTCCAATCAAAGGGTCGATCCTCCCCTGTTGCGCCAGGGCGTTGAGATTGATCGTATATTGCTCCAGCGGCCCGCCTTGCTCCTTCTCGGCTTCGTTGCTCGATTCCTCTTCGGTAGCAGCCTTGCCGGGCTGCGCTACCTTGCTGATGCCGTGGGAGATGAAATTGACGATATCTAGCCGAGTGATCCCCATTTTTTGCAGGAAGTAGACCGCGTGCGAGTCTTTTTCGCCGTAAATGGCGACCAGTACATTGGCTCCGTTTACTTCCTTCTTGCCGGAGGACTGGACGTGCAGGATTGCTCTTTGAATCACGCGCTGAAAACCAAGTGTCGGTTGCGTGTCGATATCCTCGTTTCCAGCCACGGTCGGGGTGTGCTCGCCAATGAAGTTGCCCAGGTCCTTGCGCAGTAAATCAAGTTTGGCACCACAGGCACGCAAGGCCTCCGAGGCGGAAGGGTTGTCGATCAGGGCCAGGAGCAGGTGTTCGACGGTGATGAATTCATGCCGTTTCTGGCGTGCTTCGACAAAGGCCATGTGCAGGCTGACTTCGAGTTCCTGAGCGATCATTGATTTTCCTCCATGCTGCAGGCCAGTGGGTGTTGGTTCCGACGTGCGAATGCGTTTACTTGTTCCACCTTGGTGGCGGCAATGTCGCGCGGGTAGATGCCGCAGACGCCTCGACCTTCGTTATGGACTTTGAGCATGATGCGCGTTGCTTGTTCAGTGTCGTGCGAAAAAAAACGTTGCAGAACGAGAATGACGAAATCCATCGGGGTGTAGTCGTCGTTGAGTAACAACACCTTGTACATGCGCGGTGGCTCTGGAGAGGCAGTCTCTGCATCCTGGAGCCCTTCTTCCTGAAACTGGGTAGCCATGGGACGGATTCTATACAGTCGGGTTCAATCTGCAACAGCGCCCTGCCGCTGGTTGCGGCAATGCTTGCAAATGATTATGGATGGTGCACTGCGGCATCGAAAAGTGTTGACGGGTAAATGCAGCAGGCGTAAAAATCGGAAGCGTTTGGATTCAAGTTGTATCGCAGATGCCACCGCGCACCGGTGCGTTGAACTCAAACAGGGAGTCCGGTAGCACCGGAGTTTGGTTCGTTTTTTTGTGGGAAAGTAGCAAGGATATGGCACTCGGTACCGTCAAGTGGTTCAATGATTCCAAAGGTTTCGGCTTCATCACTCCGGATGATGGCAGCGAAGATCTCTTCGCCCATTTTTCGGCGATCAACATGAATGGCTTCAAGACCCTGAAGGAAGGAGAAAAAGTCTCCTTCGACGTCGTGCAGGGCCCGAAGGGCAAGCAGGCCTCAAATATTCAGCGTGCCTGATCGGGGAACTCGCCTTTTGGCAACAGCCCGCCTTTCGGCGGGTTTTTTTTGGGTGGAAACCGGCCAATGGCCCGGTGACCTCGGGATTTATTCCCCAGAGGGAATTGTGAGGGTTGTATAAATGGACGATCACCTGATTGAGCGGGCTCTGGCCTCGGACGAGGTGTTTCGTGGCAGTTTTCTTGCAGTTGTTCGGGATAAGGTACGCCTGCCGAATGGAGAGGTATCCAGCAGGGAGTACATTCGCCATCCGGGGGCCGTGGTTGTCATTCCCTTCCTCGTTTCGGGAAAGATACTTTTCGAGCGGCAGTATCGGCATCCGCTTGGTCGGGTCTTCATCGAGCTTCCGGCTGGCAAGATCGATGCTGGCGAAGATATTGCGACAACCGCTCGCAGGGAGTTGCTCGAGGAGACTGGTTATGACGCAAAGTACTGGAGCCATCTGGGGGTTATTCACCCTTGCATCGGTTATTCGGACGAAAAGATCGAAATCTTCAAGGCGGAGGGCTTGCGAAAGGCGGGGGAGCAGGCTCTGGATCACAATGAATTCATCGAACTGATCGAATTGTCACCGGAAGAGGCCCGGCGCGCTGTTTTCTGCGGCGAAATTACCGATGCCAAGACAATCGCAGCGCTCTACTGGCTGTAAGAGGAGGGGGCCATGAGAGCTTACTGGTGGCTAGCCTTGTCGGTGGTGGGGGCGGTGCTGCTGTCGCTGCTGGTTCCCAATCCTGGCAAATCGCCCGATGCGAGGGTGCTGTCCTTGCTTCCTTGGTCGATTGAGCTTTTGCCCGAAGGGAAGAGCAAGGTATTCGGGGTCATTCTCGGGGAATCGAAGCTCGCCGATTTGCAGCAAGTGCTTGGTGATGATCTGGAACTGGCGATTGTGGCGGCCCCGGGAGAGGAAGGTAGTCTGGAGGCTTACTTTCCCCAACTGATGCTTGGCTTTGTTCAGGCGCGGATGATAGTTACGGTCGACGTGCCGGAAACGCAGATTTCAGGGATGCGGGAGCGCGCGTCGAAAGCGGAATACATGGAGGGGGCGACCAGGAAGATTCGCCTGCATCCGGATGATCTGCTCCGGGTTCGTGATTTTCCGATCCGGGCCATTGCCGTGATACCAATGGCCAACCTCGATGAGGCTGTCCTGCTTGAACGTTTTGGTGTACCGGGGGAGCGGATACAGGTCTCACCGGAGCGTCTGCACTTGTTGTACCCGGAAAAGGGGCTGGATGTCTTGCTTGATCGTGAGGCCAAGGAGTTGCTGCAATATGTTCCGCCCAGAAATTTCTCCATGCTTCGTGACCCTCTGCTTCTTGCTGCCGACCCCACCGTCACGAAGTGATACGGCGCGTCAATTTCTAATCTGCTAGAATTCCCGGTTTTTCAACTGACTAGCTTTTTCGGAGTAAATTCATGGCTATCGAACGTACCCTCTCCATCATCAAGCCGGATGCCGTCAAGAAAAATGTGATCGGGCAGATTTACTCCCGCTTTGAAGGCGCTGGCCTGAAGGTGATCGCTGCCAAGATGGTATGGCTTTCCGCACAGGAAGCCGGTCAATTTTATGCAGTTCATAAAGAACGCCCCTTCTTCAAGGATCTGGTTGAGTTCATGACCTCCGGTCCGGTAATGATCCAGGCTCTGGAGGGTGAGAACGCCATTGCCAAAAACCGCGAGCTGATGGGCGCAACCGACCCGAAAAAGGCCGATAAGGGCACCATTCGCGCAGACTTCGCCGAATCCATCGACGCCAATGCGGTGCATGGTTCCGACGCAGTTGAAACCGCTGCCGTGGAAGTCGCTTTTTTCTTCCCGGGCATGAATACCTACGCAGGTCGTTGATATCTCTCCATTGGCAGAACATGTCCGTCAATTTGCTGGATTTTGATGCAGAAGGCCTGGTAGCCTGGTTTGCTGCGAATGGAGAAAAGCCATTCAGGGCTCGTCAGGTCTTACGCTGGATGCATCGCTCCGGTGTGGCGGATTTCGATGCCATGACCGACATCGCCAGGAGCTTGCGCGACAAGCTCAAGGCGATGGCGGTTGTTTTGCCGCCAACGGTCATTTCAGACAGGCTGTCCGATGATGGAACGCGAAAATTTCTTCTCGATGTCGGTGGGGGTAATGCCGTCGAGAGTGTTTTCATTCCCGAGGATGAGCGCGGCACACTTTGTATTTCGACACAGGCGGGTTGTGCGCTCGACTGTGCTTTCTGCTCTACGGGCAAGCAGGGTTTCAACCGAAATCTGTCGGTTTCCGAGATCGTCGGCCAACTCTGGCAAGCCAATCGGGCCCTGGGGATCATGCATGGCGACGAGCGGATTATTTCGAATGTCGTGATGATGGGCATGGGCGAGCCCCTGGCCAATTTTGAAAATACGGTTTCCGCATTGCGCTTGATGCTCGACGATCATGCTTATGGTTTGTCCCGGCGCAGGGTGACGGTGTCGACCTCGGGTCTGGTTCCGGCGATGGATCGCTTGCGGGATGAATGTCCGGTTGCCTTGGCTGTGTCGCTGCATGCGCCTAACGATTCGCTGCGCGATCAACTGGTCCCGATCAATCAGAAATATCCCCTGCGCGAACTGATGGCAGCCTGCCGGCGCTATCTGGAGAAGGCCCCCCGCGATTTCGTGACTTTTGAATACACCATGCTGGATGGTGTCAACGATAGCCTTGCGCATGCTCGCGAACTGCTACTGTTGGTGAGGGATGTACCTTGCAAATTCAACCTGATTCCTTTTAATCCCTTCCCCGGGACGACATTCAAATCTTCTGGCAGGGATCGCATTCGGGCATTTTCCGATGTGCTCATGCAGGCCGGGATCGTGACTACGACCAGAAAAACTCGTGGCGATGATATCGATGCCGCTTGTGGCCAGCTTGCGGGTCAGGTCAAGGATCGTTCACGGCGCACCGCCACTTTTTCGGTTCATTTTCAGGATGTGAAACTGTGAAGCTGCTTTCGCGTCGTCCTCTCGTTTTTTTTCTCCTGGCATTTCTGGTGGGTGGGTGCTGGGCGCAGCAGGACGGCGGGCGCGGTTTTGCCTCGGAAGCCCGTAATCGCGCGCGTGTTCATGCCGAGTTGGGGGCAGCATATTTTCAGGCCGGCAACCCTGCCGTGGCTCTTGAAGAACTGCGAGTCGCACTCGATTCGGATCCCTCATATTTTCCTGCCTACAGTATTCGTGGCTTGGTGCGTGCGAGCCTGAAAGAAAATGACCGCGCGGAAGAAGATTTCAGGAGGGCCATGGATCTGGCCCCCAACGATCCTGAGGTGAATAATAACTACGGCTGGTATCTCTGTGAGTCTGGTCGTCCCCGGCAGTCGATTGCCTATTTCCTCCAGGCCTTGAAAAATCCGCTCTACGAAACGCCGGAGCGTGCGTATACCAATGCTGGTACCTGCGCCCTCAGGGCGGGGGACAAGGATGAGGCTCAGGGTTATTTACTTAAGGCATTGCAGTTTTCCAGGGATGGGGGCTCCTTGCCTCGCATCCTGCTGGCGAGGCTTTTCCATCAACAGGGAAAATTGGACGAGGCGCGCGTTTACCTTTCCGAGGCCATGAAACTAATGGGGGCGCCAACGGCTGAGGCACTCTGGCTAGGTATCCGCATCGAGAGAAAACTGGGGAATCGCCTGGCTGAAAGCAGTTACGCGGCACAGTTGAGAACTCGGCACCCGGCCTCTGCTGAATATCAGGAATTTCTCAAGGGTAATTTTGAATGAGCGAGCAAACAGGTCTTGCCACCGTGCTTGAGGGGGACGAGCTTGCACGCCCTGCGATTACCTCGGTAGGCGATTTGTTGCGTGCCGGCCGAGAGGCAAGGGGATTGAGCAAAATGGATATTGCCCAGATGCTCAAATTAGGAGTGCGCCAGGTCGACGCGCTGGAAACCGGTACTTGGGATACCTTGCCTGGCCCTACCTTCATCCGTGGATTTGTTCGTAATTACGCCCGTCTGGTACAACTTGATAGCGAACCATTAATGCGTGAGCTGGATCGCTGTCTGGTGCCTCAGGAAAATCGACTCTCGCTGCCTGAAGCACAACCTACGGATATGCCGGTTCCGGGCTCCCGTATTGCCCAAAGAGATAGGGTATTCATTTTTTCCGGAATTGCTTTGGTCGTGGCGGCCTTGCTGGCTTATACCCTTTTTGCTTCCGATCTTTCCGCTTTGCGTGAACAGGCGCAGCAGATGCTGGATGCAGCAGCTAAGAAACCCGAGATGGAGGGAGGGGGGAATTCTCCGGCAGCAAGCGAATCCTTGATGCCACCGGGCGCAACTGCCGGCGATGTGTTGAATCCGCAGGCGGAGCCTCGGGAGACACCGGCGCTTGCGACCGCAGTGGTGGCCGAGCAGACAAACACTCCTGCTGTGTCTGAGCCTGCACCCTCGCTGCAGCCGGTTGCGAAGCCACCGCAGATACGTTTTTTGGTGAGCAAGGAATCATGGATCGAGGTGCGTGATCGTGATAATCGCGTTCTCCACTCCCAGCGCCAGCCGGCTGACAGCGAACATTCCCTGTCGGGGCAGGGGCCGCTTTCCCTGGTGATCGGTTATGCGCCAGGGGTGAAGCTATTCTGGCATGGGCAGGCCGTTGATCTGCTTCCTCATACCAAGGGCGATGTCGCTCGCCTGGTTCTGGAGTAAGGACGAATGACGGCAGCTTTCAAGCGTCAGACCCGGAGTTGCGTGGTCGGAAACGTTACCCTGGGGGGCTCGGCACCGGTAGTGGTGCAGTCCATGACCAATACCGATACCGCGGATTACCTGGCGACGGCCCTGCAGTGTGCCGAGCTTGCGCGTGCCGGCTCCGAACTGGTCCGCATTACGGTGAACACGGCGGAGGCTGCGGCAGCCGTCCCGCGCATCCGCGAGCATCTCGATAGAATGGGATGCAGCGTCCCTTTGATTGGTGATTTCCATTACAACGGCCATCGTCTGCTTGCAGAGAGCCCTGCTTGTGCCGAGGCCTTGGCCAAATATCGTATCAATCCCGGAAATGTCGGTTTTGGAAAGAAAAAAGATGAGCAGTTTGCTCAGATGATCGAATTGGCCTGCCGCCATGACCGGCCAGTTCGTATCGGAGTTAACTGGGGTAGCTTGGATCAGGATTTGCTGGCCCGGATCATGGATGAGAACAGCCGAGCGGATACGCCGCTGGATGCAACGCGGATCATGCGTCGCGCAATGGTTACCTCGGCACTGGAATCGGCGGATAAAGCGAGGGAAATCGGCCTGGCACCGGAAAAAATCATTCTTTCCTGCAAGGTCTCGAGCGTTCAGGATCTGGTCGCCATTTACCGCGAGTTGGCAGAGCGTGCCGACTACGCCCTGCATCTGGGTCTTACCGAGGCAGGAATGGGGTCCAAGGGAGTGGTTGCATCCACGGCGGCACTCGCGATACTCCTGCAGGAAGGGATCGGCGATACGATTCGCGTTTCCTTGACCCCACCTCCCGGTGGTTCCCGTTGTGAAGAAGTCATCGTCGCGCAGGAAATATTGCAAAGCATGGGCTTGCGTGCTTTTACTCCCATGGTGGCGGCCTGTCCGGGATGTGGTAGGACCACTTCCACTTTATTTCAGGAACTTGCTGGCGAAGTACAGGATTTTGTCCGGACGAAAATGCCGGAGTGGCGCCTGCATTACGATGGTGCCGAGAACATGACCCTGGCGGTGATGGGATGTATCGTCAACGGCCCGGGAGAGTCCAGGCATGCGAATATCGGCATCTCCTTGCCGGGAACCGGAGAAGCGCCGGCCGCACCGGTTTTTGAGGATGGGGTCAAGACCGTGACGCTGAAGGGTGAGCATATTGCCCAGGAATTCAAACAAATCATTGAGCGCTACGTCGAGCGCACCTACAAGAAGAAGCTGCAAAAATGAATCAAACCCTCCAGTCCGTGCGTGGGATGAATGATCTTCTGCCCGATGAAGCCGAATTCTGGGAGCTTTTTGAGGATACCGTCCGCTCCTGGTTGAAGGCTTACGGCTATCGCCCCATCCGCATGCCGATTGTCGAGCCGACGCCGCTTTTCAAGAGAGCGATTGGCGAAGTGACGGATATTGTCGAGAAGGAAATGTATTCCTTTACCGATAGCCTTAACGGTGAGCAACTGACCCTGCGTCCAGAGGGAACGGCGGGCTGTGTCCGAGCCCTGATACAGCACAACCTTGCAGCCCAGCAGGTTCGCCGCCTCTACTACATGGGCCAGATGTTCCGTCATGAGCGCCCACAAAAGGGGCGCTATCGCCAGTTTCACCAGGTGGGCGTGGAAACCTTTGGTCTTGTCGGCCCGGATATCGATGCCGAGCTGATCCTGATGGGCGCGCGCCTCTGGGACGATCTCGGGCTGGATGGAATCGAGTTGCAGATCAACAGCCTGGGACAGCCGGAAGAAAGGGCACAGCATCGAGCCGCGCTTGTCGCCTATTTCGAGCAATATTCCGATCTCCTCGATGAGGACGCTAGGCGTCGCCTCTACACCAATCCGTTGCGCATCCTGGATAGTAAAAATCCACAGTTGCAGGAAATGTGTGCGGGAGCCCCGAAGCTGATCGATTACCTGGGTGTTGAATCGCTGGCGCATTTTGAAGGGGTGCAGCGTATTCTGTGCGATGCCGGCCTGCCATACACGGTCAACCCGCGCTTGGTTCGTGGTCTCGATTATTACAATTTGACGGTCTTCGAGTGGGTGACCGATCGATTGGGGGCGCAAGGGACGGTCTGCGCCGGCGGCCGCTACGACGGGCTGGTCGAGCAACTCGGAGGCAAACCAACGCCAGCCTGCGGGTTTGCCATGGGCATCGAACGGCTGGTGGCACTTATCCGTGATTCTGGTGGAACGCCGGCGCCAGTCGCTCCAGACGTCTACCTGGTTCACCAGGGGACCGAGGCGGCTCGCTTCGCTTTCCGCGTCGCCGAGGGCTTGCGGGATCAGGGCGTTAATGTACTTCTGCATTGCGGTGGCGGAAGTTTCAAGTCGCAGATGAAGAAGGCGGATGCCAGTGGGGCTACTTTTGCCGTCGTGATCGGCGATGATGAAGCGGCGACGGCCGAAGCGCAATTGAAGCCCTTGCGCGAAGGCCAGGGGGCGCAGCGGAAATTGAAGGTGAGCGAGCTGGCGGCAGCCATTGCTGGCCAATTGATTGACTCCGAAATCATCGATGAACAGGAATGAATAAGCTATGGCGCACTACGATCTCGAAGAGCAGGAGCAGCTGGATTCGCTCAAGACCTGGTGGAAAATGTATGGCAACCTGCTGACTTCCTTGGTCCTTGCCGCCTCACTGGCGGTGATCGGCTGGCAGGCGTGGAACTGGTATCAGAATGGGCAGGCAGCCAAGGCGGCGGCGGTGTACGGTGCGCTGGAGCAGGCTTTGCAGTCGGGCGATGCCCAAAGGATCAAGGCTGCTGCCGGTGAACTGACTGAGAAACATGCCTCCACACATCATGCCCTCCTGGGAGCGATGCAGGCAGCACAGTTTTCTTTTTCCTCCGGCGACCTGAAAACAGCAAAGGCGCAGCTGAATTGGGTGGTCGATAACGGCAAGGATGAAATTCGCGATCTGGCTCGTTTGAGATTGGCGGCGATCCTGCTCGACGATCAGGCTTATGACACAGCCTCCGGTGTGCTGGGGGGGGGCTTTCCGCCAGCCTTTGCCGTACGCCAGCAGGAGTTGCTGGGCGATATCCATGCGGCACAGGGCAAGAAAAGCGAGGCGAAAGCCGCCTACCGCTCGGCCTTGGAAAAATCCGTCGACAAACCTGGCGCCGGACGTGAACTGTTGCAACAGAAGCTTGATGCATTGGGTGAGGCTGCATGATGCTGCGTCGATTCCTGCCGGTGATTTTGGTGGCGGCGACAGCCGGATGCTCCACTCTGGGCGATGCCTTTGATGCGGTGAACCCTTTCTCTTCCAGTGCACCCAAAATGGCACCGCTGAAGCCGTTGACCGTGTCTGCGGAGGTCAGGACGGCCTGGAACCTTTCCATCGCCAAAGCTGCTGAGTATGCGCTGGTGCCGGCGGTGGTCGGTGACGTGGTTTATGTTGCGGCGCACGATGGAACCATCGCCAGGATCGAGGATGGGCGTAAGGTATGGCAGATCAACGCGGCAACGAATCTTTCCGGCGGTGTTGGAGCCGATGCGCGGATGGTGGTGGTCGGTACCCGTTCCGGTGAGGTTTTGGCGTTCTCGAGTGCCGATGGCCGACCACTCTGGCAGGCAAGAGTCAGTAGCGAGGTTCTGGCGGCTCCGGCGGTCGGTGATGATGGTGTTGCCGTGCGTAGCGGTGATAATCGATTGGCATTGCTGAGCGCGTTGGATGGCACCCGTAAATGGGTTTATCAGCGCTCGACACCCGCCTTGTCGATCCGTAGTACCGCGGCGCCTGTGTTTGCCGATCGCTATCTTTTCGCCGGCTTTCCCGGGGGCAAGGTGGTGGCTCTCTCATTGGCCAATGGCGCACCGGTGTGGGAGGGGGCTGTCGCGCAGCCCAAGGGGGCAACCGAGGTGGATAGAGCCGCCGATGTAGTGGCAGCACCGGTAGTCGATGGACGTCAGATCTGTGCCGTTGCCTTTCAGGGCAGGGTAGCCTGTTTCGATATGGGGCAGGGGGGGGCAATGGTTTGGTCGCGTGATCTTTCTTCGGCAAACGGGCTGGCCCTGGATGGCCGCTATCTCTTTGTTACCGATGATAAAGGCGCGGTGCATGCCCTGGACCGGCTGAGCGGCAGCAGCTTGTGGAAACAGGCGGCTCTGCACAACCGCAAGGTCTCTGCCCCCGCGGTCAAGCGTGGCTTGGTTGCGGTGGCTGATGGCGAAGGGGTTGTACATTTTCTGTCGCGCGAGGACGGTAGCTTCGTCGCGCGAAAAACGACGGATGGCACGCCAGTACGTGCTGCCGTTCAATCCATTGGTGCGGGCTTCCTGGTGCAAACCTCCGGCGGCAGTATCAGCAAGTTCGAGGCACAATGAAGCCAACTCTCGTTTTGGTAGGGCGACCGAATGTCGGTAAGTCGACCCTGTTCAACCGCATGACCCGTTCTCGCGACGCAATCGTTGCTGATTTGCCCGGTTTGACGCGTGATCGCCACTATGGACACGGTCGACTGGGAAAGAAGCCTTATTTGGTGGTCGATACCGGTGGCTTTGAGCCATTAGTCAAGGATGGCATCCTTCACGAAATGGCTAGGCAGACCGAGCAAGCTATTCTCGAGGCTGATGCCATCGTTTTTGTCGTCGACGGTCGTACGGGGATTACCCCGCACGACAAGGAAATTGCAAACCGCTTGCGGCGCCAGCAGGCCCCGGTCTATGTCGCAGTGAACAAGGCCGAAGGCATGAACCGGGGGATGGTGGCAGCAGAGTTTCATGAGTTGGGGCTGGGTGAGCCTTATGCCGTGTCGGCCGCACATGGCGAAGGGGTGCGCAATCTGGTTGAATTGGCACTCGATACTTTTCCCGATCCCGAAGAGAGCGAGGAGAAAGAAGAATTCGTCAAGGTGGCAATCGTCGGTCGCCCTAATGTAGGCAAATCGACCTTGATCAATGCCTTGCTTGGCGAAGAGCGGGTGATCGCCTTCGATGCTCCGGGAACCACTCGTGACGCCATAGAAATCGATTTTGAACGAGAAGGGCGCAAGTACAAGCTGATTGATACTGCTGGCATGCGCAAGCGAGGGAAAATTTTCGAAGCGATCGAGAAATTCTCCGTGGTGAAGACCCTGAAAGCGGTCGAGGATGCCAACGTGGTCATCCTGATGGTTGATGCACAGGCCGATGTTTCCGATCAGGATGCCCATATTGCCGATTTTGTCGTCCAGTCCGGGCGTGCCCTCGTCGTTGCGGTCAACAAGTGGGATGGTCTGGATGCCTATGTTCGTGAGCAGACGCGGCAGGTGCTACAGCGTAAGTTGAAATTTCTTGAGTTCGCCAAATTCCATTTCATTTCGGCTCGCGAAAATATCGGCCTGAAGAATTTGTTCCGTTCCGTGGATGCCGCCTACCGTGCAGCGATGACCAAGTTGTCCACCCCCCGCTTGACGCGTGTGCTTGCCGATGCAGTAGCCAAGCAGGCACCTGCAAAGCACGGACTCTTTCGGCCAAAGCCGCGTTATGCTCATCAGGGAGGCTCAAACCCTCCCATCATAGTTATCCATGGCAATGCTGTTGACCAGATTACTGACAGTTATCGCCGCTATCTCGAACACACCTTTCGCGAAGCATTCAAACTACAGGGTACTCCCCTGCGCATTCAGTTCGTGACCAGCAAGAATCCGTTTGCCGATAAGGACTGAGTCGGCGGGCAGAGCAAATAGTTTTCCCTTGCGTGGGAAAATTCGGTACATTAGACCCCCCATATAACAACACACATGGAGTCCACACCATGAGCAACAAAGGGCAACTTTTACAAGACCCCTTCCTCAACGCGCTGCGTCGTGAGCACGTTCCCGTTTCCATCTATCTGGTTAACGGTATCAAGCTTCAGGGACAGGTCGAATCATTCGATCAATATGTCGTCCTGTTGAAGAATACGGTGACCCAGATGGTTTATAAGCATGCCATCTCGACAGTGGTCCCGGCTCGCCCGGTAAACCTGCAGCAGGAGCAGGCGGGCGACTGATATTCATCCCTTTCTTTTTTTCTGGCCTGCCCTTGTGGCAGGCCAAATTTTTTTGTTGGAGTGCAGATGATCGAACGGCCGGCCTCCGGTGAGAGGGCAGTGATCGTTCAGCTCGATTTCGGTCAGTCAGATCTCGAGGATCAGATCGAAGAGGTACGTTTGTTGGCTGAGTCGGCAGGGGCTCAGGTGCTTGCCGAAATCCGTGGCAAAAGACAGAGCCCGGACCCCAAGACGTTTGTCGGCAAAGGCAAGGTCGAGGAAATTGGGGCTGCTTTAGCTGCGGTTGGAGCGGATCTGGTGATTTTCAATCATGAACTTTCGCCCGCGCAGCAGCGAAATCTGGAGCGTGATCTCAAATCGCGAGTGGTCGATCGCACTAGCCTGATCCTGGATATCTTTGCTTTGCGTGCAGCCAGCTCCGAAGGCAAGTTGCAGGTTGAGTTGGCGCAACTGGCGCACCTTTCGACCCGCCTGGTACGAGGCTGGACGCACTTGGAACGCCAGCGGGGGGGGATAGGCATGCGTGGCCCCGGAGAGAAGCAACTGGAAACCGATCGGCGTTTGCTTGGTAACCGAGTCAAGCTTCTCAAAGAGCGCTTGGTGCGGCTTTCGCGGCAACGTAGCGTGCAACGGAGGGCTCGTCGCCGTGGAGATGTACTTAATGTCTCTTTGGTGGGCTATACCAATGCCGGCAAGTCCACCTTGTTCAATGCCTTGACTCATGCCGGTGTTTATGCGGCCAATCAGCTATTTGCCACGCTCGACACCACTTCGCGGAAATTATGGCTCGAGGAAGCCGGCAATATCGTGATTTCGGATACTGTTGGTTTCATTCGTGATCTGCCGCACTCGCTGATTGATGCCTTTCATGCCACTCTCGAAGTGGCTGCTGATGCGGATCTACTGGTGCATGTCGTCGATTCTGCCAGTCATGCGCGCGACGAGCAGGTTGCCGAGGTGAATAAAGTCTTGCTTGAGATCGGTGCAGGGGATGTGCCGAGGCTACTGCTTTGGAACAAGCTTGACCTGACCGAAGCCGCTGCCGGGGTTGAGCGCGACGAATATGGTAATATCGCCAAGGTTCGAGTCAGCGCACGTACCGGCGAGGGGCTTGAACTTTTACGGTCATCACTGGCCGAATATGCGCACGCGAAAATTGATGCCCGCCGTAAGGCGCAGGTTGCAGTTGCCTGCGAAGCAGAACCGGACTAACCTAACCCATCCCGAGAATGATTCCAACACTAGGCATATTCATGTCGCTGAACGACCCCGGCTGGGGGAGGCGTGGCGGCAACGATAGCGGCAGCAACGACTCTGGCGGTTCGCGACGTCCCGGCGAGGGGCCACCCGATCTTGAAGAGTTGTGGCGTGATTTCAATCGCCGCTTGAATGGCATGTTCAACGGCAAGCGTGGGGGGGGGCAGGGTGGTGGCGATGGTCCCCGTATGCCACCGGTTGATTTCAACCCGCGCTTCCTCGGTGGCGGCCTTGGTTTGCTGGCTGTTCTGATTCTTGTTTTGTGGCTGGCCTCGGGTTTTTACATCGTCGATGCGTCGCAACGTGGCATCGTCCTGCAGTTCGGTAGTTTCAAGGAATCTACCGAGCCTGGCTTGCGCTGGCGCCTTCCCTATCCACTTCAGTCGCACGAGTTGGTCAATCTGACCGGTGTCAGGACCATAGAGATAGGCTACCGGGGCAGTGAACGAAACAAGGTTCTCAAGGAAGCTCTGATGCTTACGGATGATGAAAATATCGTCAACATCCAGTTTGCGGTTCAGTACATTCTGAAAGACCCGGTCGAGTATCTCTTCAATAATCGCAGTACGGATGAGGCGGTAGTGGGGGCGGCAGAATCGGCTGTGCGCGAAATCGTGGGCAAGAGCAAGATGGATTTCGTACTCTACGAGGGGCGCGAGCAGATTGCGACCCAGGCTGCAAAGTTGATGCAGGATATTCTTGATCGCTATCAGAGTGGGATACTGATCTCCAAGGTAACCATGCAGAACGCGCAGCCTCCAGAGCAGGTTCAGGCAGCATTTGACGATGCGGTCAAGGCGGGTCAGGATCGGGAGCGCCAGAAAAACGAAGGGCAGGCCTACGCGAATGATGTCATTCCCAAGGCCAAGGGTACTGCAGCACGTCTTCAAGAGGAGGCCAATGGTTACAGGCAGCGTGTGATTTCCACGGCAGAGGGCGATGCCTCGCGTTTCCGTCAGATCGTTACGGAATACGCAAAGGCGCCCGAAGTAACGCGGCAGCGCATGTATCTCGAAACCATGCAGCAAATTTTTGCCAGCACAAGCAAGGTGATGGTTGATGCGAAGGGGCAGGGGAATCTGCTCTATCTGCCGCTGGATAAATTGATGCAGACCGGTGCCGGGCTAGCTGCTGCGGGTGGTGATGTCTCTTCGGCGGGGCTTGCCTCTACTCGTGCAGCTGTACCCGTTGCCAATGAGGTACCTCCGCAGCTTGAGGCGGCTCCCAAGGTGGGAGGGAGCGCCTCCTATTCATCTTCAGCGCGCGACACATCCTTGCGTTCGCGGGATCGGGAGGGGCGCTGATGGGACAGCGTATCAATTTCATTGGCGGCGTGCTGGCGGCTACCCTGACGGTTCTTGCCATGTCGATCTTCACGGTTGATCAGCGTCAGTTCGCTCTGGTTTTCCAGTTGGGCGAGGTCAAGCGCGCGATCGCTGAGCCCGGACTGTATTTCAAGGTGCCTCTCGTCCAGAATATTCGCTATTTCGAGAAGCGTATCATCACCCTGGATAACACCGATCCGGAACGTTTCATTACCTCCGAAAAGAAAAATGTGTTGGTTGACTCCTACATCAAATGGAGGATTGTCGATCCCAAGCTTTTCTACATTTCGGTGGGGGGGGATGAAGCGCGTGCCAAAACTCGCCTGAACCAGACCGTGAATGCCGGGCTGCGCGAAGAATTCGGCAAGCGTACCGTGCATGATGTCGTTTCCGGCGAGCGGGACAAGATCATGGATCAGATGCGTGAAAAGGCGGATGCCGACGCGCGCAAGATCGGGGTCCAGATCGTCGATGTCCGCCTCAAGCGGGTCGAGTTGCCAACCGAGGTGAGTGAGGCGGTCTATCGTCGGATGGAGGCCGAGCGGAAGCGTGTGGCCAATGAATTGCGCTCGGAAGGTTCTGCCGAAGCCGAGAAAATCCGTGCCGACGCTGATCGGCAGCGAGAGATATTGATTGCTGAGTCTTACCGTGAAGCCCAGAAAATCAAGGGTGAAGGTGATGCCAAGGCAACGGCGGTTTATGGTCAAGCCTTTGCGCAAAACCCCGAGTTCTACGCCTTCTATCGTAGCCTCGAAGCCTACCGTGGAAGTTTCAAGAGCAGGAACGATGTTCTTGTTGTCGAGCCGGGCGGGGAGTTTTTTAAGTACATGAAGAGTGCCGGTCGCAGCAGCGACAAGCAGAAATGACCGACACCCTCTTGCTGGCTTTTGCACTGATGCTGGTCATTGAGGGAGCGATGCCGTTCATTGCTCCCTCGGTCTGGCGTGAGACCTTTCGTCGCCTGATTCAGTTTTCGGATGGTCAGATCCGCTTTGTCGGTCTGACATCGATGCTTGTCGGCTTGATATTTATTATGTTTATTTCATGAATTGGCTGTTACCAGAACACATTGCCGACGCCTTGCCTGTTGAGGCTGCGCGTATCGAGGGACTGCGCCGTATGGTGTTGGATCATTTTACGCAGCGAGGCTATGAATTTATCATGCCGCCAATGCTGGAGTATCTTGAGTCCCTGCTCACCGGGGCCGGTCGGGATTTGCACTTGCGCACCTACAAGCTGGTTGACCAGTTGTCGGGAAGGACCATGGGGGTTCGGGCTGACATCACTCCGCAAGCGGCCCGGATTGATGCCCACTTGCTGAATCATCAGGGAGTGACTCGGCTCTGTTATTGCGGTAGCGTCCTGCATACTTTGCCCGCTTCGATCTCAGCTGGTCGGGAGGTGTTGCAACTCGGCGCTGAGCTATATGGCTATGCCGGGATTGCCGCCGATCTTGACGTAATTCGTCTAATGGCGGGGGCTCTGGAGACCATACACCTGCCGGTATCGCGCATCGATCTGGGCCATGTGGGTATTTTTCGGGCGCTAGCTGAGGCGGCAGGTCTGCCGCAAGAGTCGGAGGAGGCATTGCTGGATATGCTGCAGGCCAAGGATGTGCCGAGTCTGCGTGCCTACTGTCATGATCTGCCGTCCCCCTATGGTGAGGCCCTGCTGGCCTTGCCTCGCCTCTACGGTGGCGTGGAGGTTCTGGAACTGGCCGCTCAACTTTTGCCGCCGTTACCCGCCATTTCCGAGGCTCTTTCGGGTCTGCGCCATCTCTTTGACAGCGCGCCTGACCTCCCGTTCTCAGTTGATCTCGGCGATCTTCGTGGCTATCACTACCACAACGGGGTTGTTTTTGCTGCCTACTGCCGTTCCTACCCGGCCGCGCTGGCTCAAGGTGGGCGTTATGACGGGGTTGGGCGGGCATTTGGTCGTGAACGGCCCGCCACGGGGTTTTCCCTGGATCTGCGCGAAGCAGCCCGTCTGGTGCGCTATTTGCCATCCAGAGGGGCCATTCTGGCGCCTCATGTCGGACACGATCACGAATTATCTGGATGCGTGACCTCCCTGCGTGGACAGGGCGAGGTGGTGGTTGAGCTGCTGCCCGGAGAAGTGGCGTGCGAAGGACCCTTCTGCGATCGCAAGCTGGTGCATGTCGGCGGGCGCTGGATTATTGAAGCAATACAAGAGGACTGAAATATGGCCAAGAATGTAATCGTCGTGGGGACCCAGTGGGGCGACGAGGGTAAGGGCAAAATCGTGGATTGGCTGACCGATCACGCCCAAGGGGTGGTGCGTTTTCAGGGCGGGCACAATGCGGGGCACACGCTGGTCGTTGGCGAGAATGTTTATAAGCTGAATCTTGTGCCGTCAGGCATTGTTCGCAGCGGAGTTGATTGTTTTATCGGCAATGGCGTGGTGCTGGACATTCACCACCTGATTTCCGAAATTGCCGAGCTGGAAAAGGGCGGGATTGATGTTCGCTCCAGATTGAAGATCAGCCCGGGGTGTCCCCTCATTCTGCCCTACCACTCCGCCATCGATAAGGCGCGTGAAGCCGCCAAGGCGGGGGATAAGAAAATTGGCACAACGGGCAAGGGTATCGGTCCCACCTACGAGGACAAGGTATCTCGTCGTGGCCTGCGTGTATATGACCTCTTTCATCCGCAGCGTTTTGCCGAAAAACTGCGGGAAGTGCTCGATTATCACAACTTCGTCCTGACGCAGTACTTCAAGGCCGAGCCGGTGGATTATCAGGCTGTTTACGATCAGGCCATGCTTGATGCTGAAGTGATCAAACCCATGGTTACCGATGTTTCCGCTGCACTTTACGATGCCCACAAATCTGGTGGGAACATGTTGTTTGAAGGTGCGCAGGGGACCTTGCTCGATATCGATCACGGTACCTATCCCTTTGTAACTTCTTCCAATTGTGTTGCTGGTCAGGCTGCAGCGGGCGCCGGTATTGGCCCGGGCATGCTCCATTATGTTCTTGGTATTACAAAGGCTTACTGTACGCGTGTTGGAGGTGGTCCTTTCCCCAGCGAGCTCGATATCGAGACGGAAGGCACGCCAGGGCATCAGATGTTTTCGGTGGGTAAGGAGTTTGGCACGGTGACGGGCCGCAAGCGCCGTTGTGGCTGGTTTGATGCTGCATTGCTGCGACGCTCCGCTCGTATCAATGGCCTGACGGGGTTGTGCATTACCAAACTCGATGTACTTGATGGCCTGAAGGAAATAAAGATTTGTACTGGCTATCATCTGGATGGAGAGGCAATCGACCTGCTCCCCATCGGCGCCGACGATGTGGCTCGGTGTGAGCCAATTTATGAGACCCTGCCAGGGTGGGAGGGTACGACCTTCCGTGTCAAGCGTTGGGAAGATCTGCCCGCTAACGCGCAGGCTTATCTCAATCGTCTCGAATCGTTGTGCGAGGTGCCGGTGGCCATTATTTCCACGGGCCCCGAACGTGATGAAACCATCCTCCGGCAACATCCCTTCAACAACTGAAGGTGATCGTCCTGTCACGGTCAACGGGCCTGCGGGCCCTTTTTTACGTTAATTGCCCGAAAATGTTTTCCCTCGCGGGCGTGGCCAGGGTCTTTGGTGCGGATTCGGAAACTCGGATCAGAAACAGGCGTGCGTCGCGGGAATGCTGTGCTAGAATTCGCGCCGGCGGGTCTCCCCGCATTGCAGAGTGGTGAATCTGGTCAGGTCCGGAAGGAAGCAGCCACAGCCATTAACTGCAAGTGCCGGGGGTTAGGCTCGCCACTTTTATTTTTGTTTCCGGTGTGGGGCGCATGAGTTATCAGGTTCTTGCACGCAAGTGGCGACCGCGAAATTTCTCAACGCTGGTTGGGCAGGAACATGTCGTACGTGCGCTGACTCACGCGCTGACCGAGCAGCGCCTGCATCATGCCTACCTCTTCACCGGAACACGCGGTGTTGGCAAGACCACGCTGGCGCGCATTCTCGCCAAATCGCTGAATTGTGAACGTGGCATCACCGCCGAGCCATGCGGCCAATGTGCCTCGTGTCTGGAAATTGACGCCGGCCGCTTTGTTGATCTCCTGGAGGTCGATGCGGCAACCAATACCCGTGTCGATGAAATGCGGCAATTGCTGGAGAATGCCGTTTACGCTCCGACGCGCGGGCGCTTCAAGGTATATGTCATTGACGAAGTGCACATGTTGTCCACTTCGGCTTTCAATGCGATGCTGAAGACGCTTGAGGAGCCACCTGAGCACGTCAAGTTCATTCTGGCAACGACGGACCCACAGAAAATCCCGGTAACCGTCTTGTCGCGTTGCCTCCAGTTCAATCTCAAACAGATGCCGCCGACGGCTATCGGCGGTCATCTGGCTCATGTCTTGCAGGCCGAAGGCGTGACTTTTGAACCCGCCGCGCTTGGGCAGATCGCGCACTCCGCGGCTGGCAGCATGCGCGATGCCTTGTCCTTGCTCGACCAGGCAATTGCTCACGGTGCCGGAGCGGTAACCCAGGCACAAGTTCGAGCCATGCTCGGGACGGTTGATCACGACCACCTGTTTTCCCTGCTGGAGGCGGTGCGTGCGGGAGATGCTTCGGAGTTGCTGCGAATAGCCTCCGACATGAGTGTGCGCAGTTTCTCCTTTGTTTCTGCGCTTCAGGAACTGGCGTTCTTGCTGACCCGAATTCAAGTGGCTCAGTGCGCGCCTGGGGCTGTGGCGGAGGATGAACCGGAGCGTGAACGCCTGTTGGCCATTGCCGCAGCTTTTTCTCCCGAGTTCGTGCAATTGGCTTATCAGATCGCGGTGATCGGGCGCGCCGAATTGGGGTTGGCTCCGGATGAGTATTCCGGATTTGTCATGACCTTGTTGCGCTTGCACTCTTTTCGCCCCTCTTCGGTAGCGGACATCGTTACGGCGGTAGCGCCGCGAGCCCGGTCTCGCCAGGGGGTTGGAGACCCTGTTTCTGCTCCCGTGATTGCCGGCGCAGAGTCTCGGGTACGGAGTGCCGCGGTTGTGCCCCCTTCAGTTCCGCTAACTTCTTCCGGCGGTACGGCAATGGAGGGGGGCGCACGGCCACTCGAAATTTCCCGCTCTGCGGATTGGGGGGAGATCGTCAATGCCCTGCCAGTTTCGGGCATGGCACGGGAGTTGGCTCAAAATTGCGAGTTGCGACAACTTGACGACACGCACTGCCTGCTGCGCTTGCCGCCTTCCCGCGCTCATCTGCAGATGAAGGCCACGGTGGAGAAGCTGCAGCAGGCATTGGTGGCTCATTTTGACCGTCCTTTGTTGTTGCGCATCGAGGTGTCGCAAATCGATGGCGATACGCCGGCGGCACAGGCCGGGCGGGAGCGCGAGCAGCGTCATCAGCGGGCAGTGGAATCTATCGACAATGATATCTTTGTGCGTGAAATGATCGAGATTTGCGATGCAAGACTCGATGCGGAAACAGTCAAACCCCTTGCTTAATGGAGTGGATCGATGTTGAAAGCTGGATTGGGTGGCCTGATGAAGCAGGCTCAGGCGATGCAGGAAAATATGAAAAAGGCGCAGGAGCAACTTGCGTTGGTCGAAGTGGAGGGGCAGTCCGGGGCCGGCATGGTCAAGATTGTCATGACTTGCGGTAACGAAGTCCGGCGTATCGGTATCGATCCCTCGGTCATGGACGATCGTGAAATGCTGGAAGATCTGATCGCGGCGGCATTCAACGATGCGATTCGGCGAGCCGAAGCCGTGAGTCAGGAAAAAATGGCCGGTTTTACGGCAGGTCTGAAGCTGCCGCCCGGCTTCAAGATGCCTTTCTAAGTGAATCCAGCGGGGCTCGATGCGCTGGCGGAAGCCTTGCGCTGCCTGCCGGGAGTCGGCCCAAAGTCGGCGCAGCGCATGGCGCATCACCTCCTGCAGAGTGATCGCCAGGGAGCGCGCCGCCTCGGCGAGGCGATTTTGCACGCACTGGACGCGGTGCGCCATTGCCAGCGCTGCAATACCTTTTCCGAAACCGATCTCTGTACCCGTTGCGCCTCGTCGCAGCGGGATTCGACCTTGCTTTGCATTGTCGAGACGCCTGTCGATATGAACATGATGGAGCAAACCCTGGCTTACCAGGGGCTCTACTATGTGTTGATGGGGCGCTTGTCGCCGCTCGATGGCATGGGGGCGCGCGAGCTTGGCTTTGAGCGCCTGCTGGAGCGGGTACTCGATGGTGTGGTTCGCGAGGTTATTCTGGCCACCAATTACACCAACGAAGGCGAAGCGACGGCACATTATCTGGCAGCCATGCTGGCGCCACGGGGTGTGCGCGTTACGCGCATTGCTCGCGGGGTTCCCGTGGGAGGGGAGCTGGAATTCGTCGATCCGGGAACCCTGGCGCAGGCCTTGCGTGAAAGAAAGTCCTGTGCCGGATGATGCCAGCTTTTAACGGCGCTGCGCTTGTCGTATAATCCCGTGTTTGTATTCCATCCCATCCAATTCCTTTAGGGGTCAGCGTTATGAGCAATCAAGGAAAAGTGGACTGCGGTCGTCGGCGTCTCGTCGTCGCGACGGCAGCCGTGGGCGGGGCAGGTGCCGTGGGGGCGCTTGTACCGTTCGTCTCCAGCTTGCTTCCTTCCGAGCGCGCCAAAGCAGCAGGTGCGCCGGTTGAAGTCGATATCAGCAAGCTCGAAGTCGGTCAGATGGTGACCGTCGAGTGGCGCGGCAAGCCGGTGTGGATCATCAATCGCACCAAGGAGATGCTCGAGACCTTGCCGAAGCTGGCCGATGCCGTTGCCGATCCGAAGTCCGAAAAGAACCAGCAGCCGGCCTATGCCCAAAACGAAACCCGCTCGATCAAGCCGGAAGTCCTGGTCGTGGTCGGGATTTGTACCCACCTCGGCTGTTCTCCGTCGAACAAGTTCAAGAAGGGTGCAGACGAAGGCATGGGCAGCGACTGGTTGGGCGGCTTTCTGTGCCCCTGTCACGGTTCCACGTTCGATTTCGCTGGCCGTGTCTTCAAGGCAAAGCCCGCACCGACCAATCTCGAAGTTCCGCCGCACGTGTACCTCTCGGATACGCGCATCCTGATCGGCGAAGACAAGAAGGGGGCTTAAGAAATGGCTGGAGGTACTTTTGAAAAGTACAAGTCCGACGGTTCGCTCGCCGGCAACGTACTCGAATGGTTTGATGCCCGTTTTCCCGCAACTTCCATGTGGAAGGGGCACCTCTCCGAATACTACGCTCCGAAGAACTTTAATTTCTGGTATTTCTTCGGCTCCCTGGCCCTGCTCGTTCTGGTCATCCAGATCGTTACCGGCATCTTCCTGGTCATGCATTACAAGCCGGATGCCGCGCTGAACGCCAATGGCGTCCCGGTGGCTTTCGCTTCCGTCGAATACATCATGCGCGATGTGCCGGGTGGCTGGATCATCCGCTACATGCACTCGACCGGTGCCTCGGCATTCTTCATCGTGGTTTATCTCCACATGTTCCGCGGCCTGATCTATGGTTCTTATCGCAAGCCGCGCGAACTGACCTGGTTGTTCGGTGTCGGCATCTTCCTGGTGCTGATGGGCGAAGCCTTCTTTGGCTACTTGCTTCCCTGGGGGCAGATGTCCTACTGGGGTGCTCAGGTAATCGTCAACCTGTTCTCGGCGATTCCAGTCGTTGGGGCCGATCTCTCTCTGATCATTCGCGGCGATTTCGTTGTCGGCGACGCCACCCTGAACCGTTTCTTCTCCTTCCACGTCATCGCTTTCCCGCTGGTGCTGCTGGGTCTGGTTGCCGCGCACATCCTGGCGCTGCACGAAACCGGCTCCAACAATCCGGATGGTATCGATATCAAGGAAAAGAAGGACGAGCGTGGTCTTCCGCTCGACGGCATTCCTTTCCACCCCTATTACTCGGTCAAGGACATTGTCGGTGTCGTCGTCTTCCTGATGGCTTTCTCCGCAGTCATGTTCTTCGCACCGGAAGGTGGTGGTTACTTCCTCGAAACGCCCAACTTCTATCCGGCCGATCCGCTGAAGACGCCGCCGCACATCGCTCCGGTCTGGTACTTCACGCCGTTCTACTCGATCCTGCGCGCCATGGTCTGGAACTTCTTCGGTCTCGATGCCAAGTTCTGGGGGGTGGTCGCCATGGGCGCCTCGGTAGTGATCTTTGCCTTCCTGCCCTGGCTGGATCGCAGCCCGGTTCGCTCGATCCGCTATCGTGGTCCGATCACCAAGGTGATGGTGACCATTTTCGTGATCTGCTTCTTCATTCTTGGCTATCTGGGCACGCTTTCTCCGTCACCGATGGGCGAGATCGTTTCCCAGGTCTGCACGGTCTTCTACTTCGGCTTCTTCCTCGGCATGCCGTGGTGGTCCCGCATGGACAAGTTCAAGCCGGTCCCTGAACGCGTCACGATGAAGTGAGAGGATGCATAAAATGAAAAAATTCCTGATCGCATTGTTCTTTGCACCGCTGCTGGCTTTTGCCTCCGGTGGCAATGTGCACCTCGACAAGTGGCCGGGTTCGGTCGGTGACAAGGCTGCTCTGCAGAACGGGGCCAAGCTCTTCGTCAATTACTGCCTGAATTGTCATGGCGCCTCCTACATGCGTTACAAAAACCTGATCGATCTCGGCCTGACCGAGCAGCAGGTGAAGGAGAACCTGATGTTCACCTCCGACAAGATCGGTGGACTGATGGCGGTGGCTGCGCGTGCCGATGAGCAGAAGCAGTGGTTCGGTGCCACCCCGCCGGACCTGACCATCCTGGCCCGTGCGCGCGGCGAGGCTGGTAATGCCGGCGCCGGTGCCGACTGGTTGTACACCTATCTGCGTTCCTTCTATCGCGATGCGGAACGTCCGACCGGTTGGAATAACGTGATTTTCGAGAATGTCGGCATGCCGAATCCCTTGTGGGAACTTCAGGGTCAGTACGCGCTGAACCACGAAACCCACAAGCTGGAGCCGCTGGTGGCAGGCAAGCTTTCTCCGGCCGAGTACGACAAGGCGATTTCCGACCTTGTTGGCTACATGGTCTGGATGGGTGAGCCGCAACAGGAGTTCCGCCGCACTCTCGGCTTCTTCGTTCTGGCTTTCCTGGGCTTGCTCTTCGTGGTCGCCTACGCGCTCAAGAAAGAGTACTGGAAAGACATTCACTGATCCTCTCCGGATCGGATCGCGGCATCGCGGCGTGGGCTCTGGCCCTGCCCCGATGCCGAATCGCATTTTGAGGCCAAGCGCTTATGATGAACCTCTATTCGGGCACCACCTGCCCCTTCAGCCATCGTTGCCGTATCGTCCTTTTCGAGAAGGGCATGGATTTTCAGGTCATCGATGTCGACCTTTTCAACAAGCCCGAGGAAATGGCGGCGGTTAACCCGCACAATCGTGTTCCCGTACTGGTCGAACGCGATCTCGTTCTCTTCGAGCCCAACATCATCAACGAATATATCGACGAACGCTTTCCGCATCCGCAATTGATGCCGGCCGACCCGATCATGCGGGCGCGGGCGCGTCAGCTTCTGGTCGGTATGGAGCGTGAGATTTTCGTCCATATGGAAGTGCTGGAAAAGACCAAGCCGGGCGACAAGGCGGCGGACAAGGCGCGTCAGGAAATCAAGGCTCGCCTGACTGAAATCGTGCCGATCTTCACCAAGCAGAAGTTCATGCTGGGCGATGATTTTTCGATGCTCGACGTTGCCATCGCCCCCTTGCTGTGGCGCCTCGATCACTACGGGATCGATCTGGGCAAGGCGGCAGCTCCGCTGATGAAGTACGCTGAACGCATCTTCACCCGTCAGGGCTTCATCGACGCACTGACGCCTTCCGAAAAGGCGATGCGCAAGTAATGGAACAGGAACTGCCATCCACCAAGCCCTATCTGCTGCGTGCGATCTGGGAGTGGTGCAACGATCATGGCTACACGCCGTATATCGCGGTGGAGGTCGACGAAATGACCCGCGTCCCGCGTGAATTCGTTCGCGATGGTCAGATCGTGCTCAATATTGGTGCTTCGGCTACCAATCGCTTGCAGATTGGCGACGAGTACGTCGAATTCCAGGCCCGCTTCGGCGGAGTCGCGCGGGAACTTTCGGTGCCGCTAGGCCGGGTCGCGGCGATTTACGCCCGCGAAAACGGCGCCGGCATGGCCTTTGAGCTTGAAGAGGCTGGCCAGCGAACCGAGCCAGCCCATCTTGTCCTCCCTCATCAGCCTTTGGCTATCGTTACCGGAAATGAACCCGACGACGAGCCGCCGGAGCCTCCTCGACCCGAAGGCGGTCGCCCTTACCTGCAACGCATCAAATAAGGGCTCTTCCACGGTCGACGCACCAAAAAGAGGAAAATCGCCAGGCGATTCTTCCTCTTTTTCACATTCAGGCCCTGTTTTCGCTCTGGCACGTCTGTTGCTGATCCACCTTGCCTGCTTGTTTTCGACGCATTTTTGGACATCTCGATTCAAGCTCGATCAAGCTTGAAAAAGCAGTTTTAACGCGGATGAGGCAGGCGAAGCAGACAAGTCGCTAATGGCACGGAATTTTCGGCGTTCGAGCCTGGGCGGACACTCACCTGGCAGGCACTTTGAAAATACATGGATCAGTCATTGGAAAAACAATGTTCATCAGCAAAGCCCGAGCTCGAACCGAAGTTTGCAGGATGAACCCGAATTTCGTGGGCCAGGCCGCATGCATCCCGGATGCCCCTGAATGCCCGATTGGCCCGTGCGTGGCGAGTAAATGACATGCCGAAATGTATCCGCGCTCTTTACGTTAAAAAAGCCAGGCCCATGGCTGCCTCCCCCGCAGGAAAGGAAAATCATGCAAGGTAAACTCAGCTCGTTCGGCGTAGATGCCGGCACCAGTCACCCGGCCTCCGGCCAAAAGCTGCCGTGCCGGGGAAAAATTCCGGCGGCGAGCTTCGTGCTCACCTCATCGGTGCCGGCGGCTGGCGGAGACTCGCGATGAACTATGCGCATTACATCAAGGAACTCGGTCGCGGCGCCCAGGGATCTCGCGACTTACCCCGAGACGAAGCAGCAGCGCTTTACGGTGCAATGCTTGATTGTTCGCTGCCGGAGCTGGAATTGGGGGCAATCATCGTTGCCTTGCGGGTCAAGGGCGAGTCGCTGGGTGAAATGCACGGCTTTCTCGATGCGATCGAACAGCGCGAAGAAAAATTGCGCCTGCCACCGGGCCGGGCCCGCCCGGTTTTACTGCCGTCCTACAACGGCGCGCGCAAGGAAGCCAACCTGACGCCGCTTCTCGCCTTGCTGCTCCAGCGCTTCGGTATCCCGGTGCTGGTGCATGGCTTGCTGGAGGGCTATGGCCGGGTAACGAGCGGGCAGATCTTCCGCGAACTCGGAATCATGCCGGCAATGACCCTGGCCGAAGTACAGCAGGCACTCGATAGACAGCAGTTGGCCTTTGCCCCGCTCAGCCTGCTGCATCCCGGCTTGCACCATCTCCTCTCCTTGCGCTCGCGGATGGGTATCCGCAATAGCGCGCACAGTTTGGTCAAGCTGCTCAACCCCTTTTCCGGCGAAGCACTACGGGTGGCGCCCGCGACCCATCCCGATTTCATCGATCTGATGCGCCAACTGCTCATCGAGCGGGAGGCGGCAGGCTTGCTCCTGCGTGGTACCGAGGGGGAAGCCTACGCCAATCCCAAGCGGCGTCCACGTCTGGAAATGCTGCTATCCGGGCAGTCGACCGTGTTGTTCGAGGCTGAGCACGAAAGCCTGCGCGCCCTGCCACATCTGCCGGAGAGTGCGGACGCGGCAAGAACGGCGGATTGGATCCGGCGTGTTCTCGAACGCCAGATTCCCCTGCCGCAACCGATCGCCAATCAGCTTGCTGCCTGTCTCCATGCCTGCGGCTATGCTTCCGACCTCAACCAAGCCAAGGCCATGGTGGCGGTCGAGGCTTGTGCGAACACGACCGTCGGCGGTTGAGCCAGCCCGGCACGGAACGGCAGCAGAACGACAAGGAGGCTGATTTTCCCGGTCGATCACGGTCGACCGTGGAAAATCGTGAAAATGGCGCAAGCGGCTTACTCCAGTCCCTGCCCTGGGGGCAGGGAACCGCTGAAGCTCGCGAACCCGGCTTCAGCCGGCGAAGGTACGGGCCACTTCGATGAAACGCGCTTCCTGCGCCAGAAATGCATCGACCACGGCAGGGTCGAAATGGCTGCCGCGTCCATTGCAGATGATCTCCCTCGCTTCCTCATGGCTGAACGGGGGCTTATAGACCCGGCAACTGATCAGTGCGTCGTAGACGTCGGCCAGCGCCATCAGCCGGGCCGAAAGCGGAATCTCCTCGCCCGCCCATCCTTCGGGATAACCGCTGCCATCCCATTTTTCCTGGTGCGAATAGGCTATTTCCTTGGCGAAGCGGAGAAAGTCGACCTCCATGCCCAGTTGTCGCTCGGCGTGCTCAATGGCATCGCGTCCGAGCTGAGTGTGGGTTTTCATGATGGTCATCTCATCGTTGTCGAAAGGACCGGGTTTCAGCAGCACGGCATCGGGAATGCCGATCTTGCCGATATCGTGCAGGGGCGCCGACTTGAATAGCAGGCCGATGGTTTTCTCGTCCAGGGTATTGGCATGGCGGGGGTCGCGGCTGAGCGCCTCGGCCAGCAGCTTTACGTAGTGCTGCGTGCGGCGAATATGGTTGCCGGTTTCGCTGTCGCGGGTTTCCGCAAGTGAAGCCATGGCCAGGATCGTCACATCCTGAATCGCCTGGACCTCGAGCGTCCGTCGCCGCACTTCCTCTTCCAGATAAGCGTTGCGATCCTGCAGGAAGACGGCCGCTTCCCGTAGTTGCAGATGCGTCCTGATGCGGGCCATGACGATTGCCGGCTTGATCGGTTTGGTCAGATAGTCGACCGCCCCCAGCGCCAGCCCGCTTTCCTCATCGCTGTCCTCGCTCTTCGCCGTCAGGAAAAGTACCGGGATATCCCGGGTCAGCGGATCCGCCTTCAGTTGCCGGCAAACCTCGTAGCCATCCATGCCCGGCATCATGATGTCGAGCAGGATCAGGTCGGGCCTCGGTGGTGTGGCGACCAGCTCCAGTGCCCGCCGGCCGTGATTGGCGACCTTGACCCGGTAGTGGTCGCGCAGCAGGGCGTGCATCAAGGCCAGGTTTTCCGGCGTGTCATCAACAACGAGAAGGGTGGCGGGCATGTTCATTATCGGTCTTCCTCATGGGCGAGGGCATCCAGCAACAGGCGATGTGCCAGTTCAAAATCAAAATTACCCACGGCAGTGGCAAATTCACGATAGGCAACGCCCAGGAGTCGCGCCAACCCACTGGCCTCGCGCTCGAGAAATTCGCTGGCATTGGCGTCGCCTTGTTCCAGGCAGCGTAGCAAATCCCGTAGTTCATCGCCATTCAGCATGGCATCTCCCAAACTGCTCCGGGGGGCGGGGGGCGGATCGATGGTGTCCAGTGCCGTTTGCAGTGCGGCAAGCAGGTCTCGCAAGGCCTGCGCGCAGGGGGCCAAGGCTTGCGGCCCCCCGGCGGCGAGCCCCGTGCCGACAAGTATCTCGCTCTCCAGTTCCCCGGCCAGACGCATGACATCCGTAGCGCCGATATTGCCGGCAACGCTGCGCAGGGTATGGGCGAGGCGTACGGCGGTCTCCCGGTCGCCCGCCGCGCAGGCCGCCCGCAGCCGGCAATCGGTATCTGCCTGATTGGCGATGAATTTGCGCAACAAGGAAAGATAGGCCCCGGTTTTTCCCAGTACCCGCTTCAAGCCGCTGGCCGTATCCAGGCCGGGAATTTCCGGTAGCCCGTCTGCCGGCGGGGTGGTCGTGACGACAGGGGTGGCACGGGTTGGCGCATCGCCAGGGAGATAGCGCAGCAGCAGCGCCCGTAGTTGCTCCGGATCGATCGGCTTGGCCAGATGCTCGTTCATCCCCGCCGCGAGACAGCGTTCGCGGTCGCTGGGTAAAGCGTTCGCCGTCATCGCGATAATCGGCAGCGAGCGGCCGTTCTCAAGTTCGCGGATCAGGCGGGTGGCGCTGATGCCATCCATGACCGGCATCTGCATGTCCATCAGTACCAGGTCGTAGTCGGTTGCGCTGACTTGGTCGAGCGCGATTTTTCCGTTTTCGGCAAGGTCGACCGTGGCACCGCTATCCGCCAGCAGGCCGAGGGCAACTTCCTGATTGAGCTCGTTGTCTTCAACCAGCAGGATGCGCTTCCCCTGCAGGTAAGCGCTGATGCCGGCCGCCGGCACGTGGCTGGCAAGCGAAGGCCGGGCTCGCATTTCCTCCTGGCCGAGAACTCCGGCAATCGTCTCGAACAGGATGGATTTGTTGATCGGCTTGATCAGCGTGGCCTGGAAACCGGCGGCTTCGGCGGCGCGAAAAGCTTCCTCGCGGCCGAAGGCGGTGATCAGGATCAGCTTTGGCTGCCTGGGCAAGGCCAGCGCCTGCAAGCGCCCGGCGGTCTCGATGCCGCTCCAACCCGGCATCTGCCAATCGATGAAGAGAAGAGCGTAGGGCTGCCCCGCCTGCGCCGCCAGATGCACGGCCTCGAGTGCCGAGGGGCCGTCGCCACGGGTATCGACCGCCAGCCCCATGGCACGCAGATTGGCCGCGAGGGAGGCGAGGGCGCTTTCATTGTCATCGACCAGCAAAACCCGGCGCTCGTGCAGATCGGGAGCGAGAACCCGCGCCCGTTCGGGCTGGACGCAAGGGTGCAGGCGGGCGGTGAACCAGAAACACGACCCCTGCCCGAGTTCGCTGACGACGCCGACTTCTCCCGCCATCATCTCTGCCAGTCGCCGCGAAATCGCCAGGCCGAGCCCGGTTCCGCCATAGCGCCGGGTAGTCGAACTATCGGCCTGATGGAAACTCTGGAACAGTTTTTCCTGCGCATCCCCACTCAAGCCGATACCGGTATCGCTGACCTCGAAACGCAGCAGACAGCTTTCCTCGTCGCGCTGAAGTTGCCGTATGCGGATTTCGATACTGCCGTGCTCGGTGAACTTGACCGCATTGCTGGCAAAGTTGAGCAGAATTTGCCCCAGCCGCAGCGGGTCGCCGCTGAGATATTCGGGAACATCCGCTGCAACATTGAAAATCAGTTCCAGCCCCTTTGCCGAGGCTTTGTCCTGGATCAGATTGGCGACGTTCGCCAGAACGCCATCGAGCTCGAAGGGGATTTCCTCGAGCGTCAGCTTGCCGGCCTCGATCTTGGAAAAATCGAGAATATCGTTGATCACGCCGAGCAGGTGCTGGCTCGAGATTTCGATCTTGCCCAGATAGTCCTTTTGTTGCGGGTTGAGTCCGGTTTTCAGCACGAGATGGGTCATGCCGATAATGGCATTCATTGGCGTCCGGATTTCATGGCTCATGTTGGCGAGAAAGTCGGATTTCATCCGTGTGGCCTGCTCCGCCAGTTCTTTCGCCTGGCGCAGGGCGGCTTCCGTCTGGCGTTGCTGGGAAATATCCTGAACCACGCCAATCCAGCGCCTTTCCTCGCCGCTGGCCTGCAACTGGCCATGAAAACGCAGCCAGTGGCGCTTGCCGCCGGGCCAGAACACCGCGGCATCGAACTGCCAGCGGTTGCGCGTGTTGAGGTCGGTAAACAACTTCAGGATGGCTGCGTGGTCGAGTTCGTCGAAATCGTGCAGGAGATCGGCAATCGGCGCATGCAGGTCGCCGGGGATGCCGCGCACCAGAATCGCCGCCCGATCGTCGAGATGCACCCAGCCATCCTCCGGTGTGTACTCGAAAACGCCGAGATCGGCAGCCTCCTGCGCCAGATCCAGCCGGCGCGAGGTCCGCTCAATGGCCAGTTCGGCCTCGCGCCGGCGGCTGATGTCGCGGCTGACGCAGACGACGCGGCTGACGTGGCCGGTTTCATTACTCACCGGGTAATAGCTGTGATCGTAATGGCGCTTTCCGATAGCATCCTCAAAGAGCTCCGGGCGCCCTTGGGCGACGCTGTTGTGGAATATTTCCCGGCGACGTCCGGCGACGCCGGCTGCGTACAGATCGAACAATCGCCGGCCGGAAAGACTCTCCGGGGTCGCCGCCAGGTCGCGTGCGGCGGCGGTATTGATGCGCAGAATGCAGCCTTCCTCATCCAGAATACAGACCAGCAGGCCGGGAGCGGCAATCATCGCTTCGATATTTTCCTTGCCTTCGTTGAGCGCCTGCAGCATGGCGCGTCGCTCGCTGATGTCCTCGATGATCCAGATCGCCGCCCTCTGGAATCCCGGAACATGCACGCTCTGACCAACGATGCGTCCCCAGAATGGTCGGCTATCGTGCGAACGCAAAGGCCATTCGATTTCTCCATGGCCTTGGGCCAGCAGTTCGGGGGCAATGCGCGCCGCAAAATCGCGGTAACTCTCCGGCGATGTGAAAACACATGCGGTTTCGGCCCCGAGCAGCCGCTCCCGATCGCCGTTGCCGAAGCGTTCCGCAAGCCAGCGATTGACCTGGATATACCTGCCGTCGCCGGTGAAGGCGATACCCAGAGGGACATTCTCGAGGATGATCCGCTGCTCCTCGCTGAGTGCCAGCCATTGCGCCTGCTGTTGCCGGGCTTGGGTGACATCCTCGATATAGCCGTTGTAAAGGGTGTCGCCATTGGCCAGCGGCATCGGCTCGGCGACACTGTGAATCCAGCGCTCCCTGCCATCGATCTGGAGATGCAGATCGGTCGCCCAGGCTCGGCCCGTGGCTATGGCGGCTTGCAACGCTGCATCGTAGGCTTGTTGTTCCTCCAGGCTTGCGTAGCGGAAAATATTCCTGCGGTCGGAAGCGAGTTCTTCCGGCTGTATGCCAAGCAGCAAGGCCACTTGCCGGCTGTAGTAAGTCGCCCGGCGCCGCCCGCTTGCCGTACAGTAAAGCTGAAAAACACCGATCGGGGCATGGTCGGTGATCTGTTCCAGGCGCCGCTGGACCGTTCTGGCCTGAGCACGGTTGCGCAGGGATTGCAGACTGAGGCCGGCGATCAGCAAGGTGGTCATGATTCCGGCAAAGAGGATCAACTGGGTCGTGCCCGAGCGGGGACTGCTCCAACTGGCGCCGGAGCGGATTTCCAGCAGCCATTCGCGCCCGGGAAGGGAAATCTCCACCTCGTGCCTCAGTTCGCTTCCCGGAGTCGCTCCTTGCCCGTTGGCCAATGAGAAGAGCGCGTGCCGTCGCTCGCCGTCCTTTTCCTCGAGTTGCAACAGCAGATCGTTGCTTTCGGCATCGCGGTTAGCGCGCTGCATCAGGCCGTCGAGTTCGATCACCCCGAGCGCGATGCCGCGGATCATGTTCCGGCGCCCGTGTTCATCGTGCGGAACCGGCTGGGCATAAACCGGCTGGCCGATGCCGAACATGAGCCGGGGGCGGTCGGCCCGGCCGGAAGCAATCGCCACCGTTGCCAGTGGGCTGGCTTCGGCCACCGCGCGACGCAGTGGCGTTTCCTCGAAAGGCGCCACCGGCAGTTGCCCGAGTCGGCCGGGCAGGTCGAGTTCGGGAGAGAAAAATACGGGGAGCAGGGCGCCTTGTGCCGGAATCTCCCGCGCTGTCTCGTGCCATTGGTAGAAAATCAGGCTGTTCAGTCCCGGCGTCCGCTGCAGGGCCTCTCGGGCGTAGTAGGCGAATTCCCGTTCGCCGAGCATCGGCACCGACTGCCAGAACCAGCCGCTGGCCTGGACGGTGAGCGTTGCCTTGTGGATATCTTCGGTCAGTTTTTCGCCCAGATGCCGTGCCGCGAGTTGGAAGCGGCGCTGGCTCTGTTCTTCGGCGAGATCACCGAAGAACAGGGCGGCTGCGGTAGTGAGCGCGAATCCGAGCAGCAGGATGAGCGACAGCCGCCAGAAATGGGCGGGGAGAAGCGGAGCCGGAAGAAGCCGCGATCTGCGCATGGAACGCCCCCTCTGCTGTCTGGCCGGTCCGTGCAGTCGAGTCCTTCGGCTGCGTGAAAAACAGGTTCCGGGTGGGATTTGGGAAAACACCGCACTGTCGTGGTGAATTCTAGCCCTGAAGCGGTGCATTTTCCCGTGCTTGAGGGCCGGATTTCGCCGAAAAACGCTGCTAGACCGCTGGCACGGGGCTTGCTGAGTAGCTGGCAACACAGCGTCCGGCTACCAATCGGGGTGGCCGCAAGACCAGATTGTCGTGCGCTGAATCGAATTCTAGCCCTGTATCCCCTCGGAGTTCATCATGCAGAAACCCCGCCTCGTCCTGATCGGCAACGGCATGGCCGGTGTCCGGACCGTCGAAGAATTGCTCAAGATCGCACCGGATCGCTACGAGATCACCATCTTCGGCGCCGAGCCGCATCCCAACTACAACCGTATCCTGCTTTCCCCGGTTCTGGCCGGCGAAATGCAAGTCAGGGAAATCGTTCTCAACGAGCTCGACTGGTATGCCGAGAATGGCATCCGTCTGCATGTCGGCAAGGAAGTGGTACGCATCGACCGCGTGGCTCGCAAGGTGATTGCCAGCGATGGCACCGAGGCCGCTTATGATCGCCTGCTGATCGCCACCGGCTCGACGCCTTTCATGCTTCCGGTTCCCGGCAACGATCTGGCTGGCGTCATCGGTTATCGCGACATCAAGGATACCGATGAAATGATCGACGCTGCCACCCGTTATCGCCATGCGGTGGTGATCGGCGGTGGCCTGCTCGGCCTGGAGGCGGCGAACGGGCTCAAGTTGCGCGGCATGGACGTCACGGTGGTCCATCTTGGCCCCTGGTTGCTCGAACGCCAGCTCGACGAGGTCGCCGGCCGAATGCTGCAGAAATCACTGGAGGATAAAGGCCTCAAGTTCCTCTTGCAGAAACAGACCGAGGCCTTGCTTCCAGGCGAGGGGGGGCGGGTTGCCGGTGTGCGTTTCAAGGATGGGATGCAGATTCCGGCCGAGCTGGTGGTCATGGCCGCCGGCATCCGTCCCAACTACGCCCTGGCGGAAAAGTCGGGCATCTACTGCAATCGCGGCATCGTGGTCAACGACACGATGCAGACCTACGATCCCAAGGTTTACGCGGTCGGCGAATGCGTCAGCCATCGTGGTATTGCCTACGGCCTGGTCGCTCCTCTCTTCGAGCAGGCCAAGGTGGCGGCCAACCATCTCGCCAGCTACGGCATCGGGCGCTATTCCGGTTCGGTGACCTCGACCAAGCTCAAGGTGACCGGTATCGATCTCTTCTCGGCCGGCGAGTACATGGGGGGCGACGGTACCGAGGAAATCGTCCTCAACGACCCGCATGGCGGCGTCTACAAGAAGCTGGTGCTCAAGGAAAACAAGCTGGTCGGGGGCGTGATGTACGGCGATACGGCCGACGGCCCGTGGTACTTCCAACTCCTGAAGGATGGTCGCGATATCCATGAAATACGCGATTCGCTGATTTTCGGCCAGTCGCGAGTCGGCGATGTGGGCCATGCCGGCAAAAACAAGGCCGCGGAGATGTCCGACTCGGCCGAGGTCTGCGGTTGTAACGGCGTGACGAAGGGCTGCATCGTCAAGGCAATCAAGGAAAAGGGTTTGTTTACCCTCGACGAGGTGAAAAAGCACACCAAGGCCGCCTCTTCCTGCGGTTCCTGTGCCGGCTTGGTCGAGCAGATCCTTGCCGCGACCATCGGCGGTGCCTACACCCCGGCGGCGTCGGACAAGAAGCCGGTCTGTGCCTGTACCGAGCATTCGCACCAGACCGTGCGCACGGCGATCCGCGACTTGAAACTGACAAGCAAGGAAGAGGTTTTTTCGGCTTTGAACTGGTCGACCGTGGATGGCTGCGACAAGTGTCGTCCGGCGGTCAACTATTACCTGATTTCGACCTGGCCGCATCTGGCCAAGGACGATCCGCAATCGCGACTGATCAACGAGCGTTCGCACGCCAATATCCAGAAGGACGGCACCTATTCGGTCGTGCCGCGCATGTGGGGGGGGCTGACCTCGCCCGCCGAATTGCGCGCGATTGCCGATGTGGCTGAAAAGTACCAGGTGCCGACGGTGAAAATGACCGGCGGTGCCCGAGTCGATCTGCTGGGGATCAAGAAGGAAGACCTGCCCAATGTCTGGGCCGATCTCAACGCGGCGGGGATGGTTTCCGGCCATGCCTACGGCAAGTCGATCCGCACGGTGAAAACTTGCGTTGGTGCCGAGCACTGCCGTTTCGGTACCCAGAAATCGATGGACATGGGGATCAAGCTGGAGCGCATGCTGTTCGACATGTATGCGCCGCACAAGGTCAAGCTGGCCGTCTCCGGTTGTCCGCGCAACTGTGCCGAAGCCGGGATCAAGGATGTGGGCGTGATCGGCGTCGATTCCGGCTACGAGTTGTACGTCGGCGGCAACGGCGGTATCAAGACCGAGGTCGCGCAATTCCTCTGCAAGGTGACGAGCGACGAGGAGGTCATGGAATACGCCGGGGCCTTCCTGCAACTCTATCGCGAGGAAGGCTGGTATCTCGAGCGGACCTGCCACTACCTGGAACGGGTCGGGCTGGACTACGTCAAGGGCCGCATCGTCGAGGATGAAGAGGGACGCAAGCTCCTGCAGCAGCGCCTGCTCGATTCGCTCGCGCATGCCCGCGATCCCTGGGAGAGCAGCCGCGAGCCGCAACCGGTCAAGCAATTCATTCCCATCGTGCCGATTACGGTCGACGCCTGAATATCGTCAAAAACAGAGGAAAACATCATGCATCACTGGAAACTGATTTGCCCGCTTGAAGACATTCCGCGCCAGGGTTCGCGCATCGTCCGTCCGCAGGATGGCGACGACATCGCCGTTTTTCGCACCGCCGACGATGCGGTCTTCGCCCTGCACGACAAGTGCCCGCACAAGGGGGGGCCGCTGTCGCAGGGGTTGGTGCACGGTCACAAGGTGACCTGCCCCCTGCATGGCTGGAACATCGGCCTGGAGGACGGTCAGGCTGTGGCCCCGGATGTCGGCCACTGCGACCGCTTCGAGGTCAAGGTCGAGAACGGCCAAGTGTATCTCGCGCTATGAACGACAGCCGCCGATTCCTGTAGGCGGCAACCCGATTTTTTTTACTGAGGACGATCCCATGTCATATCTTGCCCCAACCGAGTTCGTTACCAAGATGGTCGATGCCGGCGAGTCGAAGTTGTTCATGTCGACACGCGACACCTTGATCCGTGCCTATATGGCCGGCGCCATTCTGGCGCTGGCGGCAGCCTTCGCCGTCACGGTATCGGTCAATACCGGCAATCCGCTGATCGGCGCCCTGCTTTTCCCGGTCGGCTTCTGCATGCTCTACCTGCTCGGTTTCGACCTGCTCACCGGCGTATTCACGCTGGCTCCGCTGGCGGTGCTGGACAGGCGTCCCGGAGCTACCTGGGGAGGCGTGATGCGTAACTGGTCGCTGGTGTTCACCGGTAATTTCGCCGGTGCCCTGACCGTTGCCGTATTCATGGCCATCATTTTCACCAACGGCTTCAGTGAGGCGCCCAACGCCGTCGGCCAGAAGATCGGCCATATCGGCGAGGGCCGTACCCTCGGTTACGCCGCTCACGGCGCCGCCGGGATGCTGACCCTGTTCATCCGTGCCGTGATGTGTAACTGGATGGTCTCGACCGGCGTGGTTGCCGCCATGATGTCCACCTCCGTTTCCGGCAAGGTCATGGCGATGTGGATGCCGATCCTGGTCTTCTTCTACATGGGCTTCGAGCACAGCATCGTCAATATGTACCTGTTCCCGTCCGGCCTGATGCTCGGTGGCAACTTCACCTTCATGGACTACATGATCTGGAACGAAATTCCGACCGTGCTCGGCAACCTGGTCGGCGGGCTGACCTTTGTCGGCGCCACGCTCTACTCGACGCATTACCGGACCGCGCCGAAGCGTACCGCCTGATTCTGGCGCATTCCTTTCCGGCCCCTGCCTGATCGGCCAGGGGCCTTTTGCATGCAAGCGGAGGCGTGGCGATGAGTGAGTGTTTGAAGGTTGCGGTCGGGCAATACTCCGACAAGGGGCGCAAGCCGGCCAATCAGGATTTTCATGGGGCGTACATTCCGTCCGAGCCGCAATTGAGCAGCAAGGGGATCGCGCTGGCAATTGCCGACGGCATCAGCAGTAGCGAGGTCAGTCTGGAAGCGGCACAAGTCGCCGTGCGTGCCTTTCTTGAAGATTACTACTGCACTTCCGATGCCTGGTCGGTCAAAACCTCCGGTCAGCATGTGCTGGGCGCGACCAACTCCTGGCTGCATGCCCAGACCCTGCAGCGTCATGACCGCGAGCGCGGTTATGTCTGCACTTTCAGCGGGATGATCGTCAAATCGGCGACTGCCCATCTTTTCCATGTGGGCGATGCGCGCATCTGCAAACTGGTGAATGGCAGCCTCGAAACACTGACCGAGGAACACCGGCTGCGGCTTTCCGCCGAGGAGAATTATCTGGCGCGAGCCCTGGGCATGGACCGGCGCATCGATATCGATTACCGCAGCATCCCCTTGGGCGGCGGTGAGATTTTTTTGCTGATGACCGATGGCGTTCATGAATTCATCGATGCCGCCTTTGTTGCCGCCGCCATGGCCGAGGCGCCCGACCTTGACGCCGCTGCCCGCCGGATTGGCGAGGAAGCCTGGCAGCGCGGCAGCGGCGATAACCTGACGGTGCAGATACTGCGCATCGAAAGCCTGCCGCCGCCGGAGTCGAATGAGCTCTACCGCCAGATTTCGGAACTGCCCTACCCGCCACCGCTCGATGCCCGCATGGAATTCGACGGCTACCAGATCGTCCGCCCGTTGAAGACGAGCGCCCGCAGTCATATCTATCTGGCGGTTGATCGTGAGAGCGGCGAGCGGGTGGTGATCAAGACGCCTTCGGTCGATCAGCGGGACAGCCCGGCTTATCTGGAGCGTTTTCTTCTCGAGGAGTGGATCGCCCGGCGCATCAACAGCCCGCACGTACTCAAGCCCTGCTCGCAGACCCGCAAGCGCAATTACATTTACGTCGTCACCGAATACATCGACGGTCAAACCCTGGCGCAGTGGATGATCGATAATCCGCGCCCCGACCTGGCCAGCGTACGTAAATTGCTGGAACAGATTGCCCGGGGTTTGCAGGCCTTCCACCGGCTGGAAATGGTTTACCAGGATCTGAAGCCGGACAACATCATGATCGATGCCAGCGGCACGGTGAAGATCATCGATTTCGGAGCGACTCGCGTGGCCGGGATCGAGGAAATCGCGACTCCGATCGAGCAGATCAATCTGCTGGGTGCTGCACAGTACGCCGCACCCGAATATTTTCTCGGCGAACTCGGTTCGCCGCGTTCCGATCTGTTCTCGCTGGCGGTGATCGCCTACCAGATGCTTTCCGGTCGTCTGCCTTATGCCGGCGAGGTGCCGCGCACACGGACGCGGGCGGCACAGAAAAAACTGGTTTACCGCAGTGTGCTCAGCGACGATCGCGAAATACCCAGCTGGATCGACGATGCCATTCGCCGGGCGGTGCATCCCGATCCGCTGGCGCGTTACGAAGAACTCTCCGAATTCATCTACGACCTGCACCATCCCAATCCGGCCTTTACTCATCGAGCGAGAACGGCGCTGGTGGAACGCAATCCCCTGTTGTTCTGGAAAGGAAGCTCGCTTCTGCTTCTGCTCCTGCTGCTCTGGTCGCTGGCCACGCATCACTGAGTCCCGCGAACGCAGGCATGCACCAAGGGCGGGGGCGGTGCTGCGCTCGCGCACTGCCCGGGTGCGGCTTGTCCGTTCCGCGCAGCCCTTGCCTGCCGGGTCGGGGTGCCCGGCGGAAGTCGGCGGCAAAACCCGCTTTGCTCCCGGTGGACAGCGATTGCGCCTAAGCCGGCTTGCGTCGGCTCGATACCGCCAAGTCGGACACACTCCCAATGTGCTAGTGCTTCATGGCTATGGCATGACCGTTGCTTACTTTCGCTAGCGTGAAATGTTTTCCCCCATTTTCCCCCATTGCATCTTTTTCGGAGTCGATGATGAGCCCAGTCTCTGAGCGGCAGCCGCCCGGCGTGTGCCACGGTTTGTCTTTCCTGCCGTCCTGCCTGTTTCGTGGCACACAGACCCTTGCAGCCATTTCCAATCGCGGCGGGGAAGGGCGATGAGGAACTGGAGCCTGAAACAGCAGTTTTTACTCTTGCTGCTTGTGCTGGCGCTGGGTTTCTCCCTCTGTGCCGTATGGGTATTTCGTACCTTGCAGCAGGTGCGGATCGGGAGCGATGCCTACCAGGAAGTGATCTATTCCAAGGACGTCATCGCCGACGTGCTGCCGCCGCCGCTCTACCTGATCGAATCCTACCTGGTCGTGCTGGAGGCGGCGGCCGCGCACGGAGAGGAGAAATTGCCCGTCCTGCGGGAGCGTTTTGCCCAGTTGGAGAAGGAGTATCGCGACCGCCACCTTTACTGGCAGCCCATTGCCCTGAGGGCCGACCTGAAGGCGGCTTTGCTGACAGCCTCGTTTGCCCCGGCCACGGCTTTCTACCAGGAGGCGGGTGGCGCATTTTTTCCGGCTGCGGCGGCCGGCAATCGGGCGGCGCTGCAAGCCAGCCTCGATAAATTACAGGTACTTTATAAAACGCATCGGGCCGAGGTTGACCGTGTCGTTGCGCTGGCTGGCGCATTCAATCAGCAGGCGGAGAAGGAGGCGGTCGAACTGGTGGGCTCCAGTCAGTGGTCGCTCGTGCTGCTGGCATCGTTGATCGTCTCCGTCAGCCTGGCACTGCTATTGGTCATCGCCCTCGGCGTGTATCGGCAATTGGGGGGCGAGCCCGCGCTTGCGCTGAGCATGGCACGCCACATCGCCGCCGGTAACCTGGCGCTTTTGCCGGCAGCGGCCGGCGCCCGCCACGGCGTGCTTGGAGAAATGGAAAAAATGCGTGGCGGCCTGGTCGAATTGGTGCGCAATATTCGGGCGGCGGTCTCGCGCCTGGAGGCGACCGTGCCGGAATTGATCCAGGTGGCCGACTCGGTACAAAGCGTGGCGCATTGCCAGTCGGATGCCGCACAGCGCATGGCCGCCGCAACCGAGCAACTGAATGTCAGCATCGCCGAGTCGTCCTCGGTCGCCAGCGATACCCATGGCCACATCGATAGCGGGCAGGCGCTGACCGAAGCCGGCAGCGACCGGATCGACAGGACCGTGCGCGAGATGGCGCGCATTGTCGAACTGGTACGGACGACCTCCTGCGAGGTCGAGTCGCTGGGTCGGCGTTCGGGAGAAATTTCCGCCGTAACCGGCGTGATCCAGGATATTGCCGATCAGACCAATCTACTGGCCCTGAACGCAGCCATCGAGGCGGCGCGAGCCGGTGAAAGCGGTCGCGGTTTTGCCGTGGTTGCCGACGAGGTTCGCAAGCTGGCAGAGAGAACCGCTTCCTCGACGCGTGAAATCGCCGCGACGGTGGCGGCGATTCAGAAGGATACCGACGACGTTTCCAGCTCGATCTCGGGGGCGGTGGCTCAGGCGGATTCGGTGATGGGACTTGGGCAGGAGGCGGGAGCGGCGATTGCGTCGATTCGCGAAATGACGACGGCGCTGGTCGCCGCGATGGAAGAGATGAGCGGCGCCCTGCGCGAACAGGGCGTGGCCAGCCGCGATATCGCCGTGCAGGTCGAGCAACTCTCGCAGCAGGCGGAGTACCTGGCGGGCAGTGCCGGCCTGAATACCGGGCAGGCCCGGCTGATTCAATCCCTGGCGCGGGATCTGGCGGCCAGCTTGGGGCGCTTTTCGCTGGATGAGTCTTGAGTTTCAGGCTGTTCGGGAGGCGGAATCCCTTTCGGATTGCGGTTTCACGGATTGAGCGAATAGAATCCCCACGCCCGCTGGCGCATGCCTGCCGGGCTTTTTCCTAACCGCTATTTACCGCTTGAGAACCGATATGACCACCGCAGTGATCCTGTTTGCCCATGGTGCTCGCGATCCGGAATGGGCGCGCCCTTTGCGCCGGGTACAGTCCGCACTGAGCTGCGCACAGCCGGCAGTCCGCTACGAATTGTGCTTTCTCGAATTCATGCAGCCGACTTTATCCCAGGCGGCTGCCGACTGTATCGCCGCCGGTGCGACGCGCATCGTCGTGATCCCCCTGTTCATTGCCCAGGGCGGGCATTTGAAGCGCGAATTGCCGGAGATGCTGGAAAAACTACGGTCAACCTGGCCGCAGGCCGAATTCTGCCTGACCGGGCCGGTCGGGGAGCACGATCTGGTGGTACAGGCAATGGCGGCGGCAGTGCAGGCCATGGCAGGTATCTGACCGCTCCGGCATGCCGGGCAATAGCAGTGCAATCCTCATCTCACGGCTGGCGTTATCGGAAAGCGCTGCGGCACGTTGCTGTCGCGCCACAGCGACCAGACCCGAAGAAATCAAATGAGCTTGCATTGCTAACTATATGATGTTAATTTGAAAGTCCAGAATTTACGCTCAGGGTTTGGCCGTGAACGGGAACAATCCATCAAAATTAAAAAAACGCGCCGCCGCATTGGCCATCGCCTCCTGTCTCTCGTTGCTGTCCATGGGGGCCGAAGCAGCCGGTCTGGGTAAGCTGACGGTCCTCTCCTCGCTTGGTCAGCCCCTGCGCGCCGAACTCGATCTCGGTGCCACCCGTGAGGAACTGGCCGGCATGGTCGCCCGCCTGGCGCCGCAGGATGCCTTTCGCCTGGCCGGAATCGAATATTCGTCGGCGCTGACCGATCTCCGCTTTGCCGTCGATAAGCGCCCGAACGGCGCTTCGGTGATCAAGGTCACCTCGAACAGGGCGATCAACGAGCCTTTCCTGGATTTCCTCGTCGAATTGAGCTGGCCGTCGGGGCGCTTGGTGCGTGAATACACCTTCCTTCTCGATCCGCCGGAAGTCAAGGCCCGTCAGCCGGGACTCGCCGTTGCCGAGGCCAAGGTGGTCGATGCGGTGCGCGACAGCGTGCGCCCCTCCGAATCGCCGGCATCGCCACGCAAGCCGGAACCCTCCGCCGCACCCACGCCGGCACCTGCACCGTCCGCTGTCGAGAGAGTCGAATCGCGCCCCTCGCCGGCTGCTTCTGCCGCTGCCACACGCATCGTGCAGACCGGCGATACCTTGCGCAAGATCGCCGTCGAAACCAAGCCGGAAGAAGTAACACTGGAGCAGATGCTGGTTGCCCTCTACCGGAAAAATCCCGATGCTTTCTTCGGGAACAACATCCACCGGATGAAATCCGGGGCCATTCTCAGCATTCCCGACCGCGACAGCGTTGCCGCCATCAGCCAAGCCGAGGCGCGCAAGCTTTACGTCAGCCATACCGGCGACTGGCAAGCCTATCGCCAGAAACTGGCGGCAGCAGCGCCTCCTTCCAGTTCTCGTGACGACGCGAGCCAGACCAGCGGTGGCAAGATTACCGCCAGGATCGACGCAAAAGCCGCTCCGGCGGAGCCGCCCAAGGACCAGGTGCGCGTATCGCGCACCGAACTGGTTGGCAAGGAAGCAGGGAAGGGGGCGGCCGCCAGCGCGGCGGAGGCCGACGCAATCGCCCGGGAGAAGGCCTTGAAGGAGGCGCAAGAGCGCCTGGCTACCCTGGAAAAAAATGTAGGCGAGTTGCAGAAGCTGCTGGAGATGAAGAATCAGCGTCTGGCCGATCTGCAGCAGCAGTTGAGCCAGAAGAAAGAGAGCAAAACACCGGAGATGCCTCGTCCGGTCGAGGCGCCGAAGCCCGCCGAAACAAGCAGACAAGCCGAGCCGGTCAAGCCGGAACCGGCACCGAAGCCTGAACCGGCCGCAACCCCTACCGTGGAGGCGCCGAAGCCGCCCGAGCCACCGAAACCTGCCGAGGCTGTGCCGCCCAAGCCGGTGGAGGCGCCCAAGCCGGCACGCATGCCGCCGCCTGCTCCGGAGCCGGAGCCCGAGCCTGATTTCGTGACAATGTTGCTCGAAGATCCGAGCCTGCTGGCCGGTGGTGGTGGCATTGCGGCATTGCTGCTCGGCTATGCCTTGTACCGCCGCCGTCGCAGCCAGGCGGGAGGAGAGGCGCTTTCGACGACGCTGGGAGCGGCCGCGGCTTCCACGGCCTACCCGGCAACCGGTGGTCAGAGTATCGATACGGCCAATACGCCGCCACAGACAGGGGATTTCAGCCAGACCGGGCCGGGCACCATCGATACCGACGAAGTCGATCCGGTGGCCGAGGCCGATGTGTACATGGCTTATGGGCGCGATGCGCAGGCCGAGGAAATCCTGCTCGAAGCCCTGCTCAAGGATCCGCATCGAATGGCGATTCACGTGAAGCTGCTGGAAATCTATGCTCAGCGGCGCAGCCTGAAGCAATTCGAGACCCTGGCTGGCGAGGTCTATGCCCAGACGGGCGGTCAAGGGCCGGATTGGGCCAGGGTGGCGGCTCTGGGGGTTGGAATCGACCCCGGCAATCCGCTCTACTCCGGGGCTCAGGCAGCCGTTCCCGCGCCGGCCTTCGTCCCGGATGCAACGATGATCGTCAGGCCGGAGGATAATCCGCAGCTTTCGGTCGAGCCCGAGCCCATGGCTCCGGAAGCGTTTCCCACGGAGCCTGTCAGCCTGGATTTCGATCTCGGCGAGCCGGTGGCGGAAGCAATCGAGGCGACAGGCAATACCCTCGACTTCAACTTGGAGGTCGGCTTGCCTGAGCCCGAAGTCGCACTCGAGGCGGCCCCCGCGGACGATGGCAACCTGCTCGACTTCGATCTGGGCGAACTGCCGGTGCCGCCGCTTGCCAGCGATGCACCGGCGGAAGAGATGGGCAACACCCTCGATTTCGATCTTGGTTTGCCTGACGATCTGACGATTGATGAAGAAGTGCCGCCTGTTCTTCCGGCACTCGACGAAACACTGAAGACGGACGCCGCATCGCTCGAGATGTCGATTCCCGATATCGACCTCGATCTGGCGGAGCCGCCTGCGGCAGAGGAAATTCCTGCCGAGGATTTCCCGGAAATGCCGGAGCTTGAGCTCGACTTGCCGGAAGCCTCTCTGCCCGAACTCTCCCTGCCGGAGGCAAGCGACTCCCCCATCCTGCCGGAAACGGCGCCGGACGATGTCGTCCTCGAGTTCGATCTCGGCGATCTCGCCACTCTTGGCGATGTGCAGGCCGAGGCAGCGCCCGCAGTGGACGACAGCAAGGCACTGGCGGTCGATCTCGATTTCGACCTTGATCTGCCGGAAAGCCCGGTCACCGAAGAACTGCCGCCGGATACCGTGCAGGAAGCGCCCGTGGAAGCGTCGCCCTTGCCCGAGTTCGATCTTGGCGACCTCGATCTCGACCTCGCGGTACCCTCGGACCTTCAGCCCGAGGCAGCGGCTTCTTCCGGTGATATCGTCCGCGACGCGCATTGGGAAGAGGTCAATACCAAGCTCGACCTGGCCAAGGCCTACGAAGAGATGGGCGATCTCGAAGGGGCGCGCGAGCTGCTCAACGAGGTGGTCGGCGAAGGTACGGCGGACCTGGTGGCGCAGGCGCAGGAAGTGCTGTCGCGGATCGCCGCTTAGTCCTCCACGCGGTAGAATCCAGCTGTCTGCATGTACATGGCCCCGCAAGGGGCTGTGTGCTTTTTGAGGAATCGTTTTTGCATCCCACTGCCCGTCTCGCCTTGTGGCTGTGCGCCGTTCTGGCCGCGCAAGCCCTGCGCATCCCCGGCCTGTTGCTGCTCGCCGCGATGGCCTTGCTGGCAGCCGCGGGCGCCGGCCGTCTGTGGCTCGGTTATTGTCGGCGCGCGCGCTGGCTGCTGCTGACGCTGTGGTTGATCCTGGCCTGGCATGCGCCGGGCGAGGCATGGCTCGATCTGGCCTGGCTGCCGACTCGCGAAGGCATGGCGCAGGCGAGCGAACAGGCCTTGCGTTTGTTGACGGTATTTGCCTGTCTGGCCTGGATCTATACCGCCGGCGGGCGCGACGGCATGCTGGCCGGCCTATGGGGGCTGCTGGCGCCCTGGCGGCGCTGGGGTGGCGAGCGCCTGGTGGTCCGCCTGGCCTTGGTCCTCGAACACGCGCAGCAGCCGCATCCGCCCGGCGCCTGGAAGGCATGGCTGGCCGCCGGTGGGCAGGTTCCGCTCGATGCACCGGATGTGCTGCGCCTGGAACTGCCGCACTGGCGCTGGCGCGACGTCGGCGTCCTGGCGGGTGCCGCGGGGCTGCTCGGCGGCTTGTTGATCATCGATGGAATGCTGCCATGAGAATCGTTCTCGGACTCGAATACTTCGGCCACCGTTTTCGCGGTTGGCAAAGCCAGGCCGGCGGCGGCACCGTGCAGGATGCGCTGGAGGCTGCACTGGCCGAAATCGCCGCCGGGCCGGTGGCGACCTTGTGCGCCGGGCGGACCGACGCCGGCGTGCATGCGACGCAGCAGGTGGTGCATTTCGATGTCACGGTCGAACGGCCCTTGACTGCCTGGGTGCGCGGGGTCAATACGCATCTGCCGGAGGGGGTGGCGGTGCGCTGGGCGCAGCCGGTCAGCGACGAATTTCATGCCCGCTTCTCGGCGCGTGGCCGGCGTTACCGCTACCTGCTGCTCAACCGGCCGCAGCGGCCCGGTCTGTGGCAGGGACGGGTCGGCTGGTATCACGGCGAACTCGACCTGGCGGCGATGCAGGATGCTGCCGCGCGCTTTCTCGGCGAACACGACTTCTCGGCCTTTCGCGCCGCCGAATGCCAGGCCAAGTCGCCGGTCAAGACCATGAGCCAGGCGACGGTTCGCCGTTGCGGCCCGGTCCTGGTCTTCGACTTTGCTGCCAGCGCTTTTCTGCACCACATGGTGCGCAATCTGGTTGGCACCCTGGTCCATATCGGCAAGGGCGCCCAGCCGGCCAGCTGGGCCGACGAATTGCTGCAGATGCAGGACCGCAAGCTGGCGGCGCCGACCTTCGCGCCCGATGGTCTTTATTTCCGGGGGCCGGTCTATGAGCCGCATTGGCAATTGCCCGATCCGGCGGATGATCTGATTGACGCCTTTTTGCTGTAAAACGCCGTTTTTCACGGTCGACCGTGACTCGCCTGTTTAAACTGCGATTTTTCTTCTCTCAGCTTTCCCTGATGCCTTCACGATGACCCGAATCAAGATCTGCGGCCTGACCCGCGAAGCCGATGTCGATGCGGCGGTGGCGGCCGGCGCCGATGCGCTCGGTTTTGTCTTCTATCCGCCCAGCCCGCGCTACCTCAGCCCGCAGCGGGCGGCCGAACTGGTGGCGCGGGTGCCGCCCTTTGTCGAGACGGTCGGCCTCTTCGTCAATGCCGAGTCGGAGACGGTGCGGGCGACCTGTGCCGCCGTGCCGCTCAATCTGCTGCAATTCCACGGCGACGAGGATGCCGACTACTGCCGGCAGTTCGCGCGACCCTGGCTGAAAGCGGCGCGGGTGAGGCCGGGATTGAATCTGCTAGAATTCGCGCGCTCGTTCGCGGCAGCGCGCGGCCTGTTGCTCGATGCCTTCGTCGAAGGTTACGGCGGCGGTGGCCACGTGTTCGACTGGACGCTGATTCCGCCCGATCTGCCGGGGCATTTGATCCTTTCCGGCGGGTTGACCGTGGACAACGTCGGCGACGCGATTGCGCGCCTGCGGCCGGCGGCGGTCGATGTTTCTTCCGGGGTCGAGGCGGGCAAGGGGATCAAGGATCATCAGAAAATGGCGGCTTTCGTCGCTGCCGTACGGGCAGCGGAGCAGATGGCCGCTTAGGAAGTCGGGGCGCACGCGCAGCGGGCGCCGGTTTGCAGACGCAGAGAGAAAAGATGCGTAAATCAGCGGGTGGCATCACCCGGATGTGTTGGCGGCGCCATCTGGCGAATCATCCCTGACTCAGGGCGGGTTCCCTTTACGTCCATTTTTTCTCTTCAAGGAAGATTGCCATGTCCCAGAATTCGACCACCGCTCCCTACGCTTTCCCCGATGCCCAAGGCCACTTCGGCCCCTACGGCGGCGTTTTCGTCGCCGAAACCCTGTTCGGCGCCCTCGACGAACTGAAGGCTGCCTATGCCGCCGCCCAGGCCGACCCGGCCTTCCGCGCCGAATACGACTACGAACTCAAGCACTTCGTCGGCCGCCCGTCGCCGATTTATCACGCCAAGCGTCTCTCCGAAATTTGTGGCGGCGCCCAGATCTACCTCAAGCGCGAAGACTTGAACCACACCGGCGCCCACAAGGTGAATAACTGCATCGGCCAGGCCTTGCTCGCCAAGCGCATGGGCAAGCCGCGCGTCATCGCCGAAACCGGTGCTGGCCAGCACGGCGTGGCGACGGCGACGGTCGCCGCCCGCTACGGCTTCGAGTGCGTGGTCTATATGGGCGCCGAGGATGTGCGCCGCCAGGCTGCCAACGTGTACCGGATGAAACTGCTCGGCGCCACCGTGGTGCCGGTCGAAAGCGGCTCCAAGACGCTCAAGGACGCGCTCAACGAAGCGATGCGCGACTGGGTCACCAACATCCACAACACCTTCTACATCATCGGCACCGTCGCCGGCCCGCACCCTTACCCGATGCTGGTCCGCGATTTCCAGAAGATCATCGGCGAGGAGTGCCTGGAGCAGATGCCGGAAATGGCCGGCCGTCAGCCGGATGCGGTGATCGCTGCGGTCGGTGGCGGTTCCAACGCGATGGGCATCTTCTACCCCTACATCGACGTCCCCGGCGTTCGCCTGATCGGTGTCGAAGCCGCCGGCTCGGGGATCGAGACCGGCCAGCACGCGGCGTCGCTGACCGCCGGCGTCCCCGGCGTGCTGCACGGCAACCGTACCTACCTGCTGCAGGACGCCGACGGCCAGATCATCGAGACGCATTCGGTCTCGGCCGGCCTCGACTACCCCGGCGTCGGCCCCGAGCACGCCTGGTTGAAGGACCTCGGTCGCGCCGAATACCAGCCGATCAAGGACGACGAAGCGCTCAAGGCCTTCCACGACCTGTGCCGGCTCGAAGGCATCATCCCGGCGCTCGAATCCAGCCACGCGCTGGCCTATGCGATGAAGCTGGCGCCGACCCTGGCCAAGGACAAGATCCTGCTGGTGAACCTGTCCGGTCGTGGCGACAAGGACATGCACACCGTCGCCGAAAAATCCGGGATTCAGTTCTAAGCCGCCCGCTCACGCCAGGAGAAAAACATGTCGCGTATTCAAAACACCTTTGCCCGGCTCAATGCGCAAGGGCGCAAGGCGCTGATCCCCTTCATCACCGCCGGCGACCCGGCGGCCGAACTGACCGTGCCGCTGATGCACGCGCTGGTCGAAGCCGGCGCCGACATCATCGAATTGGGCGTTCCTTTTTCCGACCCGATGGCCGACGGCCCGACCATCCAGCGCGCGTCCGAACGGGCGCTGGCCAAGGGCATGAGCCTGCGCAAGGTGCTGCAACTGGTCGCCAGCTTCCGCAGTGCCGACGATAAAACGCCGGTGGTGCTGATGGGCTACGCCAACCCGATCGAGGCGATGGGGCAACAGACCTTCGCCGAAAAGGCGGCGCAGTCGGGCGTCGATGGCGTGCTGGTGGTTGATTATCCGCCGGAAGAGGCGGTCAGCTTCGGCGCCGCGATCAAGGCCAAGGGCCTCGATCCGATTTTCCTGATCGCGCCGACGTCGACCGTGGAACGCATCGAACAGGTCGCCGAAATCGCTTCCGGCTATGTGTATTACGTGTCGCTGGCCGGGGTCACCGGTTCCGGCGCCTTGAATGTCGACGCCGTCGCCGAGAAGCTGCCGGCGATCCGGGCCAAGACCGGCCTGCCGGTCGGCGTCGGTTTTGGTATCCGCAACGCCGAAACGGCGGGGCGCATCGCCGGTTTTGCCGACGCCGTCGTGGTTGGTAGCCGGATTATTGAAGAAATCGAGAAGTCGACCGTGGATAACGCCTGCGCCAACGTCAAGGCCTTGGTCGCCGATCTGCGGCGCGGGATGGATGAGGTAAAAGCATGAGCTGGGTCAATAAAGAAAACTCCCCCAAGATCAAGCGCGAGCAGGGTTCGCGCCGCGCCAACATGCCGGAAGGCTTGTGGCACAAATGCAGCGCCTGCGAAGCGGTGCTCTACGCCACCGACCTCGAAAGCAATCTGCAGGTCTGCCCCAAGTGCGGCCACCACCACCGCCTGTCGGCACGCGCCCGCCTGGAAGTGCTCCTTGACGCCGATGGCCGCAGCGAAATCGGCGCCGAAGTCGGGCCGATTGATACGCTGGAGTTCAAGGATTCCAAGTCCTATACCCAGCGTCTCGAAGGCGCCAGCCAAAGCACCGGCGAGCGCGATTCGCTGGTAGTGATGCAGGGCACGCTGAAGTCCTTGCCGGTGGTCGCCGCCGCCTTCGAATTCGAGTTCATGGGCGGTTCGATGGGCTCGGTGCTCGGCGAGCGTTTCGTCCGTGGCGTCGACGCCGCCATCGCAAGCAAGTCGGCCTTCATCTGCATCACCGCTTCCGGCGGTGCCCGGATGCAGGAAGGCCTGTTCTCGCTGATGCAGATGGCCAAGACCAACGCCGCGCTGGCCAAACTGGCCGATGCCGGCCTGCCCTACATCGCGATCCTCACCGACCCGACCATGGGCGGCGTTTCTGCGTCCTTTGCCTTCGTTGGCGACATCGTCATCGGCGAACCTGGCGCACTGATCGGCTTTGCCGGCCCGCGCGTGATCGAGCAGACGGTGCGCGAAAAACTGCCGGAAGGCTTCCAGCGCTCCGAATTCCTGCTCGAAAAGGGCGCCATCGACCTGATCGTCGACCGTCGCGAAATGCGCGAAAAGCTGGCCCAGCTGCTGGCTCAGCTGCAAAAGCGCCCGCTCGCGGCTTGAGCCAGGCGATGCAGACGCTCGCCGACTGGCTGGCCCACCTCGAAGGCCTGCACCCCAAGGGGCAGGCCGGGATCGAGCTGGGGCTGGACCGTATCCGCCGGGTCAAGGACGCGCTCGGGCAGCAACAGCACTGCCCGGTGATCATCGTCGGCGGCACCAACGGCAAGGGCTCGACCTGCGCCTATCTGGAAAACATCCTCAAAAAGGGTGGCTATAAAGTCGGTTGCTACACCTCGCCGCATCTGCTCGCCTATAACGAGCGGGTCCGTGTCGATGGCCGGCCGATTGACGACGCCGCGCTGTGCGCCGCCTTTGCCCGGGTCGAAGCTGCGCGGCTCACCGCCGGTACCGACGGCGGGCCGGAGACCCTGACCTACTTCGAATTCGGCACCCTGGCTGCCTGGGAAGTCTTTGCCGCCGCCGGGATCGAGGTGGCGGTGCTCGAAATCGGCCTCGGCGGCCGCCTTGACGCGGTCAACGCCTACGAACCCGATATTTCCATCGTTACCGGGATTGCCCTCGACCATACCGACTGGCTGGGGCCGGACCGCGAAGCCATTGGCTTCGAAAAAGCCGGCATCTATCGCGCCGGCAAGCCGGCCTTCTGCGCCGATCCCAACCCGCCGCAAAGCCTGATCGACCACGCGGCGGCGATTGGTGCCGATCTGCGTTTGCTCGGCCGCGATTTCGGCTTCGAGCGGCCGGCGGCCGAAGCTTCGGAAAACCGCTTGCAGTGGCGCTGGTGGTGCCAGAAGGACGGGCAATTGCTCAAGCGTGCGCTGGCTTACCCCGGCTTGCGCGGCCCGACCCAACTGCTCAACGCCAGTGTTGCGCTGGCGGCGCTGGAGGCCCTGACCCCGCGTTTGCCGGTGACCATGCAGGCGATCCGGCCGGGGCTGATCGAAACCGAACTCGCCGGCCGCTTCCAGGTGTTGCCGGGCAAGCCGGCCATCGTCCTCGACGTCGGCCACAATCCGCAGGCGGTCGCGGTGCTTGCCGGCAACCTGTCGAACATGGGCTTTTTTGACCGGACCCACGCGGTGGTCGGGATGCTTGCCGATAAAGACATCGCCGGTGCGCTGCAGCCGCTCAAGGGGCGCGTCGACTACTGGCACCTGGCCACGCTGGACGGTCCGCGCGGCACCGCGGCCGAGGCGCTGGCGGCGATTGTCGCGGACGGCGACCTGGGCGGCGAGGTGTTTTGCCACCCGTCGCCGGAGGCCGCCACCGAGGCAGCCAAGGGGGTAGCAGGTGAAAGTGATAGAATTCTCGTCTTCGGTTCTTTCCTGACGGTCGCCGGCGCCCTGCGCGTGCTGCGTCCGCAATCCTGAGGCATGGAAGACAACGACCCGCAACAGCATCTGAAAAAACGCGCCCGTCGCCGTCTGGTCGGCGCGGTCGCTTTCGCCTCGGTAGTCGCCGTGGTGCTGCCGACGATCATGGATCAGGAGCCGCGCCAGCCGGTGCAGGATGTCGAAATCCGCATCCCCGGCCAGGACGAGAAGCCGTTTGCGCCCAAGTTTGCGCAGGCGCCGGCCGATTCCGTCGCCCACGGCGGGCCGGCCGAGCCGCCCCGCGCCACGGCGCGCGCCGGCGAAGCGGAAACGCCGGCCGTGAAGCCGCCAGCGGTAACGCCGCCAGCGGTGCCGACGGCCCGGCTGGTCGATACCGTGCCGGGCAAGCTCGATGCCGCAGCCGCCAGGTCCGGCGAAAAAGGCCCGGAAAAGCCGGCGGAAAAGCCGCCGGTCGAGTCCAAGCCGGGCAAGCTGCCGGAAAAAACCGGGGAAAAACCGCCCGAGAAGCCTGCCGACAAACCTGCCGACAAACTGGCCGCCAAGCCCGACGAAGGCAAGCGGGCGGCGGCAATCCTCGCCGGCCAGTTCGGCGAAGCGGCACCTGCGCCCGCAGCCAAGGGCGGCGAGCATCTGGTGCTGATCGGTGCCTTCGCCAACGAAGGCAATGTCAAGATTCTCAAGAGCAAGCTTGGCGAGCTGAACATCAAGACTTACACCGAACCGCTCGATACGCCGCAGGGCCGCAAGATCCGCCTGCGGGCCGGGCCGTTCCCGAATCGCGATGCGGCGGAAAAGGCGCTGGAGAAAATGCGCCGGATTGGCGTTTCCGGTGTGGTTGCGCCCCGCTGATGACCATTTTCGATTACATCGTTCTCGCCATCGTCGGCTTGTCGCTGCTCTTCGGACTGTGGCGCGGCGTCGTCGGCGAGGTGATCGCACTCCTGGCGTGGGCACTTGCGGCGTTTGCCGCGGTCGAATTCGGCGTCATCGTCGGACAGCGGGTTTTTGACGGTGTCGCCGATCCGGCGATGCGAACCTTGGCCGGTTGCGTCCTGATCGTGGTTGGCGTGCTGGTGGCGATGGCTCTGGTGCGGATGGCCGTACGCAGCATGATCCAGGCGCTCGGGTTATCGGTATCGGACCGCTTGCTCGGGATGCTGTTCGGGATTGCGCGCGGCGTGCTGGTGGCGCTGGTGCTGGTTGCGTTGGGCGGGATGACGGCGGCGCCGCAGCAAGGCTGGTGGCGGCAGGCGACCCTGGCTCCGGCACTGGAGATTGCGGTGCTGACCTTGCGCCCGTGGTTGCCGGAAGAACTGGCGAAGCGGATCAAATTTGGTTAATCGGAGGGTTGACCGTGGAAACGACCGGTTTTAGCCGGTGTTCGGCGGCGCAGCCCTCTCACTCGATTTAAATACTAGGCAGGAAAAGATTATGTGCGGGATTCTCGGTGTCATGGCAAATACGCCGGTCAACCAGTTGCTTTACGATGGCCTGATGGTGCTGCAGCACCGCGGCCAGGACGCTGCCGGCATCGCCACGGTCGAAGGCAACACCTTTCACCTGCATAAGGGGCCGGGGCTGGTGCGCGACGTGTTCCGCACCCGCAACATGCGGGCGCTGCCCGGCAACTGGGGGATCGGCCACGTCCGCTACCCGACCGCCGGTTCGGCCTACAACTTCGCCGAAGCGCAACCGTTCTACGTCAATTCGCCCTTCGGCATCGTCCTCGGTCACAACGGCAACCTGACCAATGCCGAGCAGCTCAAGGAAGAGATGTTCCGCATGGATCGCCGGCACATCAACACCAATTCCGATTCGGAAGTCCTGCTCAACGTCCTGGCGCACGAACTGCAAGCGGCTTCCTCGGGCTACGAACTCGATGTCGACGCGATCTTCCAGGCCGTTGCCGGGGTCCATCGCCGTTGCCGCGGCGCCTATGCCGTGGTCGCGCTGATCGCCGGCTACGGGCTGCTCGCCTTCCGCGATCCGCACGGCATCCGGCCGCTGGTCTATGGTCAGAACCAGACGGCGGAGGGCATGGAGTACCTGGTTTCCTCCGAGTCGGTCGCGCTCGATACCCTGGGCTTCAAGGTCGTGCGCGATCTGGAGCCGGGCGAGGCGATCTTCATCGACCTCGACAAGCAGCTGCACAGCCGCCAGTGCGCACAGCAGCCGCTGTATGCGCCGTGCATCTTCGAATACGTCTATCTCGCTCGTCCCGATACCGTGATCGATGGTGTTTCGGTGTACGAGGCCCGCTTGAAGATGGGTGAGGCCCTGGCCGAGAAGGTCAAGACCATGATCCCGGTCGAGGAAATCGACGTGGTGATTCCGATCCCCGATTCCAGCCGCCCATCGGCGATGCAACTGGCACAGGCGCTGAACATCCCGTTCCGCGAAGGTTTCGTCAAGAACCGCTACGTTGGTCGCACCTTCATCATGCCGGGTCAGGCGATGCGCCGGAAATCGGTACGCCAGAAACTGAATACCGTCGGTCAGGAGTTCAAGGGCAAGCGCGTGCTGCTGGTCGACGACTCCATCGTCCGCGGCACCACCAGCCGCGAAATCGTCGACATGGCGCGGGCCGCCGGTGCGGTCAAGGTCTATTTCGCCTCGGCTTCGCCCCCGGTGCGCTTCCCCAACGTGTACGGGATCGACATGCCGACGCGTGCTGAATTGATCGCCACCGGCCGTACCGATGTGCAGATCGCCGCCGAAATCGGCGCCGATGCGCTGGTTTACCAGGATCTGGAAGCGATGAAACAGTCGATCACCGCGCTGCGTGCTGACCTGACCGTGTTCGACGCCGCCTGTTTCGACGGTTGCTACGTGACTGGCGACATCGACGAGTACTACCTCGACGCGGTCGAAGGCAAGCGCGGCGGCAAGGCCGGCAAGAACGACGATGACGGCGACGGCAAAGCCTCGCAGCAACTGGCGTTGCAGGTTTCCGCAGGCGGTCAGGACTGATGGCCGGCGCGCTCGAAAAATTCGGCGCCGAGGGCGCCGCTTACCAGCCGGAAACCCTGGCGGTTCGTGCCGGGCAGGAGCGCAGCCAGTTCGGCGAGCACGCCGAGGCGCTTTACCTGACCTCCAGCTTCGTGTTCAAGAGCGCGGCCGAAGCGGCCCGCCGTTTTTCCGGTGAGGAAGTCGGCAACGTTTACGCCCGCTTCTCGAATCCGACCGTCAGCATGTTCGAGGAGCGCCTCGCCGCTCTCGAAGGCGCCGAGGCTTGCGTCGCCACCGCCAGCGGCATGGCCGCGATCATGGCGACGGTACTCGCCCACCTCAAGCAGGGCGATCACATCGTCGCCTCCAACAGCCTGTTCGGCGCCACCGTGCAGTTGTTCTCGAACATCCTGGCGCGTACCGGGATCACCACCACCTTCGTCGCACAGACCGATCCGGCGGCGTGGGAAGCGGCGATCCGGCCCGAGACCAAGCTGTTCTTCCTCGAAACCCCGTCGAACCCGCTGACCGAAATTGCCGATATCCGGGCGTTGACCGTGATCGCCAAGGCGCGCGGCATTCTGGTCGCAGTCGATAACTGTTTCTGCACCCCGATCCTGCAGAAACCGCTCGAACTCGGTGCCGATCTGGTGATCCATTCGGCGACCAAGTATCTCGACGGCCAGGGCCGCGTCCTCGGCGGTGCGGTCTGCGGCGCCAAGAAGCTGACCGACGAAGTCTTCAAATACCTGCGCACCGCCGGTCCGACGCTGTCGGCGTTCAACGCCTGGGTCCTGCTCAAGGGCCTGGAAACCTTGAAGCTGCGCGTCGAGGCGCAGGCCTCCAACGCCGCGCAACTGGCCGCCTGGCTGGAAGCGCATCCCAAGGTCGAACGGGTTTACTACCCCGGCCTGCCTTCGCATCCGCAATACGAACTGGCGCAGCGCCAGCAGAAGAGCGGCGGTGCGATTGTTTCCTTCGTCGTCAAGGGCGGCCGCGAACAGGCGTGGACGGTGGTCGACCACTGTCAGCTGCTGTCGATCACCGCCAACCTCGGCGATACCAAGACCACCATCACCCATCCGGCCTCGACCACCCACGGTCGCATCACCCCGGAAGCCCGCGCGGCTGCCGGCATCGGCGAGGGCCTGCTGCGCATCGCCGTGGGCCTGGAGTCGGTGCTCGATCTGCAAGCCGACCTCGAACGCGGGCTGGCGCAGATTTGATTTTTTTACCGGGAAGCGCAGAACGGACGATCCACGCCGTTTTGCGCCCGGCTCATTGCTTTTGTCCTTGAGCCACGGTGTTCAATTTTTTCAGGAATTCCATGAAATTTACCGACCTCGGCTTGAATGCCGAAATCCAGCGTGCCGTTGCCGAACAAGGCTACGACACACCGACGCCGATCCAGCAACAGGCGATTCCCGCCGTGCTCGCCGGCCACGACCTGATGGCGACGGCCCAGACCGGCACCGGCAAGACTGCCGGGTTTACGCTGCCTATCCTGCAGCGACTCACCGCCGGGGCCAACGACCGCCTCAGCCGCGTTGCACGGACGCCGCGCGTACTGGTACTGACGCCGACCCGCGAACTGGCGATCCAGGTCGAGGAGAGCGTGCGCACCTATGGCAAGCACTTGCCGATCAATTCGGTCGCGGTCTTTGGCGGCGTCGGCATCAACCCGCAGATCGGCCATTTGCGTCGCGGCGTCGATATCCTGGTGGCGACGCCGGGTCGTCTGCTCGACCATGTGCAGCAATCCACGGTCAACCTCGGCGCGATCGAGATTTTCGTTCTCGACGAAGCCGACCGCATGCTCGACATGGGCTTCATCCGCGATATCCGCAAGATCATCGCGTTGCTGCCCAAGGAACGGCAGAACCTGCTCTTCTCGGCGACCTTCTCGCCGGAAATCCGCGAGCTGGCGACCGGCCTGCTGCAGCAGCCGGTCAGTGTCGATGTCGCGCCGCGCAATACCGCGGCCGAAACCGTCAAGCAAACGGTGATCGAGACCAATCGCGAGCAGAAAAAGGATTTGCTCGAGCAGCTGTTCACCGAACGCAGCCTGCACCAGGTGCTGGTTTTTGCCCGCACCAAGCACGGTGCCGACGCGTTGGCGCGCAAGCTCGACAAGGCCGGGATCAAGGCCGGCGCGATCCACGGCGACAAGTCGCAAGGGGCACGCACCCGCGTGCTCAGTGAATTCAAGGAAGGCAAGCTGGCGGCACTGGTCGCCACCGACATCGCCGCGCGCGGCATCGACATCGACGGCTTGCCCTACGTGATCAACTACGAGCTGCCCAACGTTCCCGAGGATTACGTGCACCGGATCGGTCGTACCGGCCGTGCCGGGATGGAAGGCGAGGCGATTTCGCTGGTCTGCCACGAAGAGCGGCCGCAGCTCAAGGACATCGAGAAGCTGATACGGCGTTCGCTTGATCGGGTGGTCGTCCCCGGTTTCGAGGCGGCCGCCCAGGCCACCCCGCGTCCGCCGCAGCCCGCACCGGGCAAGCGCACCGGTCAGCCGGGCCGCAAGAGTGGCGGCGAAGGCTCCGGCGGCAAGAAGCCGGGCAGTCCGCGCAACGGCCAGCCGCATCGCAGCGGCAGCCGCCACCGCTGAAGCCGCTCGCGCCGGGTTAAAATCCCCGCCTCCCTCCCTCTTCACGCTACCCAGTCACTTCGCCATGCCGCGTGTTTCCATCGATCATCTGCAGCCAGGGGTCTTTGTTTCCCTGGCTGAGTTGGGTTGGCTTGAGCACCCCTTCCTGCTCAACAGTTTCCGCATTGCCGACAAGAAACAGATCCAGATTCTGCGTCAGCTAGGCCTGAAATCGGTGGAGTGGGACCCGGCCAGGAGCAGTGTGCAACCCCTGACGGAAAATGCACCGGCGCCGGAAGCGGAAGAGGAAATCGATTTTTCCGGCGCTGCATTGAATGTGATGCTCGACTCCAAGCGCGAGCGGGCTGTCCGCGTGCGCGAGCAACGCGAGCGCCTGGCCCGCTGCGAGCGGCTCTACGAGCAGGAAACTACCGGGATGGGCGAAATCCTCAAAGATCTCGGCGCGCGTCCGGTCGAATCGCACGCCCGGGCCAAGGCGGCGGTCGGCCGGATCGTTGGCGGTTTGCTCAAGGCCGACAGCGTCGCCGTGCACCTGGTCAACATGAAGGGCAAGGAGCCGGGGCTGGCGCATCACGCGATGAACGTGATGGTGCTGTCGCTGCTGCTCGGCAAGGCCGCCGGCGCCGGCGAGGAGGATTTGAAGAATCTCGGCCTGGGCGCGCTCTTCCACGATGTCGGCAAGACCGAGGTGCCGTCGCGGGTGCTGAAGAATGCGCAACGCTCGGCGTCGGAAGAGCATTTCTACCAGGCCCACGTCGGTTACGGGATCAAGAACGTCGCGGCGATTGCCGACATGGCCGTTGCCGCCAGGAACATCATTGCCTGCCACCACGAGCGTTTCGACGGCAAGGGCTATCCCAACCACCTGCCGGGCGCCAAGATTCCCCGCCTGGCGCGGATGGCGGCGATTGCCAACCGCTACGACAATCTCTGCAATCCCTTCGATCTGCGCACGGCCAAAATGCCGACCGAAGCGGTGGCGCAGATGTTCAAGCGCGAGGGCGAGGCTTTCGACCCCGAGTTGCTCAGCCTCTTCATCAAGGTTCTGGGTATCTATCCGCCGGGCAGCTTCGTGCAATTGAGCGACGGCAGCGTCGGCATCGTGGTCGAAACCAATAGCCGCGAGCTGCTGCGGCCGCTGGTCATGCTCTACGACAAGGACGTGCCGCGCCACGAAGCCCTGCTGATCGATCTTGCCGATGCCGATCTCGGCGTCAAGCAAGCCCTGCATCCGGCCAAATTGCCGTTGCCGCTGGTCGAATACCTGGCACCGCGCGGGCGGGTCGATTACTACGTCGAGGCGGTCCGTTGAGGCATTTTGGGCAATTTTCACGGTCGACCGTGAAAATTGCCATTTTTCCCGGATTTCCGGCGTTTTTGCCATCTTTCGCCCACTGCTTTGCTGGCGGCGCTCCGCTTTGGCCGCAATCCATGCTCACGGCTTGCCCGGCCGGGTAAAAGCCGTTAACGTTGCGCGTTGCTGCCGACCGGCGGCGAATGCAGATAAATCCACTTTCGGAGCCAGGGATGCCCCCCCCGCAGAAAATCCGTCTCGGCGACCTGCTGATCGAGCAGGGCTTGTTGACCCAGGAGCAGCTGAAAGCCTCGCTGGATCAGCAAAAGGCGACCGGGCGCAAGCTGGGGCGGATTTTCGTCGATAGCGGCTACGTCACCGAGGAGGGCATCTCGCAGGCCCTGGCACGCCAGTTGCGGGCGCCCTTCATCGACCTGCGCGGTTTCAAGCCGCCCGATGAAAAATTGCTCAAGCTGTTGAGCGAAGCGCAGGCCCGCCGTTTCCGGGCGCTGGTGCTGGGTGAGGAAGAGGGTCTGTTGCGAGTCGGTTTTGCCGATCCGACCGATCTGCAGACCTACGACGAGGTGGCTCGCCTGGTCCGCCGTGAAATGAGCATCGCGGTGGTCACCGAGTCGCAATTGCTGGCGCTGATCGACCGCGTTTACCGCCGTACCGAGGAAATTACCGGCCTGGCCAAGGAGTTGACCGCCGAACTCGGCGAGTCCACGGTCGATTTCGGCGATGTGATGGGCCTCACCGCGAGCGTTGAAGATGCGCCGGTGGTCAAGCTGATCCACACCGTGTTCGACGAAGCGATGCGCTCGCGCGCCTCCGATATCCACATCGAGCCGGAAGAAAAAAAGCTGCGCATCCGTTTCCGGATCGACGGCGTGCTGCACATCCAGACCGAAGCCGACATCAAGGTCGCCGGGGCGCTCGCCCTGCGCCTGAAGCTGATGTCCGGCCTCGATATTTCCGAAAAACGCTTGCCGCAGGACGGCCGTTTCAACGTCAAGGTGCGCAATGTCTCGGTCGATATCCGCATCTCGACCTTGCCGACCCAGCACGGCGAATCGGTGGTGATGCGTCTGCTGGCACAGAATGCTGGCCTGCTCAGCCTCGACGCGGTCAGCATGCCGAAGAAGGTGCTCGAAGTCTTGCGCCGGGCGATCGCCAAGCCGTCCGGGATCGTCCTGGTCACCGGTCCGACCGGCTCGGGCAAGACGACGACGCTCTACGCGGCGCTGAACGACCTGAATTCGCCGGAGCGCAAGATTCTCACCGTCGAGGACCCGGTCGAATACCGCTTGCCGGGGATCAATCAGGTCCAGGTCCAGGACAAGATCGACCTGACTTTTGGCCGCGTCCTGCGGGCAGCGCTGCGCCAGGATCCGGACGTGATCCTGGTCGGCGAAATGCGCGACCAGGAAACCGCCGAAATCGGCCTGCGGGCCGCGATGACCGGCCACCTGGTGCTGTCCACCCTGCACACCAACGATGTGCTATCGACCCCGATCCGCCTGCTCGACATGGGCGTGCCGCGCTACATGGTCGCGCTCAGCCTGCAACTGGTGATGGCGCAGCGCCTGGTGCGGGTGATCTGCGAAAGCTGCCGCCAGCCGCATGCGCCGACGCCGACCGAGCATGCCTGGCTGCTCGACGCGCTGAAGGGCTACAAGAACGAGCCGCGCGCCTTCAAGGGGGTGGGGTGCGAGCAGTGCAACATGACCGGCTACCAGGGACGAACCGGGGTCTATGAGTACCTCGAGATGACCAACGACATCGTCGATGCGCTCAACGACCCCGACCCCAATCGCTACGTCCAGGTGGCACGCCGGCAAATGGCCGGCAATACCCTGCGCGACGACGCCCTGCGCCTGGTCATGACCGGCCGGACGACGGTGGACGAGGCGATGCGGATCACCGGGCAGGTGGACGACTGATGCCTTACTTTGAATACACCGGCCGGGCCGGCGACGGTAGCGAAGCGCGCGGCGTGCTCGAAGCGGCAACGTCCGGTGCCGCCGCCGACCAGCTGTTGCAGCGCGGCATCCGGCCGGTGCGGATCGTGCCCGGCAAAGCGCCAAGCGCCGGCTTCGATCTCGGCGCGGTCTTTGCCAATCTGAACAAGCCCAAGATCCTGCCCATCGACGTGATGCTCTTCACCCGCCAACTGCACACCCTGCTGCGTGCCGGCGTTCCCATCCTGCGGGCGCTTGCCGGCTTGCAGGAATCGATGAGCAATCGTTCGATGCAGGCGGTGTTGCAGGACATCCGCGACAGCCTGCAAAGCGGACGCGAGTTGTCCGCCTGCTTCGCCAAGCATCCGCGCATCTTTACCCCCTTCTACATATCGATGGTGCGAGTCGGCGAAATGACCGGCCTGCTCGAGGAAATCTTCATCCGCCTCTACGAGCACCTCGATTTCGAGCGTTTCATGCGCGAGCAGGTCAAATCCGCGCTCCGCTATCCCAGCTTCGTCGTCCTCGCCATGGCGGTCGCCATCGTCATCGTCAATCTCTTCGTGATCCCGGCCTTCGCCAAGGTTTTTGCCGGCTTCAAGGTGCAACTGCCCCTGATGACGCGAATCCTGATCGGCTTTTCCGATTTCATGCAGAACTACTGGTACGTGATGCTGGCGGCAGTCATCGCCGCCGTCTTTGCCTTCCGCTCATGGACCTCGACGGCTGGCGGCCTCTACCAATGGGACCGGATCAAGATGCGTATTCCGGTGGCCGGCAAGATCGTGCAGAAAGCAACCCTTGCCCGCTTTTCCCGCAGCTTCGCGCTCGCTTTCCGCAGCGGCGTGCCGGTCATCCAAGGCCTGTCCAACGTCGCGCTCACGGTCGACAACGCCTATGTGGCAAAAAAGATCGAAGGCATGCGCGAAACCGTCGAACGCGGCGATACCGTGCTCCGCGCCGCCGTCGCCTCGGGTATCTTCACTCCGGTGGTCCTGCAGATGATCGCCGTCGGCGAAGAGTCCGGCGCCCTCGACGAAATGATGGGCGAAGTCGCCGAGATGTATCAGCGCGAAGTCGAATACGAACTGAAGACCCTGGCGCAGCAGATCGAGCCCATTCTCATCGTCTTCCTCGGCGCCCTGGTCCTGGTCCTGGCCCTGGGCATCTTCCTCCCCCTGTGGGACCTCGGCAAAGCCGCCAAGGGAGGCTGACAATGCGACAGCGCGGCTTCACCCTGCTTGAGCTGGTGCTGGTGATCGTCATCTTTGGCTTGTTGCTGGGGGTTTATCTGCGATCGGTGCGCTACTATCAGGAAATGGCCGAGCAGGCGACGGTATCGTTGACCCTCTCCAACATCCGTACCGGCATGGCCCATGAGTGGGTGGACAGGATCGTTCAGGGCAAGGCGGGGGAGAAAATCGATCAACTGATTGGCAGCAATCCCGTGCGCTGGCTGGAAAATCCTCCGCCGGCTTATTACGGCGAAATCAAGGCCCCAAATCCGGAGCGGATGGAAACGGCTTCCTGGTATTTCGATCTGTCTCAAAAAGAGCTGGTTTATGTCGTAAACAATGGCAGTGAGCTTGAAGTGGAAAATATGTCAGGCAGGAAAGTCTTGCGTTGGAAAGTCGCACTGGAGGACAATTCCGGCAGTACCTCTGCGGTTTTCGGCAACCTCGTTTTGCAGCCGGTCGTAAAGTATCGTTGGTTTTAATTACAGGAGTTGAAGAATGAAAAAGCAGGCGGGTTTTACCCTGATCGAACTGGTGGTCGTGATCGTGATCCTCGGTATCTTGGCGGCGACGGCGTTGCCGAAATTTGTGGACTTGGGTTCCGATGCCCGTAAGGCCGCACTAAAAGGACTACAGGGGGCGGTGTTGGCTGCAGCCAACATGGCGTACGCCAAAGCTGCGCTTGCCGGTGAACTGGGTGCCACTGGTTCGGTAACAATTAACGGCGCTTCAGTATCCCTCGTATACGGCTATCCAGCGGCTGCGGCTATCGATGGCTTGCTGCAAGATCGTGCTGGTGCGACGTTCTCATCGGGTGTTTGGACCTTGAAGACCAGTTGTACCGCAACCTACAACGTGGCTACCGGTGCAAATGCTCCGGCGACAGTAACGATTGTAGATACGGGTTGTTAATTGCCTGTTTTTCGATGAAGGGTTTCTAGCCTGAGTATGTGCAGGTTGGGCGGTTTTTTGCGAGGGCGAGATGGCGCGGATGCCTCTCGCCTTTCACTTATTGAGCAGGTTATTTCCGGTTCAACGATGATTCCACGTGGCTTGCCGAAAATCTTCTCGCTATGCATTCACGCTCTGAGGCTGCTCGCTCTCTGCTGGTTTTCTATTCCTACGGCACAAGCCGTCACCTACGCCAACGCCTCGGTGCCTATTGCCTGGATCGATCCGATCTCGGGCGGGCATGCGCGGGTCGGCTATAACACCGGAACCTATTTCTTCTCGGATACGGGAGGCTGCGGTACCAGCGGTACGACGCTCGACGATACCTTGAGCAACGCGATTACCCTGGGTTTCAATTTCTGGTTTGGTGGGGTTTCTTATTCCAGCCTGCAGGTCAGTACCAACGGGCGCCTTCAATTCGGTAACAATACTTGCGGCTACGGTACCCAGAGTGTCGGGCCACCGCAGACCTATCCCTACGTTTATCCCAGCACGAACATGAATCAGACGATGAAGATCTTCGGGGCCGATCTGGACCCTACGGATCTTGTCGATCGACCCAATTACCCATCGAGTACGGCCAAAACCAATTGCATGCGTTCGGGGACCGGTGGCAATTCCTGCGGGATTTACATCGCTACCCTGGGGACCGCGCCCTACCGTAAATTCGTGGTGACCTGGTACAACGTGCCGGAGTGGGTCAGCACCAGCAACACTTCCGGCAGCTTTACCATGCAGGCCATCCTGCATGAGAACGGCGAGTTCGTTTTCCAGTATCTGAGCCTGAATCATGGCGGTAGCGGGCAGGCCGAGGTTGGCTGGCAGGTTGATATGCAGGATTACGATGTCCTGCGTTTCCCCGGCGGTAGTGAGCCCGATAACAACACGGCCATGAAATTCTACATTCCGCAGCCGATGGCGGAGTACCGCATGGAGCAGGCGAGCTGGCCGGCGGGTAGCAGTGTGCTCGATACCAGCGGTAATGCGCGGCATGCCTCTCCTTTCAGTGCCGGAGCATCGACATTGCCGACCACGACACCCAGTGGCAAGGTCTGTCGCGGAGCAAGCATCCCGGCAAATACGTCAGCCAGCGATATTTCGGCGATTGCGACACCCTTCAGCATGCAGACCGTGGGTAGTCAGGGAAGCTTCACCTTCTGGTATCGGCATCCCGATAACGGAGAAAGGATGTTGCTCGATGCCTCTGGCGTCAGCGCGACGCCGGGTGCCAGTCGCTGGTTTTATGTCATGAAAACAACATCGAGGCGCCTGAAATTCGTCATCTACGACGATGCCGGTACTCGTTACGAAGCCCTGACCAGTAGCAATGCCTTGTCTTCCTCCGGTAGTTGGGACCATATCGGGGTGTCGTGGAATTTCAATGGCAAGCCGGGGAGCAATCAGGATCGCCTGCTGCTCTGGATTAACGGCAGTCTGGTCAAAACGCAGGCATTCACGACTTCGGCACCGATGTCTACAGCAATCGGCACGCTTCATATCGGAGACAACCGTAGCCCGCTCGGCGTCGAGAATAATGCCGGCGATCCCGCGCCGAACGGCCCGCGCGGTACCGGAAGCTCGGCCGGAGGGACGATTGATGAACTGCGCATTTATAACGTCGAGGGCGGCAAGGGTCTTATCGACCGGGATCGCAACCAGGCTTCCGCTTGCCTGTCGCACTACGCCATTACCCATGCCGGCGCCGGTTCAACCTGTCAGCCGACACAAATCACGATCACGGCTCACGATATGGGGCACAGCCCTCTCCTGATGCCGAACAACACGACTTCGATCCAGATCGGAACTTCTTCCGGTAGAGGGGATTGGGCGATCATCAACGGTTATGGCGTCCTGAACAACGGCCTCGCCGACGACGGTGTCGCCACCTATCTCTTTAACGGTGAATACCAGGTCGTCCTCGGCTTGACGCATGGCCAGGCGGGAACCGTGAGTGTCAATGTGACCGACGGTCAATTGGCGGAGAGTCCGGCGGAGGACCCGAATCTTGTCATTTCATTGTGTTCGGGGATTTCCGGGTTCAATGCTTGCGACAAGGTCGTCGCTCCCGCACTGCGCTGTACGCCACCATTGACTGCCGATCCGGCGAATCTCGCCTACGCCCGTTTGAAAACCAAGCTTGCCGGTGACGATTTTGCCTTCGATCTTGTCGCGCTGAAGGCAGATGGAACCCTGGAGCCCGCATTCGCCGGCAAAGTCAATATCGATCTGGTGGCCAACAGTACCAACGATATTGCAACCAATGCCGGTACCCGTTGCCCGGACTCGCAAACAGCCATCATTCCGGTGGCCAGCAATGTCGGCTTCGGTTCGGCGGCCCTGCCTACCGCCGATACCCCGGGCTATGGCCAGGTCAATGTTCCCGCTACCACGATAGCCAGCGTGGTTCCAGGTAATCCGGGCTATCGGGCGTATCGCGATGTCAGGGTGCGTTTTACCTGCAATTCAACCTATTGCCCTCCCTCTGGCATGGTTCGCTGTTCCAGCGACAATTTCGCGATTCGTCCCAAGGATGTAAGTATCACGCCGGTAGCGCCACTGGTGCAAAACAACAATTCCTACGCCGGGGCCACGGGATACAAGCAGGTTGCCGGTTCGGATTTTTCCCTGGTGGCGACGGCGGTATCCGGTTATAACGGTGTGCTTTCCGTTGATGTCGGCGCCAATCTGGTGACCAGTTGCTGGGGAAACTCCAGTGGTTGTCCCGCACCTTTGCCGACGACGGCCCTGCGTACCGTATCGTCCACCAATGTCACCTTCAGTGCGGCATCGGTGGCGAGCGGTAGTACGGGCAACAGCATTTTTCAGTATCACGATGCCGGAACTTTCCGTTTCGAGAAATTCGCGGTCTCCGATCAACTCTATACTGCCGTCGATAAGCCGAATGACTGTATCGAGAACAGTAGTAGCAACGACCGGCTTGCCGACGATGGTGTAAGCCCGGACCCGAACGGAAAAGTGGGTTGCACCCTGGCCAACCAGTCACAGCTTGGTCCCTTCGGTCGCTTTTATCCCGACCGCTTTGCTTACGTCAGCGGCTCGCTTACCCAGGGGCTGCAAAACTTCAGCTACTTTGGCCGACCCAACGATTTTTCCCTGACCTACACCATGGAGGCGCGTAGCCTGGGCAATCCATCGGCCACCGACAGCGTGATCACGAAGCGTTACAACGCTTCCACGCCCTCGCTGGTGGCCAGTAATGCTGCGGAGGCTACCGATTTGCTGGCGCTCGGGCGTGTTGCCTGGGTCGGAGGAGGGGGGGCGTGGACGAATGGTCAATACATCTTCACCTCCGGGAATTCGCTGATCCGGCCGGCGCAGCCCTTCAATAACGGACCTTACGATCAACTGTATTTCGGTGTCGATCTGGCCGAAACCGGTCTCGATGGGCGCAGCACGAGTACGTCGAAGAATTTCCGGCTTGGAGGGCCGAATTGCACAACCGGTTGTACGCACCGCCAGATCAATGCCGACGCGGCTGTCGCCCGCTTCGGTCGTCTGCGCCTGCTGAGTGTTTATGGCACCGTTCCTCCCTTGTTGATGCCAGTGGAGGCGCAGTACTGGAATGGTCGTTCCTGGGCCAGGAACGACCGTGACGCTACGCCGTTGACCAGTGTCGTGCTGAGCTACGACACGGCGGGCTGGCCCTTGCCCAGTTTCCCGGTACTGGTGGCGGGGCGTGCTTCGTTGTCGATCAGCCCGGCCAGCGTTGGTGTGCGAACCCTGACGGCCGATCTGAGCACCCTGCCGTGGCTGCAAGCCAACTGGAACGGGGCGCCGGCTTATGACCAGAATCCTTCGGCAACGGCTGCTTTTGGTATTTATGGTGGCAGTCCACAACAGCAACGCTTGATCCATGTCCGCGAATTGTATTGATCTCGCCGTGATCAATGGGAGGCGAGGGGAACGGCAGGCCGGTTTCACGCTGGTGGAGCTGGTCGCGGTAATGATCCTGATTGGTATTCTGTCGGTGCTTGCCTTGCCCTCTCTCGATTCCGCCCTGTCGTTTCGTGAAACCGAATTCCGTGCTCGCGTGATTGCGGCTTTGCGCCATGCACAGAAAACCGCAGTTAGTCATCGTCGTCTGGTTTGTGCGGAATTTGCCGCCAGCAGCCTGAGCTTGACGGTGGATCATGATCGATCTTTCGCTTGCGATAGCCGTGTGCTCAACTTGCCGGATGTGGCCGGTAACCAGGTTCAGGGAAGCGGTAATGCCGCTTTTTCAACGGTGCCGCCCAGTCTGTTTTTCCAGCCGGATGGCCGGGTGACGACCGATGCCGCCGGTGCGGTACCGGCAGCCGTCAATACCAGCATTGATGGGCGGGCTTTCATCATTCAGGGAAGTACGGGTTATGTCGGTGCACCGTAGATGTACGGGTTTTACCCTGCCCGAGTTGATTCTGGCCATTGTTGTGATCGGTATCGGGGTTGCGGGCCTGGCCATTGCTTTCAGCACGGCGGTGCGAAACTCTGCCGATCCAGTGATCGACAAGCAATTGATGGCGATTGCTGAGGCGATGATGGAGGAAATTGCCTTGAAGCCCCTGAATGATCCGGGAACGGGGGGTACGATACCGGCCGTGGGCTGCGTACGCTCGGCGGCGGACGATGTTGGCGATTACGCTGCCTACGTCGATCGAGCAATTTGCGATCTCGACGGAAATACGGTGCCGGTATTGGCGGCGTACCGGGTCAGCGTGCTCTTGACGCCGGGCGACCTTCTGGGCGGGGTGCCGATGACGCGGATTACGGTAACCGCGGCGAATGGCAACAATCAATTCGTCCTTGTCGGCTGGCGTTGGGGGGGCTGATCTTGTCGATGCGCTTGTCTCGTTGTGTCTTTTCCGCCAGATCGGACGATGAGCGGGGATTTACCTTGGTGGAATTGGTGATCGTGATGGTTCTGATCGGTGTCCTCTCCGCCTCCTTCATGATTTTTTTCCGGCCGATGCTGGACGCTTATCTCGATGCCCAGCGCCGGGCCGATTTGAGCGATATGGCCGATACTGCCTTGCGCCGGATGATGCAGGAATTGCGAACGGCGGTGCCGAATTCGGTCAACCTGGTGGCGTCGAACTGTTTGCAGTTCGTGCCAAGCATTGACGGTGGGCGCTATCGTCAGGATGCTGCCGCTGACGCTGATGATCCCCAGCCCTGCGTCCCTTCGGCAAACTGCAGCGCCTTTCCCGACCCCGCCGGAGCGGCTGGAGCGGCGGTGCAACTCGATGTGCTGCTGCCGGCCCCCGATTTGAATATTGCGGTTGGTGATTTTCTTGCGATCAACAGTCAGTCGCAGGGAGCTTTTTACGGTGCCGCCAGCACTGCCCGTTATACCGTGAATGCAGTCGCTGGCCCATTGAAAGCCGCTTACGGCGGGAGGCGGCTGACTCTCAATCGCAATCCGGCCGCCGGTGGCTATGCCGGTGGACGCTTTCAGGTGGTCAGCGCGGCGCAACCTTCCGTAATGTACAGCTGTAGTGCCGGGCGTTTGCTGCGCAGCGTGCTGGGGACCGAGGCCGCGGTTGCCTGCGCGGCCGTTGGGGATGTCGTGGCAACCGATGTCGCAGCCTGCGATTTCTCCTATGCGCCGAGCCCGAGTGCAACCCAGGCCAACGGCTTTGTCTCCCTGTTTCTGGAGTTGGCGCGCGACGGCGAGGCCGTCAGCCTCTCCTACGGGGTTCACGTGGATAACATGCCATGAACATCGCTTGGCGACGGCAGCGCGGGCTTGGGGTCATTGCGGCAATCGTCGTGCTGGTGATCCTCGCCGCGCTCGCTGCCGGAATCGTGGCTTTCTCCAGCGGCCAGCAGCGTGCCTCGGCGCTGGATGCTCAGTCGGTGCGTGCCTGGCAGGCGGCAAAGGCGGGTAATGAATGGGGGGTGTTTCAGGTGCTTAACGGAGTGTGGCGTAGCGATGGGGCTGCCAATCCTTGTCCAGTAGATATGGGGGCGGGAAATAAAATCGATGCAGCGCCCCTCGACTTGACGGCCTTGACCGGTTTCCGTGTTCAGGTCTCCGTTCAGTGCTGGCGTTACAAGGAAGGCAGCTCGGAACTTCGTCTCTACCGTGTTGAATCGATAGCCTGCAATGCCCCTGCCTGTGACACGGCTGCCGATGCCAGCGTGGCTGGATATGTCGAGCGTCGACGGGTGGTCATGGTCACGGGCTCATGATTTTCCGAGCAAACCGATACGTTGAGGCAGTAGGCTGCTTATTATTTTTGTTGGAAAAATGAGAAAGCTGGCAGTTGCTGTTTTCAACCCGTTTATCCCCTGGTGCTTGTCAGGTTGGTGAAAAGAAAAATCGTTGAAAAATAAATAGTTGGCGTGTACTATTCAAGCTAATTGTAGGTTCCCCGAGAGGCTTGGATGTTTTCCTTTGCGAAGCGCGCGCAAAAAAGTGGTCTGCTGGCGGTCGGCGTGTTGCCGGATCGTGTCCAGTGCGCGCGTTTTGCTTATGACGGTGCCTTGGCGAGGTTGTCGTTCTGGCATGAAGAAATGGCTTCCGGGGGGCGGGGGCAGGTCTTGCTGCAGCTGGCCAGGGGCGCTGGAGTGAAGTCGGCGCGTTGCGCGACCTTGCTGGCGCCTGGCGACTATCGTCTGCTGCAGACCGAGGCGCCGGCAGTTCCCGAGGAAGAAGTTGGCGAAGCCCTGCGCTGGCAGTTGCGCGATCAGGTTGATTTGCCGGTCGAGACAGCGGTAATCGATCATCTGCCCTTGCCCGATGCCGGAGGGGGCGGCCGGCCACGGCAGGTGTTCGCGGCGCTGGCCGCCGAGGCGGTGATTGCGCCGCTGGTGCGCGATTTTCAGGCGGCGGGGCTGGATTTGCAGGTCATCGATCTGCCCGAGTTGGCGCAGCGCAATATTGCCGCCCTGTTCGAGACGGAAAACCGTGGCCTGGCTTTTCTGGCCTTTGGCGAGACCTCGGCCTTGCTGACCTTCAATTACCAGGGCGAATTGTTCGCCCTGCGCCGGATTGAGATTGGTGCCGCCCAGTTCGCGGGGGCTTCCGCCGAGCGGCGCGACCAATTGGCCGAGCGCGTGGTGCTCGAAATGCAGCGTTCGATGGACACGGTCGACCGCCAGTTCAGCGCGATTTCGCTTTCGCGCCTGATGTTGCTCCTGCCGCCGGAGAGCGGGCTGGAGGCGCATTTCGCCAACGCCTTCTATCTTCCTTTCGAGACAGCCGATCTTGCCACCGTGCTCGATCTCTCCTGCTGTCCGGCCTTGCTGGCGCCGGAAATGCAGCGCCAGGCGCTGCCGGTGCTCGGGGCCGCCCTGCGGCGGGAGGAGGCACGGTGAGTCGCAACATCAATCTCTACGATGCCCGTTTCCTCAAGAAGCGCGATTGGCTGGCCGGGCGCAGCGTGGCCTTGCTGACCTTGCTCGCGGTGTTTGTCGTCACTCTGGGGGCGGGCGCGGCTCGCTGGTCGCTGGCGCAGCAGGAGTTGCAGGCAAAAAACCTGGCCGGCCATTTGCAGCAGGCCCGCCAGGGCTTTGGTGAATTGACGCGCTTGCTGAGCAGCCGCAAGCCCGACCAGGCCTTGATCGACGACATTGCCGCACTGCAGCGCGATATCGACCTGGCGCGGCAGACCGGGAATATCCTGCAGGGAATGGCCGATGGCGGGCAGCAGGCGCATCTGGGCGATATTCTCAAGGTTCTGGCACGCAGCAGTGTCGATGGCTTGTGGCTGACCGGCCTGGCGCTTGCCGATGGCGGGCGTAATCTGGAAATTCGGGGCCGGGTGCTTGATCAGTCCCTGCTCCCGGCCTATCTGCGCCGGCTCGAAAGTGAGCCGATTTTTCGCGGGCGGCATTTCGCGGCGCTTGAAATGCGGGGCGCGCAGTGGGAGGCGCCCGCGGCCGCGTCGACCACGGTCAACCGGCCTGCACGGCAGGAAACCCGGCGTGAGCGCTGGTACGTGGATTTTGCCCTGCATACGACGCCGCCGCCTGACGATGCCAAGGGAGCGGGTAAGGCGGTACAGGCGGTTGCGATGCCCGCTGAGCAGAAACTCGTCGGCACCCGCCGGCAGGTGGGTTCATGAACCGCCGTCTGGAAGCCTGGTTCTCTCGTTTCGATGCCCTCAGCCGGCGTGAGCGCCTGCTTTTGGCGGTGGCCAGCATCGGCGGTGTGCTGATGCTCGGCAATGCCTTGTTCATCGATTTGCCGCTGGCGCGCTCGCGGGTGGTCGGCAAGCAATTCCTGGGGGAGCAAAATGAATTGCGTACCCTGGAGCAGCAAATTGCCATTCTGAGCACGGGCATCAAGGATCCAGACCAGGAAAACCGGATGCAGCGTGACCGCTTGCGCCAGCAATTGCTCGATTTGCAGCAGCAGATTCGGGCTCAGGGCAAGAACCTGGTGCGGCCGGAGGAGGTGCCGGGCTTGCTCGAGAGCCTGCTCAACCGGCATGCCTCGCTACGCTTGCTGAGTTTGCGCACGCTGGCGGCGGAGCCGGCGGTGAATCTGCCGCCCGAGCAGCAAAAAGCGCTCGAGGCCGGCACGATCCGGGCGCCACAAATCTGGCGTCATGGTGTTGAAATCCGCCTTCAGGGGGCTTACCAGGAGCTGCAGGCCTATGTGGCCGAGTTGGAAGCCCTGGATCGGCGCCTGGCCTGGGGCGGGGTGCGTTTGCAGGCGGACTACCCGAAAAGCGAGTTGCAACTCGTGCTCTACACCTACAGCCTGGATTCCGCATGGCTGAAGCTCTGATCCGCGGCTTTTCCTCCTTCCTGCTCCTGCTGCTGGCGGCACCACTGGCGGCGCAGGGACGCGACCCGACCTTGCCACCAAAAGGTTACTATCTGCCGCTGCCGGGGCAGCTTGCCGCTGAGCCGGGGGAAGGCGAGGCGGCAGCCGCACCGCGTGCATTGCAGATCGTGGTGCGGCCGCATGCGGCACGACCGTTCGCGGTGATCGATGGGCAGCCGGTGGTGCTCGGAGCGCGTTTTGACGACAAGCGACTGGTGCGGGTCAACGAGACGGAAGTGGTTTTATCCGGCCAGGAAGGCCGGGAGACCTTGGCAATGACGCCAAGTGTGGTAAAAATGCCGGTTGTTTTGGCCGATGCCCGCAGCAAGCGGGGCGAGAGACAATGACGATAAACGGAACGGGTGGCTGGATCGGGCGCGGTGTATGGGCGGGCATGCTCGCCGCCATCCTCGCCGGTTGCGCGGCACCGCGTGTGCCGCAGCAGGAAACCTACGGCAAGATCGTCGACCAGGTGGGCAATGCCAGCGAGACGGTGTCCCGTCCCAGCCGCGCGGCCGAAGCCGCGACGAAGGAAATCAATGCCGCCCTGCTGCCGCCCATGCAGATCGAGGCGCCACGGGCGCCGCGCGTGGCCGAGCAGCGTTTCGACCTTTCGGTGACCAATGCCCCGGCGACCCAGGTCTTCATGGCGCTGGTGTCGGGGAGCCGCTACAGCATGTTGTTACCGCCGGACCTGAGCGGCAGCATTACCGTCAGTCTCAAGGATGTCAGCGTCCGCGAGGCCCTGGAATCCCTGCGCGATCTCTACGGCTATGATTTCCGCGTCCAGGGGACGCGCATCACCATCATTCCCAATACCCTGCAGACGCGCCTGTTCCAGATCAGCTACCTGGCCAGCAAGCGCGGTGGCACCTCGTCGACACGGGTGTCCACCAGCGGTGTCGCGGCCGGGGCCGGTGGCGCGAGCGGGAATACCGCCGGGGCCTCCAATCTCGGGGGAAGCACCGGCATGGGGCAGCAAGGGGCTGCTGCCCAGGGGGGCGTGATGAACGAGTCCGCCAGCGTATTCACCGGCGTGCTCAACGACTTCTGGTTCGATCTCTCGCAGGCGCTGGCGACCGTGCTGGCCTGCGAGTTCGATATTTCGCGCGCCAGCGGTAGCTCGGCCGCGATGAACATCCTCGCCGGACAGTTGATGGGGCAGCGCATCGACAAGCTGAAATGCCCGGAAGGGCGCAGCTACCTGGTCAACAGCCAGTCCGGCGTGGTCATGGTGCGCGGCATGCCCTCCGAATTGCGCGAGGTCGAGCGCCTGCTCAAGGTCTTGCAGGCCAACATCGAACGCCAGGTGATGATCGAGGCCAAGATCGTCGAGGTCGAACTCAAGGACGAATTCCGTACCGGCATCAACTGGGCTGCCTTCGACAAGAACGGCGGGCATCGCATGTCGATCAACGGCAACACCACCAATTATGCCTTCCCTGGTGGCGAGCCCTTGTCGGCGGTCAGTTCGCAGACCGACGCGAATGGCAATCCGGTGATCTATTCGGCGACCCTGGCCGGTCTTACCAACGGCGTCGTCAAGCAGTTCGCGGTACCGGGCGCCCTCGGGCTGGCTTTCCAGACCGGAAATTTCGCTTCGCTGATCAATTTCCTGCAGACGCAGGGCAATGTTTACGTGATGTCCAATCCACGGATCGCCACCCTCAACAACCAGAAGGCCGTGATCAAGGTCGGTACCGACGATTACTACATCACGGCAGTGACGCCGCCGACGCAGAATGCCAGCACCTCCGGCAATACCGTCAGCGCCCCGACGATAACTGCCCAGCCCTTCTTCTCCGGCATCGCTCTCGACGTCACGCCGCAAATCGACGATACCGGGACCATCACGCTGCATATCCGCCCCTCGGTGACCGATGTCTCCGAGCGCGACAAGACCATCAATTTCGGCCAGTTCGGTCAATACACCGTTCCCTACGCCTCGACCAAGGTCAAGGAAAGCGACAGCATCGTGCGGGTGCGCGACGGGATGATCGTTGCCATTGGCGGCTTGATGTCAGAAGGGCAGAGCAACAGCGGCAACAAGGTGCCGGGCGCCGGCGATCTGCCGGTCGCCGGAAATCTCTTCAAGCAGACCGAGCGTTCGACGCTCAAGCGAGAACTGGTGATCCTGCTCAAGCCGACCCTGATCCAGGAGGACATTGACTGGCGCCAGGATCTGCAGGACACGCAGGATCGTCTGCGCGAATACGATCCGGCCAGGATACGCCAGCTACCGGATATCTTCAGCAAGCCATGAGCGACGAAACGCAGGAGGAGCAAGTCGCCAGCGCCGTACCGGCCCCCGCCAGTCAGGCAGCGGTAACGACGGGCGACGGACCCGTCGATACCGTCGCCGATCTCCTCTCCGCGACGCTGGCCAGCGGGCGCATGCCGGCGCCGCTCTACCTGGCGCACTTCGGCCTGCATGAAGCACCTTTCGGCATCACTCCAGATACCAGTTTTATTTGCACCACGCACAGCCACCAGGAAGGTCTCAATACCTTGATGCTGGCTTTGCAAGGCGGGGAGGGCTTCGTCAAGATCACCGGCGAGGTCGGCTGCGGCAAGAGTCTTCTTTGCCGACGCCTGTTGCGCGCGCTCGAAGGCAGCGACTATGTCGGTGCCTATCTGCCCAACCCGGCGCTTTCCCCGGAGACCTTGCTCCGTTCCATCGCGGCCGAGCTCGGGCTGGAGTTGCCGGAAAACCGTCACCCCTACTGGCTGCTGCGTCTGCTGAATGAGGGTTTGCTCAACTTCGCGGCACAGGGAAAGAACGTCTTGCTGGTCATCGACGAGGCCCAGGCCATTCCGATCCAGACCCTGGAAATCTTGCGCCTGCTCTCGAACCTCGAAACCGAAAAACGCAAACTGATGCAGATCGTCCTTTTCGGGCAGCCCGAACTCGATACCACCCTGGCCAATCCCGCCATTCGCCAGCTGCTGCAACGCATTGCCTTTTCCTACCGGCTGACCGGTTTGCGCAAGGACGAATTGCACCCCTACCTGCGCCATCGCATGCGGGCTGCCGGCCAGGCTGGTGGCGAGGTGTTCGGCGACGATGCGGCGAGCGCGCTCTACAAGGCCTCGAAGGGGACGCCGAGACTGGTCAACATCCTGGCCAACAAATGTCTCCTCGCTGTTTTTGGCGAAGGCGGGCAGATGGTTCGTGCTCGCCACGTCAGGGCGGCGGCGCGCGATACCGAAGGCGCCAGCCGCCGCTGGGGCTGGTGGGGGCGATAAGGGAGAGTCCGGGTGAGTTTGATCAATCGCATGCTGCAGGACCTGGATAAACGCCAGGCTGGCGGATCGGGGGAAAGCGCCTTGCCCGTCGGCGTGCAGGTCGCGACCAGTGCGCCGCTACCGCCACGCTTGCGCCCGGCGGTAGCTGTTTTCGCGCTGCTAGGCCTGGCCCTCGCCGCCACATTTCATTTCTGGGAAGGTCCGCTCCCTCTCGCTTCGCTCCCTTTCATCGACTCACCGCAATCCGGCCTTGCCCTTCAGCCGGTTGTTTCCGTTAAGGCAACGCCACAGGCGGCGCCGGAAGGGGCCGGCGACCGTGGCTTGCCGGCGCAGTCTCCGGTCGGGAGCGAGCCGGTAAAGTCGGAAGTGCCGCTGGAGAACGGCCTCGCACCGGCGGTCACCGACAAATCGCTGGAAAAGCCGGTGGCAACCGCTCCCGGCGCTTCCGGGAACGTGGCTGCTGCCAGGCCGGCGGCGAAGAAAAAAGCGGCCAGGGAAGCATCGGAGGAAGTCGAGCCGGCGCATGACAAGGCGCCGCCGCTTAGGCTGGATAAGCCAGTGGCCGGCGAGGATCTGCGGAATGTCGCCGATTTCCATTATCGCCAGGCGCTCGACGCTTATGCGCTTGGCCGGACAACGGAAAGTCTCGCCCAGGGACGCGAGGCCATCCGGCTCAACCCGGATCATCTCGATGCCCGCCAGCTTCTCCTGCGTCAGCTCGTCGAGCAGCGCGATCTGGAGGCGGCACGTTCCCTGCTGCGCGATGGCGTGGCCCGGCATCCGCAGCAGGCTGGCTGGGTCAAGCTGCTATTGCGTCTCGAGCTTGAACGCGGCGATCTGACGGCTGCCCGCTCCGTGGTCGAGCAAGCCCCCGCCAGCGTTGTCGGCCAGGCCGATTTTCAATCCCTTGCCGGCTTGCTTGCCCAGCGCCAGGGGCGCCAGGCCGAAGCCGCCGATCACTTCCGTTCGGCCCTGGGGCGCAATCCGGCCGACGGCCGTGCCTGGATCGGGCTGGGATTGGCGCTGGAAGCCCAGGGCCATGAGCCGGAAGCGCGCGAAGCCTTTCGTCGCGCACTGACGACCGAAGGCTTGCCCGGCGAGTTGCAGGCCCTGGCGCAGAAAAAGACACGTTGAGGGCAAAAAAGCCGCTTTTCCACGGTCGACCGTGATCGAGGCCCGATTTTCGCCCGGATGCCGATGCGGCGGATGGTTCCGCCTGGGAGAAGCAGGGGCGGCCTGGAAAAAGCAGTTTTAACGCGGATGACGCAGATCCATCGCCGATGACGCGGATCTATGCGCTTTTCGGCGTACGCGGGCACTCATCCGGCGGCGGCTTCGGGGCGGCCTGGATCCGTCATTGGAAAATCCGCATTGATCAGCGAAATCCACGGCTGAGCCGGGCTTGCTCGGTTCATGCGCCGGTATCGGCATCGCGGATGAGTGTCAGCAGTTCATCCCCGTAGTGTTCGATCTTGGCGCTGCCCATGCCGCTGATGCTGGCGAGCAGGCCACGGCTGGCAGGGCGCGTTTCTGCAAGTTCGCGCAGGGTCTTGTCGTGCAGGATCACATACGCCGGTACGGCCTGTTCGCGCGCCGTATCGGCTCGCCAGCGGCGCAGTTGCTGGAACAAGGCGTCATCGGCCGGCGACAGGTCGGTGACCGGTGCACGGTTGATCCTGGACGGTGCGCTTTTGCGCTTCGCCGGGCGGCGCAGTTGTACGCTACGCCGGCCCTTGAGCACCTCGCGGGCGGCGTCGGTGAGTTGCAGGGCGCCGTGTTCGGCCATGTCTACGTGCACCAGTCCGGCCGCCGCCAGCTGGCGGAAGACGCTCTTCCAGGCGTGGTCGTCGAGGTCGCCGCCGACACCGAAGGTCGGCAACTGGTCGTGGTGCCACTGCTTGATCTTGTCGGTTGCCTTGCCGCGCAGGAGGTCGGTCAGGTGGGTGACGCCGAAGCGCATGCCGGTGCGGAAAATGGCCGATAGCGCCTTTTGCGCCGCCTGTGTGCCGTCCCACAGCTCGGGCGGCTCGACGCAGACATCGCAGTTGCCGCAGGGCTGGCGTTCCTCGCCGAAGTAATTGAGCAGCACCTGCCGGCGGCAGCGCGGTGCCTCGCAGTAGGCAAGCAGGGCGGTCAGGCGTTGCGATTCGAGAATCTTCTGGCCTTCGCCGGCACCCGATTCGGCGATCCGTGCATGCTGCAGCGCGACATCCTGCATGCCGTAGGCCATCCAGGCTTCGGCCGGCTCGCCGTCGCGGCCGGCACGGCCGGTTTCCTGGTAGTAGGCCTCGATGCTTTTCGGCAGGTCGAGGTGGGCGACGAAGCGGACGTCGGGCTTGTCGATGCCCATGCCGAAGGCGATGGTCGCGCACATGATCAAGCCTTCCTCGCGCAGGAAGCGGCGCTGGTTGGCGGCGCGCTCCGGGGCGGGCAGGCCAGCGTGGTAAGGCAGCGCCGGGTAGCCTTGCTGGCTCAACCATTCGGCTGTTTCCTCGACCTTCTTGCGCGACAGGCAATAGACGATGCCTGCCTGGCCTCTACGGCCGGCGAGGAAGCCAAGCAACTGCTTCCTGGGGGTGTCCTTCTCGACGACGGTGTAGCGGATGTTCGGGCGGTCGAAACTGGAGAGAAAAACGCGCGCTTCGGTCAGGCCGAGGCGTTGCAGCATCTCGTTGCGGGTGGCCTGGTCGGCGGTGGCGGTCAAGGCGATGCGCGGCACCGTCGGGTAGCGTTCGTGCAGGGCCGATAGTTGTAGGTATTCCGGGCGGAAGTCGTGCCCCCACTGCGAGACGCAGTGCGCTTCGTCGATGGCGAACAGGGCCAGCTTGCCGGCCTCGGACAGGGCGTCGAGCAGGGCCAGTGTGCGGTCGAGCAGGAGTCGCTCGGGGGCGATGTAGACGAGGTCGAGGTTGCCGTTGAACATCCCCTGTTCGACCGCCTGCGCCGCGCGCCAGTCCAGCGTCGAATTGAGGCAGGCGGCCTTGACGCCGAGCTGGGTCATCGCATCGACCTGGTCCTGCATCAGTGCGATCAGCGGCGAGACGACAACCGCGCACCCGGGGCGCAAGAGCGCGGGAATCTGGTAGCAGAGGCTCTTGCCGCCGCCGGTTGGCATCAATACCAGGGCGTCGCCGCCGTTGGCGACGTGCTCGATAATCTCGGACTGGGCGCCGCGAAAGGCGGGGTAGCCGAAGACATCGCGCAGGAGGTCGAGCGCCGTACGCGAGGATGGGGGGGGGGAAATGGCCTTATTCACGGTCGACCGTGGCAGAAGCCATTTTTTGGGCAGGCGGGCGTTCCGCCGTAAGTGCGGGAATTCATCGCTTGGCCGTCCAGGCGTGACGGGTCAGTGTTTCGCCGTCCCAGGCCAGGTAGTCGCCGCTCTCCTCGTGCCAGTCGCCGAGTACCCAGCGTTCGACATGGATGCCGTCGACGATGTGGTCGTGGGTTGCCGGCTGGTGCGTGTGACCGTGGATGAAGGTGGCGTAGCCGTGCGCACGCAGGAAATCGTCGGTGGCCGCAGCTTGCAGATCGCTGCAGGGTGAGTCCTTGGCCTGCTGGCTGGCGATGCTTTGGGCGCGCATCTGTGCCGCCAGTTGTCGCCGCTGCTCGCGCGGGCGGGCGAGGAAAGCCTGCTGCCAGGCCGGATCGCGCAATTGGGCGCGTACCTGCTGGTAGGCGAGGTCGTCGATACAGAGCGCGTCGCCGTGGGCAAGCACGAACTGCCATTCCGGCGTCGACAAGAGATAGGGTTCGCTCAGTAAGCGGCAGCCGCTGGCCCGGGCGAATTCGGGACCGAGCAGAAAATCGCGGTTACCGTGCAGCAGGCCGATGCGGACGCCGGCTTCGCTGGCGTCCCTCAGCCCGGAAACGACGCGGGCGTTGTCGGCATCGGCGAGATCGTCGTCGCCGATCCAGGCTTCAAAAAGATCGCCGAGCAGATACAGTTCGCCGGCCTGGCGTACCGGGCCGGCGAGAAAGTCGAGAAACAGGGTCGTCACCCCGGGGGAGCGGGGTGAAAGATGGAGATCGGAAGCGAAAAGGATCAAACGATTTCCGCTTTTTCGATGATCACGTCCTCGACCGGAACATCCTGGTGGAAACCCTTGTTGCCGGTGCGCACGGCACGAATGGCGTCGACCACGTCGAGGCCTTCGACCACTTCGCCGAAGACGCAGTAGCCCCAGCCCTGGCCCATCGGCGCCTTGAAGTCGAGGAAGTCGTTATCGACGGTATTGATGAAGAACTGGGCGGTCGCCGAGTGCGGATCGTTGGTGCGGGCCATGGCGATGCTGCCGCGCTTGTTCTTGAGGCCGTTGGCAGCCTCGTTCTCGATCGGGTCCAGGGTCGGCTTCTGCTCCATGCCGACGGCAAAGCCACCGCCCTGGATCATGAAGTTCTTGATCACGCGGTGAAAAACGGTGCCACTGTAGTGGCCGGATTCGACGTAGGCGAGGAAGTTGGCCACGGTTTTCGGAGCCTTCTCGGCATCCAGCTGCAGGGTAATGGTGCCGTGGTTGGTGCTCAGTTTGACTTGCGACATGATGGGGAGTCCTTATTTTTCGGAAATGATCTTGACGTCGTGGATGACGACGGGCGTCACCGGAACGTTTTCGTAATAGCCTTGGCTGCCGGTGGGCTGCTTGGCGATCTTGTCGACGATATCCATGCCCTGGGTCACCTTGCCGAACACGGTGTAGCCCCAGGAGCGCCCGTCGGTTGGAGCCCGGTGGTTGAGGAAATCGTTGTTCTTCAGGTTGATGAAGAACTGCACTCGCGCCGAGTGCGGGTCGGCGGTGCGGGCCATGGCCAGCGTGCCGCGCTCGTTGCCGAGGCCATTGCCGGCTTCGTTCTGCAGGGCCGGCGTGCGGGTCTTCTTTTCTTCCATCGCCGGCGTGAAACCGCCGCCCTGGATCATGAAACCGTCGATCACGCGGTGGAAGATGGTGCCTTCGTAAAAACCGTGCCTGGCGTTGTAGATGAACATCTCGACCGTGCGCGGTGCCTTCTCCGGGTAGAGTTCCAGCGTGAGCTTGCCGTGCGAGGTATTCATTTCCAGGGTCGGTGCGGCGCTGACCAGGGCCGAGGCGACAAGACCGGCAATCAGGCTGCCGCTACGGACGATGAACGATGTGTGGCGCATCAGGCGCTCCCTTCGTAGATGATTTTCCATTTGCCGTCTTCTCTCTGCCAGTACTGCCGCTTGCGCATCCGGTTGTCCAGATTGTTGCTGCGGTAATCCTGCTCGAAGGTGACGACGATGACTTCTTCCTTGCCCGGATTGCGGAAGACCGAGAGGTTGTCGATCTTGACCTTGATCCATTCCTTGCTGGTGCCGACCTGGCGTTTCTGCTGGGCGAACTGCTCGAAATCCTGCTTCTCCCCGGAGCGGAAACGCTTCGAGTAATGCTTGAGATAGCGTTCGACATCGCGGCTTTCCCAGTCGCCACGCCAGTTTTCGATGGTCTGGTTGAGCTCGGTGCGTTCCTTGTTCCAGTCGTCCAGCGACAGCCATTCGATGGAGCTGCTGATGATGACCGGCGTCAATCCAACTTGCAGATTCTTGGCGACCGCATCCAGGTCCTGATTGGTCAGGACGACACAGCCATCGGAAGCGCGCGGCGGGCGGGCAAAGGTATCCGACGGTGTGCCATGCAGCCAGATGCCGCTACCGCCGCGCCCCTGGCGCCGGTCGAGTTCGTTCGGGTAGTTGAGCGGAAAGGCGCCGCTGCCATAGAGATCGGCCAGTTTCTGGCGCGGCAGGTTGGCAGTGATGTGGTAAACGCCGATGGGCGTCTTTTTGTCGCCTTCGACCAGTTTGTCGGCGCCGAGCTTGCCGTGGGTGACGTAGTAATCGGCGACGAAGCGCGGGCGACCGCCGTTCCGGGTGTCGTTTTCGTACAGGTAGAGGCGCGAGCGCCGGGTGTCGACGACAATGGCGTGCTTTTGCCCGGGCTGCATCTGCAGCAGATAGCGGGGTACGGCGTCGCCGGGCGGCTTTTGGCGGTAAGCATCGAGGCGTGCCAGGGCTTCGGCACGCAGATCGGCCACCTTGTCGGCGGGCGCGTTGTTCAGGGCGCCAAAATTTTCGATCGGGCGGGTGCGGGCCAGCAATAGATCGCCGCGTATGAGGTGCGCCAAGCGAAAATTCGGATATTGCTTGAGCAGGCTTTCCGTCAGCGATAGCGCTTGGTTCAGGCGATTTGCCTCGATTTCGCTGAAAATCCGCGTCAGGCGGGCTTCGGGCGCCGAATCCGAGACCGTTGCCGGCAATTCGCTCCGCTGGGAGGCCGGCGCCGCGCTCGCGGCCAAGGCGGCAGCGACCGGAAGCGCGACATGCGGTGCCGCTCCGGCCCCCTTTTTGCTGGTCACGACCTTGGCGTTAGGCGCCTTGCTCTTTTCGCGCGGGTCGTGAACCTTGCCCTGAACCGTCAGCGGCAAGCCGACGCACAGCGACAGAATGGCCAGGCGAATGCGCATCAACGGGATTTTTCTTCCTTGATCAACCATTTGCCGCCGTTACGAACGAAAACCATGACCTTGCCGGTGGAAGTAGAAATTCCGGGTGCCTTGTAGTGCTGGCGGAATCGGGCGGTCGCCTGATTGCCTTCAATCGTGATTTTCGGGGTGTCGTAGCTGACCGAAATCTTGCCGCCCTTGCCGGCGATGCGTTGCTCGCGCTCCTCCTCCCAAGCCTTGCGCGACACACCCTTGGGGGTCTCGAAATCGCTGGCGTAAGCCGCGAAATAAGCCTTCATTTCCTTGCGCATCCATGCGCCGGACCAGGCGGCGAGCACCTTGTTGATCTCTTCCACGGTGGGGTCGGGCTTGCTATCGACCGTCACCCTGGCTGGTGTCGGAGGGGGGGGCGCGGTGCTGCTGGTGGCGGAGGGCGGCGTCAGGCTCGGCTTTGCCGCAATGACGGGTGGAGGCGGCGGAGTGGAAGGGGCTGCGGGCTGCGCGGCTGCTGCCGGCTTGCCCGTCGTGCTTGCGGGCGTTGCGGCGGCTGCGCCGGCGGCAATCGTGGGCGATGTTGCCGTGGCGCTTGCCGTGGCGCCCGGGGCGGACGGCTTGACGTTGGCGCGGCCAGAGGTGCTGATCAGGTCGCGAATCAGTGCCAGCTTGTTCTGCGTGGCCGAGTTGGCGTTGTCGAGTTGCAGTGCCTTGTCGTAAGCCTGGCTGGCCAGCTTGGCATAGATGTCGCCAAGGTTTTCATAAGCAATGGCGTATGAAGGATGTGTGCGGATTGCCATTTCCAGCGCCGCTCGCGCCTTGTCGTACTGCTTCTGCTGGGCATGCAGCACGGCCAGGTTGTTGTAGGGTTCCGGCAGTTCCGGATAATCCTCGCTCAGCTTGGTGAAAACGGCGATGGCATCGGAGGCGCGATTCATCTCGGTATAGATCAGACCCTTGAGGAAGCGTCCCTGGGCATCCTTCGGCCGGCTGGCGAGATAGGCGTCGACTTTTTCCAGCGCCTGCGGGTATTGCCCTTGCTTGATCAGGCGCTGCACATCGGGCAGGTTGTCGGCGAGAACCGGCAAGGCCATGCCGATCAGAAGCCCGGCAGCGGCTGCGCGCAGCCTGCGGAACGGCGCGGAACGGGCAGCGCGGGGCAAGGCTGGGCCGGGCTGAAGCGGGAATGTCGAGGTCGGCGGCATGCTATAATTCGCGGGTTTCACAATCTTCCGATTCTATCAAAAACGCCGCTGAATCCATAGGTTCAGGCAGAGATCCCTGCCGTTTTTTACTGTGGAGCGAGTGGTGGGACAAACCGGCATGCTCAAGATTTTCAACTCCCTGAAGCGCGAAAAAGAGACATTCAACCCCATTGAACCGGGCAAGGTCCGCATGTACGTCTGTGGCATGACGGTTTATGACTACTGCCACCTCGGGCATGCGCGGGTGATGGTGGTGTTCGACATGGTCTATCGCTGGCTCAAGGCCTCCGGTTATGACGTCACCTATGTCCGCAACATCACCGATATCGACGACAAGATCATCAAGCGTGCCAACGAGAACGGCGAGACCATCCTGCAACTGACCGACCGCTTCATCGCATACATGCATGAAGATGCCGATGCACTCGGCGTCCTGCGCCCCGATCACGAGCCGCGGGCAACCGAATTCGTGCCGCAGATGCTGGACATCATCCAGCGTCTGGAAGCCAACGGCCTGGCTTATCGGGCCACCGACGGCGACGTCAATTACGCGGTGCGCAAGTTTCCGGGCTACGGCAAGCTGTCCGGCAAGTCGCTCGACGATCTGCGGGCCGGCGAGCGGGTCGAGGTCGACTCGGCCAAGCAGGACCCGCTCGATTTCGTCCTCTGGAAACATGCCAAGCCGGGTGAGCCGGCCTGGCCGTCGCGCTGGGGTGATGGGCGTCCGGGCTGGCACATCGAGTGCTCGGCGATGAGTTCGAGCATCCTCGGGCAGCATTTCGATATTCACGGCGGCGGCCAGGATCTGCAGTTCCCGCACCACGAGAACGAGATCGCCCAGTCCGAAGGGGCCAATTGCTGCGCCTACGTGAATTACTGGATGCACAACGGTTTTGTCAGGGTCGACAACGAAAAGATGTCGAAATCGCTCGGCAACTTCTTCACCATTCGCGAAGTGCTGCGGCAATACGATGCCGAAGTGGTGCGTTTCTTCATCCTGCGCGCGCATTACCGCAGTCCGTTGAATTATTCCGATGCGCATCTCGACGATGCCCGGCGCAGCCTGGATACGCTTTATTTCACCCTGCGCGACGTGCCGCCGGCCGTGGTCGATATCGACTGGCAACAGCCGTTCGCCGCCCGCTTTGCCGCCGCGCTGAACGAGGATTTCGACTCGCACGGGGCAATTGCGGTGCTTTACGAACTCGCCGGCGAAGCCAATCGCCAGAAAAGTGGTGAACTTTCCGGCTTGCTCAAGGCCCTGGCCGGACTGATCGGCTTGCTCGAACGCGACCCGCTGGCCTATCTGCGCGGTGCGGTGGGCACCGAGACCGGGCCTGGTGAAGCAGAAATCGACCAGTGGGTGGCGGAGCGGGTTGCCGCGAAGCAGGCGCGCAATTTTGCTGAAGCCGACCGGATCCGCGACCAACTCAAAGTGCTCGGGATCGTCCTCGACGATACCGCGCAAGGGACAACCTGGCGCCGGGCCTGACGGAGCGCGGCGGTGGCAGCTTTCCCGCAGGTAGCGGCCCCGAATGGGGCCGTTGCTTTGGGTGCCGGATGAAAAACCGCCAAAAACCCGGTCGACCGTGGCGGGCGGCGGTGCTGCCGGATCAGCGCAGGAGTTTGCCGTCGGGGCCGACCACGGTCAGTTCGACGAAGCGCGAACCGGTGCGGTGCTTGCTGCCGTAATCGATGCGGTAGCCGCCGAGATCGAAGTGATTGAGGGTCTCCAGCGCAGAAACGAGCTTTTCCCGCGTTGGCTCCTTGCCGGCACGTTTCAGGCCTTCGATCAGGGTACGAGTCATCAGATAGGCTTCCAGCCCGTGGTAGGACGCCTGCTCGTCGCCGACCAGGCGCCGGTAGTCGCGAACGACTGGCAGGGTATCGTTCCACAAATGCGGCACGACCTGGGAAATGACGACCCCGCGGGCGCTCCTGCCCAGTTCGGCAATGAATTGTTCGGTGCCGATCGGGGAAAGGGTGGCGAACATCGGATATTGTCCGGCCTGTTTCATGGCCTGGATGAAGGCAGCCGCCGGCTTGTGCAGCGCGACCAGGACCACGGCTTGTACCGACCCGGCAGCAATCTTGTCGACTGCCGCGGCGATATCGGGTGACTGGCGGTCAATGGCGGCGCTGGCGGCCAGGGTCAGCTTGTGCTGTTTCAGTGCATTGCCGACACCGTCCAGGCCTGAACGACCGAAGCTGTCGTTGTGGTAGAGCACGGCAATGCGCTTGAGTCCGAGTGAAATCAACTGGCGGACGATGGCCTCGGTTTCGTCGGCGTAGCTGGCGCGGGTATTGAAGAAATAGCGGGCACTTGGGTTGATGGTGAAGGCTTCGCGCAAGGCCTCGGTGCCGGAAATGGCGCCGATCAATGGTACGCGCGCCGGCCCGAACGCTTGGTTCATCGCATCGACGGTGGCGTTGGAGCCGTAATAGCCAATCAGCGCAAAGATTCTTTTTTCGTCGATCAGGTGGCGGGTGTTGCTTACCGTGCGCCGGCTATCGTAGGCATCGTCGAGGGCCAGTAACTGTAGCTTGCGGCCGTGGATGCCGCCGGTCCGGTTAACTTGCTCGAATCCAGCCTGCACGGCTGATTGCATCTGTCTGCCATAACTTCCGATCGTTCCGGACAGTGGGGCGGACATGCCGATGACGATATTTTTCTCGTCGATACCCGGCTCGCCGTGCGCCAGAAGCGACAGCGTCATGGAGCACGCAAGCGCCAGCCATTTCAAAATGTCCATGGTCCAGGTGAAGGTGACGGAAAGAGTGGCCTCATTCTAACAGCCGCATCCGCGATCCGGAGTTTTCCTCTTACTTTGGTGATAAGTCCGTGTTTTCGTATCGCGCATGTGCAAAAGGCCTGTCGCTGGCGACAGGCCTTTCTTGGAGAGGGGAAAAGGATGCCGGGGGCGGATGGGGCGATCAGTCGCCGAAGAATTCCTTGACCTTGTCCATCCACGACTTGGCACGCGGGTTGTGCGTGGTATCGCTTTGCTCGCTGCTTTCCGCCAGTTCGCGCAGCAACTCCTTCTGCCGTTCGGTCAGATCGACCGGGGTTTCGACCACGACATGGCACATCAGGTCGCCGTAAGTATGGCTGCGGACGCCCTTGATACCCTTGCCACGCAGGCGGAAGACGCGGCCGGTCTGGGTTTCCGGCGGAATCTTGATGCTGGCGGCACCGTCCAGGGTCGGAATCTCGATTTCGCCGCCGAGTGCGGCGGTGGTGAAGGAAATCGGCATTTCGCAATGCAGGTCGTTGTGATCGCGCTGGAAAACCGGGTGCGCCTTGAGGTGAATCTGCACATAGAGATCGCCCGGTGGGCCGCCGTTGACGCCGTGTTCGCCCTCGCCGGTCAGACGGATGCGATCGCCTTCATCGACACCGGCAGGGATCTTCACCGACAGCGTCTTGTGTTGCTTGACGCGGCCGGTGCCGCTGCAGTTGCCACAGGGGTCGGGAATGTAGCGGCCGGTGCCGTGACACTTCGGGCAGGTCTGCTGGATCGAGAAGAAGCCCTGTTGCAGCCGAACCTGGCCGGCACCGTGGCAGGTCGGGCAAGTCTTGGCCTGGGTGCCGGGTTTGGCACCGGAGCCGTCGCACTTGTCGCAAGCCTCCATGGTCGGGATGCGAATCTTGGTTTCGGTCCCGTGGGCAGCTTGTTCAAGGGTGATTTCGAGGTTGTAGCGCAGGTCGGCGCCGCGGTAGACGTTGGAGCGTCCACCGCCGCCGCCACCACCGGCGCGGCCGCCGAAGATTTCGTCGAAAATGCCGCCGAAGGCATCGGCAAACCCGCCGCCGCCGCCAAACCCGCCGCCGCCCATGCCGGCCTGCGGATCGACGCCGGCATGGCCGTACTGGTCGTAGGCTGCCCGTTTCTGCCCGTCGGACAGGATTTCATAGGCTTCCTTGGCTTCCTTGAATTTCTCTTCGGCCGACGGATTGTCCGGGTTTCGGTCCGGGTGATACTTCATGGCCAGCTTGCGGTAGGCCTTCTTGATCTCGTCGTCCGCGGCATCGCGGTTGACGCCGAGGATTTCGTAAAAATCGCGTTTGCTCATTTTTTAGGATCGAGGAGTTAGTGGTTAGGATCGAGAGATCGACAGGCTTATCAAGGGTCAGGAGGACTAAAACCGGGCTGGGGAATTTCCCCTTGGGCCCGGTTGTTCGCAGCTAAAAGCTCGATCCTCGATCCTGACGGATCCTTACTTCTTGTCCTTGTTCACTTCCGTGAATTCGGCATCGACCACGTCGCCTTCGACTGTCTTTTCCTTGGCCGGTTGTTGCTGTCCGCCCGCGGCGCCTGCTGCAGCACCGGCTTCGGCCTGCTGTTGGGCATACATCTTTTCACCCAGCTTCTGGGCCGCGGTGGACAGGGCTTCGGTCTTGGCCGTGATGACGTCCTTGTCGCCGTCGCGCAGCACGTCCTCGACGTCCTTGATCGCGGCTTCGATGGCTTCCTTCTCGCCAGCATCGAGCTTGTCGCCGTATTCGGTCAGCGATTTCTTGACCATGTGCACCATGCCATCAGCCTGGTTGCGGGCGTCGGCCAGCTCGTGCGCCTTCTTGTCTTCTTCGGCGTGCAGCTCGGCGTCCTTGACCATGCGTTGGATTTCTTCCTCGCTGAGGCCGGAGTTGGCCTTGATGGTGATCTTGTTTTCCTTGCCGGTGGCCTTGTCCTTGGCGGTGACGTGCATGATGCCGTTGGCGTCGATGTCGAAAATGACTTCGATTTGCGGCGTGCCGCGGGGGGCCGGCGGGATGCCTTCGAGGTTGAACTGGCCGAGGCTCTTGTTGCCGGCGGCGACTTCGCGCTCGCCCTGCAGCACGTGGATGGTCACCGCGCCCTGGTTGTCGTCGGCGGTCGAGAAGACTTGCGAGGCCTTGGTCGGGATGGTGGTGTTCTTCTGGATCAGCTTGGTCATGATGCCGCCCAGGGTTTCGATACCGAGCGACAGCGGGGTCACGTCGAGCAGCAGCACGTCCTTGACTTCGCCCTGCAGCACGCCGCCCTGGATGGCGGCGCCGACGGCGACGGCTTCATCCGGGTTGACGTCCTTGCGCGGCTCCTTGCCGAAGATTTCCTTGACCTTCTCCTGGACCTTGGGCATACGCGACTGGCCGCCGACCAGGATCACGTCGTCGATGTCACCGATCTTGCAGCCGGCGTCCTTCAGTGCGGTGACGCAGGGCGCGACGGTACGCTCGACCAGTTCGTCGACCAGCGACTCGAACTTGGCACGGGTGATCTTCAGCGCCAGGTGCTTCGGACCGGAAGCATCAGCGGTGATGTAGGGCAGGTTGATTTCGGTCTGCTGGCTGGAAGAGAGCTCGATCTTGGCCTTTTCGGCGGCTTCCTTGAGGCGTTGCAGCGCCAGCACGTCCTTCTTCAGGTCGACGCCGGATTCCTTCTTGAATTCGTCGATGATGTAGTCGATCAGGCGCTGGTCGAAGTCTTCGCCGCCCAGGAAGGTGTCGCCGTTAGTGGCCAGTACTTCAAACTGCTTTTCGCCATCGACGTCGGCGATTTCGATGATGGAGATGTCGAAGGTGCCGCCGCCGAGGTCATAGACGGCGATCTTCTTGTCCTTGCCGGACACCTTGTCCATGCCGAAGGCCAGCGCCGCTGCGGTCGGTTCGTTGATGATGCGCTTGACTTCCAGACCGGCGATGCGACCGGCGTCCTTGGTCGCCTGGCGCTGGCTGTCGTTGAAGTAGGCAGGCACGGTGATGACCGCTTCGGTGACTTCCTCGCCGAGGTAGTCTTCGGCGGTCTTCTTCATCTTGCGCAGCACTTCGGCGGAAACCTGCGGCGGGGCGATTTTCTTGTCGCGCGCTTCGACCCAGGCGTCGCCGTTGTCGGCCTTGACGATCTTGAAGGGCATCAGGGCGATGTCCTTCTGTACTTCCTTCTCCTCGAAGCGGCGGCCAATCAGGCGCTTGACCGCGTACAGCGTGTTCTTCGGGTTGGTCACGGCCTGGCGCTTGGCCGGCGCACCGCAGAGGATTTCGCCGTCTTCGGTGTAGCCAATGACCGACGGGGTGGTGCGCGCGCCTTCGGCGTTTTCGATGACTTTCGGCTGACCGCCTTCCATGATCGCGACGCAGCTGTTGGTGGTGCCGAGGTCAATACCAATGATCTTGCCCATGTTCTGTTCCTTGCTAGGTAAATTGCTGATGTTCGTGAATTGGGGGCTGACTTTCCGATTTCAAGCGCCCATTTCCAGCGATTTTTACGGTCGACCGTGAAAATCGCGGTTTTTCGTCTTATTTGCCCTTGGCGACCATGACCAGAGCCGGGCGCAGCGTGCGTTCGGCGATGGTGTAGCCCTTTTGCAGGACGGTGACGACGGTGTTGGCTTCCTGCTCGGAGTCGATCATGCCGATGGCTTGATGCTTGTGCGGGTCGAACTTCTCGCCCACTGGATTGACTTCCTGCAGGGCGTTTTTCTCGAAGGCGGAAACCAACTGCTTGAGGGTCAACTCGACCCCCGACTTGAAACTGTCGACCGTCTGTTCCTGGACCGCCAGTGCGGCTTCCAGGCTGTCCTTGACCGCCAGCAATTCGCCGGCGAATTTCTCGACCGCGAATTTATGGGCCTTGGAAATATCTTCCTGGGCGCGTCGACGGATGTTTTCGCCTTCGGCCTTGGCGCGCAGCCAGGCATCGTAGTGCTCGGCGGCCTTCAGTTCAAGCGCCTGCAACTGCTCCTGCATGCTCGGCAGGGTGTCGACATTGGCCGCCTGCGCAGCCGTATCGCCGCTCAAGGTTTCGGCTCCGGATTCGGGCGGGTTTTCCTGCATGGTCTGTTGTTCGGACATCGGGATTCTCCAATAAAACTGAACCCCATATGGGGCTGCGGTGCGGGCTTTCAAGTGCCCGGCAAAAAGATTTCGCCGCTTCTTGCCCGAAAAATGAAAAAGGGCGTCGCCTGGACGCCCCGAGGGAGTGCCGTACTTTCAGACCCGGAAGCGACCCACCAATCCGCCCAGGCCGTCGGCGAGATTCTTCAGATCGTGTGCGGCGTCGGCGGTTTGCTCGACCGACTGGTTGTTGTCACGCGCCATCGAGGCGATGGATTCGATGCTGGCTTCAACATCGCTGGCAACGCGGCGCTGTTGCTCGGTGGCGGCGGCAATCGCGTCCAGCCCGTGACCGACTTCCAGCACCGAACCATTGGTCGCCTGCAGAACGCTGGCGACGCTATTGACCGCCGTCTGGCTGCTTTCCAGGTGCTCGAGGCCGGCGTCGATACTGCGCCGGACGGCAACTGACTGGGCATTCAGACTGGAGGTGATGGCGTCGATCTCGCTTGCCGAGCGTGAAGATTTTTCCGCCAGCTTGCGGACTTCATCGGCGACGACGGCAAAGCCGCGCCCTTGCTCGCCGGCACGGGCGGCCTCGATCGCTGCGTTCAAGGCCAGCAAGTTGGTCTGCTCGGCGATGTCCTTCACCTCGCGCGTCATTTGCGTGATGGCATCGGTATTGCGTACGAAATTGTTCACCGATTCGGCCATTTCCTTCACCGCTTGCGCAACGATGTTCATTTCATTGCGCAGGGTTTCCAGATTGCGCCCACCTTCGGTGGCACGCTCCAGGCTTTCCTGCGACTGGTGCTGGACGTGTTCGGCACTTTGCGCGATCGAGGCGATGCTCGATACCAGTTGCTCGACGGCAGCGGCGGCGGCGATCGATTTTTCGTTTTGCAGATGTGAACTGCTGGAAACCGCGTCGGCGCTGTCGGAGAGGGAGGAGACACGAGCGGAAACCTGCTGTGCCGAATCGCGGACCTGGCGGACGAGCTGATTGAAATTCTCCATCATCTCGTTGAAAACGAAGGCCGACTGGCCGATTTCGTCCTTGCCCTTCACCGGCAGGCGCCGGGTCAGGTCGCCTTCGCCACGGGCGATATCGCGCAGGCCGAAGCGCAGTTCTTCCAGCGGTGCGGTAACGAAGTGGCGGCTCAGCCAATACACGATCAGCAGCAAGGCACCCAGGGCACCGAGCGCGGCACCGGCGATCTTGAGCCGGAAGGAGGCGACTTCGGCCTCGACCGAGTCGAGCGAAACCTTCATGCTGACCACGCCGAGGACTGTCCCCTCGGGAACCTGGTGGCACATGATGCAATCCTTGCCCAGGTAATTCTTCGAGGCCTTGGTCGGGTTGATCACCCGCAGGAAGGTGCCGCCGCCGTCGCTTTCCACCGACAGGTGGGCCTTGCCGCTGTCCATCACCTGTTTTTCCAGCGTATCGAGTTCGCGCTTGCTCTTGCTGTCGGGGCCAAAAAGCTTGCTCACGGCCTCGCCACGGGCGACGTGCAGGTCCTTGATGATCGACAGCTGCTTGATCTGATCGAGAAAAACCTCGCGCTGACCGACCGTGCCGGTGATCATCATCCCGGTCAGACCGGCCATGGTCATTTCATGGATGCTTTGCGCGAAATCCTGGGCTTGCCGGATCGCCGTTTCGCGGTTGACTTGCGTGGTCCAGACAATGGCGCTTATCCAGATGATCGCCAGAATCAGCCAGATGGCTGCAGTTAAACGGACCCAGATTTTCAGGTCGGCAAGGCGCGGCATTGGTTTCCCCTTCGTTTCTCACCACCCGCTGGCAAGCGGGCCTGGTGGCAGCCTGAGCCGGTGATTCCGGGGTGTTCAGGCGGTCAAGTCAATTTGTTGGATTGTGCCAGTATTGCCATTTTCCTGCAAAAAAACCCCTGTGCTGCGTATGGCTGCTTGAAGTTGGTTGTTGCTGTCCTTGATCTCGAAAGGCGTTGCCACCTGGCCCAGGTGAATGGCTCCCACACCGGCGGCCGCAAGGGTCTGCAACTGCTTCTCACCGTTCTGGTCCAGGCTCCAGATACGCAGACTGGCAAAGGCGGTGTCGTTTTCGTCTATCCATCCATTCCCGTCATCATCCAGCCTGGCCAGTTCGGCAAAGCCATTGTCGGTCTCGGGGCCGAACAATTCGCGGCCATTGTTGACCTTGCCATCGCCATTGCGGTCGAAGACCAGGAAGCCGCTACCGGAAGCAAGGAAGTTGATGCTTTCTGAGCGGCCATCGGCGTTCAGATCGAAGGCAAAGCGCTGATCGGTAAGTTGTGCGGCCGTACCGCTGAAATTGAGTACCAGCGGATCCTTGCGCTTTGGTTCGTTACCGATGCGCAGGCTCTGGCTGCTTTCCTCGTAGTATTCGCGACGCATTGCCAGTTCGATCTTGAAGTTGATTTCCCTGCCGTCGCTGGTGAGTACTTTTCCTTCTGCCGCAAACTGGGTTTCCTCGACTTCGCGATAGGTTTCGCGGCGTACGTACTCCAGTCCAGCGCTTCCTTGTTGCAGCGAGCTGGCTTGCGTGCGGCCACTTTCCCTGTGGTTGCGGATCGAGGTCTGAAGCTCTTCGCTGTCGAAAATTTCCAGCTCGTGGCCGAGGAAGAACTCGACGACCGAGCGAATGAGCTGGGTTTTCGGGTCGCCGTCCACACTTTTTTCCAGGTCGTCGCTAATGCGTTCGGCACCGGCCGCGTCGCCGGCCGCAAGCTCTCGCCCCGCTTGCGACAGATCGACGCGCCCGGGGTTTCCGGCGACAGATGCCTGTCCGCCACTCGGGCCGGATTCCCGGCTGCCCGCCCAGGTGCGCAGCGATTCACGCACCTCGCGATGTTTCAGTTCTGCGTGCGATGCATCCATCTGCAGATTTGCGCTGGCAATCTTCATGGCCGTTCTCCGGGACAGGGAATGTCCCTATTAACGACCCATGCCCGCGGTAGTTGAGGCTGCCAGCTAGTTTTTGCCGCCCAGAGTGCCGGCGCGCTGGGCCGAGGCAGCCAGTTCCTCGCGGCTTCGCGCTGGTCGCTCGAGCCAGTCGGAAAGTTCTCCCCGCACCAGGTCTGCCAATGCCTCGATCCAGTCGGGATTTTCGTTCAGGGCCGGAATGTAGTGGTATTCCCTGCCGCCGGCGGCCAGGAAATCCTCTCGCCCTTCCTGAGCGATTTCCTCCAGTGTTTCGAGGCAGTCGGCGACGAAACCGGGGCAGATGACGTCGACTCGCTCGACACCGTCGCGAGCCCATTGTTCCAGGGTGGCCGTGGTGTAGGGCTGCAGCCATTCGGCTTTGCCGAAGCGCGATTGGAAGGAGACCTGATATTGCCCTTGTAGCAGACCCAGCGCTTCCACCAGCAGACGGGCGGTTTTCTGGCATTCGCAAAAATAGGGGTCGCCGAGGTCCAGGCTACGCTTGGGCAGGCCGTGGAAGCTGAGCAGCAATTTATCCCTGGCGCCGGGTCGACCGTGAATTTCCCAGTGTTTGCTTACACTGGCGGCGAGGGCGGCAATGTAGGCCGGATCGTCGTGAAAATGTCGCACGAACCTCAGTTCGGGTTGATTGCGCGTCTGTTGAAGCCAGGCGGCTGCGGCATCGACCACCGTTGCCGTCGTGCTGGCGGCGTATTGCGGGTACATCGGCAGCAGCAGGATGCGTTCCGCGCCTTGTGCTTTCAGTCGGGATAAGGTGTCCGGGATCGAAGGGCGGCCGTAGCGCATGGCCCAGTCGACCATGACGGGAAGGTTTCTGCGGTTCAGGACTTCCGCGAGCAGGGCGCTCTGGCGCTCGGTATGCACGCGCAGGGGGGAGCCATCGGGCATCCAGATGCTGGCATATTTGGCGGCAGATTTTTTTGGCCGGGTGTTGAGAATGATGCCGTTCAGGATGGGCCACCAGAGCAGTCGCGGAATTTCGACGACGCGTGGGTCGGAGAGAAACTGTTTGAGATAACGCCGCAGGGACGGGGCATCGGGCGCATCGGGCGTGCCCAGATTGACCAGAAGGACGGCTGTATGTCCGGCGGTACCGTGACGGTAGGGGGGCTCGGGAAGATAGCGGGGCATCAGGGGGTGTCCGGATGGGAAAGGGCGGAGGAGAGCATGCGGGCGGTGATATCCACGATCGGGATGACACGCTCGTAAGCCATGCGAGTGGGGCCGATGACTCCGAGAGAGCCGACGACCCGGCCGTTGACCGAGTAGGGCGCGGTGATCACGCTGCATTCATCGAGTGGGGCAATGCCGGATTCGCTGCCGATGAAAATGCGTACACCTTCGGCGCGGTGGGAAATGTCGAGTAATCGCATCAGGCTGGAGCGCTGCTCGAAAAGGTCGAACAGCTTGCGCAAGCGTTGCATGTTGGAGGCCAGTTCGTCGACGTCGAGCAGGTTCTTTTCACCGCTGATGACGTAGGGCGTGCTGTTTTCCGAAAGTGCGGCATCGCCGGCTTCGAGCGCCAGGGCCATCAGCGGCTTGATGTCGTCGCGCAACTGTCGTATCTCGTGCGACAGCCGGTGGCGGATCTGCTCGAAATCCTGGCCGGCAAAATGCTGGTTCAGGTAACTGGCGGCGCTGACCAGTTCGCTGCTGCTGTAGGCTCGGTCGGTATGAACGATGCGGTTTTGCACATCGCCATCGGTGGTGACCAGGATCAGGAGAATGCGCTTTTCCGCGAGACTGAGGAACTCGATCTGGCGGATGACCGTCTGTGTTCGTCTTTGCGAGACCACCACGCCGGCAAAGTGCGTCAGGCTGGATAGCATCTGCGAGGCATTGGCGATCAACTGGCTGGCGGGCAGGCCATGCAGGGCTTCCTCCATTTCGTCGAGTTGACGTGCTTCCAGGGGCTGGACAGTGAGCAGGCTATCCACGAACAGACGATAGCCGCGTGCGGTCGGGATGCGTCCGGCGGAGGTATGAGGACTGGCCACGAAGCCGGCTTCCTCAAGATCGGCCATCACGTTGCGGATGGTTGCCGGCGACAGGTCCAGCCCGGAAACACGCGACAGTACACGCGAGCCTATGGGCTGCCCTTCGGCAATGTAGTGTTCGACCAGCGTCTTGAGCAGGCTTCTTGAGCGTTCATCCAGCATGACCCGATTGTACAAAAAACATGGGCAGACGCAGCAAGCCCTTTTGTGCAAGAATTCGCCCCCATGAACAGGAGCTTCGCTTCCATCCGCTCGCCGCGCACCATCGCTCTGATCGGCAGGTACCACAGCCCCGAAATCGCAGAATCCCTGCGTCGGCTGGCCGAGTACCTGCACGAGAGAGGGGTTTCCGTTTTCATCGAGCGCGAAACTGCCGAGAATATCGGACGCCAGGTCGATCTGACGCGCTGGGTCACTTGCGGTTTCAACGATATCGGCGCACACGCCGACCTGGCCATCGTCCTGGGGGGCGACGGCACCATGCTCAATGCCGCACGACGCCTTGCCCGTTATTGTGTGCCGCTGGTCGGGGTCAATCAGGGGCGCCTCGGTTTCATGACCGATATCGGTCGCGACGACATGCTGACCTGCATGGACGATTTGCTCGACGGTCGCTTTACCCCGGAAAAGCGCATGCTGCTGGCCGCTGAATTGATACGTGGCGGCCGTGAAATCGCCAATAACATGGCGCTCAACGATGTGGTCATCGACAAGGGCGCAATTGGCCGGATGATCGAGTTCGAGTTGTTCATCGACGGTGAATTCATCTACAACCTGCGCTCGGATGGCCTGATCGTATCGACTCCAACCGGTTCGACGGCCTATTCCCTGTCTGCCGGTGGCCCGATCCTGCACCCGACTCTGACCGGGATCGCTCTCGTTCCTCTCTGTCCGCACGCACTCAGCAATCGGCCGATCATTGTCAATGACAGCGCCGAAATCGAATTGCGTCTGGCACATGCCGATGACGCACGGGCGCACTTCGACGGTCAGCTGACCCTGGATTTGCAGCCGGAAGACTGTATTCGATTGCGGCGTTCGGAATACACCATTTGTCTGCTCCACCCGCCGGGCTACAGCTATTTTGCGATGTTGCGGCAGAAACTGCACTGGAGCGAACGTCCCAAGGGGGTTTGATGCTGCGCAGTCTGTCCATTCGCGATTTCGTGATCGTAGATCGTCTGGAGCTGGAGTTTCGCTCCGGTTTCGGGGCCTTGACCGGTGAAACGGGGGCTGGCAAGTCGATCCTGATCGATGCGCTGGCGCTGGCGCTGGGAGAGCGGGCCGATCCCGGGGTGGTTCGTTCCGGCAGGGAGCGGGCTGAAATCGGGGCCGTATTCGATCTCGCAGCGCTGCCGGAAGTGCGGGATTGGCTGGTCGGGCATGATTTCGCCGTCGATGACGAGCTGTTGCTGCGGCGCGTGGTCGATGCCGGAGGGCGTTCGCGGGCTTATATCAACGGTTCCGCGGCAACCGCGCAGCAATTGCGTGAAGTCGGTGACTACTTGGTCGATATTCACGGTCAACACGCGCATCAGTCACTTTTGCGCGCCGATGCGCAGCGCCAGTTGTTTGATCGGCATGCCGGGCTGTCCACCCTGGCGCGTCGTGTCGGTGAGGCCTGGCGTGAATGGCGCGATCTCCGGCAGGCTTTCGACCGTGCCAGCGCCGATTCGGCAAGCCTGCTGCGCGAGCGCGAGCAGTTGGAATGGCAGCTCGGCGAGCTCGAGCGCCTGGAGTTCACGGTCGACGAGTGGGATGCTCTGGAAATCGAGCAACGCCGCTTGGGGCATGCGGCCGGCCTGATTGATGGCGCCCAGTTTGCCCTGACGGTTTTGTCGGGGGAGGAGGGCGCTTGCGAGAAGCAGGTGGGGGGGGCGGTGGCGCGCTTGCAGGGGCTGATGGCCTTCGATCCGGTCCTGGCCGAGGTGGCTGGCTTGCTGCAATCGGTGCAGGCGGAGCTCGGCGAGGCGGTGTCGCAATTGCAGCGCTACATCGATCGAATCGATATCGATCCGCTCCGGCTGACCGAGGTGGAGCAGCGCATCGATGCCGTTCTGGCATTGGCGCGTCGTCATCGTGTCCAGCCCCCGGAACTGCCGACTCTCCAGGCCGACTGGCGACGGCGCCTGGAAGATCTGCGGGCGGCTGCCGATCTTCATGCACTGGAGCAGCGGGTGTTTATGCTGGAGGCTGCCTACCGAGCCCTGGCGGAAGAATTGTCCGTCGCACGGCGGGCGGCCGCGCAGGAAGTTGGTGCCGCGGTCAGCGCCATCATGCGCCAGCTGGCACTTGCTGCCGGGCGCTTCGAGGTGGCCTTGTTGCCTCTGGCTCAGCCGGCTCCGCATGGGCTTGAACAAGTCGAGTTCCGCATCGCCGGTCTCGCCGGCAGCGAAGCGCGTTCCCTGGCCAAGGTGGCTTCCGGCGGTGAGTTGTCGCGCATCAGTCTGGCCATCCAGGTACTCACCTCGCGTTCGGCCAGGGTTCCAACTCTGATTTTCGATGAGGTCGATGTTGGCATCGGCGGTGGCGTGGCTGAAATTGTCGGACGTTTGTTGCGCCAGTTGGGGGAGGAGCGGCAGGTGCTCTGTGTCACCCACTTGCCGCAGGTGGCGGCCCGGGCTGCGTGGCAGTGGCAGGTCAGCAAGTCCGGTCAGGATGATCGGGTCATCAGCTCGATTCGCGTTCTCGAAGACTCGGAACGGGTGGACGAAATCGCACGCATGCTGGGGGGGGTTGAAGTTACCGGGATTACACTCGCACATGCTCGTGAATTGCTGGCCTTGCCGCCGACGTGAGCAGAGGTTAGAGAAGTCGGGCGAGGGCGTAAATGGACAGCAGGAGGAACAGTATCCCGCTACCGCGGTGAATCCAGGCCAGAGGGAGTTGCTTGAGATAGCGGCGGCCGGCATAAATGCCGATCAGCGAAGTCGTGCTCAAGGCCAGGGTGGCTCCACTCCAGACGGCGGTGGCTGCCTGTGTGCTTCCCAGACCGGCGACGGCAATCTGGGTCTTGTCGCCGAACTCGGCAAGGAAGATCATCAGGAAGGCGGTGGCGAAAATGCTGTGGCCCGGTTTTTCGACACACTCCTCTTCGCCATCATCCGTGTGGCGTAGCGCGTGAATGCCGAAGGCTGCAAAAAGCAGGGCAACAGCAAGCGTCGTCAGCCAACTGGGGAGCCAGGCAGCAACTGCGGTACCGAAAAGGGTGGCCAGCAGGTTGAGCAGGGCAAACGCTGCGATAGCGCCCGTCGCAACCGGCAGGCCGCGGTGCCGCGAAGCCATGGTCATGCATACCAGCTGGCTTTTGTCGCCGAATTCTGCCAGTGAGATCAGGGCGAAGGTGGTGCCCGCCGAGGTTAGCCACTGAGCAGTGGCGCCTGCGGCCAGGTCGGGGATCGACAATCAGCCGTCCCCGTTCTTGCGATGCGGGCAGGTGCTCTTGGTGCATTGAGCATAGAGATAGAGGGCGTGATCCTGAATGGCGAAGCCTCTTTCCTCGGCGATTGCATTTTGACGCTTTTCTATCTCCGGGTCGTAAAACTCCTCGACACGCCCGCAGTCGATACAGACCAAGTGATCGTGATGCTTGCCACGATTGATCTCGAATACCGCCTTTCCAGATTCAAAAAAGTGCCGCTCGAGCAGGCCGGCCTGCTCGAATTGGGTCAGGACCCGGTAGACGGTCGCCAGTCCGATATCCATGTGTTCCGCAATCAGCAGACGGTAAACGTCTTCTGCAGCGAGATGACGCTGTTGGCTGTTCTCGAATAGCTCGAGAATCTTCAGGCGGGGAAAGGTGGCTTTCAGCCCGATGTTCTTCAGGCTTTGCGCATCGCTCATCGTGTATTTTCCGGAAAACGTGGCTCGGGGCCGTTGGGGATTTCGGGTATGATATAACGCTTCCCCGTCGTTTGAGAAACTCCGGAATTGAGCATGCGTTTATTTCGCTCGTTGTTTACGCTTGGTTTTTGCCTGTCGCTGGCAGCTTGCTCCTACAAGCCCACCTTGGTCAGCGAATACAAGATCGATGTCCAGCAGGGGAATGTCCTGTCGCAGGAAATGGTGGCCCAGCTCAAGCCGGGGCTGTCTCGCGATCAGGTGCGTTACGTTCTCGGCACGCCGCTGATTGCCGATGTTTTCCATCGGCAGCGCTGGGATTATGTTTACCGCTATCGGAACGGCCAGACCGAACAGGTGGAGACTCGCAGATTGGTGCTCTTCTTCGATGCGGATAACCGGCTCGAACGAGTTGCCGGCGACGTTGAGCTGGCTGCGGTCAATGAATTGGTTGCGCCGGTAGCCCGGAATCGCGTCGTCGATCTCGGTTCGATTTCTCCCGAGGCGGCGGGCAAGCCTTTGCCGCCACGTGAAGAGCCGGGTTATTTTCGCCGTTTGATGAATTTGATCGGATTATGAAGGCCATGACTGCTCCGCGTATCGGAATCTTGGGCGCCGCCGGGCGCATGGGGAAAATGCTGATCGAGGCAGTGCTCAAGGATGGGCAGCTTGTCCTCGGGGCGGCCTTCGATCTGCCTGGTAGTCCCGCGCTTGGCAGGAATGCCGGAGAGCTGGTGGGTATGTCGAGCGATGTTCTGGTCAGCGACGACCTGGCTGCTGGCCTGCTCAACGTGGATTGCCTGATCGACTTCACCCGTCCGGAGGGGACCCTGCAGCACCTTGAACTTTGCCGTCGGGCCGGGGTTGCCATGGTAATCGGTACGACCGGCTTCGATGCGGAAGGCAAGGCGGCCATTGCCAAGGCGGCGGAAGAGATTCCGGTCGTCTTTGCTCCCAATATGGCTGTCGGGGTCAACCTGGTTTTCAAGCTGCTTGATACGGCAGCCCGGATACTCGATCAGGGGTATGACATCGAGATCGTTGAGGCACACCATCGAATGAAGGTGGATGCGCCTTCCGGAACCGCGCTGCACATGGGCGAGGTGATTGCAGCTGCGCTGAAGCGCGATCTTGCAGATTGTGCCGTGTATGGGCGCGAAGGCGTCACCGGGGAGCGTGACCCGTCTAGCATCGGCTTTGCAACGGTTCGTGGTGGCGATATCGTCGGAGATCATACCGTGATGTTCTGTGGGCTTGGCGAGCGAGTCGAGGTGACGCACAAGGCCAGCAGCCGCTTGCCTTATGCCTTGGGAAGCTTGCGTGCTGCGCGTTTTCTGGCGGGGCGCGGCAATGGCCTGTTCGATATGCAGGACGTGCTTGGCTTGCGTTGAAGCCACCCGCGGGCGCCTTGCCGATTTGCTTGATTAACGGCGTTTCGGGTAGAATTTGAAGGTTTGAAAGTACAAGCGGGGAGGCGCGAGCCTTCCCGCTTGGCACATGAATAAGCTGAAATTCCCAGGAGAGCCGGTCGTGTCCTTGTTGCCCTCATTTTCCCCCGCCATTCTTGCCCTTGCCGACGGAACGGTTTTTCGCGGCCAGTCCATCGGCGCTGACGGCGTCACCAGCGGCGAAGTGGTATTCAATACCGCCATGTCGGGCTATCAGGAAATCCTTACCGATCCTTCCTATTGCCGTCAGATCGTGACGCTGACTTATCCGCACATCGGTAACACCGGTTGCAATGCGGAAGATTTCGAATCCAACGCGAACTACGCTGCCGGCCTGGTCATTCGTGACTTGCCACGGCGCGCTTCGAATTGGCGTTGTCAGGACGATTTGTCGTCCTATTTGAAAAAACATGGCATTGTTGCCATCGCGGGTATCGATACTCGCAAATTGACCCGCATCCTGCGCGAAAAGGGTGCTCAGGCTGGCTGCATTCTCGCCGGTGAAGTCGACGAGTCCAAGGCCTTGGCGATGGCTCGCGCCTTCCCGGGGTTGGCTGGCATGGATCTGGCCAAGGTGGTTTCCGCCAAGGAAGGCTATGCCTGGAGTGAGGCGGAATGGACGCTGAAGGGCTACAAACAGCGCGGTGAAGAGCGTTTCCATGTGGTGGCCTACGACTTCGGCGTCAAGCGAAACATCCTGCGCATGCTGGCTGAACGTGGCGTCAAGCTGACGGTCGTGCCGGCGCAAACGCCGGCGGCTGACGTATTGGCGATGAAACCGGACGGCATTTTCCTGTCGAACGGTCCGGGTGACCCGGAACCGTGCGATTACGCGATCGCCGCGATCCGCGAATTCCTCGAGCGCGGTGTGCCGACTTTCGGTATCTGCCTGGGGCATCAGCTGTTGGCGCTCGCCTCTGGAGCCAAGACCCTGAAGATGAAATTCGGTCACCACGGCGCCAACCATCCGGTCAAGGACATGGATACCGGCCAGGTCCTGATCACCAGCCAGAACCACGGTTTTGCGGTCGATGCCGATTCGCTGCCGGCCAATCTGCGTCCCACCCACGTCTCGCTGTTCGACGGTTCCCTGCAAGGTATTGCTCGCACCGACGTGCCGGCCTTCTCCTTCCAGGGGCACCCGGAAGCCAGTCCTGGTCCGCACGATGTGGCCTACCTTTTCGACCGCTTCCTCGACTGCATGACGCGCGGCGTCGCTGCGTTGAACCCCGCGCAATAAGCGGCACAGAGAGAGAGATACAAGATGCCGAAACGTACAGACATTCAAAGCATTCTCATCATTGGCGCTGGCCCGATCATCATCGGTCAGGCCTGCGAATTCGATTACTCCGGTGCCCAGGCCTGCAAGGCCCTGCGTGAAGAAGGGTACAAGGTCATCCTGGTTAACTCCAATCCGGCGACGATCATGACCGATCCGGAAATGGCCGACGTCACCTACATCGAGCCGATTACCTGGCAGGTCGTGGCCAAAATCATCGAGAAGGAACGTCCGGATGCGATCCTGCCGACCATGGGCGGTCAGACCGCGCTGAATTGCGCGCTCGATCTCGCCCGCGAGGGGGTGCTGGCCAAGTTCGGCGTCGAGCTGATCGGCGCCTCCGAGGAGGCCATCGACAAGGCCGAGGACCGCCAGAAGTTCAAGGACGCGATGACCAAAATTGGTCTCGGTTCCGCCCGCTCGGCGACCGCGCACAGCATGGAAGAAGCCTACCAGGTTCAAGCTGCGATCGGCTTTCCGACCATCATCCGCCCGTCCTTTACGCTCGGCGGCACCGGCGGTGGCATCGCCTACAACATGGAAGAGTTCGAGACCATCTGCAAGCGCGGTCTCGAAGCTTCGCCGACCAACGAGCTGCTGATCGAGGAGTCGCTGCTCGGCTGGAAGGAGTACGAGATGGAAGTGGTCCGCGACAAGGCGGACAACTGCATTATCGTCTGTTCGATCGAGAACCTCGATCCGATGGGGGTGCACACTGGTGACTCGATCACTGTTGCGCCTTCCCAGACGCTGACCGACAAGGAATACCAGATCCTGCGCAATGCCTCGATCGCCGTGCTGCGTGAGATCGGCGTCGATACCGGCGGTTCCAACGTGCAGTTCTCGATCAACCCGAAGGACGGCCGCGTCATCGTCATCGAGATGAACCCGCGGGTTTCGCGGTCCTCCGCTCTGGCTTCGAAGGCGACCGGCTTCCCGATCGCCAAGATCGCGGCGAAGCTGTCGGTCGGCTACACGCTGGACGAACTGACGAACGACATCACCGGCGGCAAGACCCCGGCGTCGTTCGAGCCGTCGATCGACTACGTCGTGACCAAGGTGCCGCGTTTCGCTTTCGAGAAGTTCCCGCAGGCCGATTCCACCCTGACCACGCAGATGAAGTCGGTCGGCGAAGTGATGGCCATGGGTCGCACCTTTCAGGAATCGCTGCAGAAGGCCTTGCGCGGCCTGGAAGTCGGCGTCGATGGTTTCAACCTGAAGTCGGTTGATCCGGAAACCATCGACGAGCAGCTGGCCCGGCCGTCGCCGGATCGCCTGTGGTATGTCGCCGATGCCTTCGGCGTCGGCATGAGCGTCGAAAAAGTCTTCGAGCTGACCAAGATCGATCCGTGGTTCCTGGTCCAGATCAAGGAGATCGTCGATCTTGAGTTGGCGGTTGAAAAACGCGAATTTTCGTCGTTGACCGCAGAAGAGCTGCGTTTCCTGAAGAAAAAGGGCTTCTCCGACCGGCGTCTGGCTTATCTGCTGAAGACCACCGAGTCCGAGTTCCGTGCGCGTCGTCACGAGTTGAACGTGCGCCCGGTATACAAGCGCGTCGACACCTGCGCCGCCGAATTCTCGACCAACACCGCTTACATGTACTCGACCTACGAGGACGAGTGCGAAGCCAATCCGACCGACAAGAAGAAGATCATGGTGCTGGGCGGCGGTCCGAATCGCATTGGCCAGGGGATCGAGTTCGATTACTGCTGCGTGCATGCCGCGATGGCGATGCGCGAAGACGGTTACGAAACGATCATGGTCAACTGCAACCCGGAAACTGTTTCCACCGACTACGACACTTCCGACCGTCTCTATTTCGAGCCGCTGACGCTGGAAGACGTGCTGGAAATCTGCGCGATTGAAAAGCCGGAAGGCGTGATTGTTCAGTATGGCGGCCAGACCCCGCTCAAGTTGGCGTTGGCGCTGGAAGCCAACGGTGTGCCGATCATCGGTACGACGCCGGAATCGATCGACATCGCCGAAGACCGCGAGCGTTTCCAGAAGCTGCTGCACGACCTCGGCCTCAAGCAACCGCCGAACCGCACGGCGCGTACCGAAGAAGATGCGCTGCGTCTGGCGGCTGAAATTGGCTATCCGCTGGTCGTGCGTCCGTCTTACGTGCTCGGTGGCCGTGCCATGGAAATCGTTCATGAGCAGAAGGATCTCGAGCGTTACATGCGCGAAGCGGTCAAGGTTTCCAACGATTCGCCGGTTCTGCTCGACCGCTTCCTCAATGACGCCGTTGAGTGCGATGTTGATGCGTTGTCGGATGGCGAGGAAGTGATCATCGGTGGCGTCATGGAGCACATCGAACAGGCTGGCGTGCACTCCGGCGACTCGGCCTGCTCGCTGCCGCCTTACTCGCTGTCGCCTGCGATCCAGGACGAACTGCGTCGTCAGACCCAGCTGATGGCCAAGGCGCTCAACGTTTGCGGCCTGATGAACGTGCAGTTCGCAATCAAGGATAACGACGTCTATGTGCTGGAAGTGAATCCGCGCGCCTCGCGGACCGTGCCTTACGTCTCCAAGGCGACCGGGCTGCAACTGGCCAAGATCGCCGCACGCTGCATGGCCGGCAAGAGCCTGAAGGCCCAGGGTATTACCAAGGAAGTCGTGCCGCCGTACTTCTCGGTCAAGGAAGCGGTCTTCCCCTTCGTCAAGTTCCCGGGCGTCGATACCATTCTTGGCCCGGAAATGAAGTCGACTGGCGAAGTGATGGGCGTTGGTACCAGTTTTGCCGAAGCCTTCGTCAAGTCGCAGCTGGCGGCTGGCGTCAAGTTGCCAAAGACGGGGCGGGTTTTCCTGTCGGTCAAGGATAGCGACAAGGCCAAGGCGGTTGAAATCGCTCGTCACCTGCATGAAGCCGGCTTCCAGCTGGTGGCATCGCGTGGTACGGCGAAAGCGATCGAGGCGGCCGGTCTGCCGGTGCAGCAGGTGAACAAGGTGACCGAAGGTCGTCCGCACATCGTCGATATGATCAAGAACGATGAAATCGCCCTGATCATCAATACCGTCGAGGAGAAGCGTGGCGCGATCAACGACTCCCGCTCGATCCGGACTTCGGGTCTGCAGGCACGGGTCACGATGTACACCACGATCTGGGGGGCTGAGGCCGCCGCCGAGGGGATTCGCAATCGTGCCGAGCTGGAGGTCTATTCCATCCAGTCGCTGCACGGACAACTGCAGTAATCGTTGCTTCAACCGCCGGGTCGCCCTTTGCGGGCGCCGGCGGTTTTGCTTTTTCGAGGGAAAAAGATGAATAAAGTACCGTTGACCGTAAAAGGCGCAGAAAGACTGCGGGAAGAGTTGCATCGGCTGAAAACTGTCGAGCGCCCGAGCGTGATTGCCGCTATCGCCGAAGCGCGCTCGCATGGTGATCTTTCCGAAAATGCCGAATACGATGCGGCCAAGGAGCGCCAGGGTTTTATCGAAGGCCGCATCCAGGAAGTCGAGGGTAAGCTGTCGAATGCCCAAATCATCGACCCGCAGTTGCTCGATGCCGATGGGCGCTGTGTTTTCGGCGCTACGGCCGAGATCGAGGACCAGGATTCCGGCGATGTCGTGACTTACCAGATCGTTGGCGAAGACGAGGCCGAGATCAAGGAGGGCAAGATTTCCGTTAGCTCACCGATGGCGCGGGCACTGATCGGGAAGTACGTGGGCGATATTGCCCAGGTACAGGCTCCGGGCGGACTGCGTGAATACGAAATCCTTGATATTCGATACGAGTAAAGAGGCGTTGTTCCGGGAGCAGGCTTGTCGCCATTGGCCGGGCCAGCAGAGGGAAAACCGGGCTGAGCAAGATATTCAGCCCGGGGTGAGCATGCGAGGCAGGCGGCAGACGGCACGGATGGCAGCAAGTCGGGCCTGGCTGCCACGGGTGCCCGCTTCCTTGGGGCTGAGGTGCTTTGTTCTTAGCCCTGGAAACTGCGTTTGGTGCGCCTCGGGGTGGTACGCTGCGGTCTGCGTACCGGCTTTTGATCCTGGGGTATCGGGCGCCAGACGACCAGCAATTTGCCGATATGTTGTACCGGGGCGGCACCTAGTTCCTCGCAGATGCGATCATAGCAGGCGATGCGATTCTCACGGCTGTCGCCATAAACCCGGATCTTGATCAATTCGTGGGCTTTGAGGCAGATGTCGATTTCCCGCATGACGGCATCGGTCAGTCCGTTTTCTTCCGAAATGGAGACCACCGGGTTCAGACTGTGGGCGCGGGCTTTCAGTTCGCGGCGCTCTATGGGCGATAATTGCAGCATTGTTTAAAACCTTTCAAAAACCGTATTTTACCGAATGAAAAGAACCCGGACCAGCAAGGCGTGGATGCAGGAGCACGTCAACGACCCTTATGTGCAGTTGGCCAGAAAGGAAGGCTGGCGTTCGCGGGCTGCTTTCAAGCTGATGGAGATCGACGACAAGGATAAGCTGCTCAGGCGCGGCGAGGTAGTGGTCGACCTCGGGGCCACACCGGGAGGGTGGTCACAGGTGGCCGTCAAGCGGGTGGGCGCCGAAGGCATGGTGATTGCGCTCGACCTGCTCGAAATGGAGCCTCTGCACGGCGTACACTTCATCCAGGGCGACTTCCGCGAGGATGAGGTGCTGGCGCAATTGGAGTCCTGTGTGGGTGACCGTCGGGTTGGCTTGGTCATGTCGGACATGGCGCCGAACATGTCTGGTGTGCCGCTGGTCGATCAGGCGCGAGTGATGCATCTGGCCGAGCTGGGGCTTGAATTCGCGAAAGAGCATTTGAAACCGGATGGTGCATTTCTGGTCAAAGTGTTTCAGGGAAGCGACTACGATGCTTTTCTGAGCTTGATGCGTGCTGCTTTCAAGACCGTTCAGGTGAGGAAACCCGATGCTTCCCGTGATCGCAGTCCGGAGTTGTATTTGCTGGGCCGTGTCTTGCGTTGAAAGTTTTGTTTAGAATGTCGTTTTTTTCGCTCGACGTTGGATAGAGGAGAGCAGGCTTGAACAACATGTTCAAAAATCTTGCGGTCTGGCTGGTGATCGGCCTGGTGTTGATGACCGTTTTCAATCAGTTCAATAGCCGTCAGGTACCGAACGGATCGGTCGAATACTCCCAGTTCATTGAGGAGGTCAAGCAGGGGCGAATCTCCAAGGTGGTGATGGAGGGGCGAACCCTGAAGGCAACGACGAGCGAGGGTAAACGGATCACTTCCTACGCGCCGCCCGATCTTTGGCTGGTCTCGGACTTGCTGAAAAATGGCGTCAAGATCGAGGCGAGGCCGGAAGAAGAGCCCTCTTTCCTGATGAATATCTTCGTCAGTTGGTTCCCCATGCTGCTCCTGATCGGTGTCTGGGTGTTCTTCATGCGCCAGATGCAGGGAGGAGGCAAGGGAGGTGCCTTCTCTTTCGGCAAGTCGCGTGCGCGGATGATGGATGAGGCACAAAATACGGTGACCTTTGTCGATGTTGCTGGCTGTGACGAGGCTAAGGAGGAGGTCCAGGAGTTGGTTGACTTCCTGCGCGATCCGTCGAAATTTCAGAAGCTCGGTGGGCGTATTCCCAAGGGTGTGCTGATGGTCGGCAATCCTGGTACCGGCAAGACCCTGCTGGCGAAGGCCATTGCTGGCGAGGCCAAGGTGCCCTTCTTCTCGATCTCCGGTTCCGATTTCGTTGAAATGTTTGTCGGTGTCGGCGCCGCGCGTGTCCGCGACATGTTCGAGAATGCGAAGAAGCACGCGCCGTGCATTATCTTCATCGACGAAATCGATGCGGTCGGTCGGCATCGTGGTGCGGGTCTCGGAGGCGGTAACGACGAGCGCGAACAAACCTTGAACCAGTTGCTGGTCGAGATGGATGGTTTCGAGGGGCACTCCGGGATCATCGTAATTGCCGCAACCAATCGGCCCGATATTCTCGATCCGGCACTCCTGCGGCCTGGTCGCTTCGATCGCCAGGTGGTGGTTCCCCTGCCCGATATTCGTGGCCGCGAGGAAATTCTTAAAGTTCATATGCGTAAGGTGCCGATTTCCGGGGATGTCAAGGCAGATATCATTGCTCGCGGTACTCCAGGATTTTCCGGGGCCGATCTGGCAAACTTGGTGAATGAGGCTGCCTTGTTCGCGGCTCGTCGGAACAAGCGCCTGGTCGATATGGACGACTTCGAGATGGCCAAGGACAAAATCATGATGGGGGCCGAGCGCCGCAGCATGGTAATGACCGAGGAAGAGAAGATGAACACCGCCTACCACGAATCTGGTCATGCCGTTGTCGCCAAACTGGTGCCGAAGTCCGACCCTGTGCATAAGGTTACGATCATCCCTCGTGGTCGCGCGCTGGGCTTGACCATGCAGTTGCCCGAGCAGGATCGCTATGCTTACGACAGGGAGTATCTGTTGTCGCGTATTGCCGTGTTGTTTGGTGGTCGTATTGCTGAAGAGTTGTTCATGAACCAGATGACGACCGGGGCTTCCAATGATTTCGAGCGGGCAACCTCGATGGCACGCGATATGGTCACCCGCTATGGGATGTCTGAGCTTGGTGTAATGGTCTACGGTGAGAACGAGGGGGAGGTTTTCCTCGGTCGCTCCGTCACTCAGCACAAGAATGTTTCCGAAGCGACGATGCAGAAAGTTGATGCGGAGATTCGTCGCATCATCGATCAGCAGTACGCCCTGGCTCGCCAGTTGCTGGAAGAGAATCGCGACAAGGTGGAGGCCATGACCAAGGCGCTGCTTGATTGGGAGACTATTGATGCCGATCAGATTGACGACATCATGGGCGGTCGCCCGCCGCGGTCACCGCGCCCGTCATCCGGATCTCGGACAACGGGTGGGGCCTCGAACTCTTCGCCTGATGCGGAGCCAAGTGCGACTCCGGCCGTCTGAGTAATTCCGGAAAACTATTTGCCGGGAGCCGTGTGCTCCCGGTTTTTCTTTTTGGGAGAGGCCAACTTGCTGCGTTGTGGAAAATACCGCTTGTCACTTGAGCGCCCCTTGTTGATGGGGATCGTGAACCTGACCCCGGACTCGTTTTCCGGGGATGGCGTCGGGGCATCGGTCGGGCTGGCCGTTGCTCACGCCCATGCACAATTTCAGGCGGGAGCGGATATTCTCGACCTTGGTGCTGAATCGACACGACCGGGGGCCCCGGTGGTTACGGAAGAAGAAGAATTGGCGCGCTTGCTGCCCGTTTTGCGCGAGGTGCTTGCTTGGGATGTTCCTGTTTCCGTCGATACCTATAAACCGGCGGTAATGCGTGCTGCCTTGGAATTGGGATGCTCGATGATCAACGATATCTCCGGCTTGCGTCATCCGGAGGCATTGGCTCTTGTTTCTCGCTCCGATTGTGCGCTGTGCCTGATGCACATGCAGGGGACGCCGGGTAGCATGCAGGATAACCCGTGTTACCAGGATGTCGTGAGTGAGGTTAATGCTGGATTGCTGGAGGCGGCGGAGCGTTGTCGTGCCGCCGGGGTTGCTGCGGATCGCTTGCTTCTCGATCCGGGTTTCGGCTTTGGAAAAACCGTGGAACACAATATTTCACTTTTTCGTGGGTTGACCGTGACAGCGGCACAGGGGTATCCGGTTCTCGTTGGGGTTTCACGTAAAAGCATGCTCGGTGCGATTACCGGTCGTCCCATGGCGCAGCGGATGCCGGCGAGTGTCGCTGCTGCATTGCTGGCGGCGCAGAGTGGAGCAGCCGTCCTGCGAGTGCACGATGTGGCCGCAACTCGCGATGCATTGGCGGTTTGGCGGGCCATCGGTTTTCAAGGGGAAGGCAATGTCTAGGAAGTATTTCGGTACCGATGGTGTGCGTGGTCGAGTTGGTCTGGCGCCGATTACGCCGGAATTTGTCATGCGCCTCGGGTATGCCGCGGGGCAGGTGCTTCGTGAAAATTTTTCCGTTCATGGGGAAAGACCGACGGTGCTGATCGGCAAGGATACGAGACTTTCCGGTTATATGCTGGAGTCGGCCCTGGAGGCGGGTTTTTCCGCTGCCGGGGTTGATGTCTGTCTGGTCGGGCCCTTGCCAACACCGGCGATTGCCTATTTGACCAGGGCTCTGAGACTGCAGGCGGGGGTGGTTATTTCTGCCTCGCACAATCCTTATCCTGATAATGGAATCAAATTTTTTTCTGCCCAGGGAACAAAGTTACCTGATGCGACTGAACTAGCTATCGAGGCGAGGTTGGAGGAGCCTCTGGGGTGTGTCGCATCTGCAGATCTCGGGCGTGCCAAGCGAATTGATGATGCCCGGGGACGTTATATCGAGTTCTGCAAGAGTACTTTCCCCGGTGAGCTCGATTTGCGGGGGATGAAAATTGTTGTTGATTGCGCACATGGTGCAGCCTATCAGACCGCTCCCAGTGTTTTTCATGAACTAGGGGCGGAGGTGATTTCCATAGGCGTTCAGCCGAATGGCTTGAACATCAATGCCGGATGCGGCGCTACGGCTCCGGCTGCCCTGATTGAGTCGGTGCGGGCTAATGGGGCGGATATGGGGCTTGCACTGGATGGCGACGCTGATCGTATTCAGATGGTTGATGCCGAGGGCGCTTTGTATGATGGAGATCAGTTGCTGTACGCAATTGTTCGGCAGCGCGCGCAATCGGGAAATGTGACGGGAGTGGTTGGAACCCTGATGTCCAACTTGGCATTGGAGCATGCGTTCGAGCGTATGAACATCCCTTTTGTCAGGGCTGCGGTGGGTGATCGTTATGTTCTCGAGATGTTGCATGCCCGGGGGTGGCTCTATGGCGGTGAGAACTCAGGGCATATCCTGACCCTGGATAGGCATAGCACCGGAGATGGAACGGTTGCTGCCTTGCAGGTGCTGGCAGCAATGCGGCAGCAGGAGAGGGGATTGTGTGAGCTCCTGTCGGATCTGCATCTGTATCCGCAGAACATGGTCAATGTGCCGGTGTCGGGTAATCGTCGCTGGCAGGATTCGCCGGTGGTAGTGGCTGCTCTGGCGGAGGTGGAGGCAAGAATGTCCGGGCGTGGCAGAGTGTTGCTGCGTGCTTCGGGTACGGAACCGGTTTTGAGGGTCATGGTGGAAGGGGAGTCTGCGGAGGACGTGCGGAACGAAGCACAGGGATTGGCGGAGTTGGTTCGCAATGCTTTGGGCGGGGCTGTCTGATGTCCTTGATCAACCGTGGTTTTCTTGACCGGCATTTTTCCGGCTCTGTATAATCAGCAGGTTTTTCCTGCGAAAAGAGTGCGGATGATGCGTAAGAAGTTGGTGGCCGGTAACTGGAAAATGAATGGCTCGCTCGCACAAAACCGGGCATTGCTAGCTTCTTTGTGCCAGCAGCTGCCTATTTTGTCTTGCGAAGTTGCTGTATTTCCACCTTTTCCCTACCTTTCCCAGGCTTCCGAGCTACTTCACGGTAGTTCGATCAGGCTCGGAGCGCAAACGCTTAGCGAGTATCGGGAGGGGGCTTATACCGGAGAGGTTGCGGCAGGCATGCTGCGGGAAGTGGGTTGTAGTTATGTGCTGGTCGGGCATTCGGAGCGGCGCTCGTTGTTTGCTGAGTCGGATCAGGCGATTGCCCGAAAATTTCTGGCCGCACTTGCTTCGGGCTTGAATCCAATTTTGTGCTTTGGTGAAACGCTTGAGGAGCGTCAGGCCGGGGTGACGCTGGATGTCATCAAAAGGCAGGTCCTGGCCGTGCTGGCGTGTCTGGATGGTGGGAGTTGGCCGCAATCGGCGATTCTCGCCTATGAGCCGGTCTGGGCAATTGGTACAGGATTGACGGCTACACCATTGCAGGCGCAGGAAGTTCACGCCTATGTGCGATCACTGCTGAATCAAGGGGGTGAGGAGGCTGGGGTAGCGGAAGTGCGAATTCTGTATGGCGGCAGTGTCAGGGCGAAAAATGCCCGAGAGCTGTTTTGCCAGCCTGATATCGACGGTGGCTTGATCGGTGGCGCCTCGCTCAATGTCGATGAGTTTTTGGAAATTTGCCGTGCGGCAACTTAGAGGGTATATGGCATGAACTGGTTTTTTTCTTTGGTATTGACAATTCATATTTTGGTTGCTCTGGCGATCATTGGCCTCGTTCTGATGCAGCATGGCAAGGGGGCGGATATGGGAGCTGCGTTTGGTAGTGGGGCATCCGGGAGTCTGTTCGGTGCTACGGGGGCGGCAAACTTTCTCAGTCGTGCTACTGCAGTACTTGCGACCGTGTTCTTTTTGACTAGCCTGACACTGGCTTATGTAGCTGCCGATAAGCCAAAAACGACTGGCAGTGTGATGCAGGACGCGGTACAATCGCAAGCTGTTCCGCAGGTGCAAGAACGTCCTGATGGAGCAGCTGTCGCGGGGGGCGAAGGGGCCTCCAGGGCAGTGGATGTTCCGAAGTAATGCAGGCTTGTCTGCTCGGCAAGTACCATGCCGGGTAGATGGGAAGGCTTTGCCGACGTGGTGAAATTGGTAGACACGCTATCTTGAGGGGGTAGTGGCGCAAGCTGTGCGAGTTCGAGTCTCGCCGTCGGCACCAATAATGAGTTGGGAGTTGCTCCCGGCTTTGTATAAGAAACTGAACTAATGGCGGCGGATGATGGAAAACTACTTTCCTATCCTGATGTTCGTCTTGGTGGGGGTGGCGATTGGCGTATTGCCGATTGCCATGGGCTTCTTGCTCGCTCCCAGCAGGCCGGATCCTGAAAAGCTCTCTCCCTACGAGTGCGGTTTTGAGGCTTTTGAAGATGCGCGCATGAAATTCGATGTGCGTTATTACCTGATAGCCATACTCTTCATTCTTTTTGATCTTGAAATCGCTTTCCTCTTTCCGTGGGCAACGATTTTCAAGGATATTGTCGCTACCGACTCAATCAAGCTTTTTGGTTTTGTCGAGATGATGGTGTTTGTTGCCATTCTGGTCGTCGGTTATGTTTATGCCTGGGCCAAGGGTGCGCTGGAATGGGAGTGAGGCCTCGGTATGGCAATTGAAGGCATTCTGCAGGAAGGCTTTGTCACCACGACTGCTGACAAGCTGATCAACTACATGCGGACGGGCTCGTTGTGGCCGATGACCTTTGGTCTTGCGTGCTGTGCGGTTGAAATGATTCACGCTGGTTGCTCGCGCTACGATCTTGATCGCTTCGGTGTGGTGTTTCGTCCCAGTCCGCGGCAGTCAGACGTGATGATCGTGGCGGGTACGCTGACCAACAAAATGGCTCCCGCCTTGCGTAAAGTTTACGATCAGATGGCGGAGCCGCGTTGGGTGATCTCAATGGGATCCTGCGCAAACGGCGGCGGCTATTACCACTATTCCTATTCGGTGGTGCGCGGTTGTGATCGCATCGTTCCGGTCGATATTTATGTTCCGGGCTGTCCTCCGACTGCAGAAGCCTTGTTGTACGGCATTATCCAGTTGCAGAACAAGATACGCCGTACCAATACCATTGCACGCTAATTAACAGGGCTCATCGCTATGTCTGCTAAGTTGGAAGCGCTCTGCCAAAGCCTTCAAGACCGTTTCGGAGGGCAGCTGAAATCCCTCAAGCTGGCCTTGGGAGAGGTGACTGTAGAAGTTGCGGCAGAGGATTATTCGCAATTCATGCTCGCCTTGCGGGATGAGCAGGAGTTTTCTTTTGAAGAAGTGACCGATCTTTGTGGCGTCGACTACTCCACTTATGGCGATGGCTCGTGGCAGGGGCGGCGCTTTGCGGTTGTCGTTCATTTGCTTTCGATTCGCCATAACGTTCGTCTGCGGGTCAGGGTGTTTGCCGATGACGACGAGTTTCCATCCGTCGCCTCGATTACTGGTATCTGGAAGAGCGTGGACTGGTTTGAGCGTGAGGCCTTCGATTTGTTTGGCATCGCTTTCCCGGGGCACGAGGATCTGCGCAGAATCTTGACTGATTACGGATTTATCGGACATCCATTCCGTAAAGATTTCCCGATTTCCGGGCACGTCGAAATGCGTTACGACCCGGACCAGGGGCGCGTTGTCTATCAACCGGTTAGTATCGAACCGCGTGAAAACACACCGCGCATTGTGCGCGAGGACACCTACGGGGATGTAGCAAATGGCTGACATTCGCAACTTTACGCTTAATTTTGGCCCGCAGCATCCCGCAGCACACGGTGTGTTGCGCTTGGTTCTTGAGCTTGATGGCGAAGTTGTTCAGCGTGCTGACCCGCATATCGGCTTATTGCACCGCGCGACCGAGAAATTGGCAGAAACGCGGACGTGGGTTCAGTCTGTGCCCTACATGGATCGACTCGATTATGTGTCGATGATGTGTAATGAGCATGCATACTGCCTGGCTACAGAGAAACTCCTCGGAATCGAGGTTCCGGAGCGGGGTCGCTACATCCGGACCATGTTCGATGAAATTACCCGGATATTGAACCATCTGCTCTGGATTGGCTGTCACGCTTTGGATGTGGGTGCAATGACCATGGCGCTGTACACCTTCCGTGAGCGCGAAGACCTCATGGATGCCTACGAGGCCGTTTCAGGTGCGCGCTTGCATGCGGCTTATTATCGTCCAGGAGGGGTTTATCGCGACCTGCCGGATCGTATGCCTCAGTACACCGAGTCAACTTGGACCAGCGCCCAGAAGGCTAAGGAATTAAACGAAAATCGTAGTGGTTCCCTCCTCGATTTTCTTGAAGATTTTACTCAGCGTTTCCCGAAGTACCACGCGGAGTATCACACCCTATTGACGGATAACCGTATCTGGAAGCAGCGTCTGGTTAACGTTGGTGTGGTGACGCCTGAGCGAGCCATGCAGATGGGCTTCTCCGGAGCAATGCTCAGAGGATCCGGCATTGCTTGGGATCTGCGGAAAAAGCAAGCTTACGCCGCGTATGACAGGGTTGAATTCGATGTGCCGGTTGGTGTTAATGGTGACAGCTATGACCGCTACCTTGTGCGCATGGAAGAGATGTTGCAGTCCAATCGCATCATCAAGCAGTGTATCGACTGGCTGCGCGTTAACCCGGGGCCGGTGATTACCGACAACCACAAGGTTGCCCCTCCCAAGCGGGAGGACATGAAGTCGAACATGGAGGAGTTGATCCACCATTTCAAATTGTTCACCGAAGGTATCCATGTTCCTCCGGGAGAGACTTATGCCGCAGTTGAGCATCCCAAAGGTGAATTTGGCATTTATTTTATCTCGGATGGAGCGAACAAGCCTTATCGCATGAAGATTCGCGCCCCCGGATATGTACATCTTGCCGGTATGGACGAGATGTCTCGCGGTCACATGATTGCAGACGTCGTTACCATCATCGGCTCCCAGGATATCGTTTTTGGCGAGATTGACCGCTGATGTTTTCCGCTGACACCCTGCAGAAATTCGCCCGCGAAGTTGGCAAGTACCCGGCCGACCAGAAACAGTCGGCCGTGATGGCCTGTCTTGCCCATGCTCAGGAAGAGCTCGGCTGGCTCCCTTCCGAGGCGATAGAGGCGGTTGCCTGTTATCTCGGCATCGCACCCATGGCTGCTTACGAAGTGGCTTCTTTTTACAATATGTATGACCTGAAACCTGTCGGGAAGTACAAAATCACGGTGTGCACCAATTTGCCATGTGCGCTCTCTGGCGGATATCACGCAGGTGAGTATTTGCAGAAGAAACTCGGGATTGGCTACAACGAAACTACTCCCGATGGCAAATTCACCTTGAAAGAAGGTGAGTGCATGGGTGCATGCGGTGATGCGCCGGTGTTTATTGTGAATAATCGAAGCATGTGTAGCCACATGCATCCAGAGCAGATCGACAAGCTGCTTGAGGAGTGCAAATAATGGCGATGCTCGGTTCGATCAATGGTTTGCTGATGCAGGGTCTGGATGGCGACAATACGTGGCACTTAAAGGACTATGTGGCGCGTGGTGGCTATCAGCAGTTGCGTAAAATTCTTGAGAACAAGATTTCTCAGGAAGAAGTCATTAGTGAAGTGAAAAAGTCCGTCCTTCGTGGACGGGGTGGTGCGGGTTTCCCGACCGGACTCAAGTGGTCGTTCATGCCGCGTTCATTTCCTGGCGACAAATACGTCGTCTGTAATACCGATGAAGGTGAGCCAGGCACATTCAAGGACCGTGATCTCATGCGTTATAACCCGCATGCGGTCATTGAGGGCATGGCCATTGCTGCTTACGCGATGGGAGCGAACCGGGGCTACAACTATGTCCATGGTGAGATTTGGGAAATTTACCGGCGCTTCGAGGAAGCCTTGGATGAGGCTCGCGCAGCAGGGTTTATCGGCCAGAATATTCTCGGCTCCGGATTCAATTTCGAGTTGTTTGCCCATCACGGATATGGCGCGTACATCTGCGGTGAAGAAACCGCTCTGCTTGAATCGATCGAGGGCAAGAAGGGGCAACCTCGCTTCAAGCCGCCTTTCCCGGCATCCTTTGGCCTTTATGGCAAGCCGACGACCATTAACAACACCGAGACATTCGCAAGTATTCCCTTCATTCTCAAGACAGGAGGGGAGGAATATCTCAATCTCGGCAAGCCTAACAATGGCGGCACGAAGTTGTTTTCGGTTTCTGGTCACGTGAATCGCCCAGGTAATTATGAAATTCCCCTCGGTACACCCTTCTCCACGCTTCTTGAAATGTGCGGTGGCATGCGGGGAGGTCGCAAGCTCAAGGCGGTGATTCCTGGTGGCTCCTCGGCACCGGTGCTTCCGGGAAGTGTCATGATGGACTGCACCATGGATTACGATTCCATCAGCAAAGCTGGGTCAATGCTTGGTTCCGGAGCGGTGATCGTGATGGACGAAACAGTGTGCATGGTCAAGGCACTGGAACGGCTTTCGTTCTTCTATTACGAGGAATCGTGTGGACAATGCACACCCTGTCGTGAGGGTACGGCCTGGATGTACAAGGTCATTCACCGTATTGAGAACGGTCAAGGAAAGCCCGAGGATATTGATCTGCTGAACAGCGTGCTCGGAAATATTTCCGGGCGTACCGTGTGTGCGCTCGGAGATGCCGCTGCATTTCCTGTTCAAAGCTTCCTGAAGCATTTCCGTGGCGAGTTCGAGTATCACATCGAACACAAGACCTGCCTTGTGCCAAGAGAAATTCAGTGGAGCGGTAGTGGCTTCCACAAGATTCCGGCCTGAACAGGCTTTTCGCAAGCGATAGATAACAAACTGGCTACAAGGTAGCGACATGCTAGAAATCGAAATCGACGGCAAGAAGGCACAGGTGCCTGACGGCAGCACGGTAATGGATGCTGCGCAGCAGGTGGGGGTGTATATCCCGCATTTCTGCTACCACAAGAAGCTTTCGATCGCCGCTAATTGCCGGATGTGTCTGGTTCAGGTGGAAAAGGCTCCCAAGCCTTTGCCAGCCTGCGCCACCCCGGTGACCAACGGCATGAAGGTCTTCACTCACTCGGAACTCGCAGTCAAGGCCCAGAAGGGCGTGATGGAGTTCCTGCTGATCAATCACCCTCTTGATTGTCCGGTATGCGATCAAGGTGGCGAGTGTCAGCTGCAGGATATGGCGGTGGGCTATGGGCCAATGCAAAGCCGTTATACCGAAGAAAAGCGCGTGGTTTTTCACAAGAGTGTCGGACCGCTGATTTCGATGGAGGAAATGAGTCGTTGCATCCATTGCACGCGTTGCGTTCGTTTTGGTCAGGAGATTGCCGGTGTGATGGAACTCGGTATGGCCAATCGCAACATGCACTCGGAAATCAGTACATTTGTAGGGCGCACCGTGGATTCCGAATTGTCCGGAAACATGATTGATTTGTGCCCGGTGGGAGCATTGACCTCAAAGCCTTTCCGTTACACCGCACGAGCCTGGGAGCTCCAGCGTCGTAAGTCGGTAAGCCCTCACGATTCCGTAGGCGCCAATCTCGTCGTGCAAGTTAAGCACGATGCGGTTATGCGTGTGCTTCCTCGCGAAAATGAGGAAGTCAATGAATGCTGGATTTCGGATAAGGAGCGTTTTGCCTATCAAGCGCTGAATTCCGCCGAGCGCCTGCTCAAGCCGATGGTCAAGCAGGGGGGAGAGTGGCGTGAGGTCGAGTGGAACGTGGCTCTCGATTATGTTGCTCATGGTTTGAAGGATGTAGCCCGCGAGCATGGAGGGGATGCGCTGGCTGCGCTGGCCGCCCCGAATAGCACAACCGAGGAGTTGTTTCTTCTCCGCAAGCTGATGGCCGGCTTGGGGAGTGGTAACTTTGACTTCCGCCCCCGTCAGGCTGATTTTTCTGCCGATGGAAAACGCAAGGGAACGCCGTGGCTGGGGCTGCGCCTTGCCGAGATCCAGGATTTGGATTCCGCATTGGTGGTTGGTTCGTTCCTGCGCAAGGATCACCCGCTTATTGCTCAGCGTTTGCGGCAAGCGGCGAAAAAATTTACCAAAGTCAGCCTTCTTTCCGTGGCGGGAGATGATCAGCTGATCAAGCTTCACGCCAGCAAAGTGGTGGCGCCGGCAGGACTTGCCGTCGCTCTGGCAGCAGTTGTCAAGGCAGTCGCGGAAACGAAGGGAGTTCCTGTTCCGCAGAATATTGCGTCAATTACGGTCGACACCGAGGTACGCAAGATTGCAGACAGCCTCGTCGAAGGCGAAAAAAAGGCCTTGTTCCTCGGGAATGTGGCCGAACAGGTCCAGGACGCTGCACTGATCCAGTCCCTGGCCACCTCGCTCGCCGAAATGACGGGTGCCAGTCTCGGTTATCTTGGTTCTGCCGCGAATGTGACCGGTGGCTACGCGGCTGGTGCGCTTCCGGGTAACGCCAACGCAAGAAAAATGTTCGAGCAAGCACGTAAGGCCTACGTGTTGATGGGTGTCGAACCGGAATTTGATTGTGCCAATCCACAGTTGGCGATGGCCGCCTTGAAGCAGGCTGCGCTAGTGATCTCCTTGTCGTCATTCAAGAGTCAGGCAGCACTGGAGTACGCAGATGCAATTCTGCCTCTGGCACCGTTTTCAGAGACATCAGGCACCTTCGTCAATATCGAGGGACGAGTTCAGAGCTTCAATGGCGTGGTTCGGGCACAGGGCGATGCGCGCCCAGGCTGGAAAATACTCAGGGTTCTGGGCAATGTGCTCAACCTCGATGGCTTCGCCTACAACACCAGTGAAGAAGTCCGCGATGATGCTCTGGGTGCTGGAACTGATTTTGTGACCAACCGTAATAGCGGGCTGACTGGTATCGAGTTCAATCCGGCATCTCCGCAATATGGCACCACGGGTTTGCAGCGGATTGCCGATGTTCCCATCCATTTTGCCGATTCGATTGCGCGTCGTGCCCCGGTATTGCAGCAGACTGTCGATGCGTCTTCCCCGGTCGCCCGCGCCAACGCTGCCACTTTGGCCTCAATCGGTGTCCAGTGCGGGGATCGGGTACGGGTTAAGCAAGGTGATGCCATTGTTCTGATGAATGCCAGGCTGGATGCAGGGGTGCCTGACCATTGCGTGCGGGTTGCTGCGGCGCATGCCTCGACGACTCCGCTAGGGGCGATGTTTGGCGAAATTTTCATGGAGCGTGCGTAAATGGATGCGGTAATGAATTTCGGCCAGGGAATATTTGGCGGGGCCTGGCAGGCTGTTTGGACCTTGCTGAAGATCGTTCTGATCGTTGCCCCGTTGATGTTGGGTGTTGCCTATCTGACATGGGCCGAGCGCAAGGTGATCGGCTATATGCAGGTTCGTATTGGTCCTAACCGGGTTGGTCCTTGGGGCTTGATCCAGCCAATTGCGGATGGCTTGAAGTTGCTGCTCAAGGAAATTATCGTCCCAAGCGGTGCGAACAAGGCCATTTTCATCATTGCTCCCATGCTCGCCATTGCACCGGCATTGGCTGCCTGGGCTGTGGTTCCTTTCAACGACACCCTGGTTCTCGCCAATATCGACGCCAGCCTTCTGTATATCATGGCCATCACCTCGATGGGGGTTTACGGGATCATCCTCTCGGGGTGGGCATCGAACTCAAAATATGCCTTCCTGGGAGCCATGCGTTCTGCAGCTCAGATGGTGTCCTACGAAATTTCGATGGGATTCTCTCTCATCTGTGTCTTGATGGTTTCCAACAGTCTTAACTTGGTGGATATCGTCAAGGCTCAGGATCAGGGGGCTTTTGCGGCCTGGGGGCTGGGCTTCCTTTCCTGGAATTGGCTTCCGCTGCTACCGATGTTTTTGGTTTACCTGATTTCCGGTGTTGCCGAAACCAACCGTGCGCCGTTCGATCTTTCAGAAGGCGAATCCGAGATCGTCGCCGGCTTTCACGTTGAATACTCTGGCATGGCATTCGCGATTTTCTTCCTTGCCGAATACGCAAACATGATCCTGATTTCCGCACTGACGTCGATCATGTTCTTGGGCGGCTGGCTATCGCCTGTAGGCTTCCTGCCGGATGGAATTCTCTGGCTATTTGCCAAGATGGCATTCGTACTCTTCCTCTTCCTCTGGTTCCGTGCGACTTTCCCCCGTTATCGCTATGACCAGTTGATGCGTCTGGGCTGGAAGGTGTTTTTGCCAATCTGCTTGATCTGGCTACCTGTTGTCGGCATCTGGATGATGTCACCGCTGAATATCTGGAAGTGAGGAGAGACTAATGGGTTCGATGAAGGAAATCTTCAACAGCCTCTTCCTCAAGGAGCTGTTGAAGGGGATGTCGGTGACCGGGCGTTATTTTTTCGCCCGCAAGATTACCGTCCAGTATCCTGAGGAAAAGACGCCGCAGAGTTTTCGTTTTCGCGGTCTGCATGCATTGCGCCGCTATCCGAACGGGGAGGAGCGCTGTATTGCCTGTAAATTGTGCGAAGCCGTCTGCCCTGCCATGGCGATTACCATCGAGGCGGAACCTCGGGAGGATGGCTCCCGGCGCACCACCCGTTACGACATTGATCTGACCAAGTGCATCTTCTGCGGTTTTTGTGAGGAGGCCTGCCCGGTTGATGCCATCGTTGAAACACGTGTATTTGAATATCACGGCGAGAAGCGCGGTGATCTGCATTACACCAAGCAGATGTTGCTGGCCAACGGTGATCGCTATGAAGCGCAGATCGCCCAGGACCGCCAACTCGATGCGCCTTATCGCTGACAGGTGCCCAATATGGATTTTCAGACTTTTGTATTCTTCGCGCTGTCGGCAATTCTCGTTTTTGCTGGTTTGCGTGTGATTACGGCTAGAAACCCTGTTCATGCCGCTCTGTATCTGATACTTGCCTTCTTTACCTGCGGTGGGGTTTGGGCTCTTTTGCAGGCGGAGTTTCTGGCTATTGCGATCATTCTCGTTTATGTCGGTGCGGTAATGGTCCTCTTCCTTTTCGTCGTGATGATGCTGGACATCAACATGGACAGGATACGCCAGGGTTTCTGGAATTATCTGCCTCTGGGAGCAGTGCTTGGCTTGCTGATGGTCATGGAGATGGGGCTGGTGCTTGGAAGCAAGTATTTCCAGGTGCCTGCCGCCGATGCTCTCGTCCCGGCGGGTGTCTCGAATACCAAGGCAATTGGCGAGCTGATGTTCACGGATTATGTCTATCCATTTGAACTGGCCTCCATCGTTTTGCTGGTCGGCATGATTGCAGCCATCGTGTTGACCCATCGTGGTCCTAGGCCATCTAAAAATACCAACCCGAATCAGCAGGTCTTCGTCAAGGCGAAGGATCGTATCCGCGTCCTGCAGATGCCGGTTGAAAAAGACTGAACGACGGGGCGCCAATGCTTACACTGACTCTTTCGCATTTCCTGATTCTGGGGGCAATCCTCTTTGCAATCAGTGTGGTCGGTATTTTCCTCAATCGGAAAAACCTACTGGTTCTGCTGATGGCCATCGAGTTGATGCTGCTTGCGGTCAACATGAATTTTGTGGCTTTTTCCCACTATCTGCAGGATTTGTCCGGCCAGGTTTTCGTTTTCTTCATCCTGACTGTAGCCGCAGCTGAATCGGCGATCGGTCTGGCCATCCTGATCGTGCTGTTCCGTAACCTCAAGAGCATCCATGTGGATGACCTGGGCGGCTTGAAGGGTTAACCATGGAAATGCAAAAACTATATCTGCTTGTTCCCCTGGCACCACTTGTCGGTGCCATGATAGCCGGCCTTTTCTGCCGGGTTATTCCGCGCTGGCTTGGGCATACTGCCACCATCACGGGCGTAGCCGTTGCCTTCATCACCTCCCTGATCATTTTCAAGGATGTGCAGGCAGGAAATACTTTCAACGGTGCGGTCTACACTTGGCTGACGAGCGGGGATTACAGCTTTGAAGTCGGTTTCATGATCGACACCCTGACGACGACCATGATGCTGGTGGTGACCTTTGTCTCCTTGATGGTGCACATCTACACCATGGGCTACATGAAGGAAGATCCGGGTTATAACCGCTTTTTTAGTTATATCTCCTTGTTTACCTTCTCCATGCTGATGCTGGTGATGAGTAACAACTTCATGCAGCTTTTCTTCGGCTGGGAGGCGGTCGGCCTGGTTTCGTACTTGTTGATCGGCTTCTGGTACACCCGCCCTACGGCGATTTTCGCCAACATGAAGGCTTTCCTGGTTAACCGTGTGGGTGACTTCGGATTCATCCTCGGTATCGGGTTGATCCTTGCCCATTTCGGTTCCCTTGACTACCTTACGGTCTTCAAGAAGGCGCCGGAACTGGCCGGTACCACCATCAATCTCTTTGCAGACCGCGAATGGGCGACTGTCTCGTTGATGACGATCACCTGTATCTGCCTCTTCATCGGTGCCATGGGCAAGTCCGCACAGGTTCCCCTGCACGTCTGGTTGCCTGATTCGATGGAAGGCCCGACCCCGATTTCGGCACTGATCCATGCTGCGACCATGGTTACTGCCGGCATCTTCATGGTTTCGCGCATGTCGCCGCTGTTCGAGTTGTCAACTACGGCACTTTCCTTCGTGATCGTCATCGGTGCGATTACTGCCCTCTTCATGGGTTTCCTCGGAATCATCCAGAACGACATCAAGCGTGTCGTTGCCTATTCCACCCTTTCACAGCTCGGATACATGACCGTGGCTTTGGGAGCCTCTGCCTACTCGGTGGCCATTTTCCACCTGATGACGCACGCTTTCTTCAAAGCCTTGCTTTTCCTTGCAGCGGGTTCGGTGATCATCGGCATGCATCACGATCAGGATATTCGTAACATGGGTGGCTTGCGCAAATACATGCCCATCACCTGGATTACCTCCTTGATCGGCTCCCTGGCACTGATCGGCACGCCTTTCCTTTCGGGTTTCTATTCCAAAGACTCGATTATCGAGGCTGTTGCACTTTCTCAAATACCCGGTTCCGGTTTTGCTTACTTCTCAGTGATGGCAGGTGTTTTTGTTACCGCCTTCTACTCATTCCGAATGTATTTCCTGGTTTTCCACGGAGAAGAGCGCTTCGGTAAGAGCAGTCACCATGACCATCATGGCGATCACGATGACGAGGAAGTGGCACATGATCATCACCATGGTCTCGCTCCCGGCCAGAAGCCGCATGAAACGCCGTGGGTGGTGACCCTGCCTCTCGTCCTCCTGGCCATTCCCTCGCTGATCATTGGCTACATAGCCATCGAGCCGATGGTTTTCGGTGATTACTTCAGGGGAGTGATTCACATCGACAACGCAGCCCATCCGGTCATGGCCCACCTGTCCGAACATTTCCATGGTGCTGCGGCAATGGGTATGCATGCCTTTACCACGCTGCCCTTCTTCCTTGCACTGGCCGGCGTAGTCGTTTCGTGGTTCTTCTACATGAAGCGGCCGGACATTCCTGCCGCCATTCAGCGCCGCTTCTCGATCATCAACACCATCTTCGAGAACAAGTATTACTTTGACAAAATCAATGAAACGGTGTTTGCCGGTGGCTCCCGTCTGCTTGGCAAGGCTTTGTGGCGCGGCGGCGACGTTGCAGTCATTGACGGAATCATCGTCAATGGCTCGGCCAAGCTGGTCGGCTGGATTGCGGCGGTAACTCGCCTCTTCCAGACTGGCTATGTCTATCACTATGCATTCACGATGATCATCGGTGTGTTCGTGCTGATGACCTTGTGGATCAACCGCGCCTAGCGTGAATAGTTCGCAGAAAAGCAAGGAATAAAATGTCGACTTACCCGCTGCTATCCCTCGCAATCTGGATTCCGATTGTCGCTGGTCTGGTGGTTCTCGCCACCGGCAATGATCGGAATGCTCCGCTGGCGCGGATGCTTGCCCTGATTGGTGCAATCGCCGGATTTCTGGTAACCATTCCGTTGTGGACCGGTTTCGACCTTAACAATGGAGGTATGCAGTTTGTCGAACTGCAAACCTGGATACCTCGTTTCAACATCAACTATCATCTCGGTACTGACGGCATTTCGATGCTCTTCGTCGTACTCAACAGTTTCATCACCATCATCGTCGTGTCAGCTGGCTGGGAGGTAATCCGGGAGCGTGTTGCGCAGTATTTTGCGGCCTTCCTGATCATGTCCGGTCTGATGAACGGTATTTTCACAGCGCTCGACGGCGTGTTGTTTTACGTCTTCTTTGAGGCATCCCTGATCCCGCTTTACCTGATCATCGGTGTCTGGGGCGGTCCGAACCGGGTTTATGCTGCCTTCAAGTTTTTCCTCTACACCTTGTTCGGTTCCCTGCTCTTCCTCCTGGCGTTGATGTATCTATTCATCCAGTCCGGCGGTAGTTTTTCGATCCTGGACTGGCATAAATTACCGATTGGTCTTGGACCCCAGATCTGGCTCTTCCTCGGCTTCCTGATTGCCTTTGCGGTCAAGGTGCCGATGTTCCCGGTTCATACCTGGTTGCCGGATGCTCACGTCGAGGCCCCGACCGGGGGTTCCATCGTGCTTGCGGCGATCGGCCTCAAACTGGGTGCCTACGGTTTCCTGCGTTTCTCCCTGCCGATCGCTCCCGATGCTTCGCATGAACTGGCCGGTCTGGTGATCGCTCTCTCGTTGATTGCTGTGGTTTATATCGGGTTTGTGGCACTGATTCAATCCGATATGAAGAAACTGGTTGCCTATTCGTCGATTGCGCACATGGGTTTCGTCACCCTCGGATTTTTCCTGTTCAGTCCGATGGGTATCGAGGGGGCCTTGGTGCAGATGGTTTCGCACGGCTTTGTCTCCGGTGCCATGTTCTTCTGTATTGGTGTCATGTATGACCGCGTTCATAGTCGCCAGATTGCCGATTACGGCGGTGTCGTCAATACCATGCCCAAGTTTGCCGCGTTGTTCATGTTGTTCTCCATGGCTAACGCCGGATTGCCTGCCACTTCCGGTTTTGTCGGTGAGTTCATGGTCATCCTCGGGGCAGTGAAGTACAACTTCTGGATTGCGCTGGCAGCCGCTACCTCGATGATCCTTGGCGCGGCTTACACCTTGTGGATGTACAAGCGCGTCATTTTCGGGGATATCGCCAACGACCATGTGCGCGAACTCACCGATGTCAATTCCCGCGAATTCCTGATCCTCGCCGTGCTTGCAATCTGCACGTTGTGGATGGGGGTCTATCCGCAGCCCTTTACCGAAGTGATGCATTCTTCGGTCAACGACCTGCTGCGCCACGTCGCCATCAGCAAGATTCAATAAACGGTAGCCGACATGTTCGAGAATTTCGTTGTTCCTGATCTGATGCCTGCTGCGCCAGAGCTTTTTCTGGCCTTCATGGCACTCGCCATCCTGCTGATTGACGTTTTCGTCAAGGATTCCCGTCGTACGCTGACTTTCGTGCTCAGCCAGCTCGCATTGATTGGCTGTGCCGCGATTCAGTTTGCAACCAGCACCGGCGAAATTACCTATACCTTCAGCAACATGTTTGTCGACGACTTGATGTCCGACCTGCTGAAGATATTCCTCTACATGACGGTCATCGTGGTGCTTTTCTATTCCCGTGCCTACATCTCCGACCGGGAGGCAATGAACAAGGGCGAGTATTACGTGCTCGCGCTGTTTGCTACCTTGGGCATGATGGTGATGATTTCCGCCAATCATTTCCTGACCATTTACATTGGCTTGGAACTGCTGTCGCTTTCCCTGTATGCGATGGTGGCGATGAATCGCGATTCGGTAGTGTCGACCGAGGCAGCAATGAAGTACTTCGTCCTGGGGGCTCTGGCCTCTGGCCTGCTGCTCTATGGTATGTCCATGATCTACGGTGCTACCGGCACGCTTGAGATTACGGCTATTGCCGAGCAGCTTTATGGTGGTGGCGCCAACAAAACCGTGCTGATTTTTGGTCTGGTTTTCCTGGTTGCCGGCCTTGCCTTCAAGCTTGGCGTCGTCCCCTTCCACATGTGGATTCCCGACGTTTATCACGGAGCTCCTACGTCGGTCACCCTGCTGATCGGCTCAGCTCCCAAGCTTGCTGCCTTCGCCATTACCATGCGCTTGCTGGTCAATGGGCTGATCACTCTGGCGCAGGATTGGCAGGCGATGCTGATCATCCTCTCCGTGCTCTCGATGGCGATCGGCAATCTGGCAGCCATTGCCCAGACCAATCTCAAGCGCATGCTGGCTTACTCGGCAATTTCCCATATGGGTTTCATGTTGCTGGGTATCGTCACCGGTGTGGTTGGCGGCGACGCCCGCTATGCCCTGAATGCTTACAGCTCGGCCATGTTCTATGTAGTGGCTTATGTCCTGACCAGCCTGGGGACTTTCGGCATCATCCTGCTCATGTCCCGAGCCGGATTCGAGGCCGACAGTCTTGATGACTACAAGGGTCTCAACAAGCGCAGTCCTTGGTTTGCAGGCGTAATGCTGATGTTGATGTTCTCGATGGCGGGGGTTCCCTTCTTCGTCGGCTTCTTCGCCAAGTTCTCGGTACTACAGGCGGTGGTTGCTGCTGGTTATATGTGGTTGGCCATCGTCGCCGTGCTCTTCTCCCTGATCGGTGCTTTCTATTACCTGCGCGTCGTCAAGATCATGTACTTCGATGCTCCGGTCGATGAAACGCCTCTCCAGGCTTGTGGCTCGATGAAGGCGGTCCTTTCGGTAAACGGCATTGCCGTTGCCCTTTTTGGCCTGATGCCACAGACCTTGATGTCTCTCTGTGCTTACGCACTGTTGCGCTCCCTCTGATTCGCAATTGTACGCACATCAGCAAAACGCCCCGGCTTACGGGGCGTTTTGCATGGCGTGCCCGCTACGTCCTCCCCTTGCTTCAAAGGGATAGGCAATCCGCTTGCCACATCCGGAAAACTCGTCCTCCTGTAAAAAAGCCAGCCAGGGTGGAATGCTAGAATGCCCGCCGTCTTCTACCTCTATTTGCAGGTAGTGCCCGTTTTCCAACGCCTTTTCAGATGATGCCCCGATGATTTACGAAACCGTTGCCGCGGTCGACATGGGTTCCAACAGCTTTCGCCTGCAAGTCGGTCGAGTGGTGGATGACCAGATTTACCCCCTGGATTCCTTGAAGGCTCCCGTGCGCCTGGCATCAGGTTTGACGCTGGATAAAATGCTCGACAGCGCCGCCCAGCAGCGAGCCCTGGATGCCCTGCGCCTGTTTGGCGAGCGATTGCGTGGTCTGGATCAAGGCGCGGTTCGGGCGGTGGCGACCAATGCCCTGCGTGTCGCGAAGAACACCACCGAATTTTTGCCACTTGCCGAAGCGGCACTCGGTTTTCCCATCGAGATCATTGCGGGGCGGGAGGAAGCCCGATTGATTTATATCGGTGCTTCGCACTCTCTGCCCTCGGCGGCGCACAAGCGCCTGGTGGTCGATATCGGTGGTGGTTCGACCGAGTTCATCATCGGCAAGCGTCACGAGCCGCTGATGATGGAATCCTTGTACATGGGCTGCGTCAGCTATTCGCTGCGTTTTTTTCCGGATCGAAAAATTGACAAGAAGCGCCTGCGCGAAGCACAGATTGCCGCAGCCAAGGAAATCGAGCTGATTGCTCACGATTATCGTAGTCTGGGCTGGAAGGAAGCAGTCGGCTCTTCCGGTTCGGCACGGGCGATTGCCGACGTTCTCGAACTCAATAGCCTTAACCCCAATGGTGAAAGTGGCATTACTCGAATCGGTTTGGACAAGCTTTGTTCCTTGCTGGTCAAGGCCGGCTCGGCCGAAGCCCTTGACCTGCCGGGGGTCAAAAGCGATCGTCTACCGGTTCTGCCGGGGGGGGTGGCGATCATGTCGGCGATTTTCGAGGAACTCGATATCGAGCGCATGACTTATTCCGACGGTGCCTTGCGTCAGGGGGTGCTCTACGATCTGCTCGGCCGTTTTCACCATCACGACATGCGCGATGCCACGGTGGCGCATTTCCGCCGCCGCTATCAGGTCGAGCGCGATCAGGTCGAACGGGTCGAGACGGTTGCCCTCTCGGCGCTGAGGCAGCTATCAGGCGGCGAGGCGGGTGAGGATGATGTGCACTTCCTGACCTGGGCGGCGCGCCTGCACGAGATCGGGATTTCGATCGCGCACAACGCCCACCACAAACACGGTGCCTACATCCTGACCTATGCCGACATGCCCGGTTTCTCGAAAAAGGACCAGGCGCGGCTGGCGATGCTGGTGCTCGGCCATCGCGGCAAGCTGGAAAAGCTGGGTAGCCTGCCGGCAAGCGATAGCGCCTGGAATCTGATTTTCTGCCTGCGGCTTGCGGTATTGCTTAGCCGTACTCGTGATGACCGCGACTTGCCGGCCTGGCAGGTGACCCCGCTGGGCAACGGCTTTGTTGTCGAGATCGATGCGGCCTGGCTTAAGGCTAATCCCTGGACTGCTGCGGCGCTGAACGAGGAAGGGGGTATCTGGAAGCAGATCGGCCGCTATTATCAGGTACGAGCTGTCGCTGCCGGAGACTGAGCATGAATTCGCCGCCGTCGCTGATCATTCGTGCGACAAAGGTCCAGCTGAGCGGCATCTGGACCCTGGCGGCGATGTTACCCTTGCTGCCCGCTCTGCAGCAGCAACTCTCCGATGCGGCCAGTTTGGCCGACGCCTGGGACCTGACTGCGGTTGAGCGGATCGACAGTGCCGCTGCAGTGCTGTTGTGGCGCTGCTGGGGCGAACGCTGGCCGGACAGCCTGCTGCTCAGTCCCTTGCAACGCCAGGTCCTGGCACGGGCAGCGGCCTTGCCGCACGATCTGCCGCCGGTCGAGCCGGAAAAGCCGCATCCGGTCGCGGTGCTCGGCGGGCAGTTGCTCAAGGCGAGCGAGAATTTTCACGGGCTGGTCACGCTGTTCGGACGCTTGCTGCTCGATTTGCAGCATTTGCTGCGCCATCCGGCCGATGCACCGTGGAAGGAATTCGCCGCCAATATCTACAAGGCCGGCGTGCTGGCGCTGCCGGTCACGGCCCTGGTCGGTTTCCTGATCGGTGTCGCGATCAGCTATCTGTCGGCCTTGCAGCTGAAGAATCTCGGTGCCGACCTGTTCATCGTCAATATCCTGGGCATCGGCATCATCCGCGAACTCGGCCCGGTGCTGGTCGCGGTGCTGGTCGCCGGGCGTTCCGGTTCGGCGATGACGGCGCAGATCGGGGTGATGCGGGTGACCGAGGAGATCGACGCGCTGGCGACGATGGGCATTCCGCGCAGCGTGCGCGTGGTTTTGCCCAAAATTGCCGCGTTGACCGTGGTGATGCCCTTGCTGGTCTTCTGGACCTCGGCGGTGGCGCTGTTCGGTGGCATGCTCGCGGCCTGGCTGCAGCTCGACCTGTCGCTCGCTTATTTCATCGACAACCTGCCGCGCGCGGTGCCGGTCGCCAACCTGTGGATCGGGCTGGCCAAGGGCGTCTGCTTCGGCTTCATCATCGCGCTGGTCGCCTGCCACTTCGGCCTGCGCGTCAAGCCCAACAGCGAAAGCCTGGCCAGCAGCACGACGCGGGCGGTGGTTACGGCGATCACCGCGGTGATCCTGATCGACGCGCTGTTCGCGATCTTCACCCGGCAAGTCGGGATTCCCCGTCTGTGAGCGCGCCGAACGGTCCGTCGATGAGCGAGCGCCGCCAACCGCCGGTGATCGAATTGTGCGGGGTGTACACCCGCTTCGCCGGACGCAGCATCCACCGCGACCTCAACCTGCGCATCGAGCCGGGACAGATCGTCGGCCTGCTCGGTGAGTCGGGCAGCGGCAAGACCACGCTGCTGCGCGAGATTCTCGGCCTGCACCGGCCCGACGAAGGCTCGGTGCGCCTGTTCGGCGTCGACCTGGCCGACCCCGATAGCGGCAAGCAGCGGGCGGTACGGCGGCGGTTGGGGATGCTGTTTCAGCATGGCGCGCTGTTCTCGGCCTTGACCGCTTTCGAGAATATTGCCTTCCCGCTACGCGAGCTGAAATGTCTCGACGAGGACTGGATCCGCCGCCTGGTCCATCTCAAGCTGGCGATGGTCGGGCTGGAACCGCTGCATGGGCGGCTGATGCCGGCCGAACTGTCGGGTGGCATGGTCAAGCGCGTGGCATTGGCCCGGGCGCTGGCGCTGGAGCCGGAGCTGCTGCTGCTCGACGAGCCGACTGCCGGCCTCGACCCCGACCGCAGCCAAAATTTCGTCGAGCTGATTGCGGCGCTACAAAAGGAGCTCGGGTTGACCGTGCTGATGGTTACCCACGATCTCAATACCCTGGCCGGACTCGCCAGCCATGTCGCCGTACTGGCCGATCATCAGGTTGCGGCCTTCGGTCGGCAGGCGCAGGTGATGACTTCCGACCATCCTTTCGTTACCGGTTTCTTTGGCGGCGACCGGCGAAAACTGCTCTAATCGCGGCTTATGGAAAACAAATCGCATGCCTTCGCCGCCGGCCTGTTCGCCCTGGCCTTCGTCGCCGCGGCGGTGCTCGCGCTGTATTGGCTGGGCGGCGGCAGCCAGGATACGCGCGAGTACGTAGTGGTCGCCAAGCAGAATGTCAGCGGCCTCAATCCGCAGGCGCAGGTGCGCTATCGCGGCATCCGCGTCGGCAAGGTCAACGACATCCGGCTCGATCCCGACGATTACAGCAACATCCTGATCTCGATCGAAATCAACGACGACGTGCCCCTGACCAAGGGTACGGTGGCCAAGCTCAATTACCAGGGGGTGACCGGGCTGGCGCACATCCTGCTGCTGGAAACCGGCAAGAACCCCGAACCGCTGCCGCCGAACGAAGCCGATCCGCCGAAAATCGCGATGATCCCGTCGCTGATGGAGGAGTTGAGCGAGTCGGGCATGGCGACGCTGAAGCAGGCCCGGCAACTCATGCACAACCTCGGCGATACGCTGGGGGATGCGAACCGCCAGCATCTGGCGACGACGCTGCGCAACCTGGCGGCCGCTTCTGAACGCCTGACGCCGACGCTCGAACGGCTGGACGGGACGCTGGCGCGGGTTGCTCGCCTGGCCGACGAGCGGACCGTTGCCGGGCTCGCCGCGGCGGCGCAGGAGGCCGGGCCACTGCTGGCCGAAACGCGCGGCCTGGTCGGTCGGCTGCAGGCGAGCGGCGCCCGCTTTGACGCCCTGGTCGGCGAGGCCGACGGCGACGGGGCGGCGGCGCTGCTGCCGCGCCTCAACGAATTGAGCCGCGACGTGGCGCAGACTTCGCACCAGTTGAACCGGGTCCTGCGGATCGTCGAAGAAACCCCGCAGGGGCTGATCTTCGGTCCGCCGGCGCTGCCGCCGGGGCCGGGCGAGGCGGGTTTTGTCGTACCGGGAGGGCGGTGATGCGGATCCTTAAAACTCTCGGCGTCTTGCTGCTTGGCTTGTCTTTACTCGCTAGCTTGGCCGGCTGTCTGACCGGCGGGCGGCGCGGCGGCGATAGCGCGACGACGGCTTACGATCTCGGTTTGCCGCCGGCCGTTGCCGCCGGCGAAACCGCCTGGCAGCTCGAAGTCCGGGCGCCGGCCTGGCTCGACGGTAGCGCGATGATCTATCGCCTGGCCTACGCCGATGCCGCGCAGTGGCGTGAATTCAGTCAGGCGCGCTGGGTTGCGCCGCCGGCCGGGCTGCTCGAACGCCGCCTGCAGCGCCTGCTCGGCTACGGCGCCGCCGGCCAGCGCGGCGGCTGCCTGCTGCGGCTGGAGCTCGACGAGTTCAGCCAGGTGTTCACCGGTCCGCACCGTAGCCATGCCTTGCTGCAGGTCCGCGCCCGCTGGTTCGATGCCGGGCGCAAGCCGCTGCTGGTCAAAACCTTGCGGATCGAGCAGGCGGTGCCCGAAGACCGGGCGGCCGATGCCCAAAGCGGTGTCGCGGCGCTGGTCGAGGCGGTCGGCATGCTGGCCGAACAGATCGCAGCGCAGGAAAAAACACTGCCGGCAGTCTGTCGCTGAATTTCACGGTCGACCGGCAAATCCGCCGATTTTCGCAGTCGACCGTGGTCGGTCTCTCTTGCGCTGATTTCGCCGGCGAGATGGCCAGCCTTAGTTGGCGACGATGCGTTGGGCGATTCGCCGTTTGAGTTCGGGCAGGTTGTTGTCGAAAGTGTCGTAGTGCATCAGCGACAAGCCGAACACGCAGGCGTAAAGCAGCAGGCTGCGGCTCTTGGCATCGGCGGCGCTCATCCCCTTGGCGATGAACAGGCGCTGGGTGCATTCGAGGCGGTAGAGGTCGACCGCTTCGACCACGGCGGCGGCTTGCGCGTCGTGCCGGGCCCAGTCGCGTACCGCCAGTTCGATCGCCATCCCCTTGCGGTTGGGGTTGGCGCCGTACACCTCGATCACGTGGTGCAGTTGTTCGACTTCGGCACCGGGCAGGCCGGCGGTGGTTTTTTCGATATCGCGGATGCGGCCTTCGCGCCAGCGTTCGAGCACTGCGTCGAGCAGGGCCTGGCGGTCGCGGAAATGCCAGTAGAAACTGCCCTTGGTGACGCCGCAGCGCTTGGCCAGCACCTCGATTCGCAGGCCGGCGATGCCCTCGCTGGCGAGTACGTCGATGGCCGCGTCGACCCAGCTCTCGGGGGCCAGTTGCACGCGCGGTTTGGCGCTGCGCCGGGAACGCACGGCGACAGAGGGAGATTTTGACGGCGAGACCTTGACAGCTTTCTTTTCCATACGCTACCGTATGCTTTTCCATACGACACAGTATGGTCATTGTGCGGCCCGCCGGAAAGTCTGTCAAACCCCGGTGGCACGGTCGTTACAGGACTTGACCGGTCGTTCCAATACAACAAGGCTGGAAGGAGCAGGCTCATGAAAATTCTCGTTCCCGTGAAGCGGGTGGTGGATTACAACGTCAAGGTTCGCGTCAAGGCGGACGGTTCGGGTGTGGATCTGGCGAACGTCAAGATGAGCATGAACCCGTTTGACGAAATCGCGGTGGAAGAGGCAGTGCGCCTCAAGGAAGCCGGCGTTGCCACCGAAGTGGTGGTGGTGTCCTGCGGCGTTGCCGCTTGCCAGGAAACCCTGCGCACGGCGATGGCGATCGGTGCCGACCGCGGCATTCTCGTCGATTGCGGCGATGTCGACCTGCAACCGCTGGCCGTGGCCAAGCTGCTCAAGGCCGTCTGCGCCAAGGAAGCACCGCAACTGGTGATCTGCGGCAAGCAGGCGATCGACGACGACGCCAACCAGGTCGGCCAGATGCTGGCCGCGTTGCAAGGCTGGCCGCAAGCCACCTTCGCCTCCAAGGTCGTGTTGAACGGCAATAGCGCCCAAGTCACCCGCGAAATCGACGGCGGCCTGGAAACCCTGGAAATCAGCCTGCCGGCCGTGGTCTCGACCGACCTGCGCCTCAACGAGCCGCGCTACGCGACCCTGCCCAACATCATGAAGGCCAAGAAAAAGCCGCTGGACACCGTCAAGCCCGCCGACCTCGGCGTTGACGTCGCGCCGCGCCTGACCACGCTGAAAGTCGCCGAGCCGGCCAAGCGCTCCGCTGGCGTCAAGGTGGCTGACGTTGCCGAACTCGTCAGCAAGCTCAAGAACGAAGCCAAAGTGATCTAAGGGGACGCCACCATGACCATTCTCGCTAAAGTATTAGTACTGGCCGAACACGACAACGCCAGCCTCAAGGCCGCGACCCTGAACACCGTTGCCGCCGCCCAGAAAATCGGTGGCGACATCCACGTGCTGGTTGCCGGTGCCAACTGCGCCGCCGCCGCCCAGCAAGCCGCCGCGCTCACCGGTGTCGCCGCCGTCAAGGTCGCCGATGCCGCGCAATACGCCGACCAGACCGCTGAAAACCTGACCGCGCTGGTCGTCGCCAACGCCGCCGGCTACAGCCACATCCTGGCCCCGGCCACCACCTTCGGCAAGAACGTCGCCCCGCGTATCGCCGCGCTGCTCGACGTCGCCCAGATCTCCGAAATCGTCGGCGTCGAAGCCGCCGATACCTTCGTCCGCCCGATCTACGCCGGCAACGCGCTGGCCACGGTCAAGAGCGCCGACGCGGTCAAGGTGATCACCGTCCGTACCACCGCCTTCGACGCCGTTGCCAGCGGTGGCACTGCCGCCGTTGACGCCCTGGGCGCCGCCGCCGACACCGCGCAGAGCAAGCTGCTCGGCCGCGAACTGACCAAGTCCGAGCGTCCCGAACTGGGTGCCGCCAAGATCATCGTTTCCGGTGGTCGTGGTCTGGGCAGCGGCGAGAACTACCACAAGCTGCTCGAACCGCTCGCCGACAAGCTCGGCGCCGCCCTCGGCGCCAGCCGTGCCGCCGTCGACGCCGGCTTCGTTCCGAACGACTACCAGGTCGGCCAGACCGGCAAGATCGTCGCGCCGCAGGTCTATATCGCCGTCGGCATCTCCGGCGCAATCCAGCACCTGGCCGGGATGAAGGATTCCAAGGTGATCGTCGCGATCAACAAGGACCCGGAAGCGCCGATCTTCCAGATCGCCGACTACGGTCTGGTCGCCGACCTGTTTGAAGCCGTGCCGCAACTGGCGGCGGCCGTTTAAGCCAGGAACCGCCATGCGTACTGATCGCGATGCGATGGAATACGACGTCGTGATCGTCGGTGGCGGCCCTTCGGGGCTCGCCGCCGCGATCCGCGTCAAGCAGCTGGCTGCAGAGGCCGGCCGCGAAGTCTCGGTGTGTCTGCTGGAAAAGGGCTCCGAAGTCGGTGCCCACATCCTGTCCGGCGCCGTGCTCGAACCGCGTGCGCTGGCCGAGCTCTTCCCCGACTGGCAGGAACGCGGTGCGCCGCTGAACACGCCGGCCGGAGAAGACCGCCTGCTCTATCTCAGCGAAGGCGGCTCGTTCAAGCTGCCGACGCCGCCGCAGATGAGCAATCACGGTAACTACATCATCAGCCTCGGCAACCTCTGCCGTTGGTTGGGCGAGCAGGCCGAAGCCCTCGGCGTCGAAATCTATCCTGGCTTCGCCGCCGCCGAAGTCCTCTACCACGAGGACGGTTCGGTCAAGGGCGTGGCCACCGGCGACATGGGCGTGGGCAAGGACGGGCAACCGTCGCACAGTTTCCAGCCGGGGATGGAGTTGCACGCCCGGCAGACGATTTTTGCCGAAGGCTGCCGTGGTTCGCTGACCAAGGAGCTGTGGGCCAAATTCAATCTGCGCGAAGGCGTCGATCCGCAAACCTACGGCATCGGCATCAAGGAACTGTGGGAAATCGACCCGGCCAAGCATCAGCCCGGCCTGATCGTGCACACCGTCGGCTGGCCGCTGCAAAGCGACACCTACGGCGGCTCCTTCCTCTATCACCTGGAAAACAACCTGGTCGCGGTCGGGATGGTGGTCGGTCTCGATTACCAGAACCCCTGGCTGTCGCCCTACGAGGAATTCCAGCGTTACAAGACGCATCCGTCGATTCGCGGCTTTTTCGAAGGTGCACGCCGGATTTCCTACGGCGCCCGTGCGCTGTCCGAAGGCGGTTACCAGTCGATCCCCAAGCTGACCTTCCCGGGCGGCCTGCTGGTCGGCGACACCGCCGGCTTCCTCAACGTGCCCAAGATCAAGGGTACGCATATGGCGATGAAGTCGGGCATGGTCGCGGCCGAAGCCGTCTTTGCTCACCTGGCCGTCGACAATGCCGGCAGCGAAGCGACGGCCTACGGCGAGCAGATCAAGCAAAGCTGGCTGTGGGACGAGCTGTACCGCGTGCGCAACATCCGCCCGGCCTTCAAGTGGGGCTTGTGGGGGGCGCTGGCCTACGGCGCGATCGATACCTACGTCTTTGGCGGCAAGGCACCGTGGACCCTGCATCATCACGAGGATCACACCCAGCTCGGCGACAAGAACAGTCATCCGAAGATCGACTACCCCAAGCCGGACGGCAAGCTGACCTTTGACCGCCTGTCGTCAGTGTTCCTGTCGGCGACCAACCACGAGGAAAACCAGCCCAGCCATTTGCGGCTCAAGGACGAGTCGGTGCCGATCAGCGTGAACTATGCTCGCTTCGGCGCACCGGAAACCCGTTATTGCCCGGCCGGGGTTTATGAAATCCTCGGCGAGGAAGAAGGCCAGCCGCGCTTGCAGATCAATGCCCAGAACTGCTTGCACTGCAAGACCTGCGACATCAAGGACCCGACCCAGAACATCATGTGGACGGTGCCTGAAGGTGGCGGCGGTCCGAACTATCCGAACATGTAAACGAATAGCGCGATGAAGCCAGCTCCTGCTCCGGTGGTCCGCCTGCTCCCGCGTCTGGCATTGCGGCGCTCGCTCGTCGCCCTGCTGGCCGGCACGCTCCTGGCGGTACTGGCCCTGCTGCTCGGCGGGCTCGCCGACCTGTGGCAGATGTCGGTCCTGGGTCTTGGCGTGCGCTTGCAGGCACTAGCCTTCGTCGCGGCAATCTTTGTCATCCTGGTCGTGGTGCTCGGCAGCAATGCCGACGCTTCCTTGCAACGATGAGCGGCTTTGGCCTCCGGGCCGGGTTGTTTGTCGAAACGACCACTCTGCGGGAGAGATAACGGGAGAACAGCAACCGTCATCTCTTTTTTACGGGGCCTTCGGGCCCCGCTTTTTTTGTTTGTGATTTTTGCCACTTGCAATGGGCATGCTGCGTCTGGCATATTGCCGCCTTGTTCAATTTTGTCCGTAGCCTCTGGCGGCGGATTTCTTGCAGCGGAAATTCCTCATGGAACATCAAACCAGTCGTTTGCCGGGCCTGTTGGGAAAACTCGGGCAGATGACGTCGATTCGCGATACCGAGTTGCTGGAGCAGAGTCTGCTGCGCACCCTGGGGCCGCTGCTGGGAGTGTTGGATACCTCGCTCTATCGCGTCGATGAACGCTATGGTTTTACCCGCGCCACTTATTGCCACCGCTCCAAGGTGCTTGAAGGCGCGGCCGTCGAGCGCGTGGTCGAGCGGATCGAGCAGGTGCTGAACCCCGGCCATATCGATGCTGACGTCCTGGCCGTCACCGATAACGTCCGGCTGCTCGCCAAGCCCTGTACCAAGCGCCTGGCCAAAGGGGCGGCGAGTGAATTCCTGATCGCCTATCCTCTGTTCGCCGCCAACGAGATCGTCGGCTTCTTCGTCTTCCTGCGCGACCGCGAGGTCTCCCCCAGCGAAGACACCATGATTCGCGGCGTGCTCGAGGTGTTCTCGAACTACTATGCCCTGCTCGATGTCAGCCAGCGTGATCGCCTGACCGGCTTGCTCAACCGCCAGGCGCTGGAATCGAGTTTCGAGCGCATCTGGGCCGCTCTCGAGCGCCACGGAATCCATCTGCCCGACGATGGCGAGCGTCGCACGCCGCCATCCAACAATTACTGGCTGGCGGTGATCGATATCGACCGCTTCAAGAGTATCAACGATACCTATGGCCACATGGTCGGCGACGAAATCCTGCTGCTGGCATCGCGCCTGATGGAAAACACCTTTCGTTCCAACGACCTGCTTTACCGTTATGGCGGCGAGGAATTCGTGGCGATCATCACCGCCGAGAACGATGCGATTGCACACAATGTCTTCGAGCGCGTGCGGCTTGCCGTCGAAGCGCACTCCTTTCCCCGGGTCGAGACCCTGACCATCAGCATCGGCTATGCCCAGGTATCGGCCGAGGTGCTGCCGGTGGAGGTCTTGAGCCGGGCCGACCGCTGTCTTTACCAGGCCAAGCAGGACGGACGCAACCGTATCTACGAATACGGTCAACTGCTGCGGGCGGGCATTTTCCAGGAAGTCGTCTGCGCCGAGCCCGAGTTCTTCTGAGCGCCGCCCGGCGGCACTCAGAAGAAGGGACTCGTCTCAGTCCTTTTCCGGCAGGACGATATTGACTTCCAGGACCTCGTAACGGTCCTGTTTTTCCAGCGATACGCGGATGTCGTTCTGGTCGATCTTGACGTATTTCGAGATGACCGCGATCAGTTCGCGCTGCAATTGCGGCAGAAAGGTTGCGCTGCCGCCGCCGTCACGCTCGTGCGCGATGATCAGTTGCAGGCGCTCCTTCGCCACCTGGGCGGATTTCGGCTTGTTGCCGAAGAGCAGGGAGAGCAGGGACATCTTACTTGCCTCCGAACAGGCGCTTCAGCAGACCCGGCTTGACGTAGTCGACAAAGCGCAGCGGTCGGCTCTCGCCGAGGAAGCGGGCGATCACGTCCTGATAGGCGTCGGCGGCTTCGCTTTCCTTCTGGTGGATGACCGGGGTGCCCTGGTTCGAGGCTTGCAACACTTCCTCGGACTCGGGGATGACGCCGATGATCTCGACCCGCAGGATTTCCTGGATGTCCTTGTACGACAGCATTTCGCCGGCTTCGACGCGGCCCGGGTTGTAGCGGGTGATCAGCAGGTGTTCCTTGACCGGTTCGCGGCCTTCGAGGGCGCGCCGCGACTTGGCCTGGAGGATGCCGAGGATGCGGTCGGAGTCGCGTACCGACGAGACCTCCGGATTGGTCACGACAATCGCTTCGTCGGCGAAGGTCAGCGCCATCACCGCGCCGTGCTCGATGCCGGCCGGCGAGTCGCAGATCACGTAGTCGAAGGCCATGTGTTCGAGTTCCTTGAGGACTTTCTCGACCCCGGCTTCGGTCAGCGCATCCTTGTCGCGGGTTTGCGAGGCCGGCAGCACGAACAGGTTGTCGCAGTGCTTGTCCTTGATCATCGCCTGGGTCAGCGTCGCTTCGCCGTTGATCACGTTGATCAGGTCATAGACCACGCGGCGTTCACAGCCCATGATCAGGTCGAGGTTGCGCAGGCCGACGTCGAAGTCGATCACGGCCGTCTTGAAACCGCGCAGGGCGAGGCCGGAAGAGAAGCTGGCGCTGGTGGTGGTCTTGCCGACGCCACCCTTGCCGGAGGTCACGGTAATGATGCGGGTCACTTTAAGTTCTCGCTGGGATATGTGAATAGAGGGAGTTTATCTGAGCGCCAGCGCGGCGACGGCCAGGCGCATGGCATCGCCCTCCTGCCGCAGGCTGATCACGGCGGGCTGGCGGGCGAGGTCGGCGGGAACGCCGGCCTCGAAGGTACGGTACATGCCGGCGATCGAGACCAGTTCGGCTTCGAGGCTGGTGGTGAAGATGCGGGCATCGGCGTTGCCGTTGGCACCGGCCAGGGCGCGGCCGCGCAAGGGGGCGTAAACGTGGATGCTGCCGTCGGCGATCACCTCGGCGCCGGCGCTGACCATGGCGGTGACGATCAGGTCGCCGCCGCGGGCATAGACGCGTTGTCCCGAGCGCAAGGGCTTGTCGACGATCAGCGTGGCGGCCGGGAGCGCTGCCGGCGGCGGGACCGGTGCCGCGCTCGGCGTCGGTGCTGCGGTCGGCGTCGGTGCTGCGGTCGGCGTCGGTGCTGCGGTCGGCGCCGGCGGTACGCTGGCGGCCGGGGCCGGGGGTTCGCTGGACGGGCGGGGCGGCGGGCTGCGACGGGCCAGGGCGTCGCCGCTGGCTTGCGGCAGACCGGCGGCGGCGGCATCGGCAGCGAGTCCGTCGCCCAGACCGTGGACGGCAATGGCGTGCAGGCCGGATTCGCCGAGCAATTGGCGGATCGCGCCCCAGTCGGCGGTCTCCGGCAGTCCGGCAGCATCGCTGAAGTCGAGCAAGGCCAGCTCGTCGCCGAAGAAATCAGGGGAGTTGCCGGTCAGTTCCTGCAACGCCAGGCGCAACGCCGATACATCCACGGTCGACAGCTGGATCAGGATGATTTTCAGGGTCGTGCCCTTGAACTGGATCGGTGCTTCTTTCGACATGCTGGTGACGATCTGGCGGCGAACGGAGATTAACAAAGCGGCAATTATCCCATAGGCCGCGGCGGTGAACGGTAAAATCGCCCCTTTCATCCTCCCTTCCGGGTCTTCTCCATGTTGCAGAAATCCTCCCGTTTTGCCGGCGTCGCCGGTCCGGTCGTCGTCATCGTCATGGACGGTTACGGCTTGCCCAAAACCGATGTCGGCAGCGCCATCGCGGCGGCCCGCAAACCGATGCTGGATCGCCTCTTCGCCGGCTGTCCGCACATCAGTCTGCGCGCCCACGGTACCGCCGTCGGCATGCCGTCCGACGACGACATGGGTAATTCGGAAGTCGGTCACAACGCGATCGGCGCCGGTCAGGTTTATGCGCAGGGGGCGGCCCTGGTCGCCAACGCGATTGCCGAGGGTTCGCTGTGGGCCGGCAGCGCCTGGCAGGAAGTCGTTGCCGGTGCCAAGGCCGGTGCCAACGGAAAGGCGGGCGTGCTGCACTTCATCGGCCTCTTTTCCGACGGTAACGTGCACAGCCATATCGACCACCTCAAGGCGATGGTGATCCGCGCCAAGGCAGAGGGCGTCAACACGGTGCGCATCCACGCCCTGCTCGACGGCCGCGACGTGCCGGAAACCAGCGCGCTGGACTACGTGGCGCCCTTCGAGGCCTTCCTCGGCGAACTCTCGAACGACGGTTTCGATGCCCGCATCGCCTCCGGCGGCGGCCGCCAGTACATCACCATGGATCGCTACGACGCCAACTGGCCGATGGTCGAAAAAGGCTGGAAAACCCACGTCCTTGGACAAGGCCCGCAGTTCGCCAATGCCGTTGCCGCGGTCAACGGCCTGCGCGAGCAAAATCCTGGCACCATCGACCAGGATCTGCCGGAGTTCGTTATCGCCGATAACGGTCAGCCGATCGGCACGATCGAGGACGGCGACGCCGTGGTCTTTTTCAACTTCCGCGGCGACCGCGCGCTGGAAATCACCCGCGCCTTCGTCGAGGACGGGTTCCAGGAATTCGACCGCGTCCGCGTGCCGCAGGTGACGTTTGCCGGCATGCTGCAATACGACGGCGACCTGCAACTGCCCAAGCGCTTCCTGGTTTCGCCGCCGGCGATCACCAATACGTCCGGCGAGTGGTTCAGCAAATCCGGGATTACCCAGTTCGCCTGTTCCGAAACCCAGAAATTCGGTCACGTCACCTACTTCTGGAACGGCAACCGCTCGGGCAAGTTCGAGGGTGAGACCTATCTCGAAGTGCCCAGCGATGTCGTGCCCTTCGAGCAGCGCCCGTGGATGAAGGCCGCCGAGATCGCCGACGCGATGATCGCCGCCATCCAGTCCGGCCAGCACCAGGTGCTGCGCTGCAACTTCGCCAACGGCGACATGGTCGGCCATACCGGCAACTTCGAGGCCGCGCGCATCGCCGTCGAAGCCGTCGATCTGTCGCTCGGTCGCCTGCTCAAGGCGGTCGAGGCGGCTGGCGGCGTGGCCCTGATCACCGCCGACCACGGCAACGCCGACGAGATGTTCGAACTCGACAAGAAGACCAAGCAGCCGGCGCAGAACAAGGACGGCAGTTTCAAGGCCAAGACCGCCCACACCCTCAACCCGGTGCCGCTGATCCTGGTCGATTACGCCACCGGCGGGCAATTGACGCTGGCGCCGAGCGCCACCGCGGGGCTTTCCAATATCGCCGCGACGGTTGCCAACCTGCTTGGCTACGAAGCTCATCCGGCCTGGGACGCGAGTCTGCTGCACCTGGCCTGACCCAGGGCCAGTGCTTTGCCCGTGTCGGCCGATGGTGAATTGCCACGAGGACAAGCCGGCGCCGGGCAAAGCAATAGACGTTGTTTGCCATAAATCTGTAACGATTCGGTCATCGGAGAGCGATAATCGCGGGTTGAGCAATTACTTGTGGTCATTCGTCCGGGGGGGATCGATGTTCTGGGGTAAAACAAGGGAGCTGACCGAGCTTCAGGCGCAATTTTCACGGTCGACGCAGGAAAACGCACAATTACGCAGCGACAACGACTTGCTGCGTACCCAGTTGGAAGCGCAGGCGGCTGCCTGGAAAATGAAGGAGTTCGAGTGCGACACCTTGCGCCAGATACTCGGACATCTTGCCGCCTTCAGCGATACCCTGGGCGGTTCGCAACAAAGCCTCGGCGCGATGGCGATGCAATTGCGCGAGGAACGGGCTCAAGCGGTACGGGCGGCGACGGTATCGGTGGAGAGCGGTCGGGTAACGACCGAGATCGCCTCCAGCCTCAACCAGCTGGCCAGCGATTCCTCCTCGGCGGCGGGCGCCGTCGCCAGCCTGGCTGACCAGGCCGAGCAGATCGATGCAATTGTCCAGTTGATCCACGACATCGCCGATCAGACCAACCTGCTGGCACTCAATGCCGCAATCGAAGCTGCCCGCGCCGGCGAGTCGGGACGCGGCTTCGCGGTTGTTGCCGACGAGGTGCGTAAATTGGCCGAGCGCACTTCCAAGGCGACGCGCGATATTTCCGAACTGGTGGCCGGCGTGCGCCACAACTCGGTGGCGGCCAAATCGGCAATGGACGGTCTGTCCCTGGCGGCCGGCAATTTCAGCCAGCGTGGCACGCAGGCTACCGAGCGCATGGCGCAGGTGGTGGTTTTGGCGCAGCGCATGGAGGGCGTCATTGCCGGCGGCGCCTTGAACAGTTTCGTCGAGCTGGCCAAGGTTGACCATCTGGTCTTCAAATTCCGCATCTACATGGGTCTTTTCGGCTTGATCACACTCGCAAGTTGCGATGTTGCTTCACATACCGGCTGTCGCCTCGGCAAGTGGTACTACGAAGGCGAGGGGCGAGAATGCTTCAGCCGTCTTGCCGGTTATCGCGAACTCGAGGCGCCGCATATCGAGGTGCACGCAGAGGGGATTGCCGCGCTGGCAGCGCGCGATCGCGGCGAGGTCGACAAAATGCTGTACCACGTGGAAAAGATGGAAAGTGCAAGCGGCAAGGTCGTGGCTTGTCTGGATCGAATGGCGGAAGCGGCGAAGAACGACCCGGCGCTGCTCTGCCACAGCGATTAGGCTAAGGGTTTTCCCTGATGTCGCGGACTGGTCTTAGGCGGACAATCCCGCCCTTTGCGCAGGCCTCGCTGCGTCTTTACGGATTCTTCTCCAGATGAAAAAAATGTTCTCCCTGCTGGCGCTGGCCCTGGTCGCCGGCTTGTCCCTGACCGCCTGCGGCAAGAAGGAAGCGGCGCCGGCGGCCGCCACGCCGGCACCGGCGGCCAAGATCGTGGTCGGCCTCGACGACAATTTTCCACCGATGGGCTTCCGCGACGCCAAGGGTAATCTGGTCGGCTTCGACATCGATCTCGCCCGCGAAGCCGCCAAGCGTCTTGGCGCCGAAGTCGAGTTCAAGCCGATCGACTGGAACGCCAAGGAAGCCGAACTCGGCGGCAAGCGCGTCGACGTGCTGTGGAATGGCCTGACCATCACCGAGCCGCGCAAGGAAAAGATCGCCTTCACCGCGCCGTACCTGGAAAACCGCCAGATCGTGATCGTTGCCGCCAACTCGCCGCTGAAGACCAAGGCCGATCTGGCCGGCAAGGTGATCGGCGTGCAGGAAGGTTCTAGCGCGGTCGAAGCCATCGACAAGGACGCCGCCGGCAAGACGCTCAAGGAATTGAAGAAGTTCGGCGACAACGTCACCGCGCTGATGGACCTGTCTACCGGCCGTCTCGATGCACTGGTGGTCGACGAAGTGGTCGGCCGCTACTACACCGCCAAGAAGCCGGGCGAATACACCATCCTCGACGAACATTTCGGTACCGAGGAATACGGTGTCGGTGTGCGCAAGGACGACGCCGAGCTGCTCGGCAAGCTGCAGCAGGCGATGGATGCGATGAAGCAGGACGGCGCCGCCGCCCGCATCTCGACCGAGTGGTTCGGCAAGAACATCGTCAAGTAAGGATCAGGCCTCGCGTACTGCGGGGCCTTTCTCCCGTCCCTCGGGCGGGGAGCACGCATGGATTACCTCTTTCAGATACTCGGGCCCTTGCTCGCCGGCACTGGCGTCACGCTGCAGGTCTTTGCCCTGACGCTGTTGCTGGCGGTGCCGCTGGGCCTGGGGCTGGCCTTGCTGCGGCTGTCGCACTGGCCGCTGGCGCGGACGCTGGTCGGCGGCTATGTATGGTTGATGCGCGGCACGCCGCTGATGCTGCAGATGCTGTTCATCTACTTCGCGCTGCCCTTCGTGCCGGTGATCGGCATCCGCCTGCCCGATTTTCCGGCGGCGATTCTCGCCTTCGTGCTCAATTACGCGGCCTACTTTGCCGAAATCTTCCGTGCCGGCATCCAGTCGGTCGGCAAGGGGCAATACGAAGCGGCGCAAGTGCTCGGCATGAGCCGGGCGCAGACGATGCGGCGGATCATCCTGCCGCAGATGGTCAAGCGCATCCTGCCGCCGCTGAGCAACGAGACGATCACGCTGGTCAAGGACACCTCGCTGATCTACGTGCTGGCCATGAACGACCTGTTGCGCGCCGCGCGTGGCCTGGTCCAGCGCGATTTCACGACCATGCCCTTTGTCGTCGCCGCCGCCTTTTACCTGGTGATGACGTTGTTGCTGACCTGGGGCTTCGCCCGCCTGGAGAAAAAATATGCCGTCTACGACGACTGAGCCGATGCTGGTCGCCCGCGACCTGCACAAGCGCTTCGGCGAACACGAGGTGCTGCGCGGCGTCTCGCTGACGGTCGGCAAGGGCGAAGTGATCGCGGTGATCGGGCCGTCCGGCTCGGGCAAGAGCACCTTTCTGCGCTGTCTCAACCACCTGGAAAATATCGACCGGGGCGAGGTCCGCATCGCCGGCGAAGCCCTGGTCACGACCACGGCCGACGGGCTCTGCCGCTATGCGCCGGAAGCCGAGGCGCGGCGGATCTGCCAGCGGATGGGGATGGTCTTCCAGCACTTCAACCTGTTTCCGCACCTGACCGTGCTGCAGAACCTGATCGAGGCGCCGCTGACGGTCAAGGGGCTGAGCCGCGCCGAGATCGAGCCGCTGGCCGACGAACTGCTGCGCAAGGTCGGGCTGTTCGCCAAGCGCGACGCCTATCCGTCGCGGCTGTCCGGTGGCCAGAAGCAGCGGGTGGCGATTGCCCGCGCGCTGGCAATGGCACCCGACATCATGCTCTTCGACGAACCGACCTCGGCGCTCGACCCCGAACTCACCGGCGAAGTCCTGCGCAGCATGCGCCAGCTCGCCGACGAGCACATGACCATGCTCGTCGTCACTCACGAAATGAGCTTCGCCCGCGACGTGTCGACGCGGACCATCTTCATGGACGGCGGCGAAATCGTCGAAGCCGGTGCGCCGCAGGAATTGTTCGGCCGACCGCAACAGGCCCGCACCCAAGCCTTCCTGCGCCACATGCTGTAAACCGCCGGGCCGGTTTTTGCCGATTTTCACGGTCGACCGTGAAAACCGGCAAAAACCCGGGGGCGCGGCCAAGGCTCAAGCCGGGCCTGGCTTTGCCAACGTCGCGCGCAGCCTTGTGCGTAGCGGGTAGGCCTGGGTGGCGGCCTTGGCCCGCAAGAGGCCGAAACCACGGACCTCGGCGGGCCAGGCGGCGAGCTGGTGGGCTTCGCTGTCGGGGCCGTGTTGCAGGATCAAGTCGAGGTCGGCCTCGTAGGCGGTGAGCAGTTCGCGGTCGAGGGCTCGTTCGCTGCTCAAGCGGAGGGGATCGAACCAGCGCCCGCGCCAGTGCCGGCCGGCGGCCAGTACGCGCAGCCAAGGCAGTAGCCAGGGACCGAAAGCCTGCTTGCGCGGCCGTCCGTCGGCGGCCTCGCGGCGCCCCCAGGGCGGCACCAGGTGGAAGCTGGGACGCAAGGCCCGACCGGGCACCAGCGACTCGAATTGTTCGGAGAGCCGGGTAAGAAAATCGCTTTCGACGAACAGGCGAGCGACCTCGTACTCGTCCTTGGGCGCCAGCAGCCGCGCGTACTGCACGGCCACCAAACGGGTCAGCGCATCGTCGCCGAGTGCTCGCAAGGCCGCGATGCGGCGCTGGTAGCGGGCCGCCAGTTCGCTGTCCTGATAGGCGGTGAGGCGCTGTGCCCGATGTTCGATCAGCGCGTCGAGGGGGATTTCGCCCGCCGGTAGCGGCTGCAGCGGGCCGGCCAAAGCGGCGACCCGTTCGGGGAAGACGGCAGCCCGCCGCCCCCAGTTGAACGCTTCGAGATTGGCCGCGACCGCCGTGCCGTTGAGTTCGATTGCGCGCTCCAGTGCCGCCAGGCTCACCGGGACCAAGCCCTGCTGCCAGGCATGGCCGAGCAGCAGCAGGTTGGTGTAGATGGCATCGCCCATCAAGCGCAGCGCCAGCCCCTGGGCGTCGATGAAGCGCACCGCAGCGGTGCCGACGGTATCGACCAGGCGTTGCTGCAAGGCCGCCCCCGGCAGTTTCCAGTCGCGCTGGCGGGTGAAGTCGGCGGTCGGCGTTTCGGCGCTATTGACCAGCACCCGGCTTTGCCCGGCGAGCAGTTTGGACAGCGCCTCACTGCCGGCGCTGACCACCAGGTCGCCGCCGATCAGCGCGTGCGCCTCGCCGGTCGCGATCCGCACCGCGTGGATGTCCTCCGCCCGGTCGGCGATGCGCAGGTGCGAGAAGACCGCCCCGTACTTCTGCGCCAGCCCGGTCATGTCGAGCACCGAGACGCCCTTGCCGTCGAGGTGCGCGGCCATCCCGAGCAAAGCCCCGACGGTGATCACGCCCATGCCGCCGACCCCGGTGAGCAGCAGGTTGTAGGGCGCGGCGGTCGCCGGCAAGGCCGGCAGCGGCAAAATTCCCCAATTTTCACGGTCGACCGTGGAAACCGAGTCTTTTCCGGCATCAGGCGGCGCCAGTCCTGCGCCTTTCTTCAAGCGCACGCCGTCGAGGGTGACGAAGCTCGGGCAGAAGCCCTTGAGGCAGGAGAAATCCTGGTTGCAGGCCGACTGGTCGATTGCCCGCTTGGTCCCGAACGGGGTTTCCAGCGGCACCACCGACAGGCAGTTGGATTGCCGCGAGCAATCGCCGCAGCCCTCACAAATCTCGGGATGGATCACCACCCGCCGCGCCACCGGCGGCAGCTTGCCGCGCTTGCGCCGCCGCCGCGCCTCAGTGGCACACATCTGGTCGTAGATCAGCACCGAGACGCCGGGGTACTCGCGCAGTTCGCGCTGGACCCGGTCAAGTTCGTCGCGATGGACAATCGGCAAGGTCTGCCCGCCCGGCGTGGCGAGGTCAGTGATTTCGGCGTATTTATCGGGATCGTTGCTGACGATCACCATTTTCTCGACGCCTTCCGCCGCCAGCTGCCGGGTCAGGCGCGGGATGCTCAGCTGGCCATCGACCGGCTGGCCACCGGTCATCGCCACCGCGTCGTTGTAGAGAATCTTGTAGGTGATCGCGACCTTGGCCGCCAGCGCCTGGCGGATGGCCAGGATGCCGGAGTGGAAGTAGGTGCCGTCGCCGAGGTTGGCGAAGATGTGCTTTTCCTCGGTAAACGGTGCCTGGCCGACCCAGGGCACGCCCTCGCCGCCCATGTGGGTATAGGTCGCGGTGCTGCGCCCCATCCAGGTCACCATGTAGTGACAACCGATCCCGGCCACCGCCCGTGAACCTTCCGGGACCTGGGTCGAGGTGTTGTGCGGGCAGCCCGAGCAGAAGTGCGGCTTGCGCTCGGCGAGCACCAGTGGTGTCTGGCTGGCCTTCTGCTTCTGTGCGATCAAATCGAGCCGGGCATGGATCGCCGGCGAGGTGAAGAAGCGGCCGATACGCCCGGCGATCACCTTGGCAATCGTCGCCACCGGCAGCTCGCCGGTCGCCGGCAGCAGCCAATCGGCGTGCGCCAGATAGCCGCCCTCGCCTTCCACGGTCCACTCGCCTTTTTCGTCGAATTTGCCGATCACTCGCGGGCGCACGTCGCGATTTTGTGCGTCTGTCCAGTTATAGAGCTCCTCCTTGAGCTGGTATTCGAGCAGCTGCCGCTTTTCCTCGACCACCAGGATTTCCTCCAGCCCTGCGGCGAAACGACGGACGCCTTCCGGCTCCAGCGGCCAGACCATCCCGACCTTGTACAAGCGGATGCCGATCTGTGCCGCCAGCGCCTCGTCGATACCCAGTTCGTCGAGCGCCTGGCGCACGTCGAGATAGCTTTTGCCGGCGGTGAGGATGCCGAGCCGGGGCTGTGGCGAGTCGATCACCAGGCGGTCGAGGCGATTGGCCCGGCAATAGGCCAGCGCGGCGTAGAGCTTGAGGTTGAGCAGGCGCTTCTCCTGCTCCAGCGGCGGGTCCGGCCAGCGGATGTTGAGGCCGTCCGGCGGCAGCGCGAAATCCTGCGGCAGCACGATATCGACCGCCGCCGGATCGACATTGACCGAGGCCGAAGTCTCGACCGTATCGGCCAGCGCCTTGAACGCCACCCAGCAACCGGAATAGCGACTGAGCGCCCAGCCGTGCAGGCCGTATTCGATGTATTCCTGGATGTTCGCCGGGTAGAGCACCGGCATCAGCACCGCCTTGAAGATGTGCTCGGTCTGGTGCGGCAGGGTCGAGGACTTGGCCGCATGATCGTCGCCGGCGACCACCAGCACCCCGCCGTGACGCGCCGAGCCGGCGGCGTTGGCGTGGCGGAAGACATCGCCGCAGCGGTCGACGCCCGGCCCCTTGCCGTACCACAGGCCGAACACTCCGTCGTAACGGGCGCCGGGAAACAGCCCGACCTGCTGGCTGCCCCACACCGCAGTCGCCGCCAGGTCCTCGTTGAGCCCCGGCTGGAAGGTGATGTGGTGTTCGGCAAGATGCTGTTGGGCTTTCCACAGGCCCTGGTCGAGCGGCCCGAGCGGGCTGCCGCGATAGCCGGAAATGAAGCCGGCGGTATTCAGGCCGGCGGCCAGGTCGCGCTCGCGCTGCAGCATGGGCAGGCGGATCAGCGCCTGGGTTCCGGTCAGGTAGACGCGGCCGGTCCGGGTATAACGATCATCGAGGCGGGCCTCGGGCTCCGGTTTGGCATGGACTGCGGAATCGGCGGGGTTCATCGCGGTCTCCTCCCTGTGCATCGGCCCTGGCAGCCGGTCGGTGTGGCGCCGTGGGCGACGCTACGCACCCGTGAGCGTTTGAACCCCGCCGCCGGCAGGAGGTTCCATCTGGAATCCCGGGCCGGTCGCGAGTCAGGCCGCTGAGTCAGGCCGCTGAGTCAGGCCGCTGAGTCAGGCCGCTGAGTCAGGCCGCTGAGTCAGGCCGCTGAGTCAGGCCGGTGCGCGTGAGGCGATGGGGAGGGTGAAGCCGAGGTGTACCGTGAAGACGCTGCCTTCGCCTTCGCGGCTTTCAACGGTCAGGCGTCCGCCCATCCGCTCGACGAGCTGCCGCGAAATCGCCAGTCCCAGGCCGGCGCCGCCGTAGGCCCGGGTCAGCGAGCCATCGGCCTGGGTGAAAGGCTGGAAGATCTGCTCCACCTGGTCGGCCGGAATGCCGACGCCGGTATCGCTGACGACGATGGCCGTTTCCAGCTGGCCGGGGGTTTTTGCCTCGATGCGCAGGTCGACCGTGATCATGCCCTGAGCGGTGAATTTGATGGCATTGCCGATCAGGTTGAGCAAGACCTGACGGATGCGCAGGGCATCGCCGAGCACATCCTGCGGCAGGTCGGCGGGCAAGCCCAGGCGCAGTTCCAGCCCCTTGCGCTGGCATTGCGGAATCATCAGGCGCACCACGTCGCCGATGACCGCGCCGAGTGCCATGGGCTGCTGGCGGATGAGCAGCTTGCCGGCGTCGAGGCGCGACATTTCGAGGATGTCGCTCAGTATTCCGAGCAGGGAACGCGCCGAATCCAGCGAAATCTGGATGGCACGCCGGGTCTCCTCATCCTCCGTCGTCATCAGCGCGATTTCACCCATGCCGATGATGCCGTTCATCGGCGTGCGCAGCTCGTGGCTCATGTTGGCGAGAAATTCGCTCTTGGCGCGGTTTGCTCCCTCGGCGGCCTCCTTGGCCTGCTCCAGGCTGAGCATGATCCGGTTGCGTTCGGCCTCGCTGGCGGCCAGCGCCTCCTCGGCCTGGTTGCGGGCGGCGAGAAAACCGTTGAAGGCGGTGGCCACGGTCTGGATTTCGGCGCTCCCGCTCACCGTTACCGGGGCGGATGCCTCGCCGGGACGCATGCCGTGCGCCCGTTCGTCCATGGCGTCGGCCAGCGTGGCCAGGGGGGCGAACAGGCGGCGAGCCAGCCACCAGACCATCGGCATGGCGAGCAGGATGATCAGCAGCGTCACCAGCGCCATGTCGCGCTGAATCTTGGCCACCGGCTGCAGCGCCTGTTCCGCCGGAATCACCGAGGCCAGTATCCAGCCGGTACTGACCAGCCGCTTGAAGGTGTAGAAACCGTGCAGCCCCCGGTGATTGACCCCTTCCAGCGTGCCTTCGTAGCCGGCCAGGGCGCGGGCAAGGACCGGGTTTTCCTGCTCGCCGGGGATTTTCTGCAGGATCAGCGTCCGGTCCGGGTGGGCGATGAAGTGATGGTCGGAAGAAACAAGGTAGAAATAGCCGCGTTCTCCGAGCTTGCGATTGTTCAATTCGCCGATCAGGTTGGGTTTGTGCAGATTGAGCACGCCGCCGACGATGGCGGCAAGCTCGCCGCGCGCATCGAGAACCGGCGCGGCGATGACAATGATCGGCTGGCGTGTGGCCTTGCCGAGAATGGGCTGGGAGGTGAAGGGCTGGCGCGTGGTCTGCACGGCCTGGATGTAATCGCGGGCCGACATGTCCAGCCCGCGCCGCCCGGCTTTTTGCGGCCAGTCCACCAGGAGCACGCCGCGTGCGTCGAAAATGTAGAGGTCATCGAACAGCGCCAGCAATTCGTTCTTGCCCTGGAGGTGGCGCTCGAGGGCCGCCAGGTCGCCCAGGTGCTCGGCGGGCAGGGTGCGTGCCGAGTGCAGCAGAACGTTCTGGCGCTCCTCGATCTTGTCGTCCAGGTGTTCGGCCAGGGCGCTGAGAAGCGCGAACTGCTCCTTCTCGATCCCGGCCTGAAGGTCGGAGCGCAGGGAATGGAATTGTGCGAACGACTGCGCGATCAGGAGCAGGATGGCGATGGCAGCGGCGCCGAGCGTCAGTTTGAGCTTGAGGCTGAACGAGGACATGATGATCGGGAGAAAATCAGTCGGTCATTCTATTACGGGCTGGCGACGATTCCCCCGGGATTTGCGGGGTTTTTGCAAAAAGTATCTTCTCCGGGTTGAGCAGGCCGCGTGGATCGAGTGCGTCCTTCAGCGCCTGCATCACCGCCACCGCCACCTCGCCATGCTCGCGCTGCAGGTACTTGCGCTTGCCCAGGCCGATCCCGTGTTCGCCGGTGCACGTGCCTTCCATCGCAATCGCCCGTTCGACGACACGCGCACTGATCCACGCCGCTTCTTCCATCTCTTTCGGATTGTCCGGATCGACCAGTACCACCAGGTGGAAGTTGCCATCGCCGACGTGCCCGAACAAGGCAATCGGGATCGACACCTGCGCGATGTCGGTCTGCGTTTCGGCAATGCATTCGGCCAGCCGCGAAATCGGCACGCAGACGTCGGTCGGGAAACAGCGGCAACCCGGCTTCAGTTGCAGACAGGCGAAATAGGCATCGTGGCGCGCCTGCCACAGCCGCGAGCGCTCCTCGGGCCGCGTCGCCCAGGCGAAATCGGTACCGCCCAGCTCGCTAGCCAGCGCCTGCACCGTCTCGGCCTGTTCGGCAACACCGGCCGGCGAACCGTGGAATTCGAAAAACAGCGTCGGCGCCTCGGCCAGCGTCGTCTTGCTGAAGCGGTTGATCGCCGCCAGCGCCAATTGATCGAGCAATTCGATGCGCGCCACCGGCACGCCGAGCTGGATGGTCTGGATCACCGCCTGCACCGCCGCCGCGATGCTCGGAAAAGTGCACACCGCCGCCGAAATCGCTTCGGGAATCGGGTAGAGCTTGACCGTCAGCTCGGTCATGATCCCCAGCGTGCCCTCCGAGCCGACCAGCAGGCGGGTCAGGTCATAGCCGGCCGACGACTTGCGGGCCCGGCCGCCGGTCTGCAGCACGCGGCCGTCGGCGAGTACCGTAGTGGTCGCCAGCACGTTGTCCTTCATCGTGCCGTAGCGCACGGCATTGGTCCCGGAAGCCCGGGTCGCGGCCATCCCGCCCAGGGTCGCATCGGCGCCCGGATCGATCGGGAAAAACAGGCCGGTACCTTTCAGGGCCTCGTTCAACTGCATCCGCGTCACCCCGGCCTGGACCGTCGCGTCGCCGTCCTCGGCATGGATCGCGACGATCTTGTTCATCCCCGAAAGATCCAGCGAAATCCCGCCCTGCGGCGCCAGCACATGCCCCTCGACCGAGGAGCCGACGCCGTAGGGAATCAGCGGCACGCCGTATTCGCTGCACAGGCGGGCGACTTCGACCGCTTCCTCGGTGCTGCCGATTTGGACCACAGCATCCGGTAGCATGGGCGGATGGACCGATTCGTCGCGGCCGTGCTGCAAACGCTGCGATTCGCCGGTGCTGAAAGCCCGGCCGAAGCGTTGACTGAGGATTTCCTTGAGCGGTAGAGGTAAAGCGGACACGAATTTCTCCGGAAAAAACGGCAACTCTGCAAACATTTCCGGCAAATTACCACAGTGACCGATACGTATTGACGGCGAAGGCCGGCACCGCGAGAATCGGGACCATTTTTCAAGCCCTTTTCATTTCATCGATCTGCAATTCGTTCATTTACCGGAAACCAGGAGCCTCGCATGCAACCGAAGATTTCAGCCCTAGCCCTTTCCGTCGTCGCGGCCTTCACGCTCTCCGCCTGCGGCCAGAAGGAGGAGGTCAAACCCGCCGCTGCTCCGGCGCCGGGGGCAGCGCAAAAGAGTGAAACCCTGATCAGGATCGGCCACGTTGCCCCGATGACCGGCCCGCAGGCACACTTGGGCAAGGACAACGAGAACGGCGCCCGCCTGGCCATCGAGGAACTGAATGCCCTGGGGCTGGAAATCGGCGGTGCCAAGGCGAGGTTTGAATTGCTTGGCGAAGACGACCAGGCCGACCCCAAGCAAGGCACCACCGTTGCCCAGAAACTGGTCGATGCCAAGGTTAACGGCGTCATCGGTCATCTCAACTCCGGGACGACGATTCCAGCTTCCAAACTCTATTTCGATGCCGGCATCCCGCAGGTTTCGGGGTCGGCAACCAATCCGACCTATACCCGCCAGGGCTTCAAGACGGCCTTCCGGGTGATGGCCAACGATGTACAGCAGGGCAAGGTGCTCGGCGAATTTGCCGTCAAACAGGGCGCCAGGAGCGTTGCCGTGGTCGATGACCGCACTGCTTACGGTCAGGGCTTGGCCGACGAGTTCCGCAAGGCCGCCGAAGCCGCCGGCCTCAAGGTCGTCGCCAGTGAATACACCAACGACAAGGCCACCGATTTCAAGGCGATCCTGACCAAGATCAAGTCCAAGGCACCGGACCTGATCTTCTTCGGCGGCATGGACGCCCAGGGGGGGCCGATGGTCAAGCAGATGGCCGAACTCGGGATCAAGGCCCGGTTTCTTGGTGGCGACGGCGTATGTACGCCGGAGTTCATGAAACTCGGTGGCGAGGCGGCCGAAGGCCAGTACTGCTCGCTGCCCGGCCAGCCGCTGGAAAAGCTGGCCAAGGGCCCGGAATTCAAGGACAAGTTCGCCAAGAAATTCAATACAGGCATCCAGCTCTATGCCCCCTACGTCTACGACGCGGTGATGGTGATGGCCGACGCGATGAAGCGCGCCGGTTCGGCCGACCCGGCCAAATACCTGCCGGAACTGGGCAAGACCCGGTACGACGGCGTTACCGCGCTAGTCGAATTCGATGAATTCGGCGACCTCAAGGGAGGGGCCATTTCCCTCTACCAGTACAAGGGCGGCAAGCTGGAGTACGTCGAGACCCTGGGTGGCGCAGCCGCGCCAGCCACCGAAGCGGCCAAGGCGGAGACCGCGCCGGCACCGGCCGTGACGCCGGCACCCGCCGACAAGAAATAAGCCGCTCCGGGCTTCCGCAAACGGCGCCGCGAGGCGCCGTTTGCTCTTTTTGCGGACCTGAAAGTCAATATGGATATCTTCCTGCAGCAAATCGTCAACGGTCTGGTCCAGGGCAGCATTTATGCCCTGGTCGCACTGGGCTACACGATGGTGTACGGGATCATGGGCCTGATCAACTTCGCGCACGGCGAAGTCGTCATGATCGGCACCCTGACCGCAATCACCGTCGCTGGCTCGCTGCTCGCCGCCGGCATGCCGCCGGCGCTGGCCGGCCTCGCCGCGCTGATCGTCGCCACCCTGCTGTGCATGGCGCTCGGCTGGGGCCTCGAACGGATCGCCTACCGCCCGCTGCGCAACGCGCCGCGCCTGACGCCGCTGATCACCGCGATCGGCATGTCGATCATCCTGCAAAACCTGGCAATGATTCTTTGGGGCCGTAACTACCAGACCTTCCCGCCACTCTTCCCGAAAGTCAATTTCGAGCTGGCCGGCGTTCATTTCACCGCCGTCCAGGTGATCATCGTTCTCCTCTCGGCCGCGACCATGCTCAGCCTGACGCTACTGGTCTACCGCACCAAGCTCGGCATGGCGATGCGCGCCACCGCCCAGAACCCGGCCGTCGCCGGGCTGATGGGGGTGAATAGCAATCGCGTGATTTCCGCCGCCTTCGTGATCGGCTCGGCGCTCGCCGCGCTGGCCGGAATCATGGTCGGCGCCTATTACGAGATCGCGCATTACCAGATGGGCTTCATGCTCGGCCTCAAGGCCTTCACCGCCGCCGTGCTCGGCGGCATCGGCAACCTGCTCGGGGCGATGGCCGGCGGCATCCTGCTCGGGCTCATCGAAGCGCTCGGTGCCGGCTATATCGGCGACCTCACCGGCGGCTTCCTCGGCAGCCACTACCAGGACATCTTCGCCTTCATGGTCCTGATCGTGGTGCTGATGTTCCGCCCCAGCGGCTTGTTTGGCGAAAAGACGGGAGACCGCGCATGAGTATCAAAAACTGGCTTTTGCCACGGTCGACCGTGGGAATCGGCTTAATTGCCATCGCGCTGATCGCGCTGCCCTTCGCCCTCGCCACCGGCGGCCAGGCCTGGGTGCGGATCGCCAATTTCGCGATCCTCTACGTCTTCCTCGCCCTCGGCCTGAACATCGTGGTCGGTCTCGCCGGCCTGCTCGACCTCGGCTATATCGCGTTCTACGCGGTCGGTGCCTACACCTGGGCGCTGCTCGCCAGTCCGCACTTCGGGCTGCACCTGCCGGTCTGGGCGATCCTGCCGATCGGCGCCGCCTGCGCCTGCGTTGCCGGCGTGCTGCTCGGCTCGCCGACATTGAAACTGCGCGGCGACTACCTGGCCATCGTCACCCTCGGCTTCGGCGAGATCGTGCGCATCTTCATGAACAACCTGAATGCCCCGATCAACATCACCAACGGCGCCCAGGGCATCACCCTGATCGACCCGGTCAAGATCGGCGACTTCAGCTTTGCCGGCAACAGCACCATTTTCGGCCTGACGCTGAGTGGACCGCAGAAATACTATTTCCTGCTGGTCGCGCTGGCCTTGCTGGTGATCGTGGTCAACCTGCGCCTGCAAAATTCGCGGATCGGCCGCGCCTGGCAGGCAATCCGCGAGGATGAAATCGCCGCCAAGGCGGTCGGGATCAACACCCGCAACGTCAAGCTGCTCGCCTTCGCGATGGGCGCTTCGTTCGGCGGCATTGCCGGCGGCGTCTTCGCCGCGATGCAGGGCTTCGTCTCGCCGGAAAGCTTCTCGTTGATCGAGTCGGTGATGATCCTGGCGATGGTGGTGCTCGGCGGCATGGGCCACATCCCCGGCGTGATCCTCGGTGCAGTGCTGCTGGCGATCCTGCCGGAAGCCTTGCGCTACGGCGTCGCGCCGCTGCAGCAACTACTCTTCGGCAAGGTGCTGGTCGACCCGGAAAGCCTGCGCATGCTGATCTTCGGCCTGGCGCTGGTGCTGGTGATGCGCTTCAAGCCGGCTGGTCTGTGGCCGGCGCCCGAGCGCAAGGCTCACGGCAACCCAAACCCGGAGGAGGGACGCGCATGAGCGACAACACCAATCCGACGCACAAGCCGGTGCTGCTGGCCGCCAAGCAGGTGGCCAAGCACTTCGGCGGAGTCAAGGCACTGCGCGATGTCTCGCTGACCATCCGCCAGGGCGAAATCTACGGCCTGATCGGTCCCAACGGGGCCGGCAAGACCACTTTCTTCAACTGCATGACCGGGCTCTACATTCCCGACGGCGGCGGTTTCGACTTCACCGGCACGCCGCTGGTCGCCGATGCGCCCGACCAGGCGGCGGCGCGCGGCATCGCCCGCACCTTCCAGAACATCCGCCTGTTCGGCAACATGAGCGCGCTCGAAAACGTGATGGTCGGTCGCCACGTGCGCACCCGCGCCGGCGTCATCGGCGCGATGTTCAACAGCGCTGCGACCCGTGCCGAAGAAGCGGCGATCCGCGAGCGGGCGATGGCGCTGCTGCACTACGTCGACATCGCCGAGCGCGCCGACGACCTGGCCAAGAACCTCTCCTACGGCGAGCAACGCCGGCTGGAGATCGCCCGCGCGCTGGCCACCGAACCCAAGCTGCTCTGTCTCGACGAACCGGCGGCGGGCATGAACGCCACCGAAACCGGCGAACTGCGCGAGCTGATCGAGGGCATCCGCGGCGACGGCACGACAGTCCTGCTGATCGAGCACGACGTCAAGCTGGTGATGGGTTTGTGCGACCGCGTCGCCGTGCTCGACTACGGCGCGCTGGTTATCGAGGATGTACCCGCCGTGGTGCAGAATGATCAACGTGTGATTGAGGCATACCTAGGTGCTTGAAGTAACCGGACTCCATGTGGCTTACGGCGGCATCCAGGCCGTCCGCAGCATCACCTTTCACGTCAAGCAGGGCGAGACCGTCGCCCTGGTCGGCGCCAACGGCGCCGGCAAGACGAGTACGCTGAAAGCCATCTCGCGCATCGTCCCGGCCACCGGCGACGTGCACTTCTGCGGCGAGAAAATGCTGCAGATTCCCCCTCACGACCTGATCCGCAAGGGCATCGCGCTGGTCCCGGAAGGGCGTGGCGTGTTCCCGCGCCTGACCGTGGCCGAAAACCTGGCGATGGGTGCCTTCATCCGCGACGACAAGGCTGAAATCGCCCGCGACGTCGAACGGATGTATGCCTATTTCCCGCGCCTCAAGGAACGGGAAACCCAGCTCGCCGGCACCCTGTCGGGTGGCGAACAGCAGATGCTGGCGCTTGGCCGGGCGTTGATGAGCCGGCCCAAGCTGCTGCTGCTCGACGAACCCTCGATGGGTCTGGCACCGATCATGGTGCAGAAGATCTTCGAGGTGGTCCGCGCCGTGGCTGCCGAAGGCATGACCATCCTGCTCATCGAGCAGAACGCCAAACTGGCGCTCGAAGTCAGCCAGCGCGCCTACGTGATGGAAAGCGGCGAAATCACCCTGACCGGCAATTCCGCCGAATTGCTGCACGATCCCAAGGTCAAGGCCGCTTATCTCGGGGAGTGATACGGTCGACCGTGCCGGCGGCGTTTTTTTAAAATTATCAAACCGCCGGGCTCCAGTCTGGGAGACAATCCAGGCCGAGCCGCAGCGTCGATCCCAACGGAATGGCGCCTTGCGGCGTCCGTGTTGATCGGGCGTCGAAAGCGACGAAACAGACCGGCAACGAACAAACGAATATCAAGAATCGACCAAGCATGTACCTACGCCACCTCGCCCTCCTGCTGAGCACCCTGCCGCTGCTCGCCTCCGCCACCACCTCGGTGGAAAAACCCGCCGATCCGCCACCCGCTACCCCCAAGCTCGCCTACGGGCTGCTGATGAAGCAGGGCGACAAGATCGTTTTTTCTCCCTGCCGCGACCGCAGCTACGCGCTGGTCGACGATATTTCGCCGGATCAGACCGTCACTCGCGGCCTCAATCTGGTTGGGCTCGATCAGGGTAAAAAGCTCTACGTCGAACTGGTCGGCAGTGTCGAGGGAATTGCCCTCAAGGCCAGCGGCCTGAACATGGCGCGTACCGACGGTCGTTGCCAGCAACCCGGCGGTCAGGACGAGAACTGGCGGGCGGCGGGACACGAGCCCGGCTGGCTGCTCGCCGCCGGTGGCGAGCGCGTGACGCTCAAGCGCCAGGGAAGCAACGATCCGGTCTGGTGGCCCTACCAGGAATTCAAGCGCAACGGTCGTTCGGCCAGCTTCAGCGCCCGCAGTGGTGGCGAGACGCTGGAACTCCAGTTCGAGCAGCAACTCTGCCGCGATACCACCGCCGACGCCGTTTTTGGCTGGAGCGCGACCTTGACGCATAACGGCAAGACCCTCAAGGGCTGTGCCTGGCAGCGCTGAAACCGCCGGGCGCCGCTCGTCCGGCGCCCGCTTCGCCCCTGTCCGCCGTCTAACCCTCGCTTTCCCGCGTATAGGGCTCGCGTAGTTCGACCGGCTTGCCTTCCTTCCTGCGCATGCGGATGTTGAGCATTTCGACGCCAACCGAGAAAGCCATCGCGAAGTAGATGTAGCCCTTGGGCACGTGGTGGCCGAAACCGTCGGCGATGAGCACGACGCCGACGACGACCAGGAAGGATAGCGCCAGCATCTTGATGGTCGGGTGGCTGGAGACGAATTCGCCGATGTGGCGGGCGAAGAGCATCATCAGGCCAACCGAGGCGACCACCGCCGCAATCATCACGCCGACCTGGCTGACCATGCCGACCGCGGTGATGATCGAGTCGAGCGAGAAGACCAGGTCGATCACCATGATCTGGGCAATCACGCCGGCAAAGGTCGAGGCCACCTTGCGCGATTCCTCGCCTTCCTCGCCTTCGAGCAACTGGTGCACTTCGCCGGTGCTTTTCCAGATCAGGAACAGACCGCCGCCGATGAGGATCAGGTCGCGCCCGGAGATGTCGTGGCCGAGCAGGGTCAGCACCGGCTCGGTCAGGCCGACGATCCACGAGAGCAGCAGCAACAGGCCGATACGCATGAACATCGCCAGGAAGAGGCCGATCCGGCGTGCGAATTCGCGCTGTTCCGGCGGCAACTTGTCGACCAGGATGGAGATGAAGATGATGTTGTCGATTCCGAGCACCAGTTCCAGCGCGGTGAGCGTGAAAAAGGCAATCCAGATTTCCGGCGAGGTCAGCAGTTCAAGCATGGCGGGTATCCGCAAGAGAAGTAAGTCGCGGATTGTAGGGGCATCGCCCCGGACCTCGCCAGCGTGAGGCGGGGAAAGATGCTTCGGAAAAACAGAAGCGGCGGGCCGGGGGCGGGCGAACGGAGGTCCGCTCGGCTTGCGACGGCAAATTCGGCCAGGATGACGGTCGACCGTGAAAATGCGGAAAAAGGCGCTTGTATCGAGCTTGGCAGGCAGCGGAGGCCCGTCGATCTGGCATAGAATCGCCGCATGCCGAAATCCTCTTCCCTGTCGCCCTCGGCCCGCCAGTTTGCCTTGCAGGCTGCGGCTGCGATCCTCGTCCTGTCGCTGGCCTGGCCCTATTACGGCTGGCAACTCGCGGCACTGCCGTGGGCTGAAACCAGCTATGCCATCGGTTGCGTTGCCTTCGCCCTGGCCACGCTTTCCCGCCAGCCCTGGTGGTGGCGCCTGATGCACTTGCTCTTCCTGCCGGCGGTGTGGTTTACGCATCGCCTGCAGATCGATCCCGCCTGGTTCCTGGCAGCTTTCATCTTCCTGCTCCTGGTCTACCGTGGCGCTCTTTCCGGGCAGGTGCCGCTCTATTTTTCCAATCGCGAAACGGTGGCCTCCCTGGCCGAACTGGTCGAACGACGGGCGGCGGGGCGGGCCTGCCGCTTCGCCGATCTCGGGGCCGGTATCGGCAGCACCGTCATCGCCTTGGCGGATCGCGTGCCGCAGCTTTTCTGCACCGGGGTCGAGAATGCACCGCTGACCTGGCTGGCCGGGCGGCTGCTGGCCGTCGGTCGCGGCAATCTGTGCTGGCAGTGGGAGGATCTCTGGCAACTCGATCTCGGCGAACACGATGTCGTCTATGCCTTTCTCTCGCCGGCGCCGATGCCCGCGTTATGGGAAAAAGTGCAGCGCGAGATGCGGCCGGGCAGTCTTTTCGTCAGCAACAGCTTTCCCGTTCCCGGCGTTGTCCCGGATGCCGTGATCGAAGTGCCTTGCCGCCCCGCCCGCCCGCTCTATTGTTATGAAATCGCCAGCCGCTGAACCGCCTCCCGGGCCGTTGGGCAAGCCGCGGGCCAGGGCCGCGATGCCGGGCAACAAGCCGGTATCCCTGGTGCCGCTGATCGCCTTGCTCGGTTCGCTGGCAGTTTTCGTGGCCCTGGTCGCCAATCTCTATCTTTCGCGGCAGCGCGAGATCGAGGGTGGCGAGCGCCGCCTGCAGCATTTCAGCATCATGATGGCCGAGCACACGGCGCGTTCCTTCGAGGCGGTCGATATTCTCCTGCGCGAAATCGCGACCGACCTGTCGCAGAACCGCGGCGACTGGGAGCGCTGGGACGTGGCGCACGGCTGGGAATACCTGGCACAGCGGCATTCGCGGGCCATGCCGCAGTTGCGCGACCTGATCGTTTTCGACCGTCAGGGCAACCAGCGTTTCATCTCGACCTACTTTCCGCCACCGCACATCAATGTCCGCGACCGACCCTATTTTGCCCGCCTGGAAGAGGGGGCGAATATCGCGACCTATGGCCCCTACATCGGCCGCAATTCCGGGCGCTATACCTATGCGCTGGCCCGTCGTCTGCTGGCGTCGGGCGGCCAATTCGCCGGGGCTGCCTTTGCCGCCATCGAGCCCAGTTATCTGCAGGATTTCTGCTGGTACAACCGCTTGTCCGACGATTTCGAGGCCCTGCTGGTCAATGCCAAGGGCGAGGTGGTTGCTTCCTGCCGGCCTACCGACATGAGCCGACAATCGCCGATGCTGGGAACGCGGGCGGAAGAAAGCCTGTTTGACGGACAGCTGATCGGCCAGCTCGGCGGCAGCGGCATCGTCAATCATGAAGGAATCATGGCATCGGTGTCGCCTGTACCGAGCTTCCCCGATCTGCGCATCGTCGCCGCGATCCCGGAAAAAACCCTCCTGCTCAACTGGCAAAGCCGGATGCTGGAGCTGACGACCCTGGGCCTCCTTCTCAGCGCCTTGCTGCTGGTTATTTCCATCCTCGTCAAGCGGCAGTTCCGGGCCATGCTGCGCATGACGAACGAACTGCAGGCGAGCCGGCAACTCCTGGAGGAAAGAGTGCGCGAGGCGACACAGAAACTGGAGGCGCAAAAGAACGAAGCCGAGCGCGCCAACAAGGCCAAGAGTCGTTTCTTGGCTGCCGCCAGCCACGATTTGCGGCAGCCGCTGCATGCCTTGTCGCTCTTTTCCGCCGATTTGCTGCGCCAGGTCGGCAACGGCGTGACGCACACGCTGCCGCGTCTTTCCGAGCAGATTGCACAGTCCACCTCGGTGCTCGGCGAATTGCTCGATTCGCTGCTCGACATTTCCCGTCTCGATGTCGCCGGAATCAAACCGGAAATCCACCCCTCGGCCCTCAACCCCGTGTTCGAGCGTCTTGCCTCATCGTTCCGGCGCACCGCCGTCGAGCGCGGCCTGCGCCTGCGGGTTCGCCCGACCCGGCTATGGGTCGAAACCGATCCGCTCATGCTCGAGCGCATTCTCGTCAACCTCCTGGCGAACGCCCTGCGCTACACGCCGCGAGGCGGCACCGTGCTGCTGGCGGCGCGGCGAAGGGGGGGGCAGGTCGCAGTCGAGGTGCGCGACAGCGGCATCGGCATCGCCACCGAACACCAGGCGGCGATCTTCGCCGAGTTCTACCAGGTCGGAAATAGCGCGCGCGAACAGAACAAGGGCCTGGGTCTCGGTCTCTCCATCGTCGACCGCCTGGTTCGCGCACTCGACATCCGCATCGAACTGAAATCGCGTCCTGGAGAAGGAACGCGCTTCGGGCTGCTGCTGCCCGCGTCGAGGGAAGTCCGCAGCCCGCCAGCGGAGACCGTTGCCGCAGCGGGCGATGTCTGCCTCATCGGTCGCGGCGCACATTTTGACCTGATCGAAAACCTGCTGCGTTCCTGGGAATACCGGCTTAGTCGCCACGCCGACATCGATGCCGTCGCCCTGCTGCCCGAAGGAATCGTGATCCTCGACGCGGCGTCACTGGCACGGTTGGGCGGCGGGGCCTGCGGTCTCTCCCTGATCTGCCTCGTCTCCGAAGGCGAGGCACCACCGCCGGCCGGCATTCATCCTCTTCCCCTGCCGGTCAGGCCGGCAAGGCTGCGCGCCCTGCTGCGCGCCTGCGGCAAGCAGTAAGCGGCAGACCTCGTGACACAAGATCGCTGCTCCTGCTTGCTTCGGGGCCGCCGTTCCCGCCGCTGGGCGGGGTGGGAATGCTCAGAAAATATCCTCGAAATCGATGCCGTAACGGGCAACGGCCACCAGGGCCTGTGTCCGGCTACTGACGTCGAGGGTGCGGAAAATCGCCGATGCGTGGATTTTGACCGTGCCTTCGGAGAGGCTCAGCTGCTCGGCGATGTCCCGGTTGGAGAAACCGCGCACCATCAACCCCAGCACCTGTGCCTGCCGCTCGGTGAGGCCGATTTCACAGGGTTTGACGCTGATCGGAAAGCGGTTGGTTTCGCGTAGTTCGTTCTCGTCGGTAATGCGGTTGCTCGGTTGCCCGGAGGGGCGGAAGATGTTGCCATCGAGCACGCTGCGCGCGGCGGCGAGCAAGGCTTCGCCCGAGCAGGCCTTGGGGATGAAGCCGGAGGCACCCAGGCTGAGAACACGATTGACCGTCGGCGTGTCGTCGTAGGCGGAAACCACCACCACCGGCATCGCCGGGTAGCGGCGACGTAGCACGTCGAGACCGGAAAAGCCGTCGATGCCGGGCAGGGCAAGGTCGAGAAAGACGAGGTCGTACTCGCCGTTGTCGTCGAGCAGGGTCAGGGCCATCTCGAAATCGGCGGCCTCGGCAAGTTCCACTTCCTCGTCGACCTGCGCCAGCAGACGCACCAGCCCCTCCCGGACCAAGGCATGATCTTCGACTACCAGTAGTTTCAGCATTTATTATTTCCCTTCCGTTCTCCCTGGGTCGGACTGCTAATTTACCATTCCGGGCCACAAAAGTGGTTTAACATGAGGTCATCAAAGCGGAGGAGAACGGAAATGTCGGACGATCAGACTCACGACCCACTCAATTTCATGCGCAACCTCTGGGGCAACATGGGCTTTTCGCTCCCCGGCATGGTGACGCCGACTTTCGACGTCGAGGAACTCGACAAGCGCATCAAGGACATGAAAGCCGTCGAAGGCTGGCTGCGGATGAACCTCTCGATGCTGCAGATGACCATCCAGAGCCTGGAAATGCAACGCACGACGGTGTCGACCGTGCAGGCGATGGGACGCATGGCATCCGACGCCGCACGTTCGGCCACGGAAGAGCGCAATACCGACGAAACCACGGTCGACGCCCAGAAAAGCGCATTTTCCGAAGCAGCAATGTGGCCTTGGCAGATGATGCAGCAAATGCGCGAGCAAATGCAGCAGCACGCCGAAACCGCCGCCCAGACCGCCCAGGCGGAGACCACCCCGGAAACCGAATCCCCCACCGGCAAATCGCCGCGACGCGGCAGGAAGACCGACTGACGGCGCGCTCTGGCTGGCCGAACGCTAGCGCCTGCTGCACATGCTGTTCGTCGCCACCGCCGTCTGGCTGCTTGCCGCCGGCCTCCTGCTCCGGGCCTGGAGCCCGCCTGCACCCGGCTTGAAATCGCGCCAGCCAGCCGCGCGCGCTTACTGGCCGAGCGGTGCCGCCGAAGGATCATTGTCGTCCGGCTCGATTCCCCAGTCGCCCCACAGATACCAGTCGTTACCCAGCATCTCGGCCGGATGCTGGGTCCGCCCCGAACCATTGCCGCACATCAATGCATCCTTGGCGCAATAACGGTCGCAGCCCCAGCAAATGCGCTCGGGGTGCTTCGGGTGGAGGGGGAATTTCTTGGCCATGCGTGGCAGTTTAAGCGGGCCGGGTGCAGCCGGCCTTGACCTTACGCAAGCGGGCTGGGGTGGGCTGTGACCGGATCAGCCTGGCCGGGGGTGGAAGCGCTCCTGAACGGTCTGTGACCGTGATTAAAAGCTGGGGCTCAACGTTTGAATTCACCGGCCTACTCAGCGTTTCGCGCAGGTCCGCCCGACTGCCGGGTTAGCCATTGGTGCCACGAAGAAGCAACTTTGCAACGACGGACGGAACATCATTTTCGTAGGAGCCTTCGGACAATTGTTGAAGTTGCTCGCGAATCCAGTTTGCGTCGAAGAGCACCCAGCCATTTCTTTGGAATAGATCTGCGACGGCAGAATGCTCATTGGGTTTGATCTTTGCAGCCATCAATGCGAGGTGAACCGTTGGGTTCTCGATGACTGCACCCGATTCAACAAGCTGTTGCGTAAGCCGAGAGAATACGACCTCTCTCAACTTCGGTTCGTTGAACAACTTGTAACGATCCGTCTTCGGCTTCTGAAAACTCGCGAGTTGCACTCCGGTGGAATCGAGATATGCCTTGCACTCAACCACTAACAATTCGTTGTCTTTTGGTTTGTATGCGATGAGGTCAATTTCCCAACGCGGACTGGAATGCCGCCCAATGGCTATTTTCTCCTCCTTTGTGAGTGCAACCTTGAAGCTTGGATAGACCCAATAGCCAGCCCGAGTGAGCAAGGAAGCTGCGAGTTGTTCGAAGGCGTTCATATGTGTAAATGGCTAACGTTAAAAATCACCGGACGTAGGCAAGCACACCTTGCCGGAGATCCGGTGAATTGTGATGTTTTCCAACTACTTCTTCGGCTGCGGCGGAGGCGTAAGTGGCGCCATTGGCCTGACCCCGCTTGGTGGTGGATTAACGTTTGCTTGCTCCCTACGCCCCGGAGCAGTTGGGAAAATTTTCGGTTGCGGTGGCTGAAATTTTGGAGGGTTCGCCATGTCATTACTCCTTCGATTGGTCAATAAACTCTACCCACTTAACATCCTTTGTATTGATAAGCAGACCTTCAATGCCGCTTAAGAGCTGGTGTTCACCCGACTCGGACAGCCAACCAGGCTGAACGATAAAGAAGTGGCCCTTCTCTGGCTCCGATGGCCAAACCTGCGGGTAGCCGGAAAGGCGACGCTCGTCGGCAAGATGAAGAACGACGTGACCTTGGCGTTCAGAAAGTACGCCATGCCATTCAGATGGATGCGACGCCCTAGTTGTAAAACCTTTTGCTCGTATCCACCTGTGAAACGAATCCTTGTTCGTTAGGTATGCCAAAGAGGTGCCAACAAAAACAGCAATAAACGCCAATGCAATAGTTTCCGCTCCACTGTCCCACGGACGGATAGGAATCCGCGTTCCGATCAGCTCAAGCGACCAACGGGCAATGGGAAGAACCGCCTGTACCAAGAACGTAAAGATCAGTGCCTGAATCACTCGCTCAAATTGTGACGGCTTCACATGCGAAGTAAGGCCATAAAACACCCATGCCGCTAGCAAGCCCGGCAGCAAATACTGCAAGAGAGCGGTTGTTTCCTTGGATAGTTCGGGCATAGCTGTAGTTCGCTACAGTGAAGTAGGCGTCAATCTTGCAGGGGTTTTCGCCTGCGTGAAATTCATATTGCTGCGTTGCATACCTGTAATCCCCCTTGCCATCTTGCTCTTCGTGATTGCGCTGTACGGATGAACAACACTAAATATTCGGCCAAACCCTACAAGCCAAAAAACGTGCCAATGGAATTATACAGATGTCTTCAGGTGCCTTGAGCAGCGGCCACTTCAGGACAATTCCTGCCGACAAGCCACAGTCAGGCAGCCCCTAGCCGCAGGCCCAAGCACCACCCCACCAAAGCACAGGCGTGAAAAAGCCGAAAGCTTTCGCCTTCGGCTTTTTCACGGTCAACGCCCGGAAACGGGCAAAAACCAGTTTTACTCGACGCCTTGCGAGGCGAGGTAGTCTTCGTAGCCGCCGAGGTAGTCGACGATGCTGCCGTCGCCGCGTACTTCGAGGACGCGGGTCGCCAGCGAGGAGACGAATTCGCGGTCGTGCGAGACGAAGATCAGGGTGCCGGGGAATTTTTCCAGGCCGCTGTTGAGGGCTTCGATCGATTCCATGTCGAGGTGGTTGGTCGGTTCGTCCATCACCAGCACGTTCGGCTTTTGTAGCATCAGCTTGCCGAAGAGCATGCGGCCTTGTTCGCCGCCGGAGATGACGTTGACCGGCTTTTTCTGTTCGTCGCCGGAGAAGAGCAGGCGGCCGAGGGTGCCACGGATCAGGGTTTCCAGGTCGCCGCCTTCTTCGACCGAGGCGCGGGCGTAGCCGATGATCCAGTCGGTGAGGCTTTCGCCGTTGGCGAATTCGGCGCTGTGGTCCTGCGCGTAGTAGCCGGGCTTGGCCTTTTCGGCCCATTTGAGGCTGCCGAACTGCGGCTGCAGTTCGCCCATCAGCAGCTTGAGGAAGGTGGTTTTACCGACGCCGTTTTCACCGATCACGGCGATGCGCTCGCCGCCGTTGATGGTCAGGGTCAGGTTGTTGAAGATCTTGCGCTCGCTGCCTTCGTAGGCGAAGGAGAGGTTTTCGATCTCGACCGCCTGGCGGTGCAGCTTCTGCTTGTCGTCGTGCTCGAAGCGGATCCACGGGTACTGGCGCGACGAGGGTTTGACGTCTTCCGGCTTGAGTTTGTCGATCAGCTTGAGACGGCTGGTCGCCTGCTTGGCCTTGGAGGCGTTGGCCGAGAAGCGGCGGACGAAGGTCTGCAGTTCGGCGATCCGTTCCTTGGCCTTGGCGTTGGCGTTCTGCTGGCGCTCGCGGGCCTGCTGCGCGGCTTCCATGAAGTCGTCGTAGTTGCCGGCGTAGGTGGTGATCTTGCCGTAGTCCAGGTCGGCCATGTGGGTGCACACCTGGTTCAGGAAGTGGCGGTCGTGCGAGATGATGATCATCGTCGAGTCACGGCCGTTCAACACGTCTTCCAGCCAGCGGATGGTGTTGATGTCGAGGTTGTTGGTCGGTTCGTCGAGGAGCAGGATGTCCGGGTTGGCGAACAGCGCCTGGCAGAGCAGCACGCGCAGCTTCCAGCCGGGGGCGACTTCGCTCATCGGGCCGTTGTGCTGCGAGGTCGGGATGCCGACGCCGAGCAGCAGTTCGCCGGCGCGCGATTCGGCGGTGTAGCCGTCGTATTCGCCGACCTTGCCTTCGAGTTCGGCGGCGCGCATGTAGTCGTCTTCGCTCGCTTCCGGGTTGGCGTAGATCGCGTCGCGTTCCTGGATCGCCGCCCACAGTTCCTCGTGGCCCATCATCACCACGTCGAGCACGCGCATGTCTTCGTAGGCGAACTGGTCCTGCTTGAGGTAGGCCATGCGCTCATGGACGTCCTTGGAAACGTTGCCGGCCGACGGTTCGAGCGCGCCGCAGAGGATCTTCATGAAGGTGGATTTGCCGGCGCCGTTGGCCCCGATCAGGCCGTAGCGATAGCCTTCGCCGAACTTGACGTTGACGTTCTCGAACAGGGGCTTGACCCCGAATTGCATGGTAATGTTGGCGGCGACGAGCACGGTGTTTCCGATCTCTGAAATAAACGCAAAATAGTCGGCAATTTTACCTGCTTTCGCCGGTCGACCGTGGGCATTGAAGCTGGCGCTTTCATCCCCATATAAGAAAGCCCGCTGTAAGATGCTTTCCGACTTCTTTCCGCCGCAAGGCAAGGCTGATTCATGGTTCCACATCTCACCACCGCGCTGAGCGGTCCCCTGCTCGAACTCGAACGCCGTTTTCTCGCGGCCAGCCCGCAGATCGAGCACTGGTTGCGCGGCCAGTGGCTGGAACACACGCCCCCCTTCTACTCCTCGGTCGATCTGCGCAATTCCGGCTTCAAGCTGGCGCCGGTCGATACCAACCTGTTTCCTGGCGGCTTCAACAACCTGAATCCGGCCTTCCTGCCCTTGTGCGTGCAGGCGGCGATGAGCGCGATTGAAAAATTCTGCCCGGAAGCGCGCAGCCTGCTGCTGATCCCGGAAAACCACACGCGTAACGCCTTTTACCTGCAAAACGTTGCCCAGATCGCCGCCATCCTGACCCAGACCGGGCTCAACGTGCGCATCGGTAGCCTGATCCCCGACCTGCAGGCGCCGCTCACGGTCGACCTGCCGAATGGCCAGAATTTGTTGCTCGAACCGCTGGTGCGCAAGGGCAACCGGATCGGCGTCGCCGGCTTCGAGCCCTGCGCGATCCTGCTCAACAACGACTTGTCGGCCGGCATCCCGGCCATCCTGCAGGGGCTGGACGAACAGTTCGTGCTGCCGCCGGTGCATGCTGGCTGGGCGGTGCGCCGCAAGTCCAACCACTTCGCCGCCTACGACGAGGTCGCCAACACCTTTGCCAAGGAGATCGGGATTGATCCGTGGCGGATCAATCCGGCCTTCTCGGTCTGCCGCTCGATCAATTTCCACGAGCGCCAGGGCGAGGAATGCCTGGCCGCCAACGTCGCCGCCGTGCTCGACATCGTGCGCGAGAAGTACAAGGAATACGGCATCAACGAGACGCCCTACGTGGTGGTCAAGGCCGATGCCGGCACCTACGGCATGGGGGTGATGACGGTGCGCGACGCCGACGAGGTGATCGCCTTGAACCGCAAGCAGCGCAACAAGATGAGCGTGGTCAAGGAAGGCCTGGAAGTCTCCGAGGTGATCATCCAGGAAGGCGTACATTCCTTCGAAACGGTCAATGAAGGCGTCGCCGAGCCGGTGGTGTACATGATCGACCGCTACGTCGTCGGCGGTTTCTACCGCGTGCATAGCGGCCGGGGCAAGGACGAAAACCTCAACGCGCCGGGGATGCACTTCGAGCCGCTGGCCTTCGAAACCGGCTGCAACCTGCCCGACTACCGCTGCGGCAACCCCGATTCGCCGCCCAACCGCTTCTATGCCTACGGCGTCGTCGGCCGCCTGGCCTGCCTCGCCGCCGCGCTGGAGCTGGAACGGACGGCGCCGGACGCAGTCTGAGCGGGCATGGGACAACAGCTACATTTCGAGAAACACCTGCTCGGCGGACGCAGCCAGACCCTCAAGTTCGCCTTCGTGATCGACCCCCTGCACAGCCTCAAGCCGTGGAAGGATTCGACCATTGCGATGATGCGCGCGACCGAGAAGCACGGCCACGAGGTCTTCGCCATCGAGGCCCACACCCTCGGCTGGCGGCGCCCCGAGCCTGGCCAGAGCGGCGGCGTGTTCGGCCTGGCGATGCATCTGCACCCGCGCCCTGACGATCACGACTGGTATCGCGAAACCGGCCGCGACTGGCTGCTGCTGAATTCCTTCGACGTCGTGATCATGCGCAAGGACCCGCCCTTCGACGCCGAATACCTGGCCGCGACCTGGCTGCTCGAACGCGCCGAAGCCGAAGGCGTGCGCGTCTTCAACCGACCGCGGGCGCTGCGCGAGCATTCGGAAAAACTGGCGATCATGGAGTTCGCCGACTTCATCCCACCCACCCTGGTCGCCCGCGACATCGCCCAGTTGCAGCACTTCATTGACGAAGAACACGACGTGATCGTCAAGCCGCTCGACGGGATGGGCGGCAGCCAGATTTTTCGCATCCAGAAAAATGACCCGAACCGCAACGTGATCCTCGAAACGATGACCCGCCTGGGCCGCCGCACGATCATGGCGCAACGCTACCTGCCCGAGATCGCGCAGGGCGACAAACGCATCCTGCTGATCGGCGGCAAACCGGTGCCGTATTGCCTGGCGCGCATTCCCAAGGTCGGCGAGACGCGCGGCAACCTCGCCGTCGGCGGTGTCGGCGTTGCCCAGGACCTGTCGCCCAACGACCGCCAGATCGCCGAACACCTCGGCCCGATCCTGGCCAAGCGCGGGCTGCTGCTGGTCGGGCTCGACGTGATCGGCAATCAGCTCACCGAAATCAACGTCACCAGCCCGACCTGCATGGTCGAGATCAAGCAGCAAACCGCCTTCGACGCCGCCGGCGCCTTCATCACCACCATCGAACACCTATGCGGCGTTTATTGAGTGCCGGGCTGCTGCTCGGCACGCTATTGCTCACCGCCTGCCATCCGACGCCGCTGCAGGAACAGCAGGCCTATGTTTTCGGCACCCGCGTCGAAGTCGTCGTGGTCGGCAGCGAAGCCGAGCGTGCGCGCAGCGCCATCGCCGCCGTGCTCCGCGAATTCGACCGCCTGCACCAGAACTACCATGCCTGGCAGCCATCGCAGCTGAGCGCACTGAATTCGGCACTGGCGGCCGGTCGATCGTGGCCAGTCGAGCCCGAGCTGGCAGCGCTGATCCGCGACGCGCAGCAACTCACCGCCCAGGGCGAAGGCCTGTTCGACCCCGGGATCGGCCGGCTGATTGCGCTGTGGGGCTTCCAGTCCGAGGAATTCAAGGCGCAGCTGCCCGACCCCGCCGCGCTCGCCGCCTGGCAGCGCGAACGGCCGGGGATCGCCGACCTCCAGCTCGGCCCCGATGGCCGGGCGAGCAGCCGCAAGCGTCTGCTCGCGCTCGACTTCGGCGGCTACCTGAAGGGTGTCGCCCTCGACCGCGCCGCCGCAATCCTGCGCGAACAAGGGATCAAGGACGCGCTGATCAACATCGGCGGCAATGTCATCGCGCTCGGCAGCAAGGACGGCCGCCCCTGGCGCGTCGGCATCCAGCACCCGCGCCAGCCGGGACCACTGGCGACGCTGGAACTGCATGACGGCGAAGCGATCGGCACCTCGGGCGACTACCAGCGCTTCTTCGAACTCGCCGGCAAGCGCTACTCGCACCTGCTCGACCCGCGCAGCGGCCAGCCGGTCGAGCACACCCAGGCGGTGACCGTGGTGATTCCCGGCGGGCAGGGCGGGCGCGGCGCTGGCACGCTGTCGGACGCAAGCTCGAAGCCGATTTTCGTCGCCGGCCCTGAACGCTGGCGCGAACTCGCCGGCAAGCTGGGAATTTCGCTGGTTTTGCGCGTCGATCGTGACAACGGCATCGAATTGACGCGAGAATTGCAGCAACGCCTGCACTTCGTCGGCGATATCAAGGACTTGTCGATCAAGGTCGTGCCATGAGCCCACTCGAACACAGCCAGACTTTCCAGCGCCTGCGCCAGCTGGTCGCCGCCGACCTCGCCGACGAACGCTGGAAAGCCCGCCAGGCAAGGCGTTTCGGCCTGGCCTTTACCTTGCTGGGCTTGCTTCTGCTGCTGGCGCTTGCCTGGCGACTCCAGACCTGAATTTGCTGGCGCCATCCTTCTCGTCCGTCGGCCGTGAGGGCCTTATTCCGGTTGGCGCGAATCGATGCTCAGGGTGACCGGCCCGTCGTTGACCAGCGCCACCTGCATGTCGGCGCCAAAAATCCCCGTGGCTACGGGCCGGCCGAGGCCGCTTTCGAGCCGGCTGACAAAACGCTCGAACAGAGGCTGGGAAATGTCGCCGCGAGCAGCTCGATTCCAGGACGGACGGTTGCCTTTCCTGATTGAGGCGTAGAGGGTGAATTGCGATACCGCGAGAATTTCACCGCCCACTTCCTGCACACTGCGGTTCATGATGCCTTCGGCATCGCAAAACAGGCGCAGGCGCAGGAGTTTGCCCGCCATCCACTCGAGATCGGCTTCCTCGTCGTCGGCCTCGAACCCGGCGAGCAGGAGCAGCCCGGCAGCGATTTTTCCGCAAATCCGTCCGTCGACCGTGACGGACGCCGCCGTCACCCTTTGTACAATGACCCGCATTGATCCCCATACCTCAGTTCAGGTGCAGTTTTTGCTGGTGAGCGCAGATTTGCCAATGCCCTGGCGGAGTGTTGCCGAAGGGGCTGTCGGGCGAGTATCGGCATCGGTGCCAAAAGCCGAAAATCCGTACCATCCGCGCATTTTTCCGCCTCATCGTAAGACTAACTCCGGTTTGAAACCCCGCCCTTCAGGGCGGTGGGAGCCGACCCCGGCCTGAAGGCCGGGGTTTCAGGCGACCGTTTTGGGAGGGGATGCAAACCCCTTCCCAAACATGTTTGACCGACAGGCATGAATGCCTGTCGCTAATTTCTTGCTGACTACTCCGTGTCGTGAATTCTACTGCCCTGCTCAGGGTGCGGCCGTCGCCAGTTCCCGATTCAGTTTGTCGCAGCGACCGCAAATCCCGGCGACCGTGAGCAGGGCGCGCACATCGCCGGAGCAGCCGGTCAGGGCCACGCCCCGCGAGACGGCAAGGTCGATGACGCCGATACCGGCACCGTCGATGCCGTTGCAGCGGCTCAGGTCGATTTTTTTCACCCGGCGTGTCAGGTGCACCAACTGGCGTGCCGTGTCGAAATGCAGCCGCCCATGCACCTGTGCCTGGCCGTGTTGATCCAGGGAGATGCAGCCGAGATTCCAGTGCGAGCGTAGATGGTCAACCAGCGGCTTGAGGACTGGCGTGCCGCTATCGACGTGCAAGCCGAGCAGCAGATCGTCGCCATGATAGTGCCGTCGCCGGATGCTGGCCTGCCCGGAGGCAAGGCCAAGTGGCGAGTGAATTTCCCAGGCGATCTCGACTTCGTCGTGCAGCGGCAGCTTGGGCGCTTCGCCCAGCAGGCGGGTGCAGAATCCCGACTCGGAAATGTCGAGCAGGACGCCAGCCAGATCGTGGCGGCGGGCGTTATGGACAACGCTGATGCCGACCTTGAGGCTATCCGGCGGCACCGAGGTGCCGGGAATGCGGTAGCGTGCCTGCTGGCGACGCTCCATGGCCCTTGTTTCTGCTTCCTGCGTCTTGTACATGATTCGTCTCCGGCACGGGCAATACATAACATCCTGCAGCAACCGGCCTCAATGGCCGGAAAAGATTCACCGATAATAAACTAAATGAGTAAATTCGGCATGCCGTCGAGGTCGGAGCCGTGTATTTTCCATCGTGGTGTCGGGCGAAGGGTGGGGCGCGCGCGGACAAAAAAATGCCCGCACAAGGCGGGCATAAATCCATTCTTGGAAATGGAGGAGACAGAGCGCATTATGCAGCAGGCTCTTGTGCGATGCAGCAATTATTTTGTTGCAGTCTGTAACGGTCAGTAATCATTGTTGTTGCTGTGCACAATTTTCCTCCGGGGCGGCCGGGGGGCGTGGCGAAACTTATTTACGCACACCCTTGGTCATCGCTTCCGCCGCTTGTGTCACGGCAGAAAAATTGGCCTGCGCCAGTTCGGCAAACTGCCGGCTCATTTCGTTCATTCGGGAAAATGAAGAGTTCATGTTGTCGACCGCGGACTGAATTCCGCCGAAGCCACCCACGGTGCCCTGCGGCAGCGAGCGGGCGGATTGCTGGACGGCTTCGGCCAGGGACTTCTGGAAACCAGCGAACTGTGCCTCCATCAGCTTGGTCAATTCGCCCTGACCCTGGGTGGCAATCTCGTAAATCGAGCGCGAATAGCCGACGGCCTTTTCCAGTGCCGGCTGCGCCAGCGATGACTGGATATCGACGGCTTCCTTGGCGTTTTTGGCGGCCAGCACGGCCTTGGCGCCGGAAGCGGAATCCTCGATGGCGGCACGCGCCGTGCTCAGGTTCAGTGCGGCGATGCGTTCGGCCGAGGCCAGGGCGACATTGGCTACCGCCTGCAGGGATTCGACAGCCGCCTTGTTGGCGGTTGCCAGCTGTTCAAGATTGATCGACATGGTTTACTCCTCCAGAAATGACAAATTTGGGATGCTCTTCAATTGTAGTCCCCAAATATTGCGATGGATATTGCGATGGACCCGGTTTGGCCGGCATCCGCCGCCGCGCCGTTTTACATCCCCAGCGAGTCGAGCAGATTGTCGCGATCTTCTTCGGGGTCGAATTCGGCGATCTTGATGAATTCAGTACGGTCAACTGCCAGTTCGAGGTAAAAAATATTGTTCTTGCCGGTAAAGAAGCTGACGCGCCGGGCTTCCGGTGCATCCAGATTGGCACCAACGCTGAGGGTGACCTGCTTGTTGATAACCAGCATCTTCGGCTGATTCTGCGTGATGTGGGTTTGCAGTTCGCGCTCGACGCGGCCGGTGAAGTCGCCGACCATCTGGTTCATCAGTTCGCCCATCACATTGCTGACTTCGTCCGAAGTATAAGAGACCGCCAGTTCCTCGCGGGCCATGCCCATGTTCAGCAGGTAGGATTCGTAGAGTTCCATTGCCGCCTGGGCGGAAAAGTTGAGTACGACAAGACCGGAAAAACCGCCATCGAAGAGTACGAAGCAGCCGATATCGGGCTTCAGGCAGGTCTTGCTGATTTTCTGCACCATGCCGGAGTAGCGAATCGGCTGCTGCGTGGCCGTGGTCAGCACGCGGCTGACCGAATTGCACAGGGTTTTCAGTAAATCCTCGGTGCCGAATACGACAGGGGCTTGCATGTTCATGATCGATTTTTTCCAGCCGAAAGATGTTCAATGTATAACAGCCGCTCCGCTTAGGCCAGTCCTTGCTGCTCGGGCCTGTTTCCGGGGGCTGCAAGGGCGGGCGGAAAGCGGCATACTGTGCGCTCTCCACCGAAAGAACGTGCCATGGCGCTGAATAGTATCGATCAGGCGATCCTGGCCCACCATACTTGGGTGGTCAGGTTTCAAACGGCGATTCAGGGTGTAAACCGCGAATCCTTCAATCTCGCCAGCGCGCGCGACGATACGGCCTGCGCGCTGGGTCGCTGGCTCGATACGCCTGCCTCGCTGGCTTTGCTCGGCCCCGATGCCAGCCAGGAGATCAAGGTACTGCACAAGACTTTCCACGAAATAGCCGGAGACCTTGCGGAGAAAATCAACCGTCAGGATGCGCTCGACGAGCTTGAACTGCTCCTTGGCGAATTCGAGAATCTATCGGGGCAATTGGTGCAGTTGTTGCGTCTGGCCAAGCGGCGCATGCCCTGAGCCAGTTCAGGGGGGCGGTGGCTGTGCTGTTCTCGTCGGTCGCGGGTGAGCGTATTCGCCGCTCCGCCAGGTATTCGGCGGTACTCAGTAGCCGTGTCCGAGCCAGGTGGCCCAGAGCGGCAGCGTGAGCATCGCGCCCAGGGTCGTTGCCGAGATCAGCCAGGCGACGCTGCGCCCATCGCCCCCCATGCGCATGGCCAGGATGTAGGCCGAGGAGGCCGTAGGCAAGGCGGCAAAGAGGACGACGATCTGTCGGTGCAGGCCGTCCAGCCCCAGCCGGGCTGCGATCAGGGTCGCCACCAGCGGGAGTAGCAGGAGCTTGACGGCAAGGAGCCAGATGGCAAAAGAGCGGACGCCGGGTGTGTTTTCCAGGCGTAGCGCGGCTCCGACCGTAATCAGGCCAAGGGCAATCGAGGCGTCGGCCAGACGGGCGAGGAAGGCTTGTACCGGGGCCGGCGGGGCAAAACCGGCAAGATTGAGGGCGAAGCCGGCGGCGGTTGCCCAGATCAGAGGATTTTTCGCTACCTCCCGCCAGAGTCCGCTGCTGCCGTGGCGGGCAAGCATCCAGACCGAAACCAGGTTGGCCAGCGGCACGGCGGCACCGACGATCAGCCCCATGGTCGCAATCCCCGGTGCGCCGAACAGCATGCCGGCAATCGCCAGGGCGATATAGGAATTGAAACGGTAGGCACACTGAAACATCGAGGCAAACGTGAGTGCCGGCATGTGAAGCAGGATTTTCGGCAGCAGTCCGAGCAGCATGCCGGCACCCATGGTGGCAAACGCGGTGGCCAGTAGCGGCAGGGCGGCGAGGAGGTCGAGCCGGGTCCGCAGAATGGCGTTGACCAGCAGTGCGGGAAAAAGGATGAAATAAACCAGTTTTTCGACGCCATTCCAGAAGTGGTCGCCGAGACCCATCCAGCGGCGGATGCCGGCGCCGAGCAGGATCAAGGCAAAATCCGGGAGCAGGAGCAGGGTCGTGGTCATTCCCGCATTTTAAGCAGGTGGCGGCCGGCGGGCATTGTGGATGTCCGCAGGCATCGGGAGCCGGCGGGTTCAGCCAGTGTGGCCGAGGATGCCGCCCTCTTGCAGACGTTCGATGTCGCTATCGCCATAGCCGGCTTGATGCAGGATTTCCCGGTTGTGCTCGCCACTGCGCGGCGCGGGCCGACGGATTGCGAATTCGTGCTGCGACAACCTGAACGGCGGGGCGAACTGGGTGAGCTCCGGGTCGGCCGGGTGCTGGCGGATGACCATGCGGCGGGCGACGATCTGTTCATTTTCCAGGGCTTCCTCCGGCGACAAAATCGGGGTCACGCAGCAGTCGACCGTGGCAAAGCGACTGGCCCACTCATCGCGCCCGCGCGTGGCGAACAATTGCGCCATGTCTTCGCGCAGTTCCGGGTCGAATTGGCGGGCAAGCCAGTCGGGCCGTTCGAGAACCTTGCAGCAGCCTTGCCAGAATTTTTCCTCGAGCGCGCCGACTGCCATATGTCGTCCATCGCGGCAGCGATAGACGGCGTAGCATGGCAGCCCTCCGGACAAGACATCGCCGCCGGCGGGTGCCGCATGCCCGGACTCTGCCAGGCGCAACATCGCGAAATAGGTGTGGGCGAGGACGCTGTCGGTCATCGCTACATCGACGTGACGTCCGCGCCTAGTGCGTTGCGCCTCGATGACGGCGGCGAGAATGCCGGTGGTGGCGGTCAGCGCGCCGCCGAGCAGATCGGCAATCTGGATATTGGGAATCGCCGGATCGCCGCCAGTGCGGCCGATCTGGCCGAGGATGCCGGCGTAGCCGAGATAGTTGATGTCGTGTCCGGCAAGGTCGCGATAGGGACCGTCCTGACCGTAGCCGCTGATTGCGCAGTAGACGATGCGCGGATTGAGCGCTGCAACCGTGTTGTAGCCGATACCGAGTTTGTCGACGACGCCGGGGCGGAAACTTTCAATGATCACATCGGCGTCGCGGGCCAGGCGCAGAAAGACCTCGACACCCACGGGCTGCTTCAGGTCGAGACAGAGGCCGCGCTTGTTGCGGTTGATCATGCGGAAATAGGCACTGTCCTTGCCGTCGGTGGTTTTTCCAGTGCCTAGGCTGCGGGCGTAGTCGCCTGCGCCTGGGTCTTCGATCTTGATGACGTCGGCGCCGAGGTCGGCCAGATGGAGCGTGGCCACCGGGCCGGGCAGGAGTCGGGTCAGGTCGAGGATGCGAATCCCGGAGAGCGGGCCGCAGCCGGATTCAGGCTTTGTCTGCATGTTTTTTCCTCTTTGGGTACTGCCGGATTGCGCGATGCCTTCGGGCGGTCGCGGCATGTGCGCCGCTTTATTCGTTGCGACAGGGGCCGAGCAGATCGGCCTCGAGCTCGATTTCCAGGTCGCGTTCCAATGGGTGGTCGATGAACTTGCCGCGCCACAGGCGACCGGCATTTTCCGCCTTGCGTTCGTGAGGCGTTTCCCAGTCTTGTACGCGTATGCGCACCATTCCGACCTGTTGCTGCCGCTCGCTCTCTGCCCGCTCGCCGCAAGGGGGGGCGAGGAGCAGGCGCTTGTATCCTTCACGTGGGTAAGACTTGCAATTCTTGCCGGGAAAATCCGGGCAGGCGACGACGGTTTGCCGGCGGATTTCCGCACTTATCACCTCGCCCCGCAGGTAATACTGCGGTTCGCTCTGCATCCAGCCTTCCCTGCCTTCCTCATAGAGTACGCATTGCCCCGGCTGCAAGAGTTCTGGATGCTTGAACAGCAGTTCCGCCGACGGCCGCAAGGCGGGTGCTCCCGCCTGGGTCGCGAGCGGGAGGTGGATGCAGGAAAGGGCGATCAGACGGAAAAAAAAGGCAAGCGTGCGCATGAAGGACAATACCGGGTCAATAAACCCGGCAATCTTCAATCACCTTGCCGTCGTTCGGCAAGTCCCCTGGAGCGGAAAAGCGTAGCTCGCCGCGTAACTTGGTGACTTCGCGCAAGCTACTCAGGAGGCGGCTTTCCAATCCATCGCCGATGCTCCCGGTCTCGCAATGCAGCGTCATGCGATCCTGCCCGCCAGGATTTTCGACCACCAGCCGCATGCGCCCGATCTCCGGGAAACGTCGGGCAATTTCGGTAATTTGTTCGGGATGCACGAACATGCCTTTGACCTTGGTCGTCTGGTCGGCGCGTCCCAGCCACCCCTTGAGCCGGATATTGCTGCGGCCGCAGGGCGAGGGGCCGGGAAGAATGGCGGAGAGGTCGCCGGTAGCGAAACGGATCAGCGGATAATCAGCATTGAAGCCGGTGACGACCACTTCGCCGACTTCGCCGTCGGGAACCGGGTCGCCACTACCGGGGCGGACAATTTCGACCAGCAGTTCCTCCTCGACGACGAGACCGGAACCCATCTCGGTTTCGTAGGCAATGGCACCGATCTCGGCCGTGGCGTAGCACTGGCGGACGGCGATGCCGCGTTCGGCCAGCCAGTGGCGGGTGATGCCGGGCAGGGCTTCGCCGGAAACCACGGCTTTCTTCAGCGAGGAAATGTCGGCCCCGCTTTCCTCGGCTTTCTCGACGATGATCCGGAGGAATGAGGGGGTGCCGACATATCCGTCCGGGCGCAGGTCGACCATGGCCTGGACTTGCTGTTCAGTCTGCCCGACCCCCCCGGGAAAGATCGCACATCCGAGCTTGCGGGCACCCCCCTCGAAAATGAAGGCTCCGGGCGTGAAGTGGTAGGAGAAACAGTTATGGATCAGGTGACCTCGCCGAAACCCCGCTGCATGCAGGACACGCGCCATGCGCCAGTGATCGGTGTCGTTACCCTGCAATTCGTAGATCGGTCCGGGGGAGGCAAAAACACGCCGTGCATGGCCACCGGCGAGGGCATTGAGTCCGCCGAAGGGGGGCGTCTGCTTCTGCAGGTCGATCAGCTCGCGCTTGCGCGTCAGTGGCAGTTTGGCCAGTGCCGCCCGCGTGCTGCAACTGGCGGGGTCGAAATCGGCAAGGTGCCGGGCGTAATAAGGGCTGTGTTCCCTGGCATGCGCAACCTGGCGGGCGAGCCTGTCGAGCAGGTCGGCTTCGCGTTCCGCGGGGCTGCGGGTTTCGAGCGGGTCGTAATAGCTCATGTCGTTTTCTCCGTTTTCTGCGGTCGACCGTGGAAATGGCGGTTTTTTGCCTCGCCGGCGAGGTTTCAGGGAAAAGTGGGGCAAACCGGCGCCGCCACGCCACCTGGGCGGCGTGGTCGAAGCTGTTTGCGGGGAATGACTGGGGGCGGGTCAGGAAAGCCAGCGCTTGCGGCGCCGGTAGTGCTTCACTTCCTTGAAGGATTTGCGCCCGGCCGACGAGAGTCCAAGGTAGAACTCCTTGACGTCCTCATTGGTGCGCAGGTCTTCGGCATCGCCTTCCATCACCACCCGGCCGTTTTCCAGGATGTAGCCGAAATCGGCGTACTTCAGCGCGACCATGGTGTTTTGTTCGGCGAGCAGGAAGCTGATGTTCTCGCGGCTGTTGAGATCCTTGACGATCTCGAAGACCTCTTCGACGATCTGTGGTGCCAGACCCATCGAGGGCTCGTCGAGCAGCACCATCTCGGGGTTCGCCATCAGTGCCCGGCCGATTGCGCACATCTGTTGCTCGCCGCCCGAGGTGTAGCCGGCCTGAGAGGTCCGGCGGGTCTTCAACCGCGGGAAGTAGTGATAGACCTTCTCCAGGTTTTCCTTCAACTGGCCGCGCGAAATCGAACGGGTGTAGGCGCCGGTCAGCAGGTTTTCCTCGATCGTCAGGTGGCCGAAGCAGTGGCGTCCTTCCATCACCTGGATGACGCCGCGCTTGACCAGTTCGTTGGGGGTCAGCTGGTCGACGCGCTGGCCCTTGTATTCGACCGAGCCCTTGGTGACATCGCCGCGCTCGGCATGCAGCAGGTTGGAGATCGCCTTCAGCGTCGTCGATTTGCCGGCGCCGTTGGCCCCCAGCAGGGCCACGATCTTGCCTTTGGGGACACTCAACGAAACGCCCTTGAGCACCAGAATCACGTGGTCGTAAATGACCTCGATGTTGTTGATGCTGAGGTAGTGATCGCTGGCGGCAGTAGTGGTTTGTGTAGTCATGGCAATCCTGGTGTTCTTTAGGATCGAGGATGGAGGATCGAGGGTTTTGAGTTTTGACTCAATCCTCAATCCTCGATCCTCGATCCTCGATCCTCGATCCTCGATCCTCGATCCTTATTTCTCTTTCGAGCAGTCGCGCGGGGTGATGCCCTTTTCCTTCGCGTACTGCTTGGCGGAGGCTTGGAACAGCGGGTGGATCAGGGCCTTGTTACCCTCGATCCAGCCGGAAACCGGAACCCACTTGTCGCCGTCCCACTGCTGGATCTTGACCTTGCCCGAGCCTTCGTGGTTGTCGCACGAGGTCTTGATTTCCGGCAGCAGGTCGGTGGCGCCGATCTGCTTCAGGCGGTCTTCGGTGATGTTCAGATTTTCCAGCGCCCAGCGGGTTTGTTCGCCGTTCAGTGCCTTGCCCTTGCCATACTTTTCCTGGCCCTTGCGGATTGCTTCGACCGAGAGCACGGCGGCAGAAACCCCGCGGTTATAGAGGATGGTGCCGATCTTGGCCTTGTCGCTGAGGTTGCCCTTGCCTGCGCCATAAACGGTCTTCTCGATGTCGGCAATCAGCGGCACGTTCTTGCCGGCGACGTTCCAAGTTGCGGCCATGTAGCCCTTGGCCGATTCGCCTGCAGGAACCACGTCCTCTTCCGAGCCGGTCCACCACGATCCAATCATCTTGTCACGCGGGAAACCGACCTTCTGGGCCGCCTTCAGTGCGGTCTGGTTCATCACACCCCAGCCCCAGAAAACGACGAAATCGGGCTTTTCCTGGCGGATCTTCAGCCATTGGGCACCCTGCTCGTTACCCGGGTGGGCGACCGGGATCTGCACCAGCTGGAACTTGTTGAGCGAGGCTTCGGCTTCGAGCGCGATGATCGCTTCCTTGCCGTAGGCCGAGTCATGATAGAGATAGACGATCTTCTTGCCGGCCAGGTTGCCGCCCATCTTTTCCTTGATGAACTTGACGATGGCCGAGGCTTGCATCTGGTAGGTCGTGACCAGCGGGAAGGCGTACGGGAAGACCGAGCCGTCAACCGCGTCGGTACGGCCGTAGCCCATCATCGCCAGCGGCAGCTTGTCCTGCGCTGATTTGTCGATCAGCGCGTAGGAGATGCCGGTGGACATGGTGTGGATCGGACCGGCCGATTTGGCGGCCTTGCCCTTCAGCCGCTCGTAGCATTCGACGCCTTTGGCGTTGTTGTATTCGGTCTCGCACTCCTCGTAGGTCAGGGTGACGCCATTGACGCCCTTCTCCGTGAGGTTGACGTAATTCAGGTAGTCGATGAAGCCGCCGTAGAAGGATTGGCCGTTGGCACCGTAGGGGCCGACGCGATAGCTGGTCATCGGGAAAAACTGTTCTTCGGCAGCCAGCGCATTTTGCGACAGCATGGCAATGGCCAGGGTGGCGGCAGCGAGAACGGGTTTGCAGGTTTTAATCATCTTTAATGTCTCCTCCAATGTTGCAAATGGCGGCGACCAGCGGTCGCCGTGTCGAAAATGACCAGTCCTCAGTGTGGGAAGGGCCACAAACGCAGTTTCTCCTTGGTGATCTGCCACAGGCGGGCAAGCCCGTGCGGCTCGACGATCAGGAAGAACATGATCAATGCGCCGAAAATCAGGATCTGGATGTGCGAGACCGTGGCGCTCGAGAACGGGAGGCCGAAGAGGCCGGCAAAGAAGGGCAGCAGCACGTCGAGCAGGATCGGCAGCAGCAGGATGAAGGCAGCACCGAGGAAGCTGCCCATGATCGAGCCGACTCCGCCGATGATGATCATGAACAGGATCTTGAACGACATGTCGAGCGAGAAGCCATCCGGTTCGACCGAGCCGAGGTAGCAGAAGGCGTAGAGGGCACCGGCGACACCGCAGTAGAAGGAGCTGATGGCAAAGGCGAGCAGCTTGGTCGGCATCAGGCGGATGCCGATCACCGAAGCCGCCACGTCCATGTCGCGAACCGCCATCCAGGCGCGGCCGGTCGATGAGCGGACCAGGTTCTTCGCGGCCAGGGCCAGTACAACCACGATCGACAGGACCAACAGGTATTTTTCGGTCGGCGTCTTCAGCTCATGACCGAAGATGATCAGTTGCTGGGTTGAAATCACGCCTGACGAGGAGTTGTTCGACAGCCAGGGGAATTTGGTCAGGCACCAGACGATGAAGAACTGGGCGGCCAGGGTGGCCACGGCGAGGTAGAAACCCTTGATCCGCAGCGACGGCAGTCCGAAGAGGATACCGACGGCGGCTGCGGTGAGACCGCCGCAGAGGAAGGAGATCAGGATCGGGATCCCTTCGATCCGCAACTGGAAGTTGTACGCCGCATAGGCACCGACAGCCATGAAAGCGGCCGAGCCGAGCGACAGCTGGCCGGCGTAACCGGTCAGGATGTTGAGCCCGAGCGCCGCCAGGAAAAAAATCAGGAAGGGGATCAGGATCGCCGAGAACCAGTATTCACTGGCGAACAACGGTACTCCGATGAAGGCGATCAGCAGCAGGGTAATGACCCCGATCCGGTCTTGGCGGATCGGGAATAGCTGCTGGTCGGCCGCGTAAGTGGTCTTGAATTGACCGGCTTCACGATAAAGCATGTTTTTTAGTCCTTATTCGCTAGTATTTGCTCGGGGAGCAAAGGCGTTACACGCGGTCGATATGCTTCTCGCCGAACAGGCCTTCCGGGCGAACCAGCAGGAAGAGCAGGGCGAGAACGTAGGGGAACCAGCCTTCGATACCGCCGAAGTTGCCGCCGAACAGGTTCTGCATCACCGGCGGAATGTAGATCTCGGCCAGTTTTTCCGATGCGCCGATGATCAGTCCGCCGACGATTGCGCCAGGAACCGAGGTGAAGCCACCGAGGATCAGCACCGGCAAGGCTTTCAGCGCGGTGAAAGTGAGCGCGAACTGGACTCCGTTGCGGGCACCCCACATCATCCCGGCAACCAGTGCGACAAAGCCGGCGACGCCCCAGACGATGGCCCAGATGTTCTGCAGAGGAATGCCGATCGACAGCGCAGCCTGGTGATCGTCGGCGACGGCACGCAGCGCCCGGCCGATCCGGGTGTATTGGAAGAACAGCGCCAGCGTCGCGACCAGAACCGAGGCGACCAGCGCGGCGACCAGGTCGAAGCGGGAAATCACCATGTTGAAATTTTCGAGGATGTACTCGATCGGTTCGTCGACGATGCCGACATCCAGTGCCCGCGGTTCGGAGCCGAAAATCATCGGTGCCAGGCCTTCGATGAAGAAAGCCAGGCCGATGGTGGCCATGAACAGCGCGATCGGCGGCTGGTTGACCAGCTTGCGCAGCACGAATTTTTCGGTCGCGATGCCGAACAGGGTCATGATCGCAAAGGCGAGGATGACCGCCAGCCACAGTGGCGCACCTTTCTCCATGCAGCCGACGACCGATAGCGCAGCCAGGTAGACCATTGCGCCCTGGGCGAAATTGAAGACGCCGGAGGCTTTGTAGATCATCACGAAACCGAGGGCTACCAGGGCGTACATGACGCCGGACAGTAGCCCGCCAATCAGGACTTCAAAAAAGAAGTTCATCTGCCTGTCTCCTTAGTGTCCGGCGCCGAGATAGGCGCGGATCACGTCTTCGTTGTTTTTCACGTCGTCGGGCAGTCCGTCGCCGATTTTCTTGCCGTAGTCGAGTACGACGACGCGGTCGGAAATATCCATGACCACGCCCATGTCGTGTTCGATCAGGACGATGGTGGTCCCGAACTGGTCATTGACGTCGAGGATGAAGCGGCACATGTCCTGCTTCTCCTCGACGTTCATGCCCGCCATCGGCTCGTCGAGCAGCAGCATCGACGGTTCGGCAGCCAGTGCCCGACCCAGTTCGACGCGCTTCTGCAGGCCGTAGGGCAGGCGTCCGACCGGGGTTTTGCGGATGTGCTGGATTTCCAGGAAGTCGATCACCTCTTCGACCTTGCGCCGGTGTTCCAGCTCTTCATTCTTGGCCCGGCCAAACCACAGCGCATGCTCGATGAAGTTGGACTTCATCTTGGTAATGCGCCCGGTCATGATGTTGTCGAGCACGCTCATGCCCTTGAACAGCGCGATGTTCTGGAAGGTGCGCGCGATATTCTGCTGCGCCGCCATGTGCGGCTCCATCTTCCGGCGTTCCTGACCGTGCCAGAAAATTTTGCCGTCCTGTGGGTGGTAAACGCCGTTGATGACGTTCAGCATCGAACTCTTGCCGGCCCCGTTGGGGCCGATGATCGAGCGGATTTCGTGTTCGCGGACGTCGAAGGAAATGTCGGTTAGCGCCTTGACGCCGCCGAAGCGCAGGGAAATATTCTGCAGGTCGAGAATGACGTCGCCTATTTTCTTGGACATGTCAGGCAGCCTTTTTCGCGATCGGGAAGGTCTTGGCGTCGACGATTTTGAGGTCGGCGGATACCTTGCCGCGACGACCGTCCTCGAACTTGACCTCGGTTTCGATGAACTGATTCGTCTTGCCTTCGTAGAGGGCGTCGATCAGCACCTTGTATTTCTCGGCAACGAAGTTGCGCCGAACCTTGCGGGTGCGGGTCAGTTCGTCGTCGTCGGGGTCCAGTTCCTTGTGCAGAATCAGGAAACGATGAACCTGTGAGTCGGCCATCATCGTGTCGTGCACCAGATCGGCATTGACCTGCTCGATACATTCGCGGAGCAGTTCGAGAACCTCAATCTTGCAGGCCAGATCGGTGTAGCCGGCATAGGCGATCCCGCGCCGTTCGGCCCAGTTGCCGACCGCCCCCATGTCGATGTTGATGAAGGCGCAGACCTGTTCCCGGTTGGCGCCGAAGCAGACGGCTTCCTTGACGTACTGGAAGAACTTGAGCTTGTTCTCGATGTAGTTGGGCGCGAACATCGCCCCGTTGGACAGTTTGCCGACATCCTTGGCGCGGTCGATGATCTTCAGGTGACCGTCTTCGTCGAGGAAGCCGGCATCGCCGGTGAGAAAATAGCCGTCGCCATTGATCGATTCGGCGGTGGCATCCGGGCGCTTGTAGTACTCCTTGAGCAGCATCGGGCCTTTGACCAGCACTTCGCCGTTGTCGGCAATCTTAATGTCGACGCCGGGTGCTGGCTGGCCGACCGAGTCGAATTTGATCTGGCTGTCGGGCTGCATGCAGACGTAGGCGCAGGTTTCGGTCTGACCGTAGAACTGCTTCAGATTGATTCCGATCGAGCGGTAAAACTTGAACAGGTCGGGGCCGATGGCCGCGCCGGCGGTGTAGGCCACCTTGATGCGGCTCATGCCGAGCACATTGCGCAACGGCCCGTAAACCAGCAGGTTGCCCAGTGCGTACTGCATGCGTTCGCCAAAGGCGACCGACTTGCCGTCGAGGATGTCGGCGCCGCAACGTTTCGCCACTTCCATGAAATGGTGGAACATCCGGTATTTCAGCTTGCCGGCATCCTCCATGCGAATCATGACCGAGGTCAGCAGACTCTCGAAAACGCGGGGTGGGGCGAAGTAATAGGTCGGCCCGATCTCGCGCAGGTCGCTCATCACGGTATCGCCGGATTCCGGGCAGTTGATGGTGAAGCCGGCAACCAGCGCCTGAGCGTAGGAAAAAAGGTGATCGCCGACCCAGGCCATGGGCAGGTAGGAAAGGATGTCGCCATCCGCACCCATGCGGTCGACCTGAACGCCACCCTGGGCCGCGGCGATGAACGCGGTGTGTGTTTGGCAGACCCCCTTGGGCTTGCCGGTGGTGCCCGAGGTGTAAAGCATCACCGAGGTATCGTCGTAATGGCCTTTTTCAACTTCGCCATTGAGAAAATCCGGGTGGTTGCGATCATGAATCCGCCCCATTTCCATCAAGGCGTGGATGTCATGCAGGAAGGTCTGATTGTAGTGCCGCATGCCACGAGGGTCGTCGTAGACGATATGTTCCAGAGCCGGGAGCTGCTCGCGGATTTCGAGCAGTTTGTCGACCTGTTCCTGGTCCTCGACGATGGCAAAGCGGATGCTGGCATCCTGCAGGACGAAGAGCATCTCGGCAGCCACGGCATCCTGGTAAAGCGGCACGGGCACGCCGCCAAGACATTGCGCCGCGGTCATCATCATGTACAGGTGCGGTCGGTTGTCACCGATGATGGCAAGATTGTCGCCACGCTTGAAACCGAGCTCCGACAAGCCGCAGGCGAGAGCACGGACGCGTTCGGCAACTTCGCTCCAGGACCAGGTCTGCCAGATGCCAAGATATTTTTCCCGCATTGCTGGCGCATTCGGCCGGGTACGGGCATGGTTGAAAAGCAGCCGCGGGAAGGTGTGCAAACCATCCAGCGCGGCGTAATTCGCCTGCGTCGGCATTTAGTGTCTCCTCATGCCGCACTTTCGGGGTGCGGTCTAACGTTCGTTTTGAATGGTTGATGCATTCTGACCACGACCTTGACTTGCGTAAACCTTGCAGCGCAGCAAAACGTCATTGACCATTGGTTGATTCAGTGTAGGGAAGGGCTCAGCTTATAATTGTCGTCCGGCGGACAATCCAGGAAAAAATTTGAGAACAGCGGAAGATCTGCTCCGCTCCTCGCAATGGGGACGGACATTGAGCGAAGACGAGATCGAGCGTGCCCTTGCCGGCATTTTCGAGCGTAGTTACGCCGCCGGCGCTTTCGTCTGCATGAAAGGCGAGCCGGTCGATTACTGGATGGGGATGGTCAGTGGTCTGGGTAAAATGGCTAGCCACTGGACGACCGGCAAGACAACCTCCTTTACTGGTATCAGCGACGGAGCCTGGTTCGGCGAGGGCTCGTTGCTGAAAAGCGAGGCGCGCCGCTACGACGTGATGGCGATTCGCGAATCGCGGGTGGCGTTCATGAACAAAAGCACTTTTCTATGGTTGCTTGACCACAGCATTGGTTTCAACCGCTACCTGATCACTCAGCTCAACGAGCGCCTGGGCCAGTTTATCGGGATGATGGAAAACGAGCGCCTGCTCGATACCGATGCCCGTATCGCCCGGGGCCTGGCCGCTTTGTTCAACCCCGTGCTCTATCCGGGGACCCGTCGCTTGTTACAGATTTCGCAGGAAGAGCTGGGTTATCTGGCGGGGGTTTCGCGCCAGAGGGCGAACCAGGCAATCAAGGTGCTCGAAGATGCCGGCCTGGTGCGCAGCGAGTATGGTGGGATCAATGTTCTCGACCTCGAAGGCTTGCGCCGTTTTGGCGATTGAGCATCGATCACGCAATCTTGACCTGACACAAGGCTTCGACGGCCGGATGGCGGATGCGCCGTTCGCTTGAAATGGCGTAGATCTGCTCGCTGACACCCTGCATTTCGCCGATGCGGAGGGCATTGAGCTGCTGGCTTACCTGCGCTGCCAGCGCCAGCGGTGCCGGGAACAAACCGAGACCTCCGCGGCCGAAGGTATTGAGCAGGGCGTTGTCTTCGAATTCGCCGACGATGCGGGGGCGAACCTTGTATTCCTGTTGCAGGTTTTCCAGCCAGCGGTCGATGCGTGCGCGCAGCGCGTGGTGGCGGCTGGGGAGCAGTAGCGGCGCGGCGTCGAGCGAGGCGGGAAAATTCGCCGCGTGGCGCTTGGCCAGTTCCTCGCTGGCGAAAAGACCAGTGGCAAAATCGCCCAGTTGAGTGCTGAACAGTTTGAGGTTGCTGCCCCCGGGGGCGGGTCGGTCGGTGAGAACCACATCGAGGCGGTGCAGGGCCAGGTCGGCCAGCAGGTCGTCGAATTCGTCCTCTTCGCAAATCAGGCGCAGTTCTCCGGGGGCTGTCACCAGGGTGTTCAGGAGTTGATAGGCCAGTAGTTTGGGAATCCCGTCCGTAATGCCGGCGCGCAGGCGCAAAATGCCGCTGCTATCGTGCTGTTGCACTGCGTCGAGCAGGGCTTCGCCTAGCTGGAAAATTTGGTCGGCGTAGCCTTGCACCATGCGTCCTACTTCGCTGAGCGCCAGGCCCCGCCCCTGCGGCACGAAGAGTGCCTTGCCGAGTTGCCCTTCAAGTAGCGAGAGTTGTCCGCTGATGGTCTGGATTGCGACGCCGAGACGTTCGGCCGCGCGGGTGATGCTGCCTTCTTGGGCGACGACCCAGAAGTAGTGCAGGTGTTTGTAGTTGAGGTTCTGCATTTTTTCTTCGATAAAAACGTAATTTCACTCATTTTGCTGCTGTTTTTGTTGTTTGCGCAATGCGTTAGCATCGCGCCGTCCCTAATTTTTTCAGGAGAACGAGATGAAACGTGTTCTGCTTTTCCTTGCAACCAATATTGCAGTGATGTTGGTCCTCGGCTTGGTAACCAGCCTTCTGGGGGTCAATCGCTTCCTGACAGCCAACGGTCTCAACCTTGGCATGTTGCTGGCCTTTGCCGGTGTAATCGGCTTCGGCGGGGCCTTCATTTCCCTGCTGATGTCCAAGCCGATGGCGAAATGGAGCACCGGTGCGCAGGTGATCGAGAACCCCTCTACCTCGACCGAACTGTGGTTGGTCGATACGGTTTCCCGGCTCGCCGGGCGTGCCGGCCTGCCGATGCCGGAGGTGGCGATTTATGAAGGTGAGCCGAATGCCTTTGCTACCGGGGCGACCAAGAACAGTTCGTTGGTGGCTGTCTCGACCGGGCTGTTGCAAAGCATGAGCCGTGAAGAGGTCGAGGCGGTACTGGCGCATGAAGTGGCACACATCGCCAATGGCGACATGGTGACGCTGACCCTGATCCAGGGGGTAGTGAACACCTTCGTGGTCTTCCTGTCGCGGGTGATTGCCTATGCGGTCGACAGTTTTCTCAGGAAGGACGAGGAATCCTCCTCCGGGCCGGGAATGGCTTACATGGCAACGAGCATCGTTTGCGAGCTGTTGTTTGGCGTTCTCGCCAGCATCATCGTCGCCTGGTTCTCGCGGCAGCGTGAATTCCGTGCCGATGCCGGCGCCGCCCGCCTGATGGGCAGCGCGCGTCCGATGCAGAATGCCCTCCGCCGCCTGGGTGGGCTGCATACCGAACCCTTGCCGCAGAATATGGCAGCCTCGGGGATTGCCGGTGGTGCGGGTTGGATGGCTTTGCTGGCCTCGCACCCGCCGCTGGAAGAGCGGATTGCTGCTTTGTCAGGAAATTGACTGTTAGCTGACGAATTGCTGACAACTTGATCCTCTTTTGGTACATTCCGCGGATGATGCAACGCACAAAAATGCTTCTTGCCTGTTGCCTGGCCTCGGCGCTGTCGCTGGGCCAGGCCGCAGAATACGATCTGCCGGCACTGGAAAAGATGGCGCTTTCCAGTAGCAGGACGGCGCTGGCTGCTCGCGATCAACTGCTGGCGGCACGTTATGCCGCCGAGTCGGCTCGTGCTTTTCCTAATCCCGAGTTGGAATATCTGGCCGGCAATCAGCGCAGTCGTGCCGGCCTCGGCGTGGCCGGCGATGCTCGCAGCGTTTCCCTCAGCCAGCCGCTCGATCTGCCCTGGCGGCGTATGCCGCGAATTGCGGCGGCGGATGCAGGTTTCGAGGTGGCAACGGCTGCCGCCGGGATGCAGGAGGCCGATCTTCTGGTCAGCCTGCGGACTCGCTATTTCAATCTGCTGCGCCGCGAGGCCGAGTTGAAAAATGCCCGCGAAGACGTGTCGACCGTGGAAGAAATGCACTCACGCATTGCCATGCGCGTGCAGACCGGCGAGGCTGCCCGTTTCGAGCTGATCAAGGCTGATGCCGAATTGCTCAATGCGCGCAAGAATCTTCAGGCGGCGGGTGTTCGGGTTGAGCAGGCTCGTTCTCAACTGCGGCAGGCGGTGGGCGATGGCCTGCCTGCCGCTTTCACCCTCACCGGGCGCCTGCGCGATGTGCCGCAGCTTCCCGAGCTTGAGCGTTTGCGTTCGGAAATGCTGCAATACAGTCCGGACCTGAAGCGTGCGCAGGCCGAGGTTCAGCGTGCGGAACGGCTGCTGGAGCTGGAGAAATCCCTGCGCCTGCCGGCGGTGGCGCTGCGTGCCGGTGTTGACGAGGACCCGGAACTGCGAACTTCGCGCCTTGGGTTGCAGTTCAGCATTCCTCTCTGGGACCGGCGCCAGGCGCCGCTTGCCGAGGCGGCGGCCCAGCTCTCGCGCAGCCGGCATGAATTCGAGGGGCAGCGTTTTTCCCTCGCACAGGGGCTGGAAATTGCCTACCAGCAATATGAAATTGCCCTGGCGCAGGTGAGTGCGCTGGAATCCGGGATCGTTCGCCAGGCCGAAGCGGCTTTGCGCGTGGCGACGGCTGCCTATCGTTTTGGCGAGCGTGGATTCCTTGAAGTCCTGGACGCCCAGCGTGTATTCCGTGCTGCGCGGGCCGAATTGATCCTTGCCCGGCACGAACTGGCTGGCGCCTGGATCGAGATTGAACGATTGAGAGCTTTGCCCAAGGAAGAAAAACAATGAAAAAAGCGCTGATTCTGGCGTTGACCGTGTTCAGCCTGGCGGCTTGCAAGGAAAGCGCCCGTCAGGAGACGGGGACTCAGGCCAACGATCCTTCGCTGGTGGCGCCGGCAGCCGAACTGCGCGCGCAACTACGCTTGGGAGTCGTCGACAAGGCCTTGATTTCCGAGACCTTGCGTGTGGCCGGACAGATCGATTTCGATGAACAGCACTTGGCGCGTATTGGTGCCACGGTGACCGGCCGGGTGACGCAGATCGATGCCCTGCTCGGTCAGGAAGTGAAAAAGGGCGATGTGCTGGCCCGCCTCAATAGCAGCGAACTGTCGAGCCAGCAGTTGAGCTATCTCAAGGCTCGGGCCGAGCTCGAGTTGAACCGGCGCAATGTCGAACGTGCCCGTGCCCTTTTCGATGCCGACGTGATCAGCGCCGCCGAGTTGCAGCGGCGCGAAAGCGAGTATCAGATTTCGCGGGCCGAAGCGCGCGCGGCGGCCGATCAATTGTTGCTCCTCGGTGTCACGCAGCAGGCAATCGAGCGTCTGGGGACGCAGGGGGCGGTCAATTCGGTGACGCCGGTGGTGGCATCGATTGCCGGGGTCGTGGTCGAGCGCAAGCTGGCGCCCGGTCAGGTGGTGCAGCCGGCGGACAGCCTGTTCGTGATCGCCGATCTGGCACGTGTCTGGGCCGAAGCCGAAGTCCCCGAACAGCAGGTTTCCCAGGTCAAGGTCGGGCAGGTGGTTTCGATCCTGGTGCCGGCGCTGGGTAACGAAAAGCTGACCGGGAAATTGATTTTCGTCGGCCAGACCGTGAACCCGGAAACGCGTACGGTGCTGGTGCGAACCGAATTGGATAACCGTGACGGCAGGCTGAAACCAGCCATGCTGGCGAGCATGCTGATCGAGGCACGTCCCGCCGAACGCCTGGTGGTTCCGGCCAGTGCCGTGGTGCGAGAGAGTGATGAGGACCATGTTTTCGTGATGGTCGATGAGCAATCCTTCCGCTTGGCCAAGGTCAAGCTGGGGCCTGAGCAACAGGGGCGACGGGTCGTTCTTTCCGGTCTCCAGGGCGGTGAAAAAATCGTCGTCGAAGGCGCATTTCACCTGAACAACGAACGCAATCGCAAGGAAATGGAGGGCGCGTGATCGAATCTCTCGTCCGTGCTGCACTCAAGCAGCGTCTGGTCATCGCGGTGATTGCTTCCGTGCTGTTCTTTTTTGGCCTGGATGCCGCGCGCAAACTCTCGGTCGACGCCTTTCCCGATGTGACCAATGTCCAGGTCCAGATTGCGACCGAGGCACCGGGGCGTTCGCCGGAGGAGGTCGAACGTTTTGCCACTGTGCCGCTGGAAGTGGCGATGACCGGCTTGCCGGGTCTGGAGGAAATGCGCTCGCTCAACAAGCCGGGCTTGTCGCTGATCACCCTGGTGTTTTCCGACAAGACCAATGTCTATTTTGCCCGGCAATTGGTGATGGAGCGCTTGCTCGAGGTTACGCCGAAGCTGCCGCAGGGGATCGTCCCGGTTCTCGGGCCGGTATCGACCGGCTTGGGCGAGGTGTACCAGTACACCCTGGAGCGCCCCGATGACGGTGAGCGGACCCTGTCGCAAGAAGAATTGATGCAGCGCCGGACGGCACAGGACTGGGTGGTGCGCCCGCTCCTGCGCTCGATTCCGGGGGTGGCGGAGATCAATTCGCAGGGCGGTTTTGCCAAGCAGTACCAGGTACTCGTCAACCCGGAAAAATTGCGCCATTACGCGTTGACCGTGGGCGACGTCTATCAGGCGGTTGGCCGCAACAACGCCAATGCCGGCGGTGGCGTGCTGCCGCAGTACGCCGAGCAGTTCCTGATCCGTGGCGTCGGCCTGGTGCGCGATCTCGATGACTTGCGGATGATCGTGCTCAAGGAAAAGGATGGCGTGCCGGTGCGGATCGGCGATGTCGCGGAAGTCCAGATCGGGCATGAGGTCCGCCAGGGGGCGGTGGTCAAGAATGGCACCACCGAGGCGGTCGGCGGGGTGGTGATGATGATCGCCGGTGGTAACGCCAAGGAGGTCGTTAGCCGGATCAAGGGGCGTGTCGATGAGATCAATCGCAAAGGCATGCTGCCCGATGGGTTGAAGATCGTTCCTTATTACGACCGGTCGGAATTGGTCGATGCCGCCTTGTGGACCGTGACCAAGGTCTTGCTCGAAGGCGTGGTCCTGGTCGTGGTGGTGCTTTTCCTTTTCCTCGGCGATGTGCGTTCGTCGCTGATTGTTGTGGCCACCTTGCTGTTGACGCCCCTGCTGACCTTCATGGCCATGAATCACCTGGGGATTTCTGCGAATCTGATGTCCTTGGGCGGCTTGGCGATTGCGATCGGCCTGATGGTCGATGGTTCGGTAGTGGTCGTCGAGAATGCCTTTTCGCTCCTTGGTCGGGCGGCAAAAAGCGGCGAGAGTCAGACGCGGATCATTCTGCGGGCGGTGGTTGAGGTGGCGACCCCGGTGATCTTCGGTGTCGGCATCATCATTCTCGTGTTCCTGCCGCTGATGACCTTGCAGGGGATGGAAGGCAAGATGTTTGCGCCGCTGGCCTATACCATTGCCATCGCGCTGGGGATTTCCCTTGTTTTGTCGCTGACGCTGACGCCGGTGATGTCTACTTATCTGCTGAAGCCGCCGGCCCATGACGGCGATCACGATACGCGCCTGATCGCGGCGATGAAGCGTCGCTACCTGGCGCTTCTGCAGCTGGCGCTTAACAATCGGCGCAAGACGGTGCTGGCGGCGGTGGCGACTTTTGTGTTGACGCTGGGTTTGTTGCCCTTGCTGGGAACCGCGTTCATCCCTGAAATGAAAGAGGGCTCGGTTGTCCCCGGGATCAACCGGGTACCCAATATTTCGCTTGATGAGTCGATCAAGATGGAAATGGAGGCGATGCGGCTGGTGATGCAGATTCCCGGCGTCAAGTCGGCCGTGTCGGGCGTGGGGCGTGGAGAGTCTCCGGCGGACCCGCAAGGACCTAATGAATCGACGCCGATCGTGAGTCTCAAGCCGCGTAGCGAATGGCCGTCCGGTTGGACGCAGGACGATATTCAGGACGCAATGCGCGACAAGCTGAAGGCTTTGCCCGGCGTCCAGATCGTCATGGCGCAGCCGATTTCCGATCGGGTGGATGAAATGGTCACCGGTGTCCGTTCGGATATCGCAGTCAAGGTTTTTGGCGACGATATCGAACAACTGCGGCGGATTGCCGGCCAGATCGGCAAGGTGGCGCAGAGCTTGCGGGGAGCCCAGGACTTGCGGATCGAGCGGGTCAGCGGGCAACAGTACCTGACGGTCGAAATCAATCGTCAGGCGATTGCACGCCTCGGACTTAACGTTGCCGATGTCAATGATCTGCTCGAAACCGCGGTCGGCGGCAAGGAAGCGACCGAGATCTTCGAGGGTGAGCGACGTTTCCCTGGCGTGGTCCGCTTGCCGGAGCGCTTCCGCAATAATATCGAGGCCATTTCCAATATCCTGATCACGTCGCCGAACGGCGCCCAGGCTCGCCTGGCCGATGTCGCCAATATCCGTGTGATGGACGGGCCGGCGCAGATTTCGCGGGAGCTCGGCAAACGCCGCATCGTGGTCGGCGTCAACGTCAAGGATCGCGACCTGGGCGGTTTCGTCGCCGAACTGCAGCAGAAAGTCGAGCGTCAGATCAAGCTGCCGGAAGGGTATTACCTCGAATGGGGCGGTCAGTTCCAGAACATGGAGCGGGCGCTCGGGCATTTGACGGTGATTATCCCGATCACCATCGCCGCCATCTTCTTCCTGCTGTTCCTGCTCTTCAATTCCTTGCGCTACGCAACGCTGATCATCACCGTGCTGCCATTCGCCTCGATTGGAGGCGTCATCGGCTTGTTCGTCACCGGCGAATACCTGTCGGTACCGGCGTCGGTCGGCTTCATTGCGCTGTGGGGGATCGCGGTGCTGAACGGGGTAGTGCTGGTTTCCTATATCCGCTCCTTGCGGCAGGAAGGCCGCAGCGTTGCCGAGGCCGTGATCGAGGGGGCGACGCTGCGCTTCCGGCCGGTGATGATGACGGCGACGGTGGCGATGCTGGGCCTGATTCCCTTCCTGTTCTCAAGCGGCCCCGGGTCGGAGGTACAGCGACCGCTGGCGATCGTCGTCATCGGCGGTTTGATCACCTCGACCTTGTTGACTCTGGTCGTGGTCCCCACCATTTATCGCTGGTTTGACGAAGAGGAGGTCGAGGCATGAAGGAGATCAAGGCCGTAGTCCGTCCGAACAAGCTTGCACTGCTGCGCGAGGCTCTGGTGCTGATGCCCGGCTTTCCGGGAATGACGGTAACCCAGGTCGAGGGATGCAGCGCGCCTTCCCGGCATGTGCAGGCCAAGGTCAGGATCAAGGATGAGCTGACCGATTATTCACCCAAGGTCAGGATAGAAATCGTCGCTCCCGACGAAGTTGCCGAAGCCATATTCCGGCGTATTGCCGAAGTGGCACAAACCGGCCATTACGGCGATGGCCTGGTCTGGATGACCGACGTGGGGAAGGCGGCTTTCGTTTTCAGAACCGCGCCGGGTAGCGACGACGGGCTCTGATTTTTGCCCTTTGACACGGTCGACCGTGTCAAAGGGTAAATTTTAGCGATCACCAGTATCGATCAGGCTTATCAGGCGGACGAGGTGGCTGATTTCTCCCTCGATGCGCTCCCGGTACCATGCGTACTCGAGACTGGCCGGCTTGTTGCCAGTCAGTTTGTAAAGGCGGCGAGCCTGGTGCATGACGCCCCAGAGTTCGAGTTGTTCGGCGTGTGCCGCCAGTTCCTCCGCCTCGGTTTTCAGCGCGTAGGCGTCCGGTGGTAGCGCAGCCAGGGCATCGCGCATGGCATCGACACGTTCCAGCGACTCCTCGCTGAACAGCCGGTCGATTAGCGGCGAACGCTCCTGTTCGCGTTGCTGGAACTGCTTTTCCAGGCGTTGTGCAAAGTGACGGCAGCGCTCGCCGAAAGTTTCGTGCTCCAGACCCTTTTCTTCATCCAGACCTTCGATGGCAGCAGTCAGGGCGGCTATCAGCTTGGGCTGCTCGCCGTCGATCTCCAGGCGGTCGGCCGCACTGGCCAGGGCCTCGCCGAAGCGCAGGCAATCGGCGTCGGCGGTCTCCATTCCGGTGGCGTAGAGCGAGAAGAGCGCAGGGCGCAGGTCGCCATCGCCATCCAGGTGCCGGTTGCTCCAGGCCTGATGCAGGCGCCGGGTAGCCGCCAGCCAGCGCTGGTTCAGCCCCGGATCGAAGCGGGCCGGCGCGGGACGTGCTAGCAGAGGGAGGATCGCAGCAGTGGCATCCAGGGTGGGGGCCAGGGCGTTGCGGGTCTGTTCGAGTTCTTCCTCGGAAATCGGGTGCATGCGGATTGTGTCCATCGGGCAAGAGGGGCGCCCTTCTGGCGCCCCGTTCGCGGATGGCGCTTATTGAGCCGCAAGACGGGCAAAGGCGTCAACGACCTCGGCCGGTGCCTGAACCAGTTCGATCAGCACGCCTTCGCCGCCAATCGGGAATTCCTCGTTGCCCTTGGGGTGCAGGAAGCAGATATCGAAGCCGGCGGCGCCCTTGCGAATCCCGCCCGGGGCAAAGCGTACACCGTTGGCCGACAGCCATTCGACGGCCTTCGGCAGGTCGTCGATCCACAGGCCGACGTGATTCAGCGGGGTGGCATGCACGGCAGGCTTCTTTTCCGGGTCGAGCGGTTGCATCAGGTCGACCTCGACCTTGAACGGGCCGCTGCCCATCGCACAAATATCTTCGTCGACGTTCTCCCGCTCGGAAACGAAGTTGCCGGTAATTTCGAGGCCGAGTTTTTCGACCCAGAGAGTCTTCAGTTTTTCCTTGGACGGACCACCAATGGCGATTTGCTGGATGCCGAGAACCTTGAACGGACGCTGCATGATCTGTTTCCTGTGTGAGTGAAAGACGTAATCCATAATTATAGAGATTCGCCCTCGACTCTCAAGCGGAAGATTGGGCTGGCTGCCGGGTACGCAACAGCAGGAAGAGACCAACGGCGATCATCGGCAGCGACAGCCATTGGCCCATGCTGATCGAATAGGAATGGCCGAAGATGCCGACGTCGGGTTCGCGGAAGAATTCGGTTGCGAAGCGGCAGATTCCATAGCCGACCAGGAATAGTCCCGAGGCGAAGCCGCGGGGGCGGGTTTTCACGGTCGACAGCCACAAAACGGCAAAAAGCAGCAGGCCTTCGAGGCCGATGTGGTAAAGCTGCGAAGGATGACGTGGCAGCAGATCGCCAGCCTGCGGGAAAACCATGGCCCAGGGCAGATTTTCTCCTGCAATCCGGCCCCATAGCTCCCCGTTGATGAAATTACCCAGGCGTCCGGCGGCCAGCCCGAGTGGAACCAGCGGGGCAATGAAATCGGTGATCCCTAGCCAGTTCCGTCCGTGCTTTCTGGCCCACACCGCCATGGCTAGCAACACGCCAAGAAAGCCACCGTGAAAGCTCATGCCCCCCTTCCAGACGGCCAGGATTTCCAGCGGGTGCGCGAGATAGAAGCCGGGTTCATAGAACAGCACTTGCCCCAGGCGTCCTCCCAGAATGACGCCCAGCATGCCGTGGAAGAGCAGGTCGTCGAGCTGTTCGTGGCTGAGGGGGGCGCCGCCACGGGCGAGTCTGAATCGCCCGAGGGCGATGAACTGGGCGAAGGCCAGGAGGTACATGAGGCCGTACCAGCGGACCGAAAGTGGGCCGAGCGAGAAAGCGACTGGGTCGAATTGCGGGTGAATCAGCATCGGTGGCGAGAGTGGGCTAGAATTGCCCGATTATAGTTCGCGCCGCCGGCCATGCCCGTCCGGCGCATTGACTTTGTCCGACACGGAGACTTTCATGCCCCAGTATCGTTCCCGCACTTCCACCCACGGTCGCAACATGGCCGGTGCACGCGCCCTGTGGCGCGCCACCGGCATGAAGGACGGCGACTTCGGCAAACCGATCATCGCGGTGGTCAATAGCTTCACGCAGTTTGTTCCCGGCCATGTGCATCTCAAGGACATGGGGCAACTGGTGGCCCGTGAAATCGAGGCTGCCGGCGGCATTGCCAAGGAGTTCAATACCATCGCCATCGATGACGGCATCGCCATGGGGCATAGCGGCATGCTCTATTCGCTGCCCAGTCGCGACCTGATTGCCGACTCGGTCGAATACATGGTCAATGCTCACTGTGCCGATGCGATGGTCTGCATTTCCAATTGCGACAAGATCACGCCGGGAATGTTGATGGCAGCCATGCGTCTCAATATTCCCGTGGTTTTTGTTTCCGGTGGGCCGATGGAGGCCGGGAAGGTGACTTGGGAGGATCGTGAGATCAAGATCGATTTGATCGATGCAATGATCAAGGCTGGCGATCAGAGCGTTTCCGATCGCGAAGTCGATGACTTCGAGCGCTCCGCCTGCCCCACTTGCGGCTCCTGTTCGGGGATGTTTACCGCCAATTCGATGAATTGCCTGACCGAGGCCCTGGGCTTGTCGCTGCCGGGAAATGGCACGGTGGTGGCGACTCATGCCGATCGCAAGCAATTGTTCCTGCGTGCAGGGCGCCTCATCGTCGATCTCTGTCGGCGCCATTACGAGCAGGGCGACCTCTCGATCCTGCCGCGCAGCATGGTCGGCAAGGCTGCGTTCGAGAATGCAATGGCGCTGGATGTATCGATGGGCGGTTCGACCAATACGGTGCTCCATATTCTTGCAGCTGCTCGCGAGGCAGGCGTGGATTTCACGATGGCCGATATCGACGCCATTTCGCGCAAGGTTCCGTGTCTGGCCAAGGTGGCACCGGCGACGCAGGATTACCATATCGAAGACGTTCATCGCGCCGGCGGAATCATGGGCATCCTCGCCGAACTGTCGCGCGGTGGCTTGATTCACCGCGACGTGCCGACGGTGCACAGCAAGACCCTGGGTGAGGCTATCGATACCTACGATGTCATGCGTACCGCGGCACCTGACGTTCTCGAGTTTTTCAAGGCTGCGCCAGGTGGCGTCTCCACTCAGGTGGCTTTTTCCCAGAGCCGCCGCTATCCAGAACTGGATATGGATCGCTCGCACGGCTGTATTCGCAATATTTCCAGCGCCTACTCCAAGGATGGTGGCTTGGCTGTTCTTTACGGCAATATCGCCGTGGACGGCTGTATCGTGAAAACGGCGGGGGTGGATGAGTCGATCTGGAAATTCAATGGTCGTGCCCGTGTTTTCGAGAGCCAGGATTCTGCCGTTGATGCCATTCTTGGCGGGAAGGTTGTTGCAGGGGACGTGGTGGTGATCCGCTATGAAGGCCCCAAGGGTGGGCCGGGCATGCAGGAGATGCTGTATCCGACCTCCTACTTGAAGTCCATGGGGTTGGGTAAGGACTGCGCACTCCTGACCGATGGCCGTTTCTCCGGTGGCACATCCGGCCTTTCTATCGGTCACGCCTCGCCGGAGGCTGCCGATGGCGGAGCGATTGCCTTGGTTTGCGAGGGCGACCGGATCGAAATCGATATCCCCAAGCGCAGCATTCAGTTGCTGGTCTCCGACAGTGAGCTGGTAAACCGGCGTAAAACCATGGAAGCGAAGGGAGATGCGGCCTGGAAGCCGGAAAATCGCGAGCGTGTCGTGTCGGCAGCCCTGCAGGCTTACGCCCTGATGACCACTTCTGCAGACAAGGGCGCGGTGCGTGATGTCACCCAGATACGGCGCAAGTAAGGGCCGGGGTGCCGATCTGATCATCCGTCAATCGTGGTGCCGGAAATTCCAGGGAAAAACCCCGGCATCGCGAGAAGAAAACTAGCGCCCGGCGCGTATCGGCTATATCATCGGCCGCTCTTCTTTTCTCATCAACTCTTCTACCACGGAGCAAGATAATGAAAGCTATTTACGTTGCGATGATGGCGGCTGCCGGTATCGTCATGGCAGGTCAGGCGCACGCTGACGAGGCGCTGGCCAAGGCCAAAAACTGCATGTCCTGTCACGCTATCGACAAAAAGCTGGTTGGTCCTTCCTACAAGGATGTCGCGGCAAAATACAAGGCCGACAAGACCGCAGCCGACAAGCTGGCTGCCAAGATCAAGACCGGCGGCAAGGGGGTTTGGGGTGAGATCCCGATGCCTCCGAACAATGTTTCCGAAGCCGACGCCAAGAAACTTGCCGCCTGGGTTCTGGCGATCAAATAAGTATTTTGCCCGCCGGCGCCGCTCCTGCGGCAGGCTACAGTGCTTTGAAAACGCCCTGCCTTGTGCAGGGCGTTTTCTTTAAGCCTCAAGGTGTTTTTGTGGCGAGGGGCTGGTTGCTGGAGATGGGTTTGAGCTGCCGTGAAAACCTATTTTCAGGTGCTTGTGCAAAAAAAGAAAAAAGAAAAGAAAAAAGTGTTGACGTGATGGTCTGTTCTCTGGAGAATAGCGGGCTCTTCAGGAGGGATTCCCGAGCGGTCAAAGGGATCAGACTGTAAATCTGACGGCACAGCCTTCGAAGGTTCGAATCCTTCTCCCTCCACCAGATTTGCGCTGTAGCGGTAAGTGCTGCGAGCGAGGTTAAGCGGGTGTAGCTCAATGGTAGAGCTGAAGCCTTCCAAGCTTAAGACGAGGGTTCGATTCCCTTCACCCGCTCCACGAATCGATATGGTTGGAGTTTTGGGTAGGCCCATGTGGCTCAGTGGTAGAGCACTCCCTTGGTAAGGGAGAGGTCGGCAGTTCGATCCTGCCCATGGGCACCACCATTAGCTTGCTTCTGGGTTTTTTGCTTACTTGATTATTTGAGGAACTGGAATGGCTAAGGAAAAATTCGAGCGTACGAAACCGCACGTCAACGTTGGCACGATTGGTCACGTTGACCACGGCAAGACCACGCTGACTGCCGCAATCACTACCGTGCTGGCTGCCAAGTTCGGTGGCGCTGCCAAGAAGTACGACGA
>NZ_JAKLLH010000044.1 GCF_023150235.1 Azonexus sp.
AGGATCAAGGATCAAGGATCGAGGATCGAGGATCGAGGATCGAGGATCGAGGATCGAGGATCGAGGATCGAGGATCGAGGATCGAGGATCGAGGATCGAGGATCAAGGATCAAGGATCAAGGATCAAGGATCAAGGATCAAGGATCAAGGATCAAGGATCAAGGATCAAGGAGTCAGGAGTCAGGAGTCAGGAGTCAGGAGTCAGGAGTCAGGAGTCAGGAGTCAGGAGTCAGGAGTCAGGAGTCAGGGGGGGGCTTGTTGCTGGCGATTTTGCTGTTGGTCACGGTCGACCGTGACTAACGGCATTTTTCATTCGGGATTGCTGTCGGTCATTGCCCTGGTGGCTGGCTTTGGTGCAGGTCGCCGTCGAGGTAGTACCAGCGGCCGTCGGTTTCCCGTATGAAGCGGCTGGTTTCGTGCAGGCGCTGGCCACGGCCGGCGACTCGCCAGCGGGCGACGAATTCGACCGTGGCGTGGTTTGCGTCCTGCTGGCGGTGAGCGCGCACTTCCAGCCCCAGCCATTTGGTTGTGGCATCGGCGCTGAGGTCGAGTTCGGCGGGGCGGGTGCTGGTGTGCCAGGTTGCCTGCAGATAATCGGCCAGACCGGCGACGAAGGCGCTGTAACGCGAACGCATCAGCGCTTCGGCGCTGCTTGCTAGTGTCTCGCCGCGATGCAGGCGGCCGCAGCAGCCGGCATAGCTTGCGCCGCTGCCGCAGGGGCAGGCGGCGTCAGCGTTCAGGCTTCCCATGGCGGTAGCAAGCGGTCGGCGGCCGTGGCGCCGGCCGAGGTCGTTGCTGCAGGATTTGTTGCGGGAGCGGTCACGGGCGTCGCTGCCAGCGTGGCGGCATTGATGGCCGCGACCAGGGCACCGCCGTCGGATTCGACCGCTTCGCCACCCAGCGCGGCGACTAGATCGGGCAGGAAGCGCGCCAGTTCACCGGTCATCAAAGCGAAATCAGAATCGAATTGCTCATCGGCGTGCTCGGCGCCCTTCTCGGCCTCTTCCTTCAACACGTCGAGGAAGGCCAAGCGCTTGACCTCCAGCTTGTCGGTGAGGACGAAGGAAATCCGGTCGTCCCAGGTTAGCGCCAGGCGCGTCGGCAGCTTGCCGGCGGCGAGGTGACCGCGCACTTCCTCGCCGTCGAGGGGGTGGCGGACGTAGCGAACGGTCTGCTTTTCCTCGTCGACCGCTTTAAGCTCGCAATCGCGGTCGACCGTGAATCCGGCCGGCGCATCGCCGCCGGCCAGCCAGTCGGCCATTGCCGAGATCGGCGATAACTGGGTGTGCAGCGGCTTGAGCGGGAAGTCGTCGAGACACTGGCGGAGGTGTTCGATCACCTCCTCGGCCTTGCCTTGGCTGCCGGCATCGACGGCAAACCAGCCGTTCTGCGGGTCGATCCAGACCTGGGTCTTGCTCCGCCGGGTGAAGGCACGCGGCATCAGTTCCTCGGTGACCCGTTCCTTCAGTTCGCGCAGTTGCTTGCGGCCGGGAAAGTAGCCGTGTTCGAGCTCGAAGGCTTCGGCCCGCTCCTGGGTTTCCTGGTTGACCACTGAAGCTGGCAGCAGGCGCTGTTCGACCGCCAGGGTCAGCAGCCACTGCTGGGCCAGGGAATGAACCAGACTGCCGTCGGTACGCGGCGCTACCCAGCCGCGACTGATCGGCTCATGGCTGGCGCAACGGCGAAAGCCGCCCCGGGCGAGTTGTTCGTCGAAGCGGGCGAGGTCGATTGTCCACGGCGCCGGCAGGCGATAGAGTTGCAGGTTCTTGAACCACATAAATTTGCTTCCATGAAAAGTGCCGCGCGGCTTCAGCGGGCCAGCGAGCCCAGCTGCTGCGCCAGCGCCCGGTCGGCCCGCATGATGTGGGCGACGATCCAGTTTTCGAGGTAGGCCTGCAGGTCGCGATAGGCGCCGGCATTCCGTAATTTTTCCAATTCGGCAACGAATTCGCGATGCTGGCGACAATGCTCCGCCGCATGCTCGCTCCCGCGCGGCAGGCCGCGCATCAGATTTTCCTCGGTGCCGAAATGGAACACGATGTAGGCATCGAGACGATGGGCCAGGTCGGCGAGGACGCTGGCATCGGCGGCAAGCGCCTGCGCGTCGGCCAGGGCATTGATCATGCCCAGGAGTTCTTCATGCTGCAGGTCGATGGCGCGGATTCCCGTTGCCATTTCGGCACGCCAGACGAGCCCCATGGTTGCCTCCCTTTCCTGGAAATAAGCCGGCTGGCCGCATGCGCGGCTAGGACAAAAGTTATATTATGCGGTCTCCCTTCCTGTGTGGCTACCGCATGTCCGAAACCGGAACCGCAAACAACCAGAAGCTCGAACTGGCCAGGCGCTATCTGGCCTGGCTGATTCCGGCGTTTCTGCTGCTGCTGTCCTTGTTCGCGATGCGCAACCTGGTCGAGAAGGGGCAGCATCTGAACAATGCCCTCGGCGTTCATTCCTGGATTCGCACCAGCCAGGCAATCAACCGTTTCGTGCACGAAATCCAGCGTGAGCGCGGACTTTCCAGCGGCTACCTGGCTTCCGACGGCCGGGTGTTCGGTGAAGAACTGCAGCAGCAGCAGGCGCGTTCGCAGCAGGTGCTGACCGAGCTCAAACGCATCCTCGAACAGCAGGAGGAAATCCCCGGCGACGGATTGGTCGGCGTCCAGCGCGACCTGCGCGACCTCGGGCTCCTGCGCGATGCCATTTCCACGCTGCGCGTGTCGCACGAATACGCGGTCGATCATTACACCGGAATCATCGAGCAGTTTTTCGATCTGCAGATCCGTTTCAGCAGCGCCAACGCCGACGCCGCGCTTTATCGGCAGCAACTGGCGTTGTTCAATTTCATGGAGGCCAAGGAGCACACCGGCCGCGAGCGCGCCCTGCTGTCGGCGATGTTCTCCGACCTCAATTTCAGCGTCGGACGCATCGAGAGCATGCAGCGCCTGCGTGCAGCGGAAGAGGTTTATCGCACGGCTTTCCTGCGCTTGGCCCGTGCCGATCTACTCGACGATTACGGCAAGCTGCTGGCCTTGCCCGCCAACGCCCAGGCGCAGAAAATCCGGCAGCGGGCCGTTGCCGCCGGCCTGCGCGCGATGTACGGCAACGAAGCGGCCGAGGCCTTGCCCCTGCCGGCGGCCAGCGAATGGTTTACCACCGCGAGTGTGATCATCGACGCCATGAAAGGCTTCGAGGACGAGATGGCGACGGCGCTGATGACCGATGCCGCGCGCCTGGAAAGCAGTGCCCGCCGTGAGCTTTTCCTCAATGCCTTCCTCACCATCGTCTCCTTCGTCCTGGCGGCGGTGCTGATCGAACAACTGCAGCGCGGCCGGCGAGCCGCCGAGGAACAGCTTGATCTTGCCGATGCGGTGTTCCTCAATAGCGTCGAATCGATCCTCGTGACCGATGCCGAACTGCGCATCGTTGAGGTCAATCCCGCCTTTACGCAATTTTGCGGTTACAGCCGTGAGGAGGTGTTGGGACAACACCCGAGGCTGCTCTGCTCGGGCAAGCACGACGCGGGTTTTTACCGGCAGATGTGGCAGCGTATTGCCATCAACGACCACTGGGAGGGCGAGGTCTGGAACCGGCGTAAAAATGGCGACATCTATCCGGCGTTGCTCTCGATTGCCGCGGTACGCAATCGTTCCGGCAGGATCACTCACTATACCGGCATGATTTTCGACCTCAGCCAGCACAAGAAGGTCGAAGCCCTGATGGAGCAATTGCGGACCTTCGACGGCCTCACCGGCCTGCCCAATCGCGATGCCTGGCTCTCCGCCCTCGATCAAGCCGTTGCCAACAACCAGCGCAGCCAGGGACACTTCGCCATTCTCGAAGTGGACCTCGATCGCTTCAAGATCATCAACGATTCGCTCGGCCACCTGATGGGCGACAAGGTGCTGGTCGAGGCCGCCCACCGTTTGCGTCATGGCCAGCGCAAGCAGGACATCGTCGCCCGGCCCGGCGGCAACCGTTTCTCGATCCTGCTCTACGAAGTGACCGACCCGCAGAGCATCGGCACCGTCTGCGAAAAGCTGCTGGCCGGTTTCTCCCGTCCCTTCGATCTGGGTGAAAACTGTGCCACCCACGTCACCGCCAGCATCGGTATCGCCACCTATCCGAATGACGGCCAGGACGCCAAAACCCTGCTCATGGCGGCCGAGTCGGCGCTGTACAGCGCCAAGGCCGACGGTCGCAACCTCTACAAGTTCTTCTCGCACGAGATGAACGAACTCGGCGCCCGCATGTTCAAGCTCGAACGCATGCTGCGCCAGGCCCTCGACAATGCCGAGTTCTCGCTGGTCTACCAACCGCAGGTCGATGCGCACAGTGGTCGTCTGGTCGGTGTCGAAGCCCTGCTGCGCTGGAATAACCCGGAGCTGGGGTCGGTTTCGCCGGTGCAGTTCATCCCGGTGGCCGAAGAAACCGGGCTCATCGTTCCCATCGGCGAATGGGTGATGCGCACCGCCTGTCGTCAGGCCCAGACCTGGCGCAGCGAGCTTGGCCTGGAGATTCCGGTGGCGGTCAACCTCTCGGCCCGCCAGTTCCAGCGCAGCGACCTGCTGACCTCGGTCCAGGCCGTGCTCGACGAAACCGGCTTGCCCAATCGCCTGCTCGAACTGGAAATTACCGAAGGCCTGCTCATGGCCGACCCGATCAGCGCCATCGACACCATCCGCGGCCTGCACTTCATGGGCGTGCGCACCGCGCTCGACGATTTCGGCACCGGCTATTCGTCGCTGGCCTATCTCAAGCTGTTCCCGATCAACCGGCTGAAGATCGACCGTGCCTTCGTCCGTGACCTGCCCGATAACGACAGCGACCGCGCCATCTCGCAAACGGTGATCGCCCTTGGCCTCAACCTCAAGCTCGAAGTGCTGGCCGAAGGCGTCGAAACTGAAGCCCAGCGCGACTGCCTGCGCGATGCCGGCTGCCAGGTTTTCCAGGGCTTCCTCTACAGCAAGCCGCTGGCCCCCGAAACCCTGGTCGAGCAATTGCGCAACGGCGTGCTCAGCACCTGAAGCAAAGCCTTGAAGCAAAGCCTTGAAGCAAAGCCCTGAAGCAAAGCCCTGAAGCAAAGCCCTGAAGCAAAGCCCTGAAGCAAAGCCGCCCGGGGAAAATTCCGCGAGCGGCTTGTCAGCAGTGGCCTGGCGCCTTGGTCGCCCAGGCTCGGGTGAAAGATTCAGCTTGCTCGCTTGCGGAACACCAGATCCCAGACGCCGTGCCCCAAACGCAGGCCACGGTTCTCGAATTTGGTCAGCGGCCGGTATTCCGGGCGCGGCGCAAAGCCGGCAAGGCCGGCGGCGCGATCGGCTTCCAGCGCGGCGGCCAAAGCCACGGTCGACGGGTTGGCGACGCTGTTTTCCAGGCTCGGTTCGCGGCCGAGCACATCGAGCATCTGCAACGCGTAGTTCTCCCAGTCGGTGGCACAGTGGATGTAGCCGCCCGGCTTGAGGCGCGAGGCAAGCAACGCGACGAAAGGCGGCTGGATCAGCCGACGCTTCTTGTGCCGGGTCTTGTGCCACGGGTCCGGGAAAAAGATGTGGATACCGTCGAGCGCACCTTCCGGCAGCATGTCGCGGACGATTTCGACCGCGTCATGATTGCCGATGCGCAGGTTGGCAAGATTCTTCTCGGCGATCAGCTTGCACAGGGCACCAACGCCCGGCACATGCACTTCGAGGCCGAAGTAATCGTTTTCGGGATGCGCTTCGGCGATGCGGGCCGTGGTTTCGCCCATGCCGCAGCCGATTTCAAGGATTTTCGGGGCATTGCGGCCGTAGACCGTGTTCAGGTCGATGTTTTCGGGCCGATAGGTAATGCCGATTTTCGGCATCATCTCGTCGAAGTAGCGGTGCTGCGCTTCCGACATGCGGCCGGCACGGCGGACGAAGCTCTTGATGTGGCCGTGCCCGTCATGGCCCGCATTAAGCCCCTCTCGGCCTTCGGTGTAGACACCGTCGTCGTGGGCGGCGCCGGATTCAATCAACAGGTCTTTGCTCATGAGCCGATCAGTCCGGTGGTCGGCGACGAAGGGTCGGCCGAATAGTATTTGCGGGCCATGCGCCCGGCGAGGAAGGCCTCGCGGCCGGCTTCGATGCCCTTCTTCATCGCCGACGCCATCAGCACCGGGTTCTTGGCGTGGGCAATGGCGGTGTTCATCAGCACGCCGTCGCAGCCGAGTTCCATGGCAATGGTCGCATCCGACGCGGTGCCGACGCCGGCATCGACGATGATCGGCACCTTGGCGTTGTCGATGATCAGGCGCAGATTCCATGGATTGACGATGCCCATGCCCGAGCCGATCAGCGAGGCCAGCGGCATCACCGCGACGCAGCCGATTTCTTCGAGCATCTTGCACTGGATCGGATCGTCGGCGCAGTAGACCATCACCTCGAAGCCTTCCTTGACCAGCGTTTCAGCGGCCTTCAGGGTTTCCGGCATGTTCGGGAACAGGTTGGTCGGGTCGCCCAGCACTTCCAGCTTGCACAGCGGATGCCCGTCGAGCAGTTCGCGCGCCAGGCGCAGGGTGCGTACCGCGTCGTCGGCGGTGTAGCAGCCGGCGGTGTTGGGCAGAATGGTGAACTGCGACGGCGGCACGGCGTCGAGCAGGCTGGGCTGGCTGGCGTCCTGGCCGATATTCACCCGGCGCACGGCAACGGTGACGATTTCGGCGCCGGAAGCGTCGATGGCAGCGCGGGTCTCCGCGAAATCCTTGTACTTGCCGGTGCCGACCAGCAAACGGGAACGATACGCCTTGCCGGCGATGGTCAGTTGATGCATGTATTGGTTGCCTAGATGTTAGCGATTAGCGGTTAGTCAGCGCAGACTGCGGACAACAAGAAGACTCAGCTCAATCCTTGGTCCTTGGTCCTTGGTCCTTGGTCCTTGGTCCTTGGTCCTTGGTCCTTGGTCCTTGGTCCTTGGTCCTTGGTCCTTGGTCCTTGGTCCTTGGTCCTTGGTCCTTGGTCCTTGGTCCTTGGTCCTTGGTCCTTG
>NZ_JAKLLH010000021.1 GCF_023150235.1 Azonexus sp.
CAGGAATCGATCTACGAGAAGTTCATCGAACGCTGCCTGGCCCGCGTTGCCGCGATCAAGCAAGGCTCGCCGCTGGATACCGAAACCATGATCGGCGCCCAGGCTTCGCAGCTGCAGATGGACAAGATCCAGGCCTACCTCGCGCTGGGCAAGGAAGAAGGCGCCCAGGTGCTGATCGGCGGCGAACGCGCCCAGCTCGACGGCGACCTGGCTGGCGGCTATTACATCCAGCCGACGCTGTTCAAGGGCCACAACAAGATGCGCATCTTCCAGGAAGAAATCTTCGGGCCGGTGCTCGCGGTGACCACCTTCAAGGACGAAGCCGAAGCCCTCGAAATCGCCAACGACACGCTCTACGGTCTCGGCGCTGGCGTCTGGAGCCGCAACGGCAACGTCGCCTACCGCATGGGCCGCGCCATCCAGGCCGGCCGCGTGTGGACCAACTGCTACCACGCCTACCCGGCGCACGCTGCCTTTGGCGGTTACAAGGAATCCGGGATCGGTCGCGAGACCCACAAGGTCATGCTCGACCACTATCAGCAGACCAAGAACCTGCTGGTTTCCTACACCGAAACCAAGCTCGGCTTCTTCTGATCCCCGAAGCCGCCGGTGCGGCGCCTGCCGCCGAAAGGGTGACAGGCGCGGCTGGCCCGGTGGCCGACCGACTGCTCCACTTGCCCAATTCTCAATGCTTGCGGGCAACGTTTCAGGGGGCGGGCAACCGCCCCCTTTTTTTCGCGCAAAAACAGGAGGCCAGGATGGTTGACCGTGTCACTGCCACGCCAGCAGCGCTGGCGTTGATTACCCGGCTCCAGGCCACGCACGGCCCGGCGCTGATCTTCCACCAGTCCGGCGGCTGCTGCGACAACAGCGCCCCCAACTGCTACCTGCCGGGCGACCTCAGCATCGGCGCCTACGACGTCCACCTCGGCACAATCGGCGGCGTGCCCTTCTACATCAGCGCCGGCCAGTACCAGTACTGGAAGCACACCCAGCTGATCATCGATGCCGTCCCCGGTTTCAGCGAAAACTTCTCCCTCGAAGGCGGTACCGGCCTCTCCTTCATCACCCGCTCCCGGCTGTTCAGCGATCCCGAATGGGCCGAACTGCAGGCCGCCGGGCTGGTTTGATTCCAACCCAGGATTTTCGATCATGCATTCACTCCGCATTCCCGCCCTCTGCCTGCTCCTGCTCGCCGGCAGCGCCGCCCACGCCAGCGAAGCCATCGTCAAAAAGGCCCGCTGCGTCGCCTGCCACACGGTAGACCAAAAGCGCGTCGGCCCCGCCTACCAGGAAGTCGCCGCCAAATACAAAGGCGACACCAAAGCCGCCGCCCGCCTCTTCGACAAAGTCCGCACCGGCGGCGCCGGCGTCTGGGGCGAAGTCCCGATGCTGCCCCACCCGGCCGACAAGATCAGCGACGACGACCTCAAGGCGGCGATTGCCTGGATTCTGGCGCTGCACTGATTTCTGTTTGGCTTGGCGCCGAGCGCCGCGCCCAATTCCCCAGCCGTCCGCACCCTGCGGGCGGTTTTTTTATGCCCTTGGCGGGGGGAAACTGCTGCCTTCGACTGGGGCTATGGCGGTTGCTACGGTCGACCGGGGGAATTGGGGATTTTTGGGTAGTGGCCAGCCGTTGGCCAAGGCTTGCTGTTCAAAAAATGACAGACAAAAGATGCTCAAAAGGTAGCCAGCACGCAAACAGCATCAGTACAATGGCAAGCTGTCCGCTTTCAGCCACTTGCCCGCATGCCACAGCAATGCCTTTTTCGTCAAAACGCCCAGCCGGCAAGGGCTGCTGCTTGTCCGGTATTCCAGCTTATTGGACAGGTGGCGGAATACAGGACGGTTTTGTCACGTACTACTAGTTAGGCAGGCATCCAATGAGTGTCACTCGGTTCTACTGCCCCCAAATGCACGCAGCAGGAAATGCCTTGGTCAACTGGTCGGGACACCCGCTTGAAGACCTCCTTACTTATGCAGAGATATACCGATCCGCCGCATGCCGGCTTGTTCATACGCACCGAAAACTGGATCTCAACACACCAGATCACCACGTCCTGCCGATCCTATTTCTCTATAGGCACTCTCTGGAGTTGTTCCTTAAGGCAATCGTCTACCACGCTGCTGAAGTTTCGATTTCCCAAACAGAGATGACCGTCGCACTACCTCGTCTGTGGAAAGTACACTCGCTAGTCAAGCTTCACCGAATGGCAATTCCCGTTCTGCAAGCCAACCGCAGTATGGATGTGGACTTAGAGGAACTTGGCAGTCAACTGGCAAATGCTGCTGCAGCAATAGATGCTTTTGACGCCGGCTCATACGCTTTCCGCTACCCGGTAACCACAACCGGAAGTTCAAGCTTGCCAACCGCATTTCTTGTGAATATGTTCTTTTACTCTGACGAGATGGAGTTGCTGCTCGACACATGTCTCACGTTCTGCCATGGCCTGAAGCGCGACGCAAAGCAGTCATCTGCACAAATGAAGCTCGCCCTTCATTCTCTAACCGATGCGTGCGCTGCTATTAACCCGGCAAATCGATAGCTCATTATCTCAGCCGTGGAACGGATTGATTTTTAATGGAATTTTTCACATCAAACCGCCCTATGGAATTGCCGGGTTAATACCTAATCCTGCGGTCCACACGCACTTAAATTAGGGATGGTCTGAACAAGTGCGGAAAATTGGTTTTTACACGCCGCAACCCATTGATTTTACGATGTGCCGATTTTTTGATTTCGACTTATTCAGATAATCCTTAAAGGCTGAGCTTCTTGCAAAACGCTGTGGAGAAGGATGCTGCGCCGCACCATTCGCTGTTTTCAAGCGATTTTTTGCTGCCGGCGCATAGAGAACGGGTTCCGGATTATGTTTTTGTCATTTTTTCCATCTTTCGTCGCAAGACACTGAACCCGGACGTGATTGCCGCCGAACTCATCCTTGAGCCGGCCATTGGTGCGTTCGGCGACCGTCCGCTCGTTGTAACGGAGTAGCAAACTGGGGACAGACCACAATTTATTTTTAATAAACCCTGATCTTGCGGTCGACTGCAAGAACGAGGCATTTTCCGATGCGTAGAAAATCGTGGCCCGCCCCCATTATTGCTAAAAATCAGAAAATGAACTTATTGGATTGCAGGGTTAATAATTACCATGACCACTTTGGCTTTTATTTTGTTTGCGCATACCTATGCGTTTATCGGGGAACTAAAATTAAATGATTCAATGGAAGGCATTCAGACACGCCGAGTCATCGCTTAACGAGACATCACTATATAAAGATCGAGCAATAAAAGGGGCTAGGCTCAATTCAGGGAAATAGGGGACAGACCACGATTTATTTTGAATAAACCCTGATCTTGCGGTCGACTGAAAGAACAAGGCATTTTCCGATGCTTAGAAAATCCTGGTCCGTCCCCCTTATTATTTATTGTTTGGAGAATTTGTGATCGATAAGCTATTTATACGGCTGGCGTTGGCAGGGCTGCTGCTTTCTGTTTCGGCTGTCGCACAAACACAAGAGCAAGGAGCCACTGATGCTGCACAACTTCAGAACAAACCCGAGAATGCGAAGAAGAAAGTTGATGACATCCTCGAAAATCTCGGACTAGCCATTGGACCAGGGGTGAAGGGGAGTTACGGATACTTCGCATCCTTCGAGAAACGGGAATCCGACTGGAATTTGACTGATATATCGACGACGCGCCCTTCGGTCACTGATTTTTCTCGACAAGAGATACTCGTTTTCTCAAACGATCTCAAGTCAGTTCAGCCCGATTTCCGCACATATCTTCTCGATTCAAAGAAAGAATCGTTTGTCTGCTGGACGGGAGCACTCCGAACACGCAAGGACAATGCAACGACCGACTACAACCCTTGCGAAAGTTCGCTGACGACTACATCGAATTTCCATGTAGGAGCGCAGGTGCTGGCAACGGTAGTTACGCTCGGTCTTTACTCAGCCACTGGAACAAGCAGCCGCAATGTGGTTGTAGACAAAGAAAAGGTCTTGGCGCTAATTCAGCAAACTGGCGCCCTCGAACGTGTGCGAGAGAAGAAGGCAACTACTGATCGCGAGAAATTCCTTTCGTCATACCGCAGCCTGTTTTCTTCAGCAAAGACTTCTGCACATTTCGATACATTTGTACGCAAATACTCCGACAATGACCCAGAAAACCTTGTTCCTCAAGCTATTGCCCGTCGCGATGAACTGAGCAAAACGGAAGCAGAGGAAATCAGGCGGCGCGAGACCGAGGCCTCGTTGCGCAGAGAGGCTCAAGCTAGGGCCGAAGATGAGCGACGACTATACGAACAAGAACAGCAACGTCAACGTATAGCCCAAGTTGAGGCGTTCCGGCGCACCATAAAAATCGAAACAGAAACCAATTGCGGCCCAGTATTAGAGATCAAAGGCGCTTTGGTAAAAATCTATTCTCCGGTGGCGAACTACGGAAATGAGCATTGGGTGAGGAAGAGTCAATTGTTCCCGACGCAATACGGATGCCGGTTCGTTAACGGCAACTATCAGCCACCGGCACTGTAGTTGTTCAATAAAAGCGCTGCAAAAGGGGCCAAGCTCAATTTATCCGCCACGCCAGTCAGAAGCCTGCTGACACCACGTTGTCAGCAGCAGCCGTATAGCATTGGGCATCCCTGTTTCGGAGAACGATCATGAATAGCAATGTCGTCGAAATCGTCAAGTGGAATAGCGCTCCCGGTGTTAGCGACCGCGCGACCATGGATGCGGCCGATGCCCTCATACCGGACCTGCAGACGGTGGGCGGTTTTATCGAGAAGACGCTGTACAAAAATGGCGACGAATGGGTCGATATCTACTATTGGGAAACCGTCGAGGACGCGCGGCTTTCAAACGAGCGGATGGCTGGCAAGGCCAGCCTTGGCCAGCTGCTTGCCCTTGTTCAACCGGAATCCGTTTCCATGACCATCATGAGCAAGGCTTGAGCATGGGCTTCACTGCCGCCGAAAAGCAGAAGATGCTTGAACTGAAAGGGGTTGGGGAGACGGTCGTCACTCGCCTGGAGCAAATCGGCTTTTCTTCATTGTCTCAGCTGGCGGGGGAAGACCCAGCCTGCGTGACCCAGCAGATTTCCCGGATGATGGGCTCGACTTGTTGGCACAACAGCCCGCAGGCAAGAAGCGCGATCCAGGCGATCATCACGCTTGCCCGGAGTCATGCCCGGTAGCCACGCCATCCAAACCCTCCAAGCCTTGCTTGAACCAGCCCGGTTCCCGGCAAGCTGCTTTCCGGTTTTATCTCTACTCCATGCCGGGCGGCTGCCCCGGTATTTTTCTGGACGGCCTGCAGGCTTGCCAAGGGCAGTCAATCCGGCCGTTGCCACGGTCGACATCGCCAATCCGGCAATTTTGCGGCCGAGCGCGGCGATGCTGCGGCCAGGAATATCGGCTTTGGCAACGCGGCGCTTCGCCCCGCCGACCAGAGGCGCCAGCCACCGCCGACCGGCAGAACGCCGTGGCCACAGGCCACCCGATTACAAGCTCTCCCCACAAACCTAACCATGAACCTGCGAAAAGCCTACCTGACCCTCTGCATCCTCGGCCTGGTACTGCCTTACTTTCATTTTGTGCCGTGGGTGATGACGCACGGGCTCGATGTGCCAGGCTTTTTTGCCGAGCTTTTTTCGACATCCATTGGCGGTTTTTTTGGCATGGATGTGGTGGTGTCTGCCTGCGTGCTGACGCTGTTCATCATCGCGGAAGGCCGCCGGCTGCAGATGAGGCATCTCTGGGCGCCGGTGGCGGGGACGTTTTTGGTTGGGGTTTCCTTCGGGCTGCCGCTCTTCCTGTACCTGCGGGAGTCGTCGCTCGCCTTGCCCCGCCTGCCAGCAACCGCAACGCAAGGCAGCACCGCCGCGCCGCGCGCTTGAGGCCGGCGCTTGCGGCGGCATGAAAGCCATTAGCCGCCGGATTGCCTAAAAAAACAGCGCCATCACTGCCGGCATGTCTGGTTTTTAGCCTTGTTCACGGTCGACCGTGAGCAAGCGGCTTTTTCCCCGCTGGCGCCGCCCAAGGCGCCAGACCACAGGCGCCGCCCAAGGCGCTAGACCACAGGGGCCGGGGTGACGCCAGCAGGCGGTTCGACTGTCATGCGGTCAATTCTATGCGCAGATTTTTGCCCAGCGCTTTGGCGGGGCTAATGGGTGGGTGTCCCCATTATTGCACGCGTGGCAGCATTTCCTTGAGGAGTGACAGATAGCGCGACATAATAGTGTCGTGCTTTTGTCACTCCTGCGCGACATAGCAGGCCAAAACCACCTCTCGAGGACGAACCGATGCCGCGCACCACGACGAACGAAGAACTCCAACTCATCGAATCCATCGTTGCAAGCCATCCGAATGGCCTGGGTATTTCTGCGATTGAGGCGGAAATAGAGCACCGCCAAGGTAGCAAACTGGTCCGGCGCACACTGCAGCGCCGACTACAAAAACTGATTGACGATCAACGCTTGACCACCGAGGGGGAAAGCATTGCCTTGGTCTATAAAGCTGTCGCGGGCAGTCCAACAATTGAACTTGCGGGAGGCATTGGCTCCCCATCTTTGATTGGCGGCCATTTAGAGCTTTATGTACCAATTTCATCCGAGGGCAGCGCGATTCGAGATCAGGTCAGACGACCTCTGATGCATCGCATTCCAATAGGTTACCAGCGCAAATTCCTGGATGCCTACCAGCCCGGAGAAACCTTCTACCTGCCTGAGCCACTGCGCGGCCAATTACATGAGATGGGCCGCACTTCCACCGATGAACGACCCGCTGGCACTTATGCTCGAGATATCCTGGGCCGGCTACTGGTCGATCTATCGTGGGCATCATCGAAACTGGAAGGCAACACCTACAGCAGGCTCGACACCCAGAACCTGATCGAATTCGGTCAAATTGCTCAAGGAAAGGATGTCATCGAAACTCAGATGATCCTGAACCACAAGGCAGCCATCGAGATGTTGATCGAGGATGCCAACGAAGTGGGCTTCGATGCCTTCACCTTCAAGAATTTACACGCTGTGCTCTCACAGGACTTGATGCGCGATCCGCAGGCCAGTGGTCGACTACGTCGCCGCCCGGTAGAAATCTCCGGCACCGTCTTCCATCCTTTGGCGATGCCTCAGGTCATCGAGGACTGCTTTATGCTGCTTCTGGAAAAAGCTGCGGCCATCCCCGACCCTTTCGAGCAGGCTTTTTTCCTGATGGTGCAATTGCCCTATCTACAGCCATTTGAAGATGTGAATAAGCGGGTTTCACGGATCGGGGCCAACATCCCGCTGATCAAGCACAACCTATGCCCCTTGTCGTTCATCGATGTCCCCGAGTTGGCCTACATTGACGGCACCCTGGGTGTATACGAACTCAACCAGATTGAGCTATTACGCGACGTATTTGTCTGGGCTTACGAACGCTCTTGTCAGCGCTACCTGGCCATTACCCAAACCATGGTCGAGCCCGACCCGCTGAAGATCCGTTATCGCGAACAATTGATTCACGCTGTTCAGGCCGTCATCAAAAGCCTACGGCAGCCAACGCCAGCAGTGATTGCCGAACTGGCGAACGAGTATGCGGCCAAGCCTGATCAACCCGCCTTCTTTGAGATCCTCAAAGATGCCCTCCAACAACTGCATGAAGGCAGCATCGCTCGATACCGTCTTCGCCGTTCGGAGTTCATCGCCTGGCAGCAAGCTCAAGACCGGAGCTAATCGATTTCTCCCCCAAACGCAAAAATCCCCCGTCCCCACCGCCGGTGAAGGCAGTGAGATCGGGGGAAGATCATTCTGAATTGTCAGCCAGGGTCACGGCCCGCACCTGCCGCACCCAGTCCTGCAGCGCGATCAATTGCTCAAAACAAAAACAGGGTAGAGTAGAGAGCAGACTTCCGCCTGCCCTCCCTCATCAAACCGTGCATGCGGTTTTCCCGCACACGGCTTTACGATGTTCTTCATGCCGAGCAGTAACGCTCCTGCCATTTCGGGTTTTTCCCCTTTTTCACGGTCGACCGTGACCAACCGGCTTTTTCCCCGCTGGCGCCGCCCAAGGCGCCAGACCACAGGGGGCCGGGGTGACGCCGGCTGGCGGTTCGACTGTCATGCGGTCAATTCAATGCGCAGATTTTTGCCCAGCGCTTTGGCGGCACTGGTCAGCGTCGTCAGTGTCAGGCTGGTATCCGTTTCATCCAGCAGCCGGTTCAGCGCCGCACGGCTGGTGTGCATTTTCTCGGCCAGTGCGGTTTTGGTCAGGTGCTGCGCTTTCATTTCTTGCGCGATTTGCCAGGCAACGACCCGTTTGATCGCCACGGCGGTGGCTTCTTCGAGTACCGCTTCCTCAGCGAGGAAATCATCAAAACTACTGCCGATGTGCTTGTTCATGAAAAGCTCCTGAGTTGTTGCAGACGCCGCTTGGCGACAGCGAGTTCTTCGGATGGTGTGGCCTGGGATTTCTTGAGGAAGCCGTGCAGCAACACCATCGTGTGACCTGCCACGTTGAACAGGACCCGGGCAATCCGATCCGTCAGGTGAATACGGTTTTCCCAGAGGTCTTTCGCCATTTTGCAGACCAAGGGCATTTCCAGCAGCCTGCCGGCCTTAAGTTGGTCGGCTGCAAAATGACTGGAGCCGGTCCATATTTCCCCGGCTTTCGGCGCGAATGGGGCCACCATTCGCTTGAAACCCGTGAAAATCTGTCCTCGGCCCACTCATTTTTCGCTTCGACCCATTAAGCCCGACAGGCTGCTCATGGCCAACCAAACTGAACCGTCTTGATGTCTTCACCAATCGAGCGTCGTTCGCTGGCGGGTAGAGTTTTCAGCCATTCCCGCACAGGCTCATTGCCGCTGTCGGAGGCGAAAAAGCGTACGTCTAGGGTTGGAGTACTCATGCGACCAAGTGTATCAATAATGGTACAAACCGACAAATCAACTTGGCGACGGCAGCTACCTGCCCCCTGGCAAGCCGGACAAGGCAGATGCCGTCATCACAGTCGCCGCTGTACCGGAATTGTCGATGGCGGAGCGGAGGGCACTGCTGGTATGGCGCCCCCCCTGCCCCACCCCTGCTACAAAATGGAGCAGTTGTTCAATCCTTGAGCAGGCGAGCGGGCAACATGCGTTGCAGGATGGGCTGGCCGTGCAGCAGGTGGCGGATGACGCCGGCCAGATGCAGCGCGATCAGCGCGGCGCCGCTCCACACCAGCGCGAAGTGCAGCGACTTGAACAGGGCGTTGAGTTGTTCGTCCGGCTCGAACAGGCGCGGCAGCGGCCAGCCGAAGAACTTGATCGGGTATTGGGTGAAGGCCGAGGCGAGAAAGCCGGCCAGCGGCGCCGCGAGCAGGAAGAGGTAAAGGCTGAGATGGGCGGCGGCGGCCAGCCGTGCCGAGGGGCCGCTTTCCAGCCCGGGCGGCGGCGGCGAACGGCGCCGCCAGGCGAGGCGCAGCGCGAGCAGCAGCAAGGAGAGCAGCCCGAGCGACTTGTGCAGGTTGTAGGCGGCGCTGCGTTCGGCGCCCTTGGGCAGATCGACCATCTGCCAGCCGAGCCAGAGCAGGCCGAGGATCAGGGCAGCGGAGAACCAGTGCAGCAGCATTGCCGGCCAGCGGTAGCGCAGGGTTTTCATCGAATCGCCACTCCCCAGGGTAATTCGCCGACGGCAATGTCGCCCAGCGCCTGGCGGCGGCCGGTGTCGATCACCGAGACCGTGCCCGAGCGGCCGTTGGCGACATAGAGCTTGTCGCCGGCGGCGGTCAGCGCCATGTTCCACGGCCGCTTGCCGACGGCGATGGTGGCCACTACCTGCTGGCTGGCGACGTCGATTTCCATCACCGAGGCGTCGCGGCCGTTGGAGACATAGACGCGCTGGCCGTCGGGATGGACGGCGATCCCGTTCGGATACTGGCCGACGGCGATTTCGGCGACGACGCGCTCGCTGGCGGTATCGAGCGCATAGACCTTGCCGGCCAGTTCGCAGGCGACGTAGGCGAGGCGCCCATCGGGCAGGAAGCCGATGCCACGCGGCCGCTGGCCGACCGCGATCTGGGCCACCTGGCGGCGCTGGCGCAGGTCGATCACGTCGACCTGTTCAGCCTCTTCAGCGCTGACGTAGAGCCAGCGGCCGTCGGGGCTGAACACCGCGTGTTCGGGGTTCTTGCCGGCGACCGCGATTTTGGCCACTTCGCGGCGGTCGACCGTGGACACCAGGTGCACGGCGTTGTCGTCTTCGACCGCGACCGCCAGCAGCCGGCCGTCGGGTGACAGGCTGACGCCTTCGGGCGAGGCGCCGAGGCGCAGGCTGTGCAGGCTGCGGCCGCTGGCCCGGTCGAGGATCAGCAGGCTGCCACTCTTGCCGTCGCTGAGGTAGAGCTCGCGGGCGCCAACGGCGATGCCGCGCGGCCGCTGGCCGACCGCCACCGTCTGCAGCACCTGGTCGCTGGCGGTGTCGATCAGGCTCAGGCTGGCCGATTTTTCGTTGGGCACGTAGGCGGTTTCGGCGGCCGCCGCCAGCGGCCCGAACAGGCCGGACAACAGCAAGGCGACTACGGGTTTGCGCATCATCGCAACCTCCTCAGGCGGGTAGATGGGTGATCCCGTAGCGGGCGAAGATCGCTGCCAGGGTTCCATCCTGTTTCAGTTCGGCGAGGGCAGCAGCGAGCGCGTCGGCGAGTTCGGCCTCCTCGACCTTGACCGCCATCCCCAGCGGCCAGCCGTCGGTCGGCAGTTCGGGCAGACGGAAGGCGTCGAGCACCAGCTCGCTGCGCCCGGCCACCGCCGCCTCCAGCTCGCCGCGCGGTGCCAGCACGGCGGCGATTTGCCCGTCGGCCAGCGCGGCGGCCGCAGCGCCGACGCTCTTGAAATGCACCACCTGCTCGCGCAGCCGGCCGTTGAGCACCGAGAGCAAGAAGGCATCGGCCAGGGTCGCGGTTTCGACGCCGATTTTCTCGCGGGTGAATACCTCCAGCGCCACGGCTGCCGAGCCTTGCGCCGGCTGCGCCACGCGCCCCGGATGGCGGGCCAGGGCCAGGGTTTCGCGGTGATAGGGCGCAAAGATGCGGACCTTGTCGTTGGCAGCGGCGAGCTTGCGGTCGACCGGCACATGCAGCATCACGTCGGCGGGCTGGGTGCCGAGGTAATGGCCCTTCCAGACCATGTTGCGCAGGTCGTCGCTCATGTCTTCATCGGCGGTGTAGGCGACGATGTCGGCAGCGACACCGAGACGGGCGGCCAGCGCCCGGCCGAGGTCGGCGTCGATACCCTTGCCGCCGGCCAGCGAATAGGGTGCGAAATCCTTGTACACCGCCACCCGCAGCCGCCCCTGCTGGCGAATCCGCGCCAGCGCATCGGCCCGCGCCGGCAGGCTGGCGGCCAGCGGCAGCGCGACCAGGCCCTTGAGCCAGAGGCGGCGATCATTCTTCATGGACGGTCTCCAGCCAGGCACGGATCGCCCACATCGCTTCCTGGCTCAGCGTGCCTTCAAACGGCGGCATGTACACCCGGCCGTCGCGCACCGAGCCCTTGCGGATGCGCTGCAAAAAAACCTCGTCGCCCTCGTCGCCCTGCGGCAGGTAGCGCAGGTCGGGCGCGATCCCGCCGGAAATCCCGCCCAGGCCGTGGCAGCGGGCGCAGTTCTGGTTGTAGGCGGAATCGCCGATGCGAATCGCGGTGGCGTCCTTACGGTAGGGATTGCTGGCCAGGAACTCGGCGCCCAGCGCCTTGAGGCCGGTGGTGTCGACCGCCTGCGGCACGACGTCGCCGTGCGCCAGAACCTGGCTGGCGGTCACGGCGATGGCGAGCGAGGCGGCAATCAGGCTGAGCTTGCGGAACGGATGGGTCACGGTTGTCTCCTTGTAATAGGTTGGGATGAAGCAGTGCCCCCACCTCTGCAAGCGCCATGCCACCCCCCTGCCCCTTCCCGGATCGGCTTTCATCCAGCCTGAAGCGGCCTTTTGCAAAAGCGGATATACGGTTCTGGCACAAGCCTTGCTCAAGGCTGACACCCCGGGTCTGGAGCAATTGCTTAGAAACGGGGCAGGTGTTACGTTATGGAACAACACCAATAAAAACAAACACATCTGGAATAGACCAGGAGGAGCGATGAGACAAGCCATCCAGTTGGCGGGGGGATACGACCCGCTGTTGCACGAGGCGCGAACGCTGTTCTTCGCGCAGGGGTCCGACCTGCCCGGCGGATTGATCGACCCGTTGATCGCCCGTTCCTGGGAACGCTGCCGCCGTTTCGGCCTCAGCGAGTCCAGCCTCGAGACCCCCTGCGAGGGTATCGACCGGCTGGCCTTGAAAACCGAACAGGAGCGCCACCGGACCCTGCTCACCTTGAGCCGGCCGGTGATGGAGCACGTCTACGAGCAGATCCGCGAATCCGGTAGCATGGTGATCCTCGCCGACGCCAGCGGCCTGCTGCTCGAAACCGTCGGCGATCCCGATTTCGTCAGCCGCGCCGACCGGGTGATGCTCGCCGCCGGCGCTTCGTGGGACGAAAACCTGCGCGGCACCAACGCCATCGGCACTGCGCTGGCCGAGGAACAGCCGATCGCAGTGCTCGGCGCCGAGCATTTCATGGAGAACAACAGCTTCCTGACCTGCTGCGCCAGCCCGATCTTCGGCCCCGACGGCCGCTTGCTCGGCGTGCTCGACATTTCCGGCGATTACCGCACGCAGCAACGCCACACCCTGGGCCTCGCCCGGCTCTCGTCGGCGATGATCGAGAAGCGGCTGTTCGAGACCGCGCACGCGCAGCACATCCTGGTGTGCTTCCATGGGCAGCCGGAATATCTCGACAGTCCGCAGGAAGGCATGGCCGCGGTCACGCCCGACGGCCAAATCCAGGCGCTCAACGCCCAGGGCTGCCGGATTCTCGGGATCCGCCCGGTCGATGCGCTGCGCCGGGATTTTTCGCTGGTTTTCGAGAACAGCCTGGCGCAGCTGATCGACCGGCTACGCCATCACCCGCAAGGGCATCAGCCGCTACGCATCGGCCAGCAGGTGCTCTGCCTGCAGTTGCGCGGCCAGCTCCCGGCGCTCAACCACGGCGGCCGGGTGATCGACGCGGCGCCGACCACCAGCGCCCCCCGGCGCAGCGACGGCGGACGCAAGGCCGACGCACCGCTCACCCTCGACACGCTGAACACCGGCGACCCGCGCCTGCAGCTCGCCATTGACCGCGCCCGCAAGATGCTCGGCCGCGACATCCCGATCCTGATCCAGGGCGAATCCGGCGCCGGCAAGGAGATTTTCGCCAAGGCCTTCCACAACAGCGGGCCGCGCGCCGAGCAGCCTTTCGTCGCGCTCAACTGCGCCTCGATTCCCGAAACGCTGATCGAATCCGAACTCTTCGGCTACCAGGGCGGCGCCTTTACCGGCGCGCGCAAGGAAGGAGCACCGGGCAAGATCCAGCAGGCGCACGGCGGCACCCTGTTCCTCGACGAGATCGGCGACATGCCGCTCAACCTGCAGGCGCGCCTGCTGCGCGTGTTGCAGGAGCGTTGCGTGACGCCGCTGGGCAGCACCCGCGCAATCCAGGTCGATATTTCGCTGGTCTGCGCCACCCACCGCAAATTGCGCGAGGAAGTCGCCCGCGGCGGCTTCCGCGAAGACCTCTATTACCGTCTGGCCGGGATGAGCGTAACGCTGCCGGCGCTGCGCGAACGCAACGACATCGACAACCTGGTGGACAAGATCACCGCCCGCGAGACGGCGCAACGCGGCGCCCCGGCCCGTTTTTCGCCGAGCGCGCTGGTCTTGCTGCGCAACTACCCGTGGCCGGGCAACATCCGCCAGTTGTTCAACGTGATCCGCGTCGCCGTCGCGCTGCTCGACGACGATGAAAGCCTGATCACCGAAGCCCATCTGCCCGAGGAGTTCTTCGAGACGCCCGCCGCTTGTCCGTTACCACCCTGCGACAGCGGTGCCCCCGGCTTGGCGGCGATGCCGGTCGCCGGACCAGCCATCGGGCCGGCGACCGATGAAGCAGCGGCAACGACCGCCACCAGCCTCGACGAAATCGGCCGCCAGGCGGCGCAGCGCGCCCTCGCCGCAGCCGGCGGCAACGTTTCGCTCGCCGCCCGTCAGCTCGGCATCAGCCGCAACACGCTGTACCGCAAGCTGGGGCGGATGTAGTCGGGCCGGCCCTGTCCACCAGGGCCGGCCTCCTATTTTTTGCGCGTGACCAGGAGCACGCCGCCGACCACCAGGGCGGCACCGCCGAGCTGGTGCGCCGAGAGCGGTTCGTCGAGCAAAGTCCAGCTGAAGAACAGCGTCAGCATCGGCCCCAGCGTACCGATCAGGACGGTGCGGGCCGAGCCGATGCGGCGGATCGCGGCCGATTGCCAGAACACCGGCAGCACCGTCGAGAACAGCGCCATCCCGGCGCCGTAGGCATACACCGGCCAGGGCTGGATCAGCGCCTCAAGCGGTTCACTGAGCAAAAAATGGATCTGCGCGGCGGCGGTCGACACCAGCAGGCCGAGCGCCGAAAACCGTGCCGAACCGATGCGGTGCACCGCGACCTCGGCCCCGGCACTGTAGCCGGCGTAGGTCAGCGCCGAGCCGAAGACGAAGGCGGCGCCGATCAGCACGCTGCGGGTGTCGCCGGCGAGTTGCAGGTCGTGTGCGAAGGCCAGGCCGATCCCGGCGTAGGAAAGCAACAGCGCCGGGATCAAGCGCTGGTCAAACTGCTTGCCGAGGAAGAGCACACCGACGACGATGGTCAGCGTCGGATAGGTAAACAGGATCAGGCGTTCGAGCCCGGCCGAGATGTATTGCAAGCCGAGGAAATCGAGCATGCTCGACGCGTAATAGCCGAGCAGGCCGAGCACCACCAGCAAGCCCCAGTCGCGCCGACTGAGCGGTTCGCCACTACGCCATGCAGCCAGCCCGGCGACCAGGAAGAAAGGCAGCGACAGCGCCATGCGCAGCGCCAGCAGGGTGATCGCCTCGACCGGCGCGGCCGCGTAGGCAAGCTTGACGAAAATCGCCTTGAGCGAGAAACCGAAGGCGGCCAGCAGCGCCAGCGCGATGCCGAGACGTTCGGCGGACCAGTTTTTCCAGGGCATCAATCATTTTCCTTGTGCAGCATGGCCAAGCAGTATTTGGCGAAGACGAATGATGCAAGCCGGGATAGGCGCTTACAATTGGCCTTTACCCACGCCAGCATTCGTGTGAAACGAATACTGATCGCCATGCACTACGACTTGACCGACCTGCGCCTGTTTGTCGCCGTCGCCGAATGCCAGAACCTGACGCGCGGCGCCGAACGCGCGCACCTGGCGCCGTCGTCGGCCAGCCACCGCATCCGCCTGCTCGAAGAGAGCATCGGCACACCGCTGCTGCGGCGTCAGGCGCGCGGGGTCAGCCTGACCCGTGCCGGCGAGGCCTTGCTCCGTCACGCGCGCCAGGTCTTCGCGCAGCTCGAACAGATGCACGCCGACCTCGCCCCCTTTGCTGCCGGCGTGCGCGGCCACGTCAGCCTGTGGGCCAACACCCACGCCACCCACAGCTTCCTGCCCGACGACCTGGCCGGCTTTCTGCGCCGCCAGCCGCAGGTCAGCGTCACGCTGGAAGAGCGCACCAGCCCGGAAATCGTGCTCGCGGTGGCGCGCGGCGAGGTCGAGGTCGGCGTCGTCGCCGAACGCGTCGAAGGCGCCGACGTCGAGCTGCTGCCCTACCGCGCCGACCGTCTGGTGCTGATCGCACCGCCCGGTCACCCGCTCGCCGGCCAGTGCAGCACCACCTTCGCCGACGTGCTCGACCAGCCCTTCGTGATGCTGCACGCCGGCTCGGCAATCCATACATTCACCATGAACGCCGCTGCCGCGCTTGGCCGCCATCTCGACGTGCGCATCCAGGTGCGCAGCTTCGAGGCGGTCTGTCGCATGGTCGCCGCCGGCGTCGGCCTCGGCATGGTGCCGCGCAGCGCCGTTTCCGGTGGCGGCGCTTACGAAGCGCCGACCGTGATCGAGCTGGCCGAAGCCTGGGCGCAGCGCGACCTGCAGGTCTGCGTGCGCCAGCGCGAACAGCTCTCCGGCTTCGCCCAGGCGCTGGTCGACAGCCTGCTCGCCTCGGGGGCGCGGGCTACAATGGGCGCCTGACGCGGCCCGCTGCCGCCGCATTTTTGTCTTTTTAGCGAGTCGACCGTGACAGCCAGCGTTTTTGCCCGATTTTCCCGCCTGCGACTTGGCCGCCCGGCCGTGCCGCCGTCCAGCCCGCAGCGCCGCGCCGGGCGCTGGCTGCGCGGGCTGCTGCTCGGTCTCGGCGTACTCGCGATGCCACCAGCCAGCGCCGACTGCCGCATTGCCTACGACCTGGGCTCCTCCGGCATCCGCGCCGGCAGCGACGCAACCCCGGCCAGCCCCAAGCAAGACCTGCCGGCGCTCACCCGGCTGTGGGCCGGCGATAGCATCGCGGCAATTGGCACCGATACCGCCGCCACGCTGCAACAACTGCGCACGCAGTTGCCACTGGCCGCCGACTGCGCCCAGCTCGGCGCCGGCTATTCGGCCTGGCGCCTCGCCTACCAGCGCGACCCGGTCGCCACGGTGGCGGCACTGGCCACGATCCGGGCGAGCAGCGGGGTGGCGGTGCTGATCGCGCCGCAGGACCTCGAAGGACGCTACGGCTATGCCGGCGCCCGCCAGTTGCTCGGCGAGCGATTGCAGAGCAGTCACATCCTCGACCTCGGCGGCGGCAGCCTGCAACTGGCCGGCGCCCGCCAGAGCTACGGCGACGCGCTCGGGCAGAAAGCCTGGCAAAAAGCGCTGTGCAGCGCACTGCGCCCCGGCCAGCCGCTGCCGTGCGCGCTGGCGCCGTTGAGCGACGAGGAACTCGACCGCGCGCGCGCGCTGCGTGATGCCAAGCTGGCGCCGCTGGTCGGCGCGCTCACCGCCCCGGTGACGCTGACCGCGATCAGCCGCCCGCTCAGTCGGGGTGTGCTGCCGGCCTTGCAGAAACTGCTGGCAACGCCGGAAGGCGCGGCGCCGGAAATCACTCGTGGCGAACTACGCGCCGCCATCGGTCGCCTCGCCCCGCTCAACAGAGAGGCGGCAATGAGCACGACCGGCAGCCCGGCCGCTCACCTGCCCTACCTGCTCTCCGACCTGCTGCTGGTCGAAGGCCTGCTCGCAGCCACCGGCGCCGCCCGCCTGCAGATTGCCGAGATTGAGCTCAGCAACGTCCCCGGCCTGCTTGCCGACCCGCAAGCCTGGCACTGGCAGGACGCTACTGCCTATGCCTGCTACCTGCAACGACTGGAACGCGACGGCCCGGCAGCGGCCTACGCCAGCGATCCGGGCAGTTGCGCAGCAACACAACTACCGCGACAAGACTGACCGCAACGGTCACGTGAGGCTGCGCAAAAATTTCAGCAACAGCAAGACAAAGTTCTGCATCACTCACCATTTATTCCGCTCTCAAAGCCGCCTCCAGCAGGCCGCAACGCAGTCGATTCTGCCTGCCACCCGCAATCCCTGCCGCGTAAGACGTAGCGAAAAACGGCCCGATTGAGAGGAAAATGGTTTCTGGACGACCGAAATCTAACCCGCCACCTGCATCAACGGCCAGCGCGGCAGCACGGCGAATTCGCCGGCCGGCTTGCTCGGCGTCCCGGCCTGCAGGCGCAGGCAGCCGGCGAGCGCGATCATCGCCCCGTTGTCGGTACAGAACTCCAGCTCCGGGTAATAGACGCGGAAGCGCTTGCGCCGGGCTTCGTCGTCGAGGGTGGCGCGCAGTTGCTTGTTGGCGCCGACGCCGCCGGCCACCACCAGTTGCTTGAGGCCGGTCTGCTTCAGCGCTTTCAGCGATTTCTTCGCCAGCACCTCGACGATGGCCTCCTGGAAGGCCCGCGCGGCATCGGCCTTGAATTCTTCGGTGAGGTGCGCGCCCTGTTCGCGAACCAGCGTCAGCACCGCCGTTTTCAGGCCGGAAAAACTGAAGCTGAGGTCGCCGGAGTGCAGCATCGGCCGCGGCAGCTCGTAGGTGCCGGAGCGCCCCTGCTCGGCCAGCTTCGACAACAAGGCGCCGCCGGGGTAAGGCAGGCCGAGCAGCTTGGCCGATTTGTCGAAAGCTTCACCGGCGGCATCGTCGAGCGTCTCGCCGAGCAACGCGTATTCGCCGACGCCGGTAACCTGCATCAATTGCGTATGGCCGCCGGAAACCAGCAGCGCAACAAAGGGAAAGGTCGGCGGATCGGCCGAGAGCAAGGGCGAGAGCAGATGCCCTTCGAGGTGATGCACCGGGATCGTCGGCTTGCCCAGCGCCAGCGCCAGGGCTTCGGCAAAGGCCGAGCCAACGAGCAAGGCGCCGGAAAGGCCGGGGCCACGGGTGTAGGCGACGGCGTCGATGTCGGCCAGCGATTTTTGCGCTTTTTCGAGGGTCGACCGTAGCAGCGGCACCACCCGCCGCACATGGTCGCGCGAGGCCAGCTCGGGAACCACGCCACCGTACTCGGCGTGCATCGCCACCTGCGAATGGAGGGCGTGCGAGAGCAGGCCGGCGGCGCTGTCGTAGAGCGCAATACCGGTTTCGTCGCAGGAAGATTCAATACCTAGGATCAGCATGGCGCGCATTTTAACACTTGGAGGAACAAGGATTTTTGAATATACTTGCCGGCTTTCCGCGATCTCGTGGAACAAAAATTGTGCGCACTGCCCAAACCCGGCACCAGGTCATTGGTGATGACTGGCCCGGATGCAGGCGCTACCCAGGAAGGAGGTGAAAATAAATGCCGAACATTCGCGTCAAGGAAAACGAGCCGTTCGAAGTGGCCATGCGCCGCTTCAAGCGCACCGTTGAAAAGACAGGTCTCCTGACCGAGCTGCGCGCCCGTGAGTTTTACGAAAAGCCCACGTCCGAGCGCAAGCGCAAGGCGGCAGCTGCCGTGAAGCGCACCCTCAAGCGCCTCCGTAGCCTGACCCTCCCGCCGAAGATGTACTAAATCTGCACTTCGCCGCCAAAAGGCCGCCCGCTCACCAGCCGGCGGCTTTTTCTTTTCGCCTCGCGCCGCTGATCGACGCACACGCTAAACTTTCCCCTTTAACGTTTTCACCCGAGTACGCCATGTCCCTTAAAGCCCGCATTACCGACGACATGAAGGCCGCCATGAAGGCCAAGGAAGCCGGCCGCCTCGCCGCCATCCGCCTGCTGCTGGCCGCCGTCAAGCAAAAAGAAGTCGATGAGCGCATCGAACTCGACGACGCCGCGGTCGGTGCCGTGATCGAAAAGCTGGTCAAGCAGCGCAAGGATTCGGTCAGCCAGTACGAAGCCGCCGGCCGCCAGGACCTGGCCGATGTTGAAAAAGCCGAAATCGCCATCCTCGCCGCCTACCTCCCGGAAAAGATGAGCAGCGAAGAGATTGCTGCCGCCGTCGCCGCCGCCAAGGCCGAAACCGGCGCCGCCGGCCCGGCCGACATGGGCAAGCTGATGGCCGTCCTCAAGCCGCTGCTGGCCGGCAAGGCCGACATGGCCGAGGTCTCGAAGCAGGTCAAGGCAGCGCTCGGTTAATTGCCCGGAACCGGGATCGGGAAAACACCCCACCCGATCCTCGCCCCCGACCGCTGAATCCCAAAAAATGATCCCCGAATCCTTCATCCAGGACCTGCTGGCCCGGGTCGACATCGTCGACCTGATCGACGCCTACGTCCCGCTGAAGAAATCGGGGGCCAATTATTTTGCCTGCTGCCCTTTCCACAGCGAGAAATCACCGTCGTTTTCGGTCAGTCCGAGCAAGCAGTTCTACCATTGCTTCAGCTGCGGCGCCCACGGTACGGCCATCGGCTTCGTCATGGAATACCAGGGTACGGGTTTCATCGACGCGGTGCGCGAACTGGCCGGCCGGGCCGGCATGCAGGTTCCCGACGACAAGGATTTTTCGCCACAACAGCAGGGGCGGACCCGCAGCCTGATCGAAGTAATGGCCCGTGCCGCGCAGTACTACAAGGAGCAGCTGAAACGCTCGCCGCGCGCCATCGAGTATTGCAAGAAGCGCGGCCTGAGCGGCGAGATCGCCGCCCGTTACGGCATGGGCTACGCCCCCGACGGCTGGAACAACCTGAAGAGCATCTTCCCCGACTACGACGCCGAGATACTCAAGGAAGCCGGGCTGGTCATCGACAACGACAGCGGCCGCCGCTACGACCGTTTCCGCGACCGCCTGATGATCCCGATCATCAACGCCAAGGGCGACATCATCGCCTTCGGCGGCCGGATCATCGACCAGCAAAGCGAGAAGGACGGGCCGAAATACCTCAACTCGCCGGAAACCCCGCTGTTCGAGAAGGGCCGCGAGCTGTTCGGCCTGCCGCAAGCCCGCCAGACACTGCGCGAAACCGACACCGCCATCGTCACCGAAGGCTACATGGACGTCATTGCGCTGGCCCAGAACGGCGTCGGCAACGCAGTCGCGACGCTGGGCACGGCCACCACCGCGACCCATGTACAGAAACTGCTGCGCCAGGTCGACCGCATCGTTTTCTGCTTCGACGGCGACAACGCCGGGCGCAAGGCCGGCTGGCGAGCGCTGGAAAACGCGCTAGAGGCGCTGGCCGACAACAAGCGGATCGGCTTCGTCTTCCTGCCCCAGGACGAAGACCCCGACAGCTACATCCGCCGCTTCGGCAAGGAAGCCTTCGACCGCCTGGTGGCGCAGGCGACGCCGCTGTCCGACTTCATGCTGCGCGAACTCGCCAACCGCTGCGACCTGACCAGCGCCGAGGGCCGCGCCCAGTTGATCCACGAAGCCAAGCCGCTGCTGCTCAAGCTACCGACGCCGCTGCTCCGCCTGCAACTGGTCAAGCGCCTGGCCGAAGCCAGCGGCTTCGCGCAACAGGAGGTCGAGCGCCTGTGCGAGCTGAAATCCTACGTCCCGGCCGCCCCGCCGCGTGCAAAACGCACCGCGCCGTCGTTGCTGCGCAGCCTGTTGCGACTGCTGCTGCACCGGCCGGCACTGGCCCGCCAGATCGACCCGGCGCTGATTCCCGAGGGCAACGAACGCCCGGCCCTGCTCAGCCTGATCCGCATCGCCGGCGACAGCGACGGCGAAATTGCTTACCCGGCCTTGCGCGAACGGCTGCGCGGCCAACCGGAAGAAGCTCAGATCGAAACCCTGGCGGCGGAACTCCTGGCCTTGCCGTTTGACGAAGAAGAAGCCGCGGCCGAATTCGCCGCCTGTCTCGACAAACTACAGCAAGGCCAGCGCAAGCTGGCTTTTGCCGAGTTGCAAACCAAGGCCCAACGCTTTGGGGTGGCCGGCCTCTCGGCCGAGGAAAAGCAGGACTATCTGGCCCTGCTGACGGCGCAAGCGAGGAAAGAATGAAAAATCCGGCGGCAATTTGCCGGAAGCCTTGTTTACCCTGATATAATCGCCGGCTTTCCAACCTTGCCCTACCGCGATCGCATGGCGGGGGGTTCATCCCAAAAGGAGTTTGCATGCGCCATTATGAAATCGTCTTCATCGTCCACCCGGACCAAAGCGAACAAGTGCCGGGCATGGTCGAGCGTTATCGCTCCATCGTGACCGCCAAGGGTGGTTCGATCCATCGTCTGGAAGACTGGGGTCGCCGCCAGCTGGCTTACCCGATCCAGAAGATCCACAAGGCTCACTACGTTCTGATGAACATCGAGTGCGACGGCGAAACGCTGAACGAACTCGAACACGCCTTCAAGTTCAACGACGCCGTCCTGCGTCACCTGACCGTCAAGATGAAGGCCGCTGTGACCACGCCTTCGCCGATGATGAAGGAAGAGAAGGCCAAGTCGCTGATCGGTACCGAAGTTGCTGCCGAGCAAAGCGCCGCCGCCTAAATCTGTCGTTACGGGACGGGCAAGCTGAATCGCATCGTTCTCTCCGGGATACTGGTCGAGCGCAAGAACTTGCGCTACACGCCGGCAGGCATTCCGGTTGCAGAGGGCAGGTTGCAACACCGCGCCCCGCAGATCGAGAACGGTAGTGAACGGCTGGTCGAGCTGGAAATCGCGCTCCTGGCGCTCGGGCCATCGGCCCGCTGGCTGGAGGCTGCACCCCTCGGGGGTGGTCTGCAGGTCACCGGATTTCTCGCCGCCAAAAGCCGCAATAGCCGCACTCCCGTACTGCACGTAAATACACTCGAATATTTGGAAGGAAACGAAAATGGCTCGATTCTTCAAGAAGAAGGATGACGACAAGAAAAAGCGTCGCGGCGGTGGTCTGTTCAAGCGTCGCAAGTTCTGCCGCTTCACGGCTGAAAAGGTCGAACAGATCGACTACAAGGACGTCGACGTCCTCAAGGAATTCATCCAGGAAAACGCCAAGATCATGCCGGCTCGCCTGACCGGCACCAAGGCTGGCTACCAGCGCCAACTGGGCACCGCGATCAAGCGCGCCCGCTTCCTGGCCCTGCTGCCCTACACCGACAACCACCAGTAATCCCCGGAGAGACGAAACATGCAAATCATTCTGCTCGAAAAGGTTGTTAACCTGGGTAACCTCGGTGATGTGGTCAAGGTCAAGGACGGCTACGCCCGTAACTTCCTGATCCCGCAGCGCAAGGCCAAGCGTGCCACGCCGGTCGCCCTGGCCGAGTTCGAAGCTCGCCGCGCCGATCTGGAAAAGGCTGCTGCCGAGAAGCTGGCTGCCGCTCAAGCCGAAGCCGAAAAGCTCAATGGCGTTGCCGTCTCCGTTGCCCGCAAGGCCGGTATGGATGGCCGTCTGTTCGGTTCTGTTGGCAACGCTGACATCGCCGACGCACTGAAGGTCGCCGGTTTCACCATCGACAAGTCCGCTGTGCGCATGCCGGAAGGCCCGCTCAAGACGATCGGCGAGTTCCCGCTCGACATCGCTCTGCACACCGACGTGCTGGCCACCGTTACGGTCGCCGTGGTCGCCGAGTAATCGGCCTCCGGCACGACTCTCGAAGGCCTCGCTTCGGCGGGGCCTTTTGCTTTCCGTCCGCCGTTTTTGCCGAAAATCACGGTCGACCGTGACTATTGGCCTTTTTCCTGCCAGACCACCCGCCCCCTCCGCCGATCATGAACGAACGCGAACGTCCATCCCGCTCCAGGAATAGCGACCCGGTCATCGACCAGTTGCGGATCCCTCCCCACTCGATCGAGGCGGAACAATCGGTCCTGGGAGGGCTGATGCTCGACAACCAGGCCTGGGACCGGATCAGCGACCAGATCGTCGAGCAGGATTTCTATCGCGACGAACACCGGCGCATCTTCCGCCAGATCCGCAAGTTACTCGAGAATGCGCGACCGGCGGATGTAGTCACCGTGGCCGAGGGACTCGATGCCGCAGGCGATGCCGAACGCACGGGTGGTCTTGCCTATCTTGGCGAACTGGCGGCAAACACGCCTTCCGCCGCCAACATCAAGCGTTACGCCGAGATTGTCCGCGAACGCTCGGTGCTACGCCAACTGGTGGCCACTGCCGACGAAATTGCCGGCGATGCGCTGAACCCCCTCGGGCGGGATGCGGTAACCCTGCTCGACGAAGCCGAACGCAAGATTTTTGCGATTGCCGAGGCCGGCGCCGGGCACAACGAAGGCTTCATTCATATCAACCCCCTGCTCACCCAGGTGGTCGAAAAAATCCAGGAACTGCACGACCGCGACAATCCATCGGATATCACCGGCGTACCGAGTGGCTTCGTCGATCTCGACCAAAAGACCTCGGGCATGCAGCCGGGCGACCTGATCATCGTTGCCGGCCGGCCATCGATGGGCAAGACGGCCTTTGCCATCAATATTGCCGAGCATGTTGCCGTCGAAACCGGCTTGCCGGTCGGCATCTTTTCGATGGAAATGGGCGGAACCCAGCTGGCGCAGCGGATGCTGGCGTCGATCGGGCGCCTCAACTCGCAAAACCTGCGGACGGGGCGAATGAACGACGATGAATGGTCGCGGCTGTCCTTCGCGCTCGGCAAGCTGCACGAGGCGCCGATCTACATCGACGAAACCGGTGGTCTCAGCCCGGCCAACCTGCGCGCCCGTGCCCGCCGCCTGGCCCGCCAATATGGCGGCAAGCTCGGCCTGCTGGTAATCGACTATATCCAGCTGATGTCGGGTAACCGCCAGGGTGAAAATCGGGCGACCGAGGTTTCCGAAATCTCGCGCGCGATCAAGTCGCTGGCCAAGGAATTGCACGTGCCGATCATCGCGCTGTCGCAGCTCTCGCGTAAGGTCGAAGAGCGCACCGACAAACGACCGATGATGTCCGACCTGCGCGAATCGGGCGCCATCGAACAGGATGCCGACGTGATCCTGATGATGTACCGCGACGAGTATTACAACCGCGAGAACCCCGACAACAAGGGCATGGCCGAGGTGATTATCGGCAAGCAGCGTAATGGCCCGACCGGTACGGTACGCCTCGCCTTTCTCGGCGAATTCACCCGCTTTGAAAATCTTGCCGGTGGCGGTTTTGTCGATGCGGAAAACTGACTCCCGGTGCCGCACAGCCCTCGGGGCTGCCCGGCGTCCGGATTTCGACTTTACCTACAACTCGATTTGCCGGGCGCTGATCGCGTAGCTGAGTTCCTCATCCCCCTCGCTTTGCGGCAAGGCCAGGAAAGGCAGCGCATTTTGCTGCCCCGGCAAGGTCAGATCGACGCCGACATTGAAGGCAACCCAGTTCATTTCCCAAACCCCGAAAAGCACCCGACGCAAGGCCATCAACTTGCTGTCGCGCTCGGAAAGCACTTCCATGGCAATCGCCCGGCGCACATCACTGGGATCGACCGGAATCCAGCCATAACCCGGAATATAGAACTCGGCGCGCACATGCTGACCGCGCGTGGCATCCGGAGTCGCCAGGCCAAGACTGCGAAACAGGCGCGAGGGACCGACACGCAAACCGTAGACGCAGCGCGCGGGGATGCCTATGGCACGGCAAATGGCAACGAACAATCCATTGATGTCCGCCGAACGGCCGCCATACTGGCCTGAAATCAGCTGCTTGCGCACATCGCCACCGCCACAACCGGGCAAGACCGGATCGTAGATAGCATTGTCCACCACCCAGTCGTAAACTGCCTTGGCTTGAGCCACCGGATCCTTGATCCGCCCGACGATGCGCTCTCCAAGCTGGTGCGCCAGGCCATCGTTGGGAATCAGGCGCGACGCCTGCAAATTGCGGCGCAGGATGTCTTCGCGGTCGGGTGGAATGGTTCGCTTGGTAATGTCGAAATGGCGGTCGGCGGTCGTGACCTGGGTCGTGAAGCGCAAGCGGCCCTCGCCATTCTCCTTCCATTCGCAATGGAAAACTTCCAGATCGCCATCGGGCAGCCGGCGCATTGCCGCCTGCTCGGGATTGCCTCCCCAACTATGACCCAGCGTGCGCTGATAAAGCGTGTCCTGATTGAGCGGCAACGGTAGCCAGAAACGGGTAGCACGCCCCGCCCGGGTATTGACCGTGGTGGTGATTTCCCAGGTTCGCCATTCGGCGGGCGGTTCCGGTGCCTTGGCTGGCGGTAGCCGGGTAGCGGAAGTCCCCTGCGGCGGACGCTCGATCACCGGATCGTCGGCGGTATGAACACGCGGTGCGGGGGGAGAAGCCGCCTGATGCAGTTGCCGCCCGGCCGTCGAGCGAGTGTGTGGTTTACGTGCTTGCGGCTTGCCGCTGGACTTGGCGGCGGGTTTGGCTGCCGGTTTGGTGGGTTTGGCCGCGGGCTTCGGTGCAGCCAGGGCATCCTTGACAAAGAGCGAGAGGGCGGCGGCAGAAGCCAGGAAATGACGACGTTTCAAAACTTTCCTCCGGCAGTGACAGCCCGTTGGCTGAAACGAAAAGGCCGTGTCTGCGACACGGCCCCTTTGATTGTTTGCCGAAGATTATAGCACTTCGGCCGCATGGTCCGCCAAGCGGGAACGCTCACCGCGCTGCAGGGTGATGTGGCCCGAATGCGGCCAGCCCTTGAAGCGGTCGACGACGTAGGTGAGGCCGGAACTGCCCTCGGTCAGGTAGGGGGTATCGATCTGCGCGATGTTGCCCAGGCAGACCACCTTGGTTCCGGGGCCGGCGCGGGTGACCAGGGTTTTCATCTGTTTCGGCGTCAGGTTCTGCGCTTCGTCGATGATCAGGAATTTCTTCAGGAAAGTGCGGCCGCGCATGAAATTGAGCGACTTGACCTTGATCCGCGAGCGCAGCAGTTCGTTGGTCGCGGCTTTACCCCAATCGCCGCCGTAAGGCGTGGTCCCCGCTTCCTCGCTGTGGGTCAGGACTTCGAGGTTGTCTTCGAGGGCGCCCATCCACGGTGCCATCTTCTCTTCCTCGCTGCCGGGCAGGAAGCCGATGTCCTCGCCGACCGGTACGGTGACACGGGTCATGATGATTTCCGAGAACAGCTTCTTCTCCATCACCTGGGTCAGCGCCGCCGCCAGCGTCAGCAGGGTCTTGCCGGTGCCGGCCTGGCCGAGCAGGGTGACGAAATCGATGTCGGGATTGAGCAGCAGGTTGAGCGCGAAATTCTGCTCACGGTTGCGCGCGGTGATGCCCCAGACGGCGTTTTTCGGGTGCGTGTAATCGATCAGGGTTTCCAGTACCGCGGTCTTGCCGGCGATTTCCTTGACGATCGCGGCGAAGCCCTCGCTTTCCAGCCAGACGAACTGGTTGACCAGGAACTGCTGGCAGAGCGGGCCGGTGACGCGGTAGTAGGTCTTGGCGTCCTTCTTCCACGACTCCATGTCCTTGCCGTGCTTTTCCCAGAAATTATCCGGTAGTGCCAGCGTTCCGGCATAGAGCAGGTCGGTGTCTTCAAGCACCTTGTCGTTGAAGTAATCCTCGGCCAGCAGGTTGAGCGCCCGCGCCTTGATCCGCATGTTGATGTCCTTGGACACCAGGATCGCCTGGCGGCCGGGGAACTTGCGTTGCAGGTGGATCACCACCGAGAGGATCTGGTTATCGACCTTCGAGGTCGGCAGGCCTTGCGGCAGGTCGGCACTGATCGCCTCGGTCTGCAGATAGAGGCGGCCGCTGGCGAGCTTGGACGAGGGGCCGTAGAGGTCGATGCCACGGGTGATGTCGTCGCCGTCGGCAGCCAGCATCTCGTCGAGCATGCGCGAGGCCTGGCGGGCATTGCGGGCGATTTCCGACATCCCCTTCTTGTGGCTGTCGAGCTCTTCCAGGGTCATGATCGGCAGGAAGACGTCGTGCTCCTCGAAGCGGTACAGGCAGCTCGGGTCGTGCATCAGCACGTTGGTGTCGAGCACGAAAATCTTGGTCTGGGCAGCGGCGGCCTTCTTGCCGGGGGACTTTCTTGCAGCGGGCTTGGGCGACATGATCGTGGGCCTTGGTCAGAGGGTTTTGACGAAATCGAGCACTTCCTGGGCGTGTCCCGGCACCTTGACGCCGCGCCACTCACGGCGCAACACGCCGTCGCGGTCGATGACGAAGGTGCTGCGTTCGACGCCACGCACCTGTTTGCCGTACATGTTTTTCAGCTTCATGACAGCGAACAGGGTACAGACCGCTTCGTCGGCATCGGTGCCGAGTTCAAAGGGCAGGGCCTGCTTGGCCTTGAAGTTCTCGTGCGACTTGAGGCTGTCGCGCGAGACGCCGAGGATGACCGCGCCGGCAGCGGCAAATTCGCCGTGCAGGTCGCGGAACTGCTGCGCCTCGGTGGTACAACCCGGGGTGCTGTCCTTGGGGTAGAAATAGACGACCACCACCTGGCCGGCCTGGGCCGCCAGGTTGAAGGTCTGGCCCGAGGTGGCCGGCAGTGAGAAGTCGGGGACGGCGGTATCGAGCATGGTGAGCCTTTCTGCTGATGGGGGCGATTCGATTGTCGGCAATCGGCCGGGCAGGGTCAAGCGAGGAGGGAGGTCCGGAAGACTCCTCTTCCGAGAAAGCCCTCCCCTGCCCTTCCCGCAATCCTGTTGGAAAAAAGCCCCTTTTTCACGGTCGACCGTGAAAAAGGGGCTTTTTTCCGCCAATGGGAGATCAGTTGCCGCCCAGGGTCAGCATCAACTCGTTCTGCGCACTATGCGGCTTGCTGCGGGTATTTCGCCGCCGCTGGTACTGTCCATCGCCATTCATCTCCCAGCTTTGCAGATTATCGGCAAGGTAGAACTTGAGGCCTTCGGTAATCACGCGCCGCTTGAGCTTGGGGTCAAGAATCGGAAACCCGAGTTCGATGCGCTTGAAGAAATTGCGCTCCATCCAGTCGGCGGACGAGAGATAGACCTTCTCCTCGCCGGCCGCATGAAAATACATTACCCGGTGATGTTCGAGGAAGCGGCCGATGATCGAACGGACCCGAATGTTTTCCGAGAGGCCGGGTACCCCGGGACGCAGCGCGCAGACGCCGCGGACGATCAGGTCGACCGAAACGCCGGCTTGCGAGGCTTCGTAGAGAGCGTTGATCACTTCCGGTTCGAGCAGCGAGTTCATCTTGGCGACGATCTGCGCTTTCTGCCCGGCCTTGGCGGCTTCGGTTTCGGCACGGATCGCAGCAACCACATTGGGCTGCAGCGTGAACGGTGCCTGCCACAGGTGCTTCAGCGTCCGTGCCTTGCCCAGCCCGGTCAGCTGCTTGAAGACTTCGGCGACGTCGTGGGTGATTTCCTCGTTGGCAGTGAGCAGGCCGAAATCGGAATAGAGGCGGGCGGTGCGCGGGTGGTAGTTGCCGGTGCCGAGGTGGGCGTAGGACTTGAGGCCGCCTTCCTCGCGGCGGACGATCAGCAGTGCCTTGGCGTGCGTCTTGTAGCCGACGACACCATAGACGACGTGGGCGCCGACTTCTTCCAGCTTGGTCGCCCAGCCGATGTTGGCTTCCTCGTCGAAACGCGCCATCAATTCAACCACGACGGTGACTTCCTTGCCGCTCTGGGCGGCGCGGATCAGCGACTGCATCAGCACCGAGTCGGTGCCGGTGCGGTACACGGTCATCTTGATCGCGACCACGCTGGGGTCGTTGGCGGCCTGGTTGAGGAATTCGATGACTGGTGTAAAGGATTGGTAGGGATGATGCAGCAGGATGTCCTGCTTGCGGATGCTGTCGAAAATGTTGCTACCCTTGGCCAATCCCTTGGCCGAGCCGGCGACGAAGGGGCTGAACTTCATGTCGGGGCGGTCGACCCAGTCGGGTACCTGCATCAGGCGGACCAGGTTGACCGGGCCGTTGACCCGGTAGAGATCGCTGTGTTCCAGCCCGAACTGGGCGAGCAGGAATTCGGTCATCGCCGGCGAGCAGTTGTCGGCGACTTCGAGGCGCACGGCGTCGCCGAAGTTGCGATGCGAGAGTTCGCCCTGCAGCTTGGTACGCAGGTTGGTGACTTCTTCCTCATCGACGAAGAGGTCGGAGTTGCGCGTCGCCCGGAATTGGTAGCAGCCGAGCACGGTCATGCCGGTGAATAATTCGCCGACGAATTCGTGCAGGATCGACGACAGGAAGACGAAACCGTAGGGGCAGCCGGCGAGTTCTTCCGGCAGTCGGATGACCCGCGGCAGCACGCGCGGTGCCTGGACGATGGCTGCGCCGGAAATGCGGCCGAAAGCATCCTTGCCTTCGAGTTCGACGGCAAAATTGAGACTCTTGTTGAGTACCCGCGGGAAGGGGTGCGAGGGATCGAGCCCGATCGGGGTCAGCACCGGCACCATCTCGCGCTGGAAGTAGTCGCGGATCCATTCGCGCTGGGCTTCGTTCCAACTCGAACGCCGCAGGAAGCGGATACCCTCGGCATCGAGTGCCGGAAGAATGACCTCGTTCAGGTATTGATACTGTTCGGTGACGATGGCGTGAGCTTCGGCCGAGACCTGACGGTAGGCCTCCTGCGGTGTTTTGCCGTCGGTGGTGACCACCGACGCACGAGCCTTGAGTTGCTCCTTGAGACCAGCCATGCGGATCTCGAAGAATTCATCCATGTTGCTCGAGACGATGCAAAGAAAACGCAAGCGCTCAAGCATCGGCACGCGTTCATCCTGGGCCTGCGCCATAACGCGCCGGTTGAAGGCCAGGATGCCGAGTTCGCGGTTGAGATAATGGGCCGTCGGAAAGCGGGGCTGGAGATAGGGATGGTTCATGACGCTCGGTTCCGGATAACTGACGAAGTATATGTCCTGAAACCGCCATCTTGTTGCACCTTCATTACAGCACCATGACAAAAAAGCATTCCCGGGTGCTTGCGGGAAAATCCGTGGCAAAGGAAGCAAGAAATTAGCGACAGGCATTCATGCCTGTCGGTCAAACATGTTTGGGAAGGGGTTTGCATCCCCTCCCAAAACGGTCGCCTGAAACCCCGGCCTTCAGGCCGGGGTCGGCTCCCTCCGCCCTGAAGGGCGAGGTTTCAAACCGGAGTTAGTCTTACGATGAAGAGCAAAAACCCGGCTCAGAGGCAAAATTCGCCGACAAACGCAGCGTTCCCAAGGACTTAGCAAGCGTTTCCCAAGCCCCTGCCGGGTGAGTACCCACACACGCCCCAAAGGTTGAGAAATTCGCAGTGCCGGCGACGGATCAGCGCCATTGCCAAAAAAAAGCATCCCCGGCCCCATGCCTGACAACAGCTACGGGACCGGGGATGCGCTGGGCGAGGATCAGGCCTTGACCGGGATCTTGCCGATCTTGACCTGCCATTCCTTCGGACCGGTTTCGTGGGCGTTGGTGCCGGTCGAGTCGACCGCAACCGTGACCGGCATGTCCTGCACGTCGAACTCGTAAATCGCTTCCATGCCGAGATCCTCGAAGCCGACGATCTTGGCCGACTTGATTGCCTTGGAAACGAGGTAGGCGGCACCGCCGACGGCCATCAGGTAGGCGGATTTATTGTCCTTGATCGCTTCGATCGCGACCGGGCCGCGTTCGGACTTGCCGATCATCGAGATCAGGCCGGTCTGTTCGAGCATGGTGCGGGTGAACTTGTCCATGCGGGTGGCAGTGGTCGGGCCGGCCGGGCCGACGACTTCGTCACGCACCGGGTCGACCGGGCCGACGTAGTAGATGACACGGTTGGTGAAGTCGACCGGCAGCTTCTCGCCCTTGGCCAGCATGTCGCAGATGCGCTTGTGGGCAGCATCGCGGCCGGTCAGCATCTTGCCGTTCAAGAGCAGCTTCTGGCCGACCTTCCAGGAAGTGACTTCTTCCTTGGTCAGGGTGTCGAGATTGACGCGCAGGGCCGATTTGACGTCCGGCGTCCAGGTCACGGCCGGCCAGTCTTCCAGCTTCGGCGGTTCGATCTTGGCCGGGCCGGAACCGTCGAGATGGAAATGGCAGTGACGGGTCGCGGCGCAGTTCGGGACCAGCGCGACCGGCAGGTTGGCGGCGTGGCAGGGGTAATCCAGCACCTTGACGTCGAGCACGGTGGTCAGGCCGCCCAGGCCCTGGGCGCCGACGCCGAGGGCGTTTACCTTTTCGTAGAGCTCGAGACGCAATTCCTCGGCACGGTTCTGCGCACCACGGGCCTTCAGTTCATGGATATCCACCGGTGCCATGATCGACTCCTTGGCCAGCAGCATCGCCTTTTCCGGCGTGCCGCCGATGCCGATGCCGATGATGCCCGGCGGACACCAGCCGGCACCCATTTCCGGAATCTTCTTCAAGACCCAGTCGACCAGATCGTCGGACGGATTGAGCATGGCGAACTTGGACTTGGCCTCGGAGCCCCCCCCCTTGGCGGCACAGATGACTTCGACGTGATGACCTTCGACGATCTCGAAATGCACCACGGCCGGCGTGTTGTCCTTGGTGTTCTTGCGGCTGCCGGCCGGGTCGGCCAGCACCGAAGCGCGCAGCGGATTGTCCGGATTGGCATAGGCGCGGCGGACGCCTTCGTCGATCATCTTCTGGACGCTCATGGTCGCATCCGGCCAAGTGACCTGCATGCCGACCTTCATGAAGACCATGCCGATCCCGGTGTCCTGGCAAATCGGGCGATGGCCTTCGGCGGCCATGCGCGAGTTGGTCAGGATCTGGGCAATGGCGTCCTTGGCAGCGGGGCTTTCCTCGCGCTCGTAGGCCTCGCCGAGGGCCTTGATGTAGTCGAGCGGGTGGTAATAACTGATGTACTGGAAGGCGTCGGCGACGGACTGGATCAGGTCTTCCTGTTTAATGGCGGTCATGCAAGAACTCCGTTGTTAGTGGTGTTTTTGATGTTGCAGGGCGAGAGTCTGGGTCATGGTCTTGTCGACAAGCGCCATGGCCAGGGCGGAGAAAAGGAAAACGACGTGGATGATGACCTGCCACTGCAAGGTGTGTTCGGACAGGTTGGCGGCATTGATGAAACTCTTCAGCAGGTGGATCGACGAAATGCCGATGATCGCCGTGGACAGCTTGATCTTGAGCACACCGGCATTGACATGCGACAGCCACTCCGGTTGATCAGGATGACCGTCGAGGTCGAGGCGCGAGACAAAGGTTTCGTAACCGCCGACGATGACCATGACCAGCAAGTTGGCGATCATCACCACGTCGATCAGCCCGAGGACGATCAACATGACGTCGGTTTCGGTCATGTGATGCGGGCCGAAAGCACCGGCAACGAGATGGCCGAGTTCGACCATGAACAGCCAGCAATAGACCAGTTGCGCGATGATCAGACCGACGTACAGCGGAGCCTGAATCCAGCGACTGGAGAAAATGAAGGTTTCGAGATGCTTGATGGGTGCGCTCATCGTCTTGAACGTTTCCGGTCGAGATTGCGGGAGCGCAAGTTTATCACGCCTGCGCTCAGGCTCCCGGCTATGCCGCTTTGTTGCGCCGCAGCGTGATTTCGTAAGCCATTTGTAAGAATATCGACGTTTAATGCCGTCTCAACGCTGGCGAGGGGAGTCAGTTGGTCTCCAGCTTGTGCGGCTAATCCCGCCCTTGGATTAACCAGGGTGCAATCGGTTGTTTCAACATAAATTGCGAAGTACCGCAGAGGAGAAAAATATGTCGAATGAGTCCGTGCAGAAGTACTACCCTTCCGAAGAAATCGTCAAGAACGCAGCGGTTTCCGGGATGGACGCCTATCAGGCGCTGTGCGCGGAAGCCGAGGCCGATTACGAAGGTTTCTGGGCCAAGCGCGCCCGTGACCTGATCACCTGGAAAGAGCCGTTTACCCAGGTGCTGGATGAATCCAACGCCCCGTTTTACAAGTGGTTTGCCGACGGCAAGCTGAACGTTTCCTACAACTGCCTGGATCGCAACGTCGAAGCCGGCAAGGGCGACAAGGTCGCCATCGTCTTTGAAGCGGACGACGGTCAGATCACCCGCGTTACCTACAAGGAACTGCTGGTCAAGGTCTGCAAGATGGCCAACCTGCTGAAGAGCAAGGGCGTGAAGAAGGGCGACCGCGTCGTCATCTACATGCCGATGACCGTCGAAGGCATCGTCGCGATGCAAGCCTGCGCCCGTGTCGGTGCCATTCACTCGGTTGTTTTCGGTGGTTTCTCCGCCCAGTCCCTGCGCGACCGCATCAACGATGCCGGCGCCGTGATGCTGATCACCTCCGACGGCCAGTTCCGCGGCGGCAAGTCGATCCCGCTCAAGCCGATCGCTGACGAAGCCTTTGCCATGGGCGGTTGCGACAGCGCCAAGAACGTGATCGTCTTCAAGCGCACCGGCGCTGAAGTCAATATGGTGGCCGGTCGCGATACCTGGTTGCACGAAGAACTGGCCAACCAGCCGGAAACCTGCGAACCGGAATGGGTCGAAGCCGAACACCCGCTGTTCCTGCTCTACACCTCCGGCTCCACCGGCAAGCCAAAGGGTGTCCAGCACTCCACCGGCGGCTACCTGCTGCACGCCATCCTGACCATGCAGTACACCTTCGATATCAAGGATAACGATACCTTCTGGTGTACGGCCGATATCGGCTGGGTCACCGGCCACACCTACATCACCTATGGCCCGTTGGCCTGCGGCGCGACCGAGATCGTCTTCGAAGGCGTACCGACCTTCCCGAATGCCGGTCGTTTCTGGAAGATGATCCAGGATCACAAGGCCACCATTTTCTACACCGCTCCGACTGCAATCCGCTCCCTGATCAAGGCTGCCGAGGCCGATGCCGCCGTGCATCCCAAGAGCTATGACCTCTCCTCGCTACGCATCCTCGGTTCGGTCGGCGAGCCGATCAACCCGGCTGCCTGGACCTGGTACTACGAAAACGTCGGCGGCTCCCGCTGCCCGATCGTCGATACCTTCTGGCAGACCGAGACCGGCGGTCACATGATCACCCCGCTGCCGGGCGCCACGCCGCTGGTGCCGGGTTCCTGCACCCTGCCCTTCCCGGGCATCCAGTTTGCGGTGGTCGACGAGACCGGCGCCGAACTGCCGTGGGGCCAAGGCGGTATCCTGGTCTGCAAGAAGCCGTGGCCGTCGATGATCCGCACCATCTGGAACGACGACGAACGCTTCGTCAAGTCCTATTTCCCGGCCGACTTCCAGGGCAAGCTCTACTTGGCGGGCGACGGTGCCATCCGCGACGCCGAAACCGGTTACTTCACCATCACCGGCCGTATCGACGACGTGCTGAACGTTTCCGGTCACCGCATGGGCACCATGGAAATCGAGTCTGCGCTGGTTGCCAACCCGCTGGTTGCCGAAGCTGCCGTCGTCGGTCGTCCGGATGATCTGACCGGTGAAGCCATCGTCGCCTTCGTCGTGCTCAAGGGCCAGCGTCCGACCGATCCCGAAGCGACCAAGAAGCTGGTCAAGGAACTTTCCGACTGGGTGGGCAAGGAGATCGGTCCGATCGCCAAGCCGAAGGACATCCGCTTTGGCGACAATCTGCCAAAGACCCGTTCCGGCAAGATCATGCGTCGTCTGCTGCGTGGCCTGGCCAAGGGCGAGGAACTGACGCAAGACACCTCGACGCTGGAAAATCCGGCGATTCTCGAGCAGCTCAAGGGTTAAAGCCCTTGTCCGGGTTCTGCCGCAAGGCAGAGCCCGCTGTTCCCGCCGTGGCTCCATGGCGGCAGGAACTCCCGGCGGCACGCTGCCGGGCTGAGAAATGCAACAACCTGACGGACCCTTGTCACCTCAGGTTGCAAAAAGACAAAAGGCAAGGAGGAGACAATGGTCGTCCACAAGACGACCTCCCGTACGGTCGCATCAGACTGTATGCCAAACCAACGGCCGGCACGCTTGGCGTGTCGGCCGTTTCCCCTTCTGCGGGAGCTTACGACCATCGATTTCGGAGGTGATCCCGATGCGGCGCAAGGAAACCGGGCGATCCAGGCAACAGTTGGCGGTACTGGCCCTGTTTGCCACCTTGCTGCTCAATTTCCCGATGCTTTCGGTTCTGCCATCCGCCGCTGACTTTCCTGCAGCCGGCTGGCTTTACCTTTTCGCAGTCTGGGCGGGAGTCATCGCCCTGGCCGCACTTAACGAGCACGGTGACCATCCATGATTTCCGGCTGGCTGCTGGGTCTGCTGGTCAGTGTTTATCTTGCGACCCTGTTCGTCATTGCGCGAATTGGCGATGCGCGCGCCGATGCCGGGCGCAGTCTGCTGGGACCATCGATCTACGCGCTTTCGCTTGCTGTCTATTGCACCTCCTGGACATTTTTCGGCAGCGTCGGACGTGCAAGTTCCGGCGGCCTTTCCTTCCTCACCATTTACATCGGGCCGACACTGATCCTGCTGGCCGGCGGTGTTGTGCCCAAAATGATCCGTATCTGCAAGCAACAGCGGATCACCTCGATTGCCGACTTCATCGCCTCCCGTTACGGCAAGAGCCATTTGCTGGCGGGCCTGGTCACGGTCATCGCGGTACTCGGCATCGTTCCTTATATCGCCTTGCAATTGAAGGCGATAGCTGCCGCACTGGCTGTTTTTTTCCCCACCCTGAGCGAGGAAAGCCTTCAGGCACTTGATCCCACCCTCCTGATCGCGGCCTTGCTGGCCCTGTTCACCATTCTCTTCGGAACCCGCCACCTCGACGCCACCGAAAGACACGAGGGCATGGTGGCCGCCATCGCCTTTGAATCGCTGGTCAAACTGCTTGCCTTCATCGCGGTGGGCGCCTTTGTCACCTGGGGAATGTTTGACGGATTTTCCGATCTTTTCCAGCAGGCGGCCGCTGACCCCGATCTGCAAAAGCTGCTGCGTCCCGATCCGGCCAGAGCCGGGAACTGGCTGGCCTTGATTCTGCTATCGGGGCTGGCGATGCTGCTGCTGCCCCGGCAGTTTCAGGTACTGGTCGTCGAAAACGTGGATGAAGGACATTTGCGAAGAGCTTTATGGCTTTTTCCCCTCTATCTGTTGCTGATCAACATCTTCGTCCTGCCGCTCGCCCTGGGAGGCATGCTGCATTTCGGTCATGCCGGCAATCCCGACACCTTCATTCTCAGCCTGCCCTTGTCGCAGGGTGCCGAGGCGCTGGCGATTCTGGTCTTCATCGGCGGTCTCTCGGCGGCTACCGGCATGGTCATCGTCGAGACCATTGCTCTCTCGACGATGATCTGCAACGACCTGGTCATGCCGTGGCTGTTACGGTCAACCTGGCTGCAAGGCAAAAACCGCCACGATCCGGGCCACCTGGTTTTGCACATCCGGCGGATTGCCATCGCCTCGGTGCTGCTTCTGGGTTATGCCTATTACCGTCTTGCCGGCGAAGCTTATGCCCTGGTCGGGATCGGCCTGATTTCATTTGCTGCCGTAGCCCAGTTCGCACCGGCACTGTTTGGCGGCATGTACTGGAAACAAGGAACGCGGCGAGGGGCGCTGGCCGGCTTGCTAGCCGGTTTCGCCCTCTGGCTATACACCCTGCTCCTGCCTTCTTTTGCCCGCTCCGGCTGGATTGACGATGGCTTTGTCGTCGCCGGCCCCTGGGGCCAGGGCTGGCTACGACCGCAAGCCCTGTTCGGCTTGAGTGGCTTCGATGAAATCACGCACGCCCTGTGGTGGAGCCTGTTCTTCAATCTCGGACTTTACCTGCTGGTCTCGCTGCGAGGGCGGCGCGACGCCCTGGAAGTCGCACAGGCCGAGCGCTTCGTCGATGTCGAACGCGATTCGCAGGCATTGGTTACGGCCGGACTCTGGCACGGCAATGTTGCCATTGAACCGCTGCTGGCAATGCTCCAACGCTTCATTGGGCAAGAGCGGGCGATGCAGCATTTACGCCAGTACGCGCGTTCCCGCGGCTACCAGGACGGCAACCTGCCGCCGGCCGATGCCGCTCTGGTGGCCTTCGTGGAGAACGAGCTGGCGGGCAGCATCGGCTCGGCCAGCGCGCGAGTGATGATCGCCTCGCTGGTCGACGCCGAGGAACCGGGGCTTGAGGAAGTCCTCGACATTCTTGAGGAGGCCAACCAGATCCGGGCTTACAGCCGCGAACTGGAGGCCAAACAACAGGCCCTGGAGCAAGCAACCGCCGAATTGCGCGCCGCCAACCAGCGTTTGCGCGAACTGGACAGAATGAAGGACGATTTCGTGTCGACCGTAACACACGAATTGAGAACCCCCCTGACTTCGATCCGAGCCTTGTCCGAGATGCTCTACGACGATCCCCGAATCGAACTCGAGCAAAGACACCGCTTTCTCGGCATCATCGTCACTGAAAGCGAGCGTCTGACGCGGCTGATCAACCAAATTCTCGACCTTGCCAAACTCGAGTCGGGGCGGGCCGAATGGGCCAGCGAACCAGTCGATGTCGGCGACGTCGCCCGCCAGGCCATGGCATCGCTGCAGGCGCTGTTCGACGAAAAAACCATACGTCTGGCCGGAGAGCTGCCTGTATCCGGTCCGCGGGTCATTGCCGACCGCGATCGCTTGATGCAGGTGTTGGTCAATCTACTCGCGAATGCGGTCAAATTCGCCCCGGCGGGTCAGGGAGCCGTTCGTCTGCGCGTGAGTAGCAACGACTACGAAGTCCGCATCGAAGTAGCGGATAACGGACCGGGCCTGAGCGCGGAAGAATGCAATCTGATTTTCGAGAAATTCCGCCAGGGTGGCGACACAATGACGGCAAAGCCCCAAGGGACGGGCCTTGGCTTGCCCATCAGCCGTCAGATTGTCGAGCACTTTGGTGGTAAGCTCTGGGTCGAAAGCAGGCCCGGCGCTGGAGCCTGTTTCATTTTCACGGTACCGCTACCGGCACCGGACGTATAACGGGGAGACCTACCGCATGAGCAAAAAAATCCTGATCGTCGACGATGAACCGAACATCGTCATTTCCCTCGAGTTCCTGATGAAAAAAGAAGGGTTCGAGGTGGCCGTCGCCGGCGATGGCGAAGAAGCCCTGAGCAAAGCCGGGACTTTTGCACCGGACCTGATCCTGCTCGACGTGATGATGCCGAAAAAATCGGGTTTCGAGGTCTGCGAGGCCTTGCGTGCGGACCCGGCACGCTCGGGGCTGCGCATCGTGATGCTGACCGCCAAGGGGCGCGACACCGAGGTTGCCAAGGGCCTGGCCCTGGGGGCCAACGCTTACGTGACCAAGCCTTTCTCGACCAAGGATCTGGTTGCCAAGGTCAAGGAAATGCTGGCTGCCTGAGCAGCCCCTTTCCTTCCTCCTCACCCCACAACGGGGCCACCGTCGATGCCGGCCCCGCCGATTTTCTCCCTGGAAGATTCCGATGCAGGCTAAACATCGCTTCATCTTCGCCGTCGTCATTCTCGGTCTTTTAATGACCGGTCCCTTTACCGTCACTTCCCTCCTCGTCTGGCTGGACATGAAAGACGCCGAGCGGCAGATGCTGACCGAGTTGCTACTTTCGCGCATGCCGGTCGGCACGATGATGACCATGGCTGGCTTCGTGGCCGGCGTGCTGGTTCTGCACCGCTTGTTCAAGCATTACGTCGAAGGTCTGCTGCGCATGGCCGAAACCCTGCGTTTGATGCGCACGGCCAACCGCGACTTCCGCGTCGGCATCGATGGCCCGCCGGAAGTCCGGCAACTGGCTGCGGCCGCCAACGAACTGGCGCAGCAGCGCGATGAATTGATGCGTGACGTCGATGCGCAGATCGCAAAGGCCAAGGCATCGGTCGAAGAGGAAAAAAACCGCCTGGCAGCCCTGATGTCGGAACTGGCGCTGGCGGTCGTCGTCTGCAATCTGGACGGTCGCATCCTGCTCTACAACAATCGTGCCCGCCTGCAATTCACGGCGCTGGCGCAAGGCCCGACAACAGTTGCCGGCGGTGCGCTGATCGGCCTTGGACGTTCGATTTTTTCCATTCTCGACAAGAACCAGATCGAGCACGCACAGGACGTCATCCGCCAGCGCCTGGCTGGCGGCAAGGCGGCGATTGCCAATTTCATCACCACTACCCGCAACGGTCAGTTGCTGCGCGTCCAGATGGTGCCGGTGCTGGCCGGCGGCGACGACGGCGAGGCTGCCAGGAGCGGCTATGTGCTGACGGTGGAAAACATCACCCGCAACATCGAACAGGAAGCGCGGCGCGATCAGGTTCTACATACCTTGACCGAAGGTAGCCGCTCGTCGATTGCCAATATCCGTGCCGCCGTTGCCAACCTGCTCGACTATCCCGACATGGAGCCCGAACTGCGCGAACGCTTCCTCGGCGTGATCAGCGACGAGGTTGCCAGGCGTAGCCAGACCATCAACCAGATCATGGGAGAATTCTCCGACGCGATGAAGGCGCGCTGGCCGCTGGAGGATGTCCTGGGTATCGACATCATCGCCGCAGCTCAGAAGCGAATCGACGACAAGCTGAAATTGCCGACCAAGACCGAGGAAATCGACGACGCCCTGTGGATCAAGGCCGACAGCTTCTCGCTGGTTCTTGCACTGGTCTCGCTCGCCTCCCGCCTCGAGGATCACTACGATCCGCGCGAATTGCGCTTCCGCCTGACCTCCAACGGCAAACTGGCCTATCTCGACCTGATCTGGGCCGGCCCGGCCATGTCGTCCGAAACTTTTTACACCTGGGAGCTGGAACCGCTGCAAGTGGCGGGAGAGACCTCACCGCTCAGCCTGCGCGACGTGGTCGACCGGCACGGCGGAGAAATATGGTACGAACGCGAGAAAGCCGCCCACCGTGCTTTTTTCCGCTTTGTGCTACCGGTCGCCAAGCCGGAAGGCTGTCCCGAACTCGAGGAGCGCACCCGCGGCACCGGGCGCCCCGAATATTACGACTTCGACCTCTTTCGCTTCGAGGACAAGTCGATCAATCTCGACCGCAAACTTTCCGAACTGGCCTACACCGTCTTCGATACCGAAACCACGGGCCTGGAGCCCTCCAAGGGGGACGAAATCATCCAGGTTGGCGCCGCGCGCATCCTCAACAACCGTCTTCTGCGCCAGGAAACCTTCGATCAACTGGTCGATCCGGAAATGCCGCTCAAACCCGAATCCATTCCCATCCACGGCATTTCGGAAGACATGGTGCGCGGCAAGCCGAACATCGATATCGTGCTGCCGGCTTTCCATGCCTTCTGCGAGGAAACCGTCCTCATCGCCCACAATGCGGCCTTCGACATGCGCTTCCTGCAAATGAAGGAGGAGCGCACCGGCATCCGCTTCACGCAGCCGGTACTCGATACCCTGCTCCTCTCGGCCGTCGTACACCCCAATCAGGAATCGCACAAGCTCGATACCATCCTCGAACGCCTTGGTATCTCGATTGGCACACGTCATAATGCGCTGGAAGATGCGCTGGCGACCGGCACGGTATTCCTCAAGCTGCTTCCGCTGCTCGAGGAACAAGGGATTGTGACACTCAGGCAGGCACTGCAGGCGACGGAGAAAACCTACTTCGCCCGCATCAAGTATTGAAAATGAAGCGGTCCTGCCTGTCGCCCCAAGCCCCAGCCTGACGGACGGGCTTCGCGTTTTTTGCACCGGCGACCGGTCGACCGTGTCATTGCACCGCCATGACTCCCACCCAGCTTCGGACGGAGGGGAAGGATGGCGAAATGGCGGAAGTAGTTACTTAACGAGGAGGATGGTGGTTCGTGAACACACAACAAGAAAACAGCATGACGGCAATGGAGAACAGCCTGCGCCAGGAAGGTTTGCGCCGGGTTTCCGGCAATACCGCCACATTTCTCAGGCGACATGCGCCGTTCAACCGGATGGATGCCGGGGCGCTGGCCTTTTTCTCCGATCACGCGCAGATTGCGTTTTACCCCGCTGGCAGCGAGATCATCGGCCCGGATGCCGGTAACGTTCGTTACTTCCACGTCATCGAATCCGGGAAGGTGTACGCCCGCCAGGCCGGCGAGGTAACCCTGACCGAGTATTCGCAGCTGCATCTCGGCGCCGGGGAGGGATTTCCCATCGGAGCGGTCACCGCCGGTCGCCCCTCGACCAATATTTACACGGCAACCGAAGACAGCTTCTGCTACCGCCTGCCCGCCGAGCGCTTCCTCGAGCTGATGGCCAGCAGCCCCGAGTTCAACCTCTTCTGTACCCAGTACATCGCCAGCCTGCTCGACCAGTCGCGACGCCAGTTGCAATTGCAGTTTTCGCAAAAGGCCAACGAGCAGCAGACCCTGAACTCTCCGCTCTCGGGCATCGGCTCACGCACACCGCTCCACGTCGTCCCGGAAACCCCGCTGCGCCAGGCACTGGAGACCATGTCGCAGGCTGGAATCGGCTCGCTCGTGATTGCCGGAGAAAACCGCAAGCCGGTGGGAGTCTTTACCCGTAGCGACCTGCTCGACCGCGTGGTTCTGGCCGATCTGCCGCAGGACTCGCCGATCAGCGCAGCCATGTCGCCGACCCCCTTCATGCTCGAGGAGCACGCCACGGCCTACGATGCCATGCTGGCCATGGCAACCCACGGCATTCGCCATGTTCTGGTCACCGATATCGAAGGGCGACTCACCGGCGTCGTCTCCGAACGCGATCTATTTGCCCTGCAGCGCGTCGGCCTGCGCCAGATCCGCCAGGCCATTGATGCGGCCAAGGATATCGAGGGCTTGCAGCACGCCTCGGGCGATGTCCGTCTGCTGGCCTTCAACATGCTCGCCCAAGGCGTCGGTGCCGAACAGCTGACCCAGTTCATCTCGGCTCTCAACGACGCGGTTACCCGGCGCATCCTGCAGATCAATCTCGAACGCCACGCCTTCGATGGCATCGACTGGGCCTGGCTGGCCTTCGGCTCAGAAGGGCGCGACGAGCAGACCTTCAGTACCGATCAGGATAACGGGATCGTCTTTGCTCCACCCGAAGGCGAGTCTGTCGATGCGCTGAAGCAACGCTTCCTGGCCTTCGCCCTGGATGTAAACAAGGATCTCGACCGCTGCGGTTTCCCTCTGTGCAAGGGCAACATCATGGCCAGCAACCCGCAATGGTGCCTGCCGCTGGACGAGTGGAAGGAACAGTTCAGTCAGTGGATTCGTACCCCGCAGCCGGAAGCCCTGCTCAATGCAACGATCTTTTTCGATTTCCGGCCGCTGTTCGGCAAGAGCGAACTGGCCGACAACATGCGCCGACACTTGCTCGGCCAGGCCGAGGTCAATCCCATCTTCCTGCAAGCCATGGCACGCAATGCCCTTGATGTCGCTCCGCCGCTCGGCAAGCTGCGCGACTTCCTGACCGATCTCGAGCCCGACAACCCGGGCAAGATCGACCTCAAAAAATACGGCTCCCGCATCTTTGTCGACGTCGCCCGCATCTATGCACTTGCCACCGGTGTGCACAACACCAATACCGGCCAACGCCTGCGCCAGTCGGCTCAACGGCTGTCAATGAAGAACGAGGAAATCAACGCCATTGTCGAAGCCCTGAATTTCATTCAGTTACTGCGCCTGCAACACCAGTATCTGGAAGGCGAACCGGGCGAACAGGGACATAATCTGATCGACCCGGAGAAACTCAACGAACTCGACCGGCGCATCCTCAAGGAATCCTTCCGCCAGGCCCGCAAGTTGCAGACCCGCCTCAAACTCGATTACCAGATCAATTGACCATCATGTTCGGGATCAAGAAACTTCTTTTTCGCGACCAGCCGGCAACGCAACTTGTCGACGATGTGCGTACCGGCCTGGAGCAGTGGCGGGATTCGGCAACCCCGGGATTCGACGAGGTCCATTTTCATAGCCGCTACGTAGTCGTCGATATTGCCACCCGTAGTCGTCAGGCAGGTAGCGATGAACTGCAGTCGATCAGTGCCACGGTAGTCAGGCGGGGAGCCATCCGTCCGGCGGAATCGTGCTTCGTCGATTTCACCGGCGAGCTCGATGCCGACACGGTCGACCGGCAATTGCTGGCTTTTTTACTCTTCCTGGGCAAGGCGCCACTGGCAACCTACCACGTTGCCTACGTCGAACCTTTCCTGCAGCGCGTCATGCGCGAACGACTGGGCGTCGATTTTCAGTCGCAATGGATCGATCTTGCCTGGCTGCTGCCCTCCATGTTCGACGAAAAATCGCACACCCCCCTGCCGCTCGACCGCTGGCTGGAAATTTTTGCCCTGGAAGCCGGTGACGGACGCCGCGATCCGATGGAAAATGCTCTGTTGATTGCCCGCCTGCTACAAATGTTGCTGGTGCGAGCCACCGGCAAGGAAGTGGATACCGCCGCCAAGCTAATCGCCGAATCGCAGGCAGCAAGCTTCCTGCGTCGCACCCATTGAACGAAAGGATCGATCCCGGATGTTGGCATCGCTGACCCGGCTGCAGCGTTACTACCTGTATTACACGGGCGGGTTCCTGCTGTTCGTCGCCGGGCTGGCGGTGCTCGAACGGCAGGGCATGCCTCCGCGCTGGATCGGCTACGCCTTCCTTTTCTTCACCATCTCGATGTACGGTGCCATCGGCATTTTCAGCCGGACCTCCGACGTTTCCGAATACTACGTCGCCGGGCGCCGTGTTCCCGCCTTCTTCAACGGCATGGCAACCGGTGCCGACTGGATGAGCGCCGCATCGTTCATGGGGCTGGCCGGCACCCTCTATCTCTCCGGCTTCCAAGGACTGGCCTACGTGATTGGCTGGACCGGCGGCTTCGTTCTGGTTGCCCTGCTGCTAGCCCCCTACCTGCGCCGTTTCGGGCAATACACCATCCCGGATTTTCTCGGTGCGCGCTACGGGGGCAACGGTGTCCGCCTGGTCGCCGTGGTGGCCGCCATTCTGGCCTCCTTTGTCTACGTCGTTGCCCAGATTTACGGCGTTGGCGTCATCACCAGCCGCTTCGTCAGCTTGCAATTCGAGATCGGCGTATTCGTCGGTCTCGCCGGCATCCTGGTCTGCTCCTTTCTCGGCGGCATGCGGGCAGTCACCTGGACGCAGGTCGCGCAATATTTGATCCTGATCGTCGCTTACGTCACGCCAGTGGCCATCCTCTCCTACAACGTCACCGGCAATCCTCTGCCGCAATTCGTCTATGGACGGGTACTGGCACAGGTTGGCGAACTCGAAACCTCGCTGTTCAACAAACCCTCTGAGGTCGAGGTAAGACGGCTTTATCGCGAGCGAGCCGATCTTCACGCACAAAAGATCATCAGCCTGCCGCACTCGCTCGACCATGAACGCGATCAACTCTCGGCACAGATCAACGCCCTGAAAAGCAGCGATGCCCAGATGAAGGACATCGTCGCTCTCGAGCGACGGCTGCGCGATCTGCCACACGACCCCGAACAGGCGAAGGCACTCTGGGAAAATGCCATGTTCACGGCCGTTGACCGTAGTCAGGTGCCCATTCATCACGCCGAGGCCTTTCCCGGCGAAGATGAAAGGCAACAAATGGCGCAACGCATCAATTTCATTGCCCTCATTTTCTGCCTGACCATCGGTACTGCCGCACTGCCGCATGTATTGATGCGCTACTACACCACGCCCAGCGTGCGCGAAGCGCGGGAGTCGGTTTTCTGGTCGCTGGTCTTCATTCTCCTGCTCTACATGACCGCACCGGCTTACGCGGTCTTCGCCAAGCACGAGGTATTGACGCATCTGGTTGAAATCCCGATTGCCAAGCTCCCCAGCTGGGTCGCCGCCTGGACCAAGGTCGGGCTCGTCAGCATCGAAGACATCAACGGCGATGGCATCCTGCAATTTGCCGAGCTGTCGCTCAATCCCGATGTAGTCGTGCTGGCAACACCGGAAATCGCCGGCATGCCCTACGTCGTTTCCGGCCTGGTCGCCGCCGGAGCGCTTGCCGCCGCACTCTCCACTGCCGATGGACTGCTGCTCACCATCACCGGAGCCCTGTCGCACGATGTCTATTACCGCATCATCCGCCCGGATGCTTCGACCCAACTGCGCCTGGTCATCTCGAAATCCCTGCTGCTGGTAGTTGCGGTACTCGCGGCCACGGTCGCGGCACAAAAGCCGGGCACCATCCTTTCCATGGTGGCCTGGGCCTTCTCGATCGCCGGTTCGGCTTTTTTCCCGGCACTGGTACTGGGTATTTTCTGGTCGCGGGCAACGCGGGCGGGGGCACTGAGCGGCATGCTGGTCGGCGTTTCCCTCACCCTCTATTACATTCTGCGCCTCGAGTTCAACAACCTTCCCTGGCTCGGCCTCAGCGGCATCAACATGCCCCCCTGGTTCCAGGTTCAATCAACGTCAGCCGGAGTTTTCGGCGTCCTGGCCGGTTTTGCCACCATCATTCTGGTCAGCCTGCTCACCCCCCCCGATGCCGGAGCCCAGGACTTTCTCGAACGTATCCGCCGGGTTGGCAAATACCGGGAAGAGCATGCCTGAAAACGATGCCTACTGGCGGCAGACCCGCCTTCTGACACTGCTGCTGCTCGGGCTCTGGATCCTGATCACCTTCGTGCTCGCCTGGTTTGCACAAGAAATCAACCGGATCGTCGTTTTCGGTTTTCCCCTGGGCTTCTACATGGATGCCCAAGGCGTATTGGCGCTCTATCTGGCCATCATCTGGTATTACAACCGGCGCATGGCACAACTCGACCGCCACCACGGCATCGACGACGAGTAGAAGAACGATGCTTGCGTTCTGCCTGAGCGCCCTGCGCGCAGTCATTGAACTCATGATCTGGAGTCTCCTGGCACAGGTCCTGCTGGCCCTCATCGCCGGCCGGCAGCGTCGGGAGAACGCGATTTACCGTTTTTTTTCCTTGCTCACTACCCCGCCCCGCCGACTGATGGCCTGCTGCCTGCCCACCAAGACCCCGACATGGCTATTGCCTCTGTTGACCTTTATCGCCCTGCTCGGCCTGTGGCTAGGACTGGCACTGGCGCGCAAGCTGCTTATCGGCTAGAAATGCAATGGCAAAAGGCGCCATCCCCTTTCCGTTCGGACACTTTTACCTTGCCGAAAGCGGACAATACTAATTTGCTCTTACACACCGGCAGAAAATCCTTTACAAACGCTACAACACTCCCTATAATGCGGCCTTCTTTCGAGGGGGTATAGCTCAGCTGGGAGAGCGCTTGCATGGCATGCAAGAGGTCAGCGGTTCGATCCCGCTTACCTCCACCAAGAAAGAAATGTAGCTCAGTCCGGGTCCCCATCGTCTAGAGGCCTAGGACACCGCCCTTTCACGGCGGTAACCGGGGTTCGAATCCCCGTGGGGACGCCAAGCTTTTAAGTGCGGAGTGGTAGTTCAGTTGGTTAGAATACCGGCCTGTCACGCCGGGGGTCGCGGGTTCGAGCCCCGTCCACTCCGCCAACGATTTACGGGTTGCAGCGAAAACTGCTTTCCGGGTCGCAAGACCAAAACGTAGTCTGGCTGTCTCCTCGTGGGGGTATAGCTCAGCTGGGAGAGCGCTTGCATGGCATGCAAGAGGTCAGCGGTTCGATCCCGCTTACCTCCACCAAGCGACCAGACTGCACCGTAGTTTTGTCCGGGTCCCCATCGTCTAGAGGCCTAGGACACCGCCCTTTCACGGCGGTAACCGGGGTTCGAATCCCCGTGGGGACGCCAAGCTTTAAGCGCGGAGTGGTAGTTCAGTTGGTTAGAATACCGGCCTGTCACGCCGGGGGTCGCGGGTTCGAGCCCCGTCCACTCCGCCAACCGTTTCAAAGCGCGCCGGGACGCCTGATTCCCGGTCGCAGGCAATCGCACCTGCAAGCAACGATCAAGATGCGGAGTGGTAGTTCAGTTGGTTAGAATACCGGCCTGTCACGCCGGGGGTCGCGGGTTCGAGCCCCGTCCACTCCGCCAGCTTCCAAAAGCCCTGATATTTCAGGGCTTTTTTCATTTCTCCACGCGCTTCGACCCAACCCGCACCGGGACCAGCAGCGGAGATTCCGCACGTTGACGGCAAGTTGACAGCACGTTTCGGTTATAATCGGCGGTTTAGTCGACCAGTTTCTGCCGGGAGCTTGATTTGATGCTTGACCGCAACCTGCTGCTCGCCGTTCGGCGCCTTGCCCTAACCGGTGCCGGACTGACGCTGATCGGCTTGAGCAGCCTCGCCGCCGCCGAAGAACTGCCCGCTGCCCCGAACGCCGTCTTTCCGCTCCTATCGCTGCTTTCGCCCTCAGTGGTGACGCCGGGCGAAGTGGCTCCGGGTGAGGCCCTGACCACGCAGGAACTCAAGGCCGCGCCGCAACTGCGCCGCACCATCGACCTGACCAGTGAACAGGACAGCCTGTGGTCCCGACTGCGCAACGGCTTTGCGATGAACAACCTGGGCGACGATCTGACCCTGCATTACCAGCAGTGGTATCAAAACCGCCCGGATGCGCTGCGTCGGATGGTCGACCGTGCCCGCCCCTACCTGCACCACATCGTCGAGGAACTCGAAGCGCGTGGCATGCCGACCGAACTGGCGCTGCTGCCGATGGTCGAGAGCTCGTTCAACCCGATGGCCTATTCGCGCGCACATGCTTCCGGGCTGTGGCAATTCATTCCCGCCACCGGCAAGCGTTTCAATCTCGAACAAAGCTGGTGGCAGGACCAGCGCCGCGACGTGCTGGCCTCGACCGGCGCCGCGCTCGACTACCTGCAAACCATCTACGAGATGCATGGTGACTGGCACCTGGCGCTGGCCTCGTACAATTGGGGCGAAGGCGCGGTCAAGAAAGCAATCGAGAAAAACCAGGCGCGCGGCTTGCCGACCGATTACGCCAGCCTCAACATGCCGCCGGAGACCCGCCACTACGTACCCAAGCTGCAGGCGCTCAAGAATATTTTCGGCAACCCGGCCCTGCTCGCCCAACTCGGCATCCCGGAAATCGCCAACCGGGCCTATTTCGCGACCCTCGAAGCACCGCGGGCGATGGACATCAAGACCGCCGCCCGGCTGGCCGGGATGAGCACCGAGGAATTCGTCCGCCTCAACCCGGCGCACAACCGCCCGGTGATCAAGCCGGAAACGCCGCTGGTGATCCCGGCCGACAAGCTCGACACCTTCCGCAGCAATCTCGAAAACAACCAGGCACCGCTCTCCGAGTGGCAAGCCTATACGCTGAAATCCGGCGAGCGTCTCGACCAGATCGCCAACCGCTTCGGCATCCGTCTCTCCGACCTGCAGCAGGTCAACAGCCTGCCCGGCAAGATCCGCCTCGGCGCCGGCTCGACCCTGCTGGTTCCGGCCGGCGAAGGCAGCGAGGACGTCTCGCGTTACATGAAGGCACCGGCACTGCCGCAGATCGTCGAACCCGAACCGGTGGTCCGCCAGGCCAAGGGCGGCAAGACGGGCAAAGGCGGCGACAAGTTCGCCAGCCGTGAATTGACCAGCCGCGATGGCGGCAAGGGCAAGGGCAAGGGCGGGAAAGCGCTGCAAGCCGCTCGCCAGGACACTGGCGGCAAGGCGGCCAAACAGCTCGCTGCCGCCGCTGGCAAGAACAGCGGCAAAACCGCCGGCATGCAGGCCCGCAACGACAGCCGGGCCGCTACGGCCAAGGCAGCTCCCGCCCCCAAGCAGGCCAGCGGCAAGAGCCCCGCCCCGGCCAAGGTTGCCAAGTCGGGCAACGGCCGCCGCGGCTGAGGCTACCGCCCTTATCTCGCACGGGCCGGCCTGCGCCGGCCCGTTTGCATTGCAGCCCCGCCAGCCGGCGACCATCGTCGGTTTTTCGCTGTTTTCACGGTCGACCGTGACAAGCCGCCAAAACCGCCGAAGACCGTCCCACAGGCCCGGTCGAGCGGCATCCCGGATTCGTAAGGCCAGATCGGAATTGAGGTTTGCAGCAAAATTGCCGCATCGGCAAAAGCCCAAGCGGCGGGATGCTTGCGGCACATGGTCGGGGAGTGCCGCCCCCGGCAGTTTCTTCTCAGGTAGCCGTAACGGCCCGGCGCCATACTGTTCGACGCCCCACAGTGCGTGCCTCCAACTCGCCGCCGGCGGCCAGCCGTTCAAGTGCGGCCAGCGTCACCTCAGGAGATTCCTCGCCGCCTGCCCAATTGATCCACCAGTGATGGATTCCTTCCAAAGTATCCGCTGCCTGCGGCCGGGCCGCCAGGTAAGCGCGAATCTGTTGCACCACTTGTTCGATTGCTTGCTCGTCCATCGCTGAACCTCCCGAATTTCATTGCGGCATTTTGCCGCAAACTGCCGGCCGGCACCGATTCGCCGACGGCTCGGCAAGCTGGCCGTCGGTCGGCGTGGTTTTTTACGCGAAGTGGCAGTGGACCGTGTGCGTCGTCGACACCGACTGCGCCGGCGGGTATTCCTCCCGGCAGCGCGGCGCCGCCAGCGGGCAGCGCGGGTGGAAGTGGCAGCCGCGCGGCGGTTGCGCCGGCGACGGGGTTTCGCCCGGTAAATGCGGCGCCGCCCGGCCGGCCTCCAGACGCGGCTGCGGCACCGCCGCGAGCAGCGCGCGGGTGTAGGGATGACGCGGCGCGCGCAGGATCTCGTCGGCCTGCCCGGCCTCGACGATGCGCCCGAGGTACATCACCGCGATATCGTGGGCGAGATACTCGACCACCGCGAAATTGTGCGTGATGAACAGGTAGGCAACGCCCAGTTCGGCCTGCAGCGCCTTGAGCAGGTTGAGAATCTGCGCCTGCACCGAAACGTCGAGCGCCGAAGTCGGCTCGTCGCAGACCAGCACCTGCGGCTGCACCGCCAGCGCGCGGGCAATTGCGATCCGCTGGCGCTGGCCGCCGGAAAATTCGTGCGGATAGCGCCCGGCAGCAGCGGCCGGCAAGCCGACCTGCTGCAGCAAGGCGGCAACCGCCGCTGCCCGCTGTTCCGCCCGCGCCTTCTCCCCCACGCCACCGCCCTCGCTGCCCAGCGCCAGCATCCCCTCGGCGATGATTTCGCCGACACGCAGGCGCGGGTTGAGCGAAGCGAACGGGTCCTGGAAGACCATCTGCAGTTGCCGCCGCGCCGAGCGCAGCGCGCGGCCGCCAAGGCCGACCAGTTCCAAGTCGCCGAGCCGCACCGAACCGGCCGTCGGCGGCTGCAGTTGCAGCAGCGCCTTGCTGACCGTGGTCTTGCCGCAGCCGGACTCGCCGACCAGTGCCAGAGTGCGCCCCGGCGAAATCGCCAGGGAAACGCCGTCGACCGCGTAAACCTGGCCGACGGTGCGCTGCAGCAAGCCCTTGCGGATCGGGAAATGCACTTTCAGGTCGCGCACCGTCAGGCACGGCGCCGGCCCGACGGGCGTGGTTTCGCCGCCAGCCGGAGGCGTCGGGGGCAGCGCCGCCGTCCCCTGCCAGTGGCAACGGACACGGTGCCCGGGCGCGACCTCGCGCCATTCCGGCGCCTGTTCGCGGCAACGCGGCATCGCCTGCGGGCAACGCTCGGCAAAGCGGCAGCCGGGCGGCATCGCGTCGAGCCCCGGCACCTGCCCCGGTATCGTCTGTAAAGGCCGGCCGCGCCGCGCGGCATCGGGCAAGGCGGCAAACAAGGCCTGGCTGTAGGGATGGCGCGGGGCGGTGAAGAAGTCGGCGCGGGGTGCGATTTCGACCAGCTCGCCGGCGTACATCACGCCGATCCGCTGCGCCATCCGCGCGACCACGCCGAGGTCATGGGTGATCAGCAGCATCGCCATGCCACGGTCGACCTGCACTTGCGCCAATAAATCGAGAATCTGCGCCTGCACGGTGACGTCGAGCGCGGTTGTCGGTTCGTCGGCGATCAGCACCTGCGGCTCGCCGGCCAGCGCCATCGCGATCATCACCCGCTGCTTCATGCCGCCCGACAGCTGGAAGGGATACTCGTCGAGCCGCCGCACGGGGTCGGCAATCCCGACCTGGCGCAGCAATTCCCGCATCCGCTCGCGTAGCCCTTCACGCAACTGCGCACGGCCAGCGCCGGCCAGATCGGGATGCCGCGCCAGCACCTCGCCGATCTGCTCGCCGACACTCAGCACCGGATTGAGGCTGGTCGCCGGCTCCTGGAAGATCATCGCCAGCTGCCGCCCGCGCAGCTCGCGCATCGCGGTCTCCGGCGCGCTCAACAGCTCCTCGCCAGCCAGCCGCACCGAGCCGCCGAGCACCCGCCCGGCCGCCGGCAAGAGGCGCAGCAAGGCCTGCGCGGTGACCGACTTGCCGCAGCCGGACTCGCCGAGCAGGGCAAAGGTTTCGCCGGCCGCAAGCGAAAAAGAGACCGACTCGACCGCGACCTGCAGGCTGCGGCCGGTGGCAAAGCCAAGGCGGAGATTTTTGACTTCGAGTAGCACAGTTAACACTGGAATCGGTTACGCAAGGGCAAGGCGCCAACTATGCTCATAGCAAGCCCTGACGATGAGCCTCAGACCAGACAAAGGGAGACTTTCTCTTCAGAAAGTCAGCAGACAATTGATATTCAAGGTATTCCTGATACCAGAGGGCACGTAGATCACGGCACGGCGCATCGTCCAGACCAAGCCGTTCAATCGTTTCTTCCACCAGGCGCATTGGGCGAGCCTCCAGCTCTGGATTGGGGTAGATGTGCCCGGTAGAAAGCTGTAACCGGAACAAATCGCGGGCGAGACAAAACGGGTCCAGCACATCGCTGTATTCGCGTTTTCGACTATTCATTATCGAGCATGCCAGTCGATAGTTATGCCACTCGTAGGACAACCCGGCATCACTTGATTTGGCAATAAAATGGTCGACACTGCAGCCCCCCGTCACGCGTTCAATAAAAACGCCAAGGTATGCGCAAACCCCGCCATATGCCTGATGCAAGTCAGTCAGACAGGCACGCCAATAGGGGTTAATCGAGGCATTCGGCGGCAAGGGTTGATCGAGTTGAATCCCTTTCTGACGAAGATGAGCCAAGCCTTTCTGGCGTACCTTATGATCAAAATCAGCAGGTTCTCGCTGCTCAGCTACAGGAATCATTGCAGCCACCCCTGCTTTTCACCCACGTAACGCCAGCGAATCCAGAATGGATCGGTGTCACCCAACAGCCGCCGCAATTGCTCATCCAGTGCTGTCGCGCGGTCATGGTCAATCACTTTTTCCGAAAGAATTTCAGCAGCGTCCTGCAACACTTCTTCCGCCTCCAATGAACGGGCGCAGCCCAAATCAAAGGCCTCGCTGATCAACCAACGCGAGACATCGCCCAAACGCACAAAAGGCCGCTTCTTGAACTCAACGGTCGGTTGCAGCCCCTCCTGCTCGACGATCAAGTCAAGATCAAACCAGGCGTCCTGGACTTCGTCAAAACGAGGCTCGACTGAAGCCATGATCAAAGGCGAATGGGTCACAGCAAGCACCTGGACCTCTGCACTGGCAATCAACGATTGCGTGACATCCAAGAGCGCCGGAATAATTCGGCGTTGCCACTTGGGATGGAGGTGAGACTCCACCTCATCAATCAAAAACACGACCTGATTGGTTGTTGTTTCGGAGAGCAACTTTGCCGCTTTTTGGTGCTCCTCCCAACACCACACCAGGAAATAGGCCAGTGCAATAATGCGACGCATGCCCGAAGAGGCATGGACGACTGCCACATCCCCCCCATAAGGCATTCGGACGGTCGGCATGTCACGAACGTCGTCAAGACTGATTCTGGTCAATTCTCCTGGCGACAGCTTTTCCTCCGAAGCTGGCGACAGCACATCAAGTGCGGCACATAAATTTTTGAAAGCGCCACCACCTTCCTTTTGCCAACTCGCCCAATCCCGAATCAAGCCATTGCACAACCATTTGCCTTCGGTGCCTGGCAAGCCATCCCAGACTTGTGCAGGACTAAAGACGTAAGCGGGGGGGCGATCCTGAACATCCACCCCTCCCTGAGTTCGCCAGTAATTGCGGGCAGGGTCCCACACCGCAAATCCACCATCGGCCATCGCGTAGAAAATCAGCCCAGGATTTGCCGGTCGTCCTTGCTGCCCTGTCCAGGCTTCATCACGCCGCGCATAGCTGCTCAAATACTCAACGGGCTTGGACTTTCCGGTAAAGGAAAAATCAATCGTAGCCTCACCCTCTCCACGCGGTAGCGCCTTTTTCCCTGAGGTGAGTTTGGGATTAACCTCGGCAGGCCACTTCCTGGTCATCGACCACCATGCAATATCGAGCAAAAAACTCTTGCCCAAGCCGTTATCGCCAGTAATCAGATTTAACCGCTTACCAAACTCCAGTTCAGTATCAGCCGGGCCGATATTCGTTAGTTTGAGGTGTTTGAGCATGCTGCCTCCCCTTTAATACTCATATTTCTAAGCCATCCTCGGATCAAAGGCGTCGCGCACCGCGTCGGCGAACAGATTGGCCGCCAGCACCAGCACGAACATGGTCGCGAAGGCTGCTGCCAGCGACCACCAGACCACCGGTTCGCGGCCCAGCTCAAGGCGGGCGTTGTTGATCATCGTGCCGAAACTGGTCATCGTCGGATCGACGCCGATCCCGACATAGGAGAGCACCGCCTCGGCCAGCACCAGCCCGGAAAAATCCATCACCAGCGCGATCACCACGATGTGCATCAGGTTGGGCAGGATGTGACGGCCGATGATCCGTGCGTGCGAGACGCCAAAGGCCTGCGCCGCCTGGATGTATTCGAGTTCGCGCAGCTTCAGCGTCTCGCCGCGCAGCAGCCGGCACAGCCCGGTCCAGGAAGTCACCCCGAGGATCGCGCAGAGCGCCAGCAGGCGCAGGTCGGCGCGCTCGGCGGCGGTGGCGAACCACTGCGGATGGGTGTCGATCACCACCTGCATCATCAGCACCGCAGCAGCGATCAGCAGCACGCCGGGAATCGAGTTGAGCACGGTATAAAGGTACTGGATCAGGTCGTCCACCCAACCCCGGAAATAGCCGGCGGCGATCCCCAGCAGCACCGCCAGCGGCAGCATCACCAAGGTCGTCACCAGGCCGATGATCAGGCCGGTGCGGATACTCTTGAGCACCTGGTAGAGCACGTCCTGGCCGACCTTGTCGGTGCCGAAGACGTGGTAGTCGGCGGCCAGCGCGAACAAGGGCGGCAGCAGCAAGGCGAGCAGGAGCAACACCGCCAGCACCGCGTCCCAGGCCAGGCCGCCGCCAGCCGCGCCCCCTGCCCCGCCGGTTTCGCCACGCAACAAGGCCCAGGCCCCGGGCAGCGCCGGTTTTTGCCCGCTTTCACGGTCGACCGTGAAAACCTGCGCTTTTGCCCCCGCCTCTGGCGCCACTGGCCGTGCCATTTGCGACGAGTACTCGGCGCTGGCGGCCAAGGCCAGCGCCCGCTGCCGTAAGTAGCTCAGCAGCGCCAGGGTCAGCAAAGTCCAGCCGAGGAAGCCGAGCGCGGCGTAGCGGAAGGCGGTGAATCCGACATCGGCGGCAAGCTCGGCTTCGCGCTCGCCGAGGTGGGCGCCGCCGTACTTCAGTCGGGGCCGTTCGCGGACCGTGCCAACGCCGGCAACCTCGCGGGTTTCCTTGGCCAGCAGCCGGGTCGCGAACGGCGCCGAATAGGTTTTTTCATTGCGCGTGCGCAGCGGCGTCGCCAGCGCGTCGAGCAGCGACAGCACCTCGACCGCGTACTGCGCTGAGGCCTTACTACCCGCCCCCGCCGGCCCGCTCGCCGCCGGCAGCCGCAGGCGGTAATGCAGCGAATCGAGCAATCCGACCAGCGCAAAGCAGAGCAAGACAGTCGCCGCCGCCATCCCCGGCCGGCTCGCCCCGACCCGCTGCCAGGCGCTCGCCAGCGGCGGGCTGCGGCGCGCCAGCAGGGCCAGGCCGAGGGCGGCGGCAAAGAGCAGCCAGACCAGCAGGTCGGACCAGAGGACGACGATCTGGAAGGGCATCATGAGAAGCGGATCCGTGGATCGACCAGGGTGTAGGACAGGTCGGTGAGGATCAGGCCGACGATGTAGAGCAGCGAACCGATGAAGACCATCGCCCGCACCACCGCGAAATCCTGCGCGTTGATCGCGTCGATGGTGTAGCTGCCCAAGCCGGGGATGCCGAAGAAGGATTCGCTCAGCAGCGAGCCCATGAACAGCAGCGGGATCACCACGACAACGCCGGTGAGGATGGGAATCAGCGCGTTCTTGAGGATGTGGCGCGAGAAGACCACGGTTTCGCGCAAGCCCTTGGCGCGAGCAGTGCGCACGTAGTCCTTGCTCACTTCCTCAAGGAAGATGCTGCGGTACCAGCGGGCCGACGAGCCGATCCCGGAGACGACCCCGATCGCCACCGGCAGGATCAGGAAACGCCAGGCATCGAGGCCCTCGCCGTAGCCCGAGATCGGCACCAGTTTCCAGATCTTGGCGACCAGGTACTGGCCGCCGATGATGTAGAACAGCCCGGAAATCGACATCAGCGCGACACAGAGCACGACGCCCCAGAAGTCGAGCGCGCTGGCACGGAAGAAGGCCAGGGTCAGCGCCACCGCAATCGCGACGAAAAGACCGAGGATGAAGGTCGGCAGCGCAATCGCCAGCGACGGCCCCATCCGCTGCCCGATCTCGCGGGCGATGTCGCGGCCGTCCTCGGCGCGGCCGAAGTCGCCGACGAACATGCGCGCCGATTTCTCGAAGAAGATGGTCTCGCTGAACACCCCGCTACCACTGGCCGCCGGATTGACGAACAAGGGCTTGTCGTAGCCGCGCTCGGCCTTCCAGCGCGCCATCGCCTCGGGCGTCACGCGCTTGACCCCGAGCTGCATCCGCGCCATGTCGTCCGGCGTATTGACGACGAAGAACAGCGCGAAGGTGATCAGGTTCACCCCGATCAGGATCGGGATCGCGTAGAGCAGGCGGCGGACGATGTAGGCGAGCATGCAAACAGGGGGCGGGGAGCTTCAGGCAGCACCGTGGCGCGGGGCTAAGGGAAAGAACGGCGTGGCAGGGAGTTTTTCACCCCGGCAATTTTGCGGCAGCGGCATTGTGCCATGCGGCCACCACTGGCCGCGAGCGAGTCGGCGAGCGAGTCGGCGAGCGCCTTCGTCAACACAGGAAGGACTCCAAAGCATGGGCCACGGCTTGCGGCTGATCGTGCTGAAGGTTATGGCCGGAATCGGCGATCCGGGCGAGCTGCAAATCGCCAAAAGCCCCCAGGCGCCGCTGCATTTCCTCCGCATCCTGGCCGAAGCGCATTTCGACAAAGCCCTCTTCCGCGATCACCTGCAGCACCGGAGCCTCGATCTGGCGCCAGGCGGCCAGCGCATCGTCGATCCGGTACAGCGTCGGCGAGGCGATCTTGTGCCAGGGATCGCACGCCATCGTCACCCCACCGTCGGCCGTCGGGCAACTGACATGGGCCGCCAGGAAAGCCGCCCGCGCCTCGCTCAGGCGGGGATTGGCAGCACGCAGCTGGCGCGCCAGCGCGGCGCAGTCCGGGTAGTGGCGGAGGCGCGGACGGCGGCCGATCTCGTCCAGCCACTGCCCGAGCTGAGCCGGCGCATCGACCGCCGGATCGGGCTTGAGCCCGAGGAAATCGAGCATCGCCAGCCGCGCCACCCGCGCCGGGCGCAGCGCCGCATAGGTCGCTGCGATGTTGGCCCCCATGCTGTGGCCGACGATCTGCGCCGGCTGCGTCGGCGAGTAATGCGCCAGCAGCGCATCGAGATCGGCGTAGTAATCGGGAAACCAGTACGGCCGCCCCAGCCATTCGCTGCCGCCGTAACCCCGCCAGTCCGGCGCGATCACGTGCCAGGACTGGCGCAAGGCATCGACGACGAACTGGAAAGTGGCCGAGGCATCCATCCAGCCATGCAGGAAAAATACCGGCGGCGCTTCCTCCGGCCCCCAGTGGCGAACCTGGTAACGCAAACCACGAAGAGCGATGCTTTCGGTACGGCTAGGCTGGAACATGGTGGAGCGTGACGATCGGGATAGGGGGCAGCCATTATAAGCTGCGCCCCTCCCACACCACCCGGCATGCGGGTCCGCACCGGGCGGTTGGAATGGTTGAGGTAGTACACAGGCAAACCCTCCTGCACACCCCTGGCTTCACCATTTCGAGTT
>NZ_JAKLLH010000022.1 GCF_023150235.1 Azonexus sp.
ATCAAAACCGACGACGATATGGCGGAGATGATCACAGAACGCCATCGACGACGACTTGAAGCCATGCAATCTGCTTACGAAAATCAGGCCAAAACCCTCGGGGCATCAAACTGATGCCGAATCTGACAAAGTAGAACTAACTCCGGTTTGAAACCCCGCCCTTCAGGGCGGTGGGAGCCGACCCCGACCTGAAGGCCGGGGTTTCAGGCGAGCGTTTTGGGAGGGGATGCAAACCCCTTCCAATACATGTTTGACCGACAGGCATGAATGCCTGTCGCTAATTTCTTGCTCCCGGCGCATCACCCCGTTTTCCCCGTCACCGCTCAAGGAGAGGCGCAAGCTTCGCCAAACCGCCGCTCTGGCACCTGCTTTCTTCAGATTCGTCACACCCGGCCTCCCCTCCCCTTGCCGAACCAACCGAGGACACCCACCCAAACGAGTGCGCCTCGCCGGGCGCACCAAAGAAAAAGGCCGGGAAAACCGGCCCAGGAAAGATTTTTCAGCACACCGCGTGCATTTTCACGGTCAACGACTATTTTTCGTCTTTTTCAGCCACGGGCGGAAAACCGGAAAAAATATTGCGCGTCTGGCTCTGTATCTGATCCTGCATTGACTGAAACATCTTTTTCGACTGATCCATATAGGCCGTCATCATGCTCTGCATTGCCGGTTGCTGAAAGTTGAGGAACTGCGCCCAGAAATCAGCCTGCATGTGGGTATTGTCGCCGTACATCGAGCGCGACTGATCCTGCATTTTCTGCTGGAAATCGACAAAAGCCTTCATGTTGTTCTCAAGATACTTCCCAAGCATGCCTTGCATGGCACTGCCGTAAAAGCGGATGAAACCCGAAAGCAGTTCGCTGGAGAACATCGGAACACCGCCAGTTTCCTCTTCGAGGATGATCTGCAGCAGGATACTGCGTGTCAGATCGTCTCCACTCTTGGCATCGAGCACCTTGAAGGACTCGAACTTCAGCACCAGATCCTTGACATCACCCAAGGTAATATATGCGCTCGTCTTGGTATCGTACAAACGGCGGTTGGGGTATTTCTTGATCAGACGAACCGGATCGGACATGCTGCAAGCCTCGGGATTTTTGTGTGCAGCGCAGCATTATAGCCGAAAAGCCAAGCACTTCCGCCTGAAGGTCGACTGCCGCCCCTGCTTGTGTCCGAAAGCACACCAAATTCGCCAGGGAGAACACGGCAAGCTGCAAAAAACCCATAAGCAAAAAACCCCCTGATTTCTCAGAGGGTTTTTCTTTACAACTTGGGGCGACATACCGGGATCGAACCGGTGACACCTGGAATCACAATCCAGTGCTCTACCGACTGAGCTAATGCCGCCACTGAAAGACCGACATTATAGCGACAGCACCGAATCCTGTCCAGTCTTTTTTGCTGCTTTTTCTCTTTCTCCCACGCCGGTCTTTTCTCCGGGCACTGCAAAAACAGGGCCTGAGTTCTGCGGCGCGGCCGGAAGCAGGGCTGGCAGTTGATCCGGGGCCAGCGGTCGGGCATAGAAATACCCCTGCGCCTCATCACAACCGAAGGCACGCAGCAAATCCGCCTGCAGGCGCTCCTCTACACCTTCCGCAATCACTTTCAAGCCCAGTTTGCGTGCCATGGCGATGATTGCCTGGACGATGGCCGCATCGCGTCCACCGGCTTCGGTCAGCTCGCTGACAAAACTGCGGTCAATCTTGATCTTGTCCAGGGGAAGACGCTTGAGGTAGGCAAGACTCGAATAGCCGGTGCCGAAATCATCGATTGCCAACCTGACGCCCATGCAGCGAAACGCAGCAAGGGTTTCAACCGCCACCTCGGCATCCTCCATCAGCATGCTTTCGGTAATCTCCAGCTCAAGACAAGCCGGCGCCAAGCCGGTTTCCTGCAGGACCAAGGCCACCAGGTCGACTATTCCGGGCGAGGCCAGCTGCACCGCAGAGAGATTGACCGCAACAACCAGGGATTTTCCAGGAAAGTCAAAAAGTTGCGCCTGGCGGCACGATTCGCGCAGCACCCAGGCACCGATTTGACGAATCAGGCCAGTTTCCTCGGCCAGGGGAATGAAGCGTGCCGGTGAAATCCAGCCCTCAGCAGGATCGAACCAGCGCAACAAAGCCTCGACTCCGATCAGCTGTCCAGATGCCAAATCATATTGTGGCTGATAGTGCAAGCGCAGTTCGCCAGCCTCGAAAGCCTTGCGCAAGCGGGTATCCAGATCCACCCGATCAGCCGCCTTGGCGTTCATTTCCGGCTCGAAGAAGCGATAGGCATTGCGTCCGGCCGCCTTGGCTCCATGCAATGCCGCATCGGCATTTTTCAGAAGGGTTTCGATATCCTTGCCATCGTGCGGGCACAAGGCCATGCCGACACTTATTGAAAGGCGCAACTCGCGATCCTCGATACAAACCGGCAAGCTCGCCACCTCGAGCAATTGCTGCGCCATCTGAGCCAGCGCCGACACCCCACCCCGGTCAGCTGCAAGGATGATCAATTCATCGCCCCCCTGGCGCACAAGCAAGTCATCCGCTGCCAGTACTTCGCGAATACGGGCAGCCAGTGCCTGCAAGACCCGGTCGCCAATACTGTGTCCCAGGCTGTCGTTGATATTCTTGAAATGGTCGAGATCAAGGCAAAGCAAGGCTGGATACGATGCCGGGCGACTCGCCAGCAAGCGCACCAGATGCGCCGGCAATTGCGAAAGGTTGGGCAAACCGGTCAGGGCGTCGAATTCCGCAAGGTAACGCACCCGCTCCTCAGCCGCCTTGCGTTCGGTAACATCGCGTGCAAACCCGGCAACACCGATCGTTTCGCCACGGGCATCCCGCAAGGGAGAGCGCACATATTCGTAGTAGCGCTCGCTACCGTCGGCATGCCGCAGCTTGCCGGCCACCTCGACACGCCCCCCCGCCGTCAGGACCTCGTAATCCTGGTAACGGAAGATTGCCGCCTGTCGGGATGACCAGACATCCTCCAGCAAGAATCCGACCACCTGTTCGCGAGCTTTGCCGCAAAGTGGGAGATAGGCTTCGTTGACCGCGAGAAAACGTCCGTTGCAATCCCGTAACCAAGCCGGATCCGGAATGCTGTCGAGCAAGGTGCGCGCCCTCTGCTCGGAATCCCGGTAAGCCGCCTCCATCTCCGCCGCCAATCGCCAGGCCTGACGATAATTACGTGACCAGACACGCAACAAGGCCAGCAAGGCAATGAGGAGCAGCGACAGACAGAGCGCGTAGACCCCGGCCTTGATCCGCCATTGCGCCAGGATATCCGACGACGCCCGCCCAACCACGATGACCAATGGCAGATTGCCAACTCGGCGGAAGACAAAACGCCGCTCCACTCCATCATCAGGCAGCACGGCCAGTTGCGCCCCCTCCGCATCGCCACGGGCGAGGAAAGCCGAGAGCGCAGGCAAGACCAGCGGTTGGCCGAGTTTTGCCTGATCGCCGTGGTGGGTAGCAATCAGGCGCATGTCCGCATCCAGGATGGCAACAAAATCGAGTTCCTCGCCAAGCACCCGACGAAACAACTGCCCAAATTGACGAGCATTGATTGCTGCCTGCACATGCCCGACAAATACACCCTCCGCCACCTCGAGCCTGCGGCTCAAGGTAATCACCCAGTTGTGCGTCACGCGCGCGAAAATCGGCTCGGAAAGGACCAGTCCTGCCGCGGGATCGCTCTTCAAGCGCAGGCGATAAGGGCGATCGGCGACGGTGGCCGTGGGCGGAACGCCGCCGGCATCAAAAATGAATCTCCCGTCGGCATCCGCGATGCGCAAGCTCTGGGAATCGGGAATCCGCTGCAACCAGATCGCCAGTTGCCGGTTTGCCTCCCCAGCCGGCAACGAAGCCCAGCGAGGGTAATCACTGGCTACGGCGGAAAGGGCAACGTCAATACGCCCGACGGTGTCCAGTACATGACGCTGCAGCATGTGACCGAGCGTCTGCAACTCCCTGTCCGCATGCGCCGTTTCGCGCCCACGGGAAAAATAGAGATCGGAAACCAGGAGCACCACGAAGGCCAGCAAAACCAGTACGCCAACATAGGCCTGCAACCTATTTCTTGCGTACAAGCGGCGCCCCATCAGCGACTCCTCCATCTGCATGCCTGCCGGTTCTCCATCAGCGTTGGGTGGTTTTCGATCATAGCATGCCCGATGAAAACGACAGAAAAAGGACAGAATCCAGCTCGATTCGCCGTACTTGGAGGCTTCACCTTCCGTGCTAGAATGCCCCGTTTAATTCTCGGCTCCATAGACACAAGGAATTCAATTTCATGGAAGCAACCACCGCACAAGCCAACGAACTCGAACGCCGTCTCGACCTGTCCATCGCCATTGCCGATGTCGAGAAGGAAATGGAACAGCGCCTGAAGCGCTTGGGCAAGAAAGTCAAGATGCCTGGCTTCCGTCCGGGCAAGGTTCCGTTCAACATTGTCAAACAGCAATATGGCAACGAGACTCGCCACGAAGTCCTCGCCGAAGAACTTGACCGTGTTTTTGGCAACGCCGTAAATGAACAGAAGCTGCGCGTCGCCGGCTATCCCCAAATTCAACCCAAGACCAGCGAAAACACCACCCATCTCGAATTCACCGCCATTTTCGAGATCTACCCCGAATTCACGCTGGGCGATCTCTCTGTCACCGAAGTCGAGCGTCCGCTCCTGGAAATCGGTGCCACTGAAATCGACAACACCCTGGAAATCCTGCGCAAGCAGCGCGTCCGTTACGACACCGCCGACCGCGGCGCCCAGAAGGAAGACCGTGTCGTCATCGACTTCCTTGGCAAGAAGGACGGCGAGCCCTTCCAGGGTGGCCAGGCCAGCGACTACCCCTTCGTTCTCGGCCAGGGCATGATGCTCGCCGATTTCGAGCAAGCGGTTGAAGGCCTCAAGGCCGGCGAAGGCAAGACCTTCGACATGACTTTCCCGGCCGATTACTTCGCCAAGGATCTGGCGGGCCAGACCGTACAGTTTGAAATCACCGTCAAGCAGGTTCAGGCTCCCCGTCTGCCGGAAATCGATGCCGATTTCGCCAAGATGATGGGCGTTGCCGACGGCGACATCGACAAGATGCGCGCGGAAGTCGAAGCCAACCTCAAGCGCGAGGTCAAGCGCCGTATCGAGGGCAAGATCAAGGAGCAGGTCATGGAAGCCCTGCTCGCCGCCAACCCGATCACCCTTCCCAATGCCCTGGTTGAACTCGAAGTCCAGCGCCTGACCCAAGCTGCACGCCAGGATATGGAACAGCGCGGCATGCTGAACAAGGATTTCCCGATCCAGCCCGAATGGTTCGCCGACCAAGCTGTCCGTCGCGTCAAGCTGGGCCTGATCCTGGCCGAAGTGGTCAAGACCGAGAAATTGCAGGCTACCCCCGAACAGATCCGCAGCCTGGTCGAAGAAGCCGCCCAGAGCTACGAACAGCCGGAAGAAGTCGTTCGCTGGTACTATGCCCAGCCGCAACGCCTCTCCGAGGTTGAAGGTGTCGCCATTGAAAACAATGTCGTCGCCTGGGTTCTCGGCAAGGCCAAAGTTACCGACAAGGCAGTCGCCTTCGACGAACTGATGGAACAGAAGCAGTAATCAACATCGCAACAGACAAGGGCTGACATGAATATCGACAACTCAAGCAACCGGGATCCGCAGGCACTGGGCCTGGTCCCAATGGTGATCGAACAGAGCGGACGCGGCGAACGCGCGTTCGACATCTATTCCCGCCTGCTGAAGGAGCGTGTGATCTTTCTTGTCGGCCCGGTCAACGATACCAGCGCCAATCTGGTCGTCGCCCAGATGCTATTCCTGGAAGCAGAAAACCCGGACAAGGACATTCACTTCTACATCAACTCCCCCGGAGGTTCGGTAACCGCCGGGATGTCGATTTACGACACCATGCAATTCATCAAGCCGGACGTATCGACCCTGTGTATCGGCCAGGCAGCCTCGATGGGCGCCTTCCTGCTCTGCGCAGGCGCACGGAGCAAGCGTTTCGCGCTGCCCAACTCGCGCGTGATGATCCACCAGCCGCTCGGCGGCTTCCAGGGCCAGGCATCCGATATCGCCATTCACGCCAAGGAAATCCTGTCGATCAGGGACAAACTCAACCGCATCATGGCCGAACATACCGGCCAGCCGCTGGAACGCATCGAGAAAGATACCGATCGCGACAACTTCCTGTCCGCACAGGAAGCCGCCGACTACGGCCTGATCGACCAAGTACTGACCCGCCGCAACGCGGCCTGAACCGAGAGGCACCGATGAACAAAGGCAGCCAGGAAAAACTGCTCTATTGCTCCTTCTGCGGCAAGAGCCAGCACGAAGTCAAAAAACTCATCGCCGGTCCGTCGGTCTTCATCTGCGACGAGTGCATCGCCTTGTGCAACGACATCATCATCGATGAAGTCCCCGCCGAGACACCGCTCTCCACTCGTGCAGAGCTGCCGACACCGCGTGAAATCCGCAGCATCCTCGACCAGTACGTGATTGGGCAGGATCTCGCCAAGCGCATTCTCGCCGTTGCCGTTTATAACCATTACAAGCGTCTCCGCAACCCGAGCAAGGGAAGTGACGACATCGAGCTGGCGAAAAGCAACATTCTGCTCATCGGCCCGACCGGATCGGGCAAAACCTTGCTCGCCCAGACGCTTGCCCGCTTGCTGAATGTCCCCTTCGTGATGGCCGATGCCACCACCTTGACCGAAGCCGGTTATGTTGGCGAGGATGTGGAAAACATCATCCAGAAACTGCTGCAAAAGTGCGACTACGACATTGAGCGCGCGCAGCAGGGTATTGTTTACATTGATGAAATCGACAAGATTTCACGCAAATCCGACAACCCATCGATCACCCGCGACGTCTCCGGCGAGGGCGTGCAACAAGCACTGCTCAAGCTGATCGAGGGCACGGTTGCCTCGATTCCACCACAGGGCGGCCGCAAGCACCCGAACCAGGATTTCGTCCAGGTTGACACCACCAATATCCTCTTCATCTGTGGCGGCGCCTTCGACGGCCTGGAAAAAGTCATTCGCAATCGCTCGGAAAAGGGTGGCATCGGCTTCGGTGCTCAAGTCAGCAGCAAGGACGGCAAACAGGACATCGGCAAGATTTTTGCCGACGTCGAGCCGGAAGACCTGATCAAATTCGGCCTGATTCCCGAACTGATCGGCCGCCTGCCGGTGGTCGCAACGCTGCAGGAACTCGACGAAGCCGCCCTGATTCAGATTCTGACCGAGCCGAAAAATGCGCTGGTCAAGCAATATCAGAAGCTCTTCGCGATGGAAAACGTCGAACTCGAAATCCGTTCAACGGCACTCACCGCCATCGCTGCCCGCGCCCTGGAACGACGTACCGGCGCCCGCGGCCTGCGTTCGATACTCGAACATGCCCTGCTCGACACCATGTACGAACTCCCGGGCATGGACAATGTCTCAAAGGTCGTGATCGACGAAAACATGATCAGCGGCGACGCCGCGCCGCTCCTGATCTACACCGATCAGCCCAAGGTTTCCGGCTCGAACTGAGCCGGGAATCGAAATCCGTCACAACGCCCCCATGCCGGGGGCGTAACGCTTTTCCAAAGGCACCAGAATGTCCAACCCCAACAGCTTCCCGGAATCCCTCACCCTGCCGTTGCTGCCATTGCGCGACGTCGTGGTTTTTCCGCACATGGTCATCCCCTTGTTCGTCGGTCGTCCAAAGTCGATCAAGGCACTTGAGGCCGGAATGGAAGGCGGCAAGCAAATTCTGCTGGTCGCACAAAAATCGGCCGCCAAGGATGAACCGGAACCTGCCGATCTCTACCACATCGGCTGCCTGGCCAACATTCTGCAGATGTTGAAGCTGCCGGACGGCACGGTCAAAGTACTGGTGGAGGGGACACAGCGCGCCCATGTGGACGGAGTGGAGGCGCAGGCTGCCATGTTCGTTGCCACCGCAACACCGCTTGACCAGGCTGGCAGCGACGATCACGAGATCGAAGCGCTACGCCGCGCCGTCGTCGCCCAGTTCGACCAGTTCGTCAAACTGAACAAGAAGATCCCCCCGGAAGTGCTTTCGTCGATTTCCGGGATCGAAGATGCCGGCCGTCTGGCCGATACCATCGCCGCCCACCTGCCGCTCAAGATCGAGCAAAAGCAGGAAGTGCTGGAAATGAACCATGTCCGCGACCGGATCGAGCGCCTGTTGTCGCAGCTCGAAGCCGAAATCGACATCCTGCAGGTCGAAAAGCGGATCCGTGGCCGGGTCAAGCGGCAAATGGAAAAGAGCCAGCGCGAGTACTACCTGAACGAACAGGTCAAGGCGATCCAGAAGGAACTCGGCGAGGGCGAAGAAGGCGCCGACCTCGAAGAGCTGGATAAAAAGATCAAAGCAGCGGGAATGAGCAAGGAAGCACTGACCAAGGCCCAAGGTGAGTTGAAGAAACTTCGCCTGATGTCGCCGATGTCTGCCGAAGCCACCGTCGTCCGCAATTACATCGAAACCATGATTGCCTTGCCGTGGCGCAAAAAAACTCGCACCAGCAAGGACTTGGGCGAGGCGGAAAAAGTACTCGATGCCGACCACTTTGGCCTGGAAAAGGTCAAGGAACGAATTGTCGAATATCTCGCGGTGCAGCAGCGCGTCGAGAAGGTCAAGGCGCCGATCCTCTGCCTGGTCGGCCCCCCGGGGGTAGGCAAGACCTCGCTCGGCCAGTCGATCGCCAAGGCGACCAACCGCAAATTCGTCCGCATGGCGCTGGGCGGCGTGCGTGACGAGGCCGAGATTCGCGGCCACCGCCGTACCTATATCGGCTCGATGCCCGGCAAGATCCTGCAAAGCCTGTCCAAGGTCGGCGTCCGCAACCCGCTGTTCCTGCTCGACGAAGTCGACAAGCTCGGCCAGGATTTCCGTGGCGATCCGTCGTCGGCCCTGCTCGAAGTACTCGACCCGGAACAGAACAATACCTTCCAGGATCACTACATCGAAGTCGACTTCGACCTCTCCGACGTGATGTTCGTCGCCACGGCCAATACCCTGAACATTCCGGCACCGCTGCTCGACCGGATGGAAGTGATCCGGCTCTCCGGGTACACCGAAGATGAAAAGCTGAATATCGCGACCCGTTACCTGCTGCCCAAGCAGCTGAAAAACAACGGCGTCAAGGCCAGCGAGCTGACCGTCGCCGAAGAAGCGATCCGCGACATCGTCCGTTACTACACCCGCGAAGCCGGGGTGCGCGCGCTGGAACGCGAAATTTCAAAAATCTGCCGCAAGGTGGTCAAGCTGCTGGTCCTGAAAGCCAAGGACGCGCCGATCACGGTCAACGCCGAAAATCTCGACAAATTCCTCGGCGTCCGCCGCTACAGCTTCGGCATGGCGGAAAAGGAAAACCAGGTCGGCCAGGTCACCGGACTGGCCTGGACCGAAGTCGGCGGCGAACTGCTGACCATCGAATGCGCCAACATGCCGGGCAAGGGCAACATCCTGCGCACCGGTTCGCTGGGCGACGTGATGAAGGAGTCGGTCGAAGCCGCCCGCTCGGTCGTGCGTGCCCGCGCCCGCCGACTCGGCATCAAGGATGAGGTCTTCGAGAAAACCGACCTGCACATCCACGTCCCCGAAGGCGCGACGCCCAAGGACGGCCCCTCGGCCGGTATTGCCATGACCACCGCCCTGGTCTCCTCCTACACCGGCATCCCGGTCCGTTGCGACGTCTGCATGACCGGTGAAATCACCTTGCGCGGCGAGGTTCTGGCCATTGGCGGACTCAAGGAAAAGCTGCTGGCAGCCGTTCGCGGCGGACTCAAGACGGCACTGATTCCGGAAGAGAACGTCAAGGATCTTGCCGAGATCGCCGACAACATCAAGAACCGCATCGAAATCATTCCGGTCAAGTGGATCGACCAAGTACTCGAACGAGCCCTTGAGCGTTTCCCCGAAGCGCTGCCCGAAAGCCTGGCCGATGCCCCACCGCTGACCACCGAGAACGCCACGCTCAAAGCCAGCGAAACCATCAAGCACTGAGCATCGTCGGGCTGGTTCGCACTTTTCCACACCGCCCTCACTCGACGATCCGGGCGCCGCAATCAAGCTGCGGCGCCTTTTTCATCGCCCCATCCATTCCGTTCAAATTCTCTTGACACGGTAAACCAGCGGACGCTATAAAGTCGCCCGCATAAGAATTTTGCTTAATATTCACTCTTTTCCAGGACACACCAAATGAACAAGACTGAACTGATCGACCAGATCGCCACCTCCGCCGAAATTTCCAAAGCCGCAGCAGCCCGCGCGCTCGACGCCACCGTCGAAGCCGTCAAGGCGGCACTCAAGAATGGCGACACGGTCAACCTGATCGGTTTTGGCACTTTCTACGTCGGCGAACGCCCCGCCCGCACCGGCCGCAATCCGCGCACCGGCAAAACACTCGAGATCAAGGCAGCCAAGTCCCCCAAGTTCCGCGCAGGCAAAGGCCTGAAGGACGCCATCAACTAAGACGCCTCACCAGGAGAGCCGGTACACCGGCAGCCTCCAGCGTCCGACCCAGCAAAAACCCCGCCATTGCGGGGTTTTTTATCGCCTTCCGATCCACTCCACGGCCCATCGCCCCCCTCCCGGCATGGCAAGCTTGCCGTCGCGTCACCATCGGCCCGTCTTTCCGATAATTCCCGTGCAGCATCATTTCAACCCGCAAGGAATATCGAGAATGCAATCGACAGCAACAAAGACGGATCAAGACCTGCAAAATACGCCCGCGCTCAAGGAGGAAAGCAGACTTTCGTCGCTCCCCGGGCCGCAGCCAGGCGCACGCCCACGGCAACAGAGAACAATCGCCGGCCTCCTTGCCTTAACCCTGTCACTCACCGGCTGCGCCACCTCATCGCAACACCTCACCGCCCAATACGTTTCCCCGGTGCAATACGGGAGCTACAGCTGCGAACAACTCACTCGCGAAAGCCAGCGCATCACGCAACGGGTAAGCGAGCTTTCCGGCAGACTGGACGAAGCGGCCAGCAACGACAAGGTTCTCATGGGCGTCGGCCTGATCCTGTTCTGGCCAGCCCTGTTCGCACTTGGCGGCACCAAGGAACAAGAGGCCGAATACAAGCGGCTCAAAGGCGAACATGACGCCATGCAAGAAGCGATCAACCTGAACAAATGCAAGCTGCCGACACCGGAAAATGCCCCCCGCCAAGCCGAGGCCAAAGCGCCGCACTGAGAGCCGCCGCAGCCTCCCGCGTGCCGCCGTGTCCATCCCTCGCTTCCGTCACCGCCCGAGCAGCGCAGCGGCGGCGTCCATCTGTTCGTGCTCGAAGGCCGGCGCGAAGTCATCCAGCTCTACCGCGCGCAATCCGACCTCCGGGCTGAGCGCGACTTGGCGCCAGCACGATACCGCGGCATGCACCTCACCCAGCACGGCCAGGGCCTGCGCCTCGTCCAGCGCGAAGTACGATGCGCGGGCCAGCAGCATCTGAACGTCGGTGATCGGCCCATCCTGCTCGGTCAGCCAGGTCTTGGACTCCCTGTCCTTGTCCGGGAAAGGATTGATGTCGAAGGCAGGCGCAAGCCGCCAGAGCCCATGCTCCACGTGCAGGAATCCGTGGTTCTGCAGGTGATCGTCCACGTTGGTGATCAGCAGGTTGAGCACCAGGCGGCGCCAAAGCTGGCGTACATCCTCGGTGGGCGCGTGGCTGTGGGAGCGGATGGCGTCTGCGATCTCGGTATAGCTACGATCCTCCTCGCGTGAGGCCTGCAGCAGCGATGCGGCCGACTGGTAGGGAATGCGGCCGTCTTCGCTGTCGCGGTCGAACCGGCGGATGACCGCTACCGGCACCTCGTGTCCGCTGTCACCCAGCAAGACGATGCGCGCGGGCGCGGCATCGATGCCGGCCAGCGCCGTCAGCTTGAGGGCCAGCACCTCGCCGCGCGTGACGCTTCGGGTGTCGCCCACGCTCGGAAACTTGCCGATGGCCAGCCAGCCATCCTCGTCCACCATCGTGCACTTGGGCCGCATGCCGCCGAGCGAGGTGCCCTTGCCTTGCAGGTAGCGCAAATCCTCCGCCGATTCCTGCCCGCGTTCGACGGCACGGCTGGCCTGGTAGATGTGCTCCAGCTCGATCAGCGGCGGCGTGTTGCGCCGGCCTTTCGCGACCGTTCTGTGCCACGTCCCATCTGCATCGCGCAGGCGCAGTGCACCGACGCGGCTAAAGTCGTCGACCGCCAGCAGGTAGTCCAGCTCGGTGAGGGCCGGCAGTCCCGGATCTACCCGACGGCGCTTGGCATGGTCGCGGGCGATGATGCGTCGGCCCCAGGCATCTGGCGCGGTATCTGCGATCGCACCATGGAACACGGAATCATGGGGCGATGCGGCTTTGTGCGGCTGGTGGCCCGGCATCAACTGCAGGTCGGCCGACACGTTGAAGCACGCCGGATTGGCCAGCCAGGCCGCGTCATAGGCGAAGGCGCAGTTCTCGCGCCGTCCCTGCCGGACATAAATGAGCGAGCCGACCGGCAGGCCCGCCTTGCCGATGCACAAATGGACCTGCTGACGGATCGGGGCGACGGCAGCCATCAGAGCGCTCCCGAGGTGCCGCCTGGCTTGCTGCGCACACGCTTGGGCAAGCGCTCGTCCATCAGCGTCAGGCCGATCTCGTCGTGAGCAGTATCCAGCAGATGCTCCAGCGCCTGGATTTCGCCGAAGACATGCAGCGCACGGGCGAAGAAGTGGATGGGTACGCGCACGTCACCTTTCTCCATGCGGCGCACGGTGGAAAGGGATGCCCCCATGCGCTCGGCCAGCGAAGCCTGCGAGATATGGCGGCGCCGGCGCGCCAGCGAAATGTCGCTGCCGAGCTTGTGGATGGCACGCTCGACAGGCAGGGGAATCGGGGATTCCATGCTAATCGCTCCCAAGGGATTCTTAATGTCGGATACAGAGTTCTGTCGGGATGATTATATCAGGCGACACCAGGAAATGGCAATAAATGCTCCTGTGGGAGCATTTAACCTAGATCTACGGTCCATCGAGAACTCTAATGTGGCTAAAATGGGGCGCGCTGCGCACTTCAGGCTCAATGACACTGGGCGGTGTTGCGCCATCAATCCGGTCGCACAGGAGTTCCCTTTCTCTGCTGCGCCTGAGTCGGGAGCGCCGCAGCATCAACGCCATTCACTACACGGGGGAATGGCGATGGAACAAACCCGCCGACGCATTGGCACATGGCCGCGCGCAATGGCTGCGTTGCCGCTGGTGTTGGCCCTCTTGGTTTCGGCCGTGCGTCCGGCCATGGCCTCCGACGGTGCTCTGGAGCGCGAGCAACTCGCAGCCCTGGCGCGTCAGATCGAGCTGGCCGACCGACTGGCCGACCATCTGGCAGCACAGGCCGCCAGCTCCTCGTCGCCAGAGCGCGTCCGCTACCACTTCGACTACGCCCGGCTGCGCGCTGATCTGCAGCGCATCCGCGCCGGCGTGCAGGACTACCTCGTTCCGCAGCGCGCCCAGCCGCGCGATCCCGTGGCCCTCACGGGCGACTACACCCGCAGCCGCATCGCAGACGATAAGGAGGCGCCGTCGCCATGACGCCTTCCGCCGATCAGGTCGCCGCGTTCCAGGCCAACGGCGGCTTCACGCCCGCGACCGTTTCCACCGTCGTGCTCGGCTTCGTCTTCGCCATCCTGCTGCTGTGGGGCGTATGGGCGATGTGCACCGCCTATGTCGGCTGGGCCGAACAGCGCCTGTCCCAACGCCAGTTCCTCGGTGTCATCGTGCGTTTTGTCGCGATGTACCTGGTGCTGAGCTTCTTCCTTCTGTCCTGACCACCACGAAAGGGTATTCCGCCATGAACGCTTCTTCCCTTGCGCATCGCGCTTCCTCCCGCTTCCCGCTGCTCACCCCGCAGCGTATTACTGCTGCACTCGCGCCGCTGGCGAGCGCAGTCGCACCGCTGTCCTCGCACGCGGCCGGCCTACCTACGATGGAAGATCCGTCGCGTGGTACGGGCAGCGGCATCATGCAGACACTGCAGAACTACGGCTACGACATCGTGTTGCTGGTCGCACTGCTCGTGGTCGCTTCGATGTTCATCGGCGTCTGCTACCACGCCTACACGCGCTACGCGGAGATTCACACCGGCCGCGCCACCTGGGGCCAGTTCGGCCTGACCGTGGCGGTCGGCGCCATCCTGCTGGTCGTCGGCATCTGGTTGCTGACCAAGGCCACCGGCGTGCTGTAAGGGCCGCAATCGATGGCTGGTCCCATGGACAGTTCGCGGGACATCCCGCGCGACGGGCTCGTGACCTTTCTGCCGCACCGCCTGAACCGGCATCCGGTGGTCGTGCGCGGGCTCACCGCCGACGAGCTGTGGGTCTGCGCGGGCCTGTCGGCCGCGGCCGGCTTCTTGGCCGGGGTGCCGTTGGCGTGGCTCACCCACAGCATCGCCATGGTCCCGACGCTGATCGTCGTGGGCATCGGCATCGGCGTCTTCGTGGGCGGGGGACTGCTGCGCCGGTACAAGCGCGGCCGGCCTGACACCTGGCTGTACCGCCAGCTCCAGTGGTCGCTCGCGCTACGCCACCCCGCGCTGGCGGCCCACGTGGGCGGTGCGCAGCTCATCGCCCGCTCGGGCTGGTGGACCACTCGGCGCCAGCGCCCCGGCCACCACGCCATACGAGCTGCGGCTGTTCCGCCCTCCGGACGGACGGCACGCGGCGACAGGAGGTCCATCCAGTGAGCCGATTTCGCAATGAGGTCATGCACCTGCAAGCCCACGTGAAGACGCTGCGTCTGAGCGCCGCCGCGCTGTTCGTGGTCGCGCTGCTGCTTGGCGCGGGTTGGTGGAGCGCGCCCAAGAGCCTGACCATCCACGTGCCACCCGATCTGCGCTCGGGCAGCACCCGCAAGTGGTGGGAGGTGCCGCCGGAGAGCGTCTACGCCTTCACGTTCTACATCTGGCAGCAGGCACAACGCTGGCCGACCAATGGCGATGAGGACTACCCGCGCAACCTGCGCGCACTGTCCACCTATTTCACGCCGAGCTGTCGAGCCTTTCTGCAGCAGGACTACGAATACCGGCGCGGCAACGGCGAGCTGCGCCAGCGCGTGCGCGGCATCTACGAGATTCCGGGCCGGGGCTACGGCGACGACCCGGCATCGCGCGTACAGGTGCTGTCCGCGAACGACTGGATCGTCACGCTGGACGTGAGCGCCGACGAGTACCTGGGGTCGGAGCAGGTCAAGCGCGCGCTAGTGCGCTACGCACTGAAGGTCGTGCGCATGGACATCGACCCCGAACGCAACCCCTTCGGCTTGGCGCTGGATTGTTATGCAAATGCGCCCCAGCGCATCGAGACCCCACCGGCTCCGGCGTCCGCCGGCAAGCCCGCCACGCCCGTCAGCCCAGCCGCGCCTTTGCAGGGAGCAACCCCATGAAGCGACTCATCCCGTCGGCCCTGGCCGGCATGCTGTTCGGCCTGGGGCTGGTGCCTGCCGTACAGGCCATGGAGATTCTGCGCTGGGAGCGGCTGCCCCTGGCCGTGCCTCTCGTGGTCGGCCAGGAGCGCGTGGTCTTCATCGACCGCAACGTGCGCATCGGCATGCCGGCAGGCGTCGGCGAGAGCCTGCGAGTGCAAAGCGCGGGCGGCGCGATCTACCTGCGCGCGAGCAAGCCCATCCCATCCACGCGGCTGCAGCTGCAGGATGTGGAATCCGGGGCGTTGATCCTGCTCGACATCGCCGCCGAGCCGGCGAAGGCAGGCCAGGCAGCGCTGGAACCGGTGCGCATTGTCGAAGGCGAAGCGGCTCCTGCGCACTACGGCGAGCAGGCAGCCACGCCTCCGAGCACCGACGACGACACGCAGGGCGATACGCCAGCGTCGGGGCGCACGCCTGCCCACAAGCGCGAAACGCCGGTGGCCGTGGTTCTGACCCGTTTCGCGGCGCAGAACCTGTATGCACCGCTGCGGACGGTGGAACCTGTTGCCGGCATCGGCCGCGTGAACCTGCGGCGCGATCTGGCGCTGGACACCCTGTTGCCCACACTGCCGGTACGGGCAAGGGCGCTGGAGGCCTGGCGGCTCGAAGACCAGTGGGTAACGGCCGTGCGGCTCACCAATACCACCGCACGCGGGTTGGATCTCGACCCGCGCGCGCTGCAAGGCGATTTCGTGGCAGCGACGTTCCAGCACCCTACATTGGGGCCGGCCGGCCAGTCGTCCGATACCACGGTGGTCTACCTCGTCACCCGCAAACATGGCCTGGCCGAGTCGCTGCTGCCAAGGATCAGCCGCATCGACGCCACCGTGAATCTACCGCCTGCCGGGGCCGCCGGCACGACCGAGGGAGCCGGCGATGAAAAGTAACCCGCTCCTCAAGTGGCTCTTGATCCCGATGGGGCTGCTGCTGGTCTTCGTCGGCATCAAGCTGTTCTCCAGCGAGCGGGGCGCCAAGCCCGCACCGGCCGGCGCTGCCAGCCAGCTCACACCCGAGGAAATGAAGGCACTGGGCGTCGAGGGCGACACGCCGCGCGATACCGTCGCCACGCTGGTCGCCCAGGTCAAGCAGTTGCGCAACGAGCTGCAGACCGCGCTCACCGACAACAAGAATCAGAAGGCCGAGAACGAGCGCATGCGTGCCCGCGAGGGTGCGATCGACCAGCGCATCCAGACTGCACTGGATGGCGAGCGTGGCCGTCTGCAGCAGGACCGTGACCAGGTGGCCAATGACCGCCAGCAGACCCAGGGTCTGCTGCAAGACCTGCAGCGTCGCCTCGACGGCCTCTCCGGCAAGGGCGGCCAGGCCGATATGCCAGTCGGGCTGGGCCTGGAGGACGGCGACGGCAAGAACTTCGGCGGTAGTCAGAGCGGCGGCGCCCGCCCCAGCAGCAGCGTTGGCACCCGCTGGGTCGAGCCGGACGACGCGAAGCCGACCAAGAATGGCGGCACGACCGGCGGGCTGAACTTCCCGACGAGCTTCGGCCCGGCGCAGAAAGCCCTCTCGAACGCCGCCGATTCGGTGGCCGATACTGGCACGCAGGCGGCCAACGCGGTGCGCCCGTCCGCCAAGCCGGTCTACACGGTGCCGTCGAACTCGACGCTGATGGGCTCAATCGCGATGACCGCGCTGATCGGGCGCGTGCCGATCGACGGCACGGTGAACGACCCGTACCCGTTCAAGGTGCTGATCGGCCCGGACAACCTGACCGCCAACGGCATCGACATTCCCGACGTGGCCGGCGCGGTTGTCAGCGGCACGGCCTCGGGCGACTGGACGCTTTCGTGCGTGCGTGGCCAGATTCGCAGCGTCACCTTCGTGTTCCAGGACGGCACGATCCGCACCGTGCCGGAGGACGGCAAGCGCGCGCAGGGCAGCGGCGGTCAAGCCAATGGCGCCAATGGCAACAGCACCACACACGGCGGCCTGGGCTGGATCAGTGATCCCTACGGCATCCCCTGCGTCTCAGGGGAGCGGCGCAGCAACGCCCAGCAGTACCTCGGCTCGCAGGCTTTGATCACCGCGGCCGGTGCCGGCGCGGCGTCGCTCATCAAGTCCAACAACGGCAGCGTTGCAGTTGTCGCCAACAGCAACGGCTCGCTCGGCACGGTCGGCATCAGCGGCAACGAGGCCATGGGCCGCATCCTGGCCGGCGGCGTGCAGGAAATGTCGCAGTGGGTCAACAAGCTCTACGGCCAGGCGTTCGCCGCGGTCTATGTACAGCCCGGCGCCAAGGTCGCCGTGCATCTGGAGCAGCCGCTCAACATCGACTACGACGCCAAGGGGCGCCGGGTCAATCACCGCATCGGAGGCGCCCATGCGTCGGATCTGGACTGAGGCGGCCGCGATCATGCTCGCGGTCATGGTGCTGGGCGGCTGCGCCACCAGCAAGGACCAACTGCTGCCACACGGCGACAGCACCATGCTCGACGTCTGGCAGCAGGAGACCGGTGGGAGCGGCGCTGCCGGCGGGCAGACGGCGCGGCAACTGCTCGATGCGCGTCAGAGCCTGCGCCGCCCGCTGACCGACGCCGACGTGCAGGCAACGCCAGCCGCCAACGCCGCCTACACGCGCACGGCGAGCACCGAAATCTATCGGCAGTTCCGGCGCCTGCCGAATCCCGACCTGGTGATGTATGTGTTCCCGCACCTGGCCGGCACCGACCCGGTGCCCGTGCCCGGCTACAGCACGGTGTTTCCGCTGTATCAGCGTGTTCAGTATGCGATGCCGGGCGAGCGCGTGGAGGACTACTGATGGCCTGGTCCATGCCATGGGTGCGCAAGGCAGCACCGTCCAGCACGCCTACGATCCCGTCAGCCAACATGGCCGATGCAGCCGACGATGCCTGGGAGCGGCATGTGACCGCGCTCAGCGACGCTGGCATCCCGGAACCTGGCAGCGTGCTCGACGCGAGCCGGCGTCGGCCCGCGACCCAGGCCGACCACGAGGCACTCTACGGCGTCGCGCCGTCGTTCGCAGACATGCTGCCCTGGGTGGAGTACCTGCCGGGCTCCAAGAGCATGCTGCTGGAGGACGGACAGTCGGTCGCAGCTTTCTTCGAGCTGGCGCCGGTGGGCACCGAAGGGCGCGAGATGGCTTGGCTGTGGCAGGCCAGGGACGCGCTGGAAAACGCACTGCAGGACTCGTTCGACGAATTGGACGACAACCCTTGGGTGGTCCAGCTCTACGCCCAGGACGAATCGAACTGGGACAGCTACCTGCGCACGTTGGCGAGCTACGTGCGGCCGCGTGCCCAGGGCAGCGCGTTCAGTGCGTTCTACCTGCGTTTCTTTGCGCACCATTTGCGCGCCATCGCGAAGCCAGGCGGCTTGTTCGAGGACACGACGGTGACGCGCCTGCCGTGGCGCGGCCAGGCGCGGCGGGTACGCATGGTGGTCTATCGGCGCACGCCCAACGCCGCATCGGCCCGCCGCAGCCAGTCGCCCGAGCAGGCGCTGGCGACGATCTGCGACCGGCTCGTCGGCGGACTCGCGAACGCGGGTGTGAAGACCCGCCGCCTGGCTGCCGCCGACATCCACGACTGGCTGCTGCGCTGGTTCAATCCGCATCCCACGCTGCTGGGTCCGACCACCGAGGACCGGGAACGCTTCTACGCACTGACCCGCTATCCCGAGGAGGCAGAGGAAGGTGAGATCGAACTGGCAGGGGGCGACTTCGCGCAGCGGCTGTTCTTCGGCCAACCGCGCTCGGACGTGGATAACGGCACCTGGCTGTTCGACGGCCTGCCGCATCGGGTCATCGTCATGGACCGTTTGCGCATGCCGCCCGCGACGGGCCACATCACCGGCGAGACGCGCAAGGGCGGCGATGCGGTCAACGCGCTGTTCGACCAGATGCCGGAAGATACGGTGATGTGCCTGACGCTGGTCGCCACACCGCAGGACGTGCTCGAAGCGCACCTGAACCACCTGAGCAAGAAATCCGTCGGCGAGACCTTGGCTTCCGAGCAGACCCGGCAGGACGTGCAGCAGGCGCGCGGCCTGATCGGCAGTGCGCACAAGCTCTATCGCGGCGCGCTGGCCTTCTACCTGCAGGGCCGCGATCTGCCCCAGCTCGACGCACGCGGGCTGCAACTGGTCAACGTCATGCTCAACGCCGGCCTGCAGCCAGTGCGCGAGGAAGACGAGGTGGCGCCGCTCAACAGCTATTTGCGCTGGCTGCCCTGCGTGTTCGACCCGGCCCTGGACAAGCGCCAGTGGTACACCCAGCTGATGTTCGCGCAGCACGCCGCGAACCTCGCGCCGGTGTGGGGCCGCAGCCAGGGGACGGGGCATCCGGGCATCACCTTCTTCAACCGCGGCGGCGGTCCGATCACCTTCGATCCCTTGAACCGGCTCGACCGGCAGATGAACGCGCATCTGTTCTTGTTCGGCCCCACCGGCTCGGGCAAGAGCGCGACCCTGAACAACATCCTGAACCAGGTGACGGCGATCTACCGGCCGCGCCTGTTCATCGTCGAGGCGGGCAACAGCTTCGGCCTGTTCGGCGACTTCGCCGCGCGCCTGGGGCTGACGGTGCATCGCGTCAAGCTCGCCCCCGGTGCGGGGGTGAGCCTCGCGCCCTTCGCCGACGCGCACCGGCTGGTGGACACGCCCAGCCAGGTGCAGACGCTGGACGCCGACGACCTGGACGAAGACCGCGACGCGGCGGCGCAGGTCGCGGATGCGGACGAGCAGCGCGACGTGCTGGGTGAGCTGGAGATCACCGCGCGGCTGATGATCACCGGCGGCGAGGACAAGGAAGAGGCCCGCATGACGCGCGCCGATCGCAGCCTGATCCGTCAGTGCATCCTCGACGCGGCGCAGCGTTGCGTTGCCGAGAAGCGCACGGTGCTCACGCGCGACGTGCGCGATGCGCTGCGCGAGCGCGCTCGCGACGCCACGCTGCCGGAGACGCGGCGCGCCCGCCTGCTGGAGATGGCCGACGCGATGGACATGTTCTGCCAGGGTGTCGATGGCGAGATGTTCGACCGCCCCGGCACGCCGTGGCCCGAGGCGGACATCACCATCGTCGATCTGGCCACCTTCGCGCGCGAAGGCTACAACGCCCAGCTCTCGATCGCCTACATCAGCCTCATCAACACGGTGAACAACATCGCCGAGCGCGACCAGTTCCTCGGCCGGCCGATCATCAACGTCACCGATGAGGGCCACATCATCACCAAGAACCCGCTGCTCGCGCCTTACGTGGTCAAGATCACGAAGATGTGGCGCAAGCTCGGCGCCTGGTACTGGCTGGCGACGCAGAACATCGACGACCTGCCCAAGGCGGCCGAGCCGATGCTCAACATGATCGAGTGGTGGATCTGCCTGTCCATGCCACCCAATGAGGTGGAGAAGATCGCGCGCTTCCGCGAGTTGAACCCGGCGCAGAAGGCACTGATGCTGTCTGCCCGCAAGGAGGCCGGCAAGTTCACCGAAGGCGTGATCCTCTCGAAGTCGATGGAAGTGCTGTTCCGCGCGGTGCCGCCCAGCTTGTACCTGGCGCTGGCGCAGACCGAACCGGAAGAGAAGGCCGAGCGCTTCCAGCTGATGCAGCAGTACGGCATTGGTGAGCTGGATGCCGCCTTCAAGGTGGCCGAGAAGATCGACCGCGCCCGCGGCATCGAGTCGCTTGCGCTCGATGCGTTGGCGTGAAGGAGGGAAAGATGCCGCTGCCTCGTTTTGTCCGTTCCCGCCTCTTCCTCGCCGGGCTGCTGGCGAGCGCGATGCTGCTCTCCGCAGCTGTGTGGGCTTTCCTGCACCTGTATGCCGCAAGACCCGACGAGCGTTCCGCCCGCGCGGAGTTGCCCGTCACCGCTGCGGTTCATGTCGAGCCTGATTCATCGGCGCCAGCAGGTCCGCCCTGGCGCTACGGCCGGGCGGATGCGCGTTTCACGGTGGTCGAGTACGCCGACCTCGAATGCCCGTTCTGCCGCGCGTATTTTGTCGTACTCAAACGCTGGATCGACCAACATCCCGAGGTCGCCTGGCAATGGCATCACCTGCCGCTGTCGATGCATGAGCCCGCAGCGTCCGCAGAGGCGCGCCTGGTCGAGTGCGTCGGCCAGACCGGCGGTCACACCGCGTTCTGGCAGGCCGTGGAGTGGGTCTATGCCCATACGCGCGGCGACGGGCAGGGCTTGCCCGAGGGCCTGCGCTATCCCGACCTCACGCCCGACGCGCAGCAATGCCTCAACTCCGAGCGGCCGGATGCGGTGATCCGCGCGCAGGCGGCCAAAGCTGCCCGGCAGCACATCGCCGCCACGCCCACGCTGCGCCTGCAAGACCGCCAGTCCGGCAAGACGCTGCTGCTACGCGGGCCTGTCGACGGTGACGCCTTGCTGTCGGCCATCGATTTGCTGGCCGCAGGGGGCACCGATGCCCCGTCAACAAAGGAAATGCCTGCCGAGCCCATCGGCGACATGCCCAGGTAGCCACGATCTTCAAGGCTACGACGCGGCCTGGCCGCGCTGATCGACCCCGTTCGCTTCGCATCCCTCGACGCGAACAGCCACTGCGCGAGCGGTGGTGGATGCCGCTGTTCCCTTATTCACATTCCCATCGTCCCTGGAGGGTTCGCCCTTCCGGGGCGGGCGTCCTCCCACTTCATCCTTTGGAGGTTCGCCATGTCTTATACAGTTACCGACTCCCACCCGGAGTCACTGGCCCTGATCGCCACCCAGCACGAGGATTGGATCATCCAGCAGGCCATCCTCTTGCTGGAGCACCGCATCTTCAAGGCCGGGCCTTGCCTCTCCTGTCCCGCCGCCGTGCGCGACTACCTGCGTCTGAAGCTCGTCGCCGAGCCCAACGAAGTCTTCGCCGTCATCTTCCTGGACAGCCAGCACCGCGCGCTGGCCTACGAGCAGCTGTTCAAGGGCTCGATTGACCAGACCTCGGTGTACCCGCGGGTGGTCGTCCAGCGCGCCTTGGCCCTCAACGCCTCGGCATTGATCCTGGCGCACCAGCATCCATCGGGGATGACCGAGCCCTCGGCCGCCGATCGCGCGCTCACGGAACGGCTCAAAACCGCCCTGGCCATGGTCGATGTCCGGGTGGTGGATCACTTCATCGTCGGTGAGGGCGCGCCGTACTCCTTTGCCGAAGCCGGTCTGCTGTAGCCGCAGTCTGCATCCGGCCTCTCCACGCAGCGTCATTCAACCCTGCGGGAGCCTCGGCTCCCGCATTCCTTTCGTGGTTGCCCCAAAGCGGAATGGTTGCGGTGCGCTTTCTTTGTCGCGAACGGAGCGGCGTTGGCGTTCGATTGGGGCTTCGATCGATTTCCAGGACGCCCGCCATGATGGCTCCCCATTCCTTCATCTCTCAGCGCTTGCGAGCCATCGGCACGGCCCTCGCGTCGTGGGTCGTTGTGTCGTCCGCACTCAGTACGGCGGCGACGGCGGCCGAGGTGCTCGTGATCACCGACAGCGGCCACCCCGTGCGGGTAGCGGCCGGTACGCGCGTCGTCGAACTGGACCTGCCGGCGCGCATCGAGGCCGAGTTGGCTGCAGGCATGCCGGCCGATCCCGCCCGCGCCTCCGCCATCGTGCAGCAACGCCTGCGCGAGGGTGGGCCGGACTTGCAGCGCCGCATCGGGCGCGCCTACCAGGACGTCGCGGAGGCCTGGGGCCTGGGCATCGCCAAGGTGCCCGCCGTGGTCGTCGACCGGCGCTACGTAGTTTATGGCGAGCCGGATGTTGCCCGCGCCGCGGCACGCATCGAAACCTATCGGAGGACCCAGCCATGATCCGCCTGCCGTCGACACCTTCGCGCCGCATGCGCGTGGCGGGCGCCTCGCTGCTGTTGGCCGGCGCAGCTTCGTCTTTCGCCCTGGACACGGCCACCATCGTGGCCTCAGCACTGTCGCCGGATTGCCTGGAGTACCGCGTCGTCGGCATCTGCTACTGGCTGTTCTGCACGCCGTTCGGCTGCTCGGTGCGCACCTCGGTGAAGGTGCGGCATTACGTGCCCGACGCAGTGGTGTCGAGCTACTCGAACACCGGCGAAAACCCGTGGATCGAAGTGCGTCCGATGAGTGTGCCCAACCCCACGGCCCGGGCCGGCGGCGATGGCACCACCAACCACGACAACGAGAACAACCTCGGCAAGTTCAAGAACGCGGACGTGATCGGGCATCCCGCCGGCGCGGTGTTCAGCCAGTTCGCCAGCGCATCCGGCTACACCTGCCAGGGTGCGGGCACGGCCTTCATGCCGTACCTGTTGAGCACGCTCGATACGCTGGCCTGGCGCTACAACATCCCCGAGATGGTGTACCCGGAAGCATTGATCCCCGGCATGCGCGAGATCGGCGGTCGCACGACGCTGAACCTGTGGGGCAACGTCTATGCGCGCGGCGGCTTCCTGCACCAGACCGACGACTACAAGAGCGGCGCCGTGGTCGCTCAGCGCGCGGGCGACATCGTGACCCGCCGCGCCCAGCCGCACGTCTATCAACCGCTGCTGGCAACAGCGCGCGACGGCTACTGGCCCGCCGGCGCGCTTGTGGAGACCGACGCCTCGACCGGCAAGTGGCAGGAGCTGACGCCGACGCTCTCGACCTCCTGCGCGGTCTTCCCGCACAGCAATACGCGGGTACAGGCCCAACAGGGTGACTACGCCTGGGCGCTGTGGCGGCCCTATGCCTGCTGCCGGCGGCGCGGACAGGTGTTTCTCGGCAGCGTCGATTTCATGTGAGGTGATCCGATGAAGGCGTCCATTTCCCGTTTCATTCAACGCACCAAACCCTATAGGCTGGCCGTCGCATTCGCCTGCGCCTTCACGGTAGCGGTAGGCGTCGCATGGGCGCAGACCCGCATCGACCCGAGCGGCGCGAACGTGAACGGAAGCGTCATCGGCGACGATGTGCTCTACAGCATCGGCGGCGGTCGTGCCGTGTCCATGAGCGGCGCCGGGAACATGCAAAGCATCGGCGTCGGGATCGGCTGGAACAGCAACCTGATCTGCGGAAACATGAGCATCACGACCACGCTGCAGAACCAGCTCAACGGCATCACCAACGGGTTCCAGTCGATCATGAGCACCGTGATCCAGAACGCCACCAGTGCCGTGGCATCGCTACCGGCGTTGATCATCCAGCGCGCCGATCCCGGCCTCTACAACCTGCTCACCAACGGCGTCCTGCAGGCCCGTCTGGATTTCGACCGCTCGAAGATGACCTGCCGGGCCATCGCCAACCGGATGGCCGACATGGCCGGCGGTCAGGCCGGCTGGGACCAGCTCGCCGAGGGCATGGCACTGCGGGATGCGGTCAGCGGCAACGATGCCGTGTCGGCCATCGAGCAGGCCGAGTCGAACAGGGGCAACAACGGCGTGCCTTGGGTCGGCGGCAGCAACGCGGGCGGTTCGGGGCAGGGTTCGATCAAGGTGGTGGGCGACGTGACCCGCGCGGGCTACAACCTGCTCAACGGCCGCAGCGTCACGGACACCTCGTCGATTCCGCGCGCTTCCTGCGGCAACCGGCTGACCTGCCAGACCTGGAGCTCGCCAGATGCCGCCGCCGCCTTTGCAACCCGCGTGCTGGGCGAGCGCGAGCAGCGCACCTGCGAGAGCTGCACGAAGACGCAGACCACGCCCGGCGTGGGGCTGACGCCGGTGATCCAGGAGGAGTACGAGACCAAGCTGCAGGCGCTGCAGGATCTGGTGACTCGTGCGAAGCCAACGACGGTGACAAACCTGGAGGCGGCTAGTAGCAATTCGCTGCCGATCACCCGTGGTGTGATCGAGGCCCTGCGGGACGAGCCCGACCAGGATCTGCTGGGCAAGCGCCTGGCCTCGGAGGCTGCACTCTCCAGCGTGCTGGAAAAGGCCTTGCTGTTGCAGCGCACGCTGTTGACCGGCAAGAAGGAGCCTAACGTCGCCGCCAATGAGCTGGCCGTGAAGGCGGTCGATCAGGAGAACGGCACGCTGGAGCAGGAGATCAACAACCTCAAGACCGAGCTCGAACTGCGGCGCGCTCTGGCCGGAAATTCCGCGATGGCGATCATTCAACGGCACAGCACCAGGGCTGGCGGATCGCGCGGCATCTTCGAGGGTGACACGACCCGTGACCGGCTCAAGGAAGTGCAGAAGCCGCGGGGCACGCCATGAGCATCAAGAGTTGGCTGCGGCCGGCGTGGCTGTTCAACCGCCGCGTCGGCATGGCGTTGCTGTGGGCGCTGCTGGTCGCTTGCATTGCCGTGGCCGTGAATATCGTCGGTATCGGCATCGTCGGCAGTATCGATGACTGGGAGCGCTGGCTGCGCGCGCATTCGGCGCACTTCCTGGTCTGGCGGCTGCTTGTCTACACGGTGACGGCCTATGGCTGGTGGTGGATGCGCGGGCCCCTGCGCGAGCGCGAGCCCGAGTCGGAGGCGCACCAGCGCCTGCTGCGCGTCGAGATCGCGGCCGTGGTCACCATCGTGCTGCTCGAAGCCAGCCAACTACTGCGCGCAAGCTGAGGCGGGGAGAATGAAATGACGCTCTACACCACGGACTACCTCGAGTATTACCTGACCCTGGTGGGCTGGGTGATCAACAACGGCATCTGGAACATCCTGGTGGCCAGCGGCGTGTTCGCGCTGCCGTTCGTTGCCATCGTGATCCATGAGTGGCTGCGGGCGCGGGCCGAAGGTGCGGACGAGGGCAACAAGGGCGTGCTGTCCTCGATGCGCATCGAGAACCGGGTATGGGTGGCAATCTTGGTCATCATGTTCGCCGGCATTCCCTTCATTCCCGTCGACCTCAGCACGATCAGGTTCGACACAACCCGTTCGGTGCAGTGCCAGGTCAACGTGCCGCAGCCGGCGGACACGGGCTGGTCCAACGCCTACACCACGCTCAACAACCAGAGCGCGCTGGTGCCGGTGTGGTGGTTCTTCATGCACGCCATCTCGAAGGCCATCACAGGCGCTGCGGTCGCGGCAATTCCCTGCGGGACCGATCTGCGTCAGATGCGCATGGACGTCGATGCCACGCGCATCAGCGATCCGGTGTTGGCTCAGGAAGTCGCCGACTTTGTCCACGACTGCTACGGGCCGTCGCGCGCCAAGCTGTTCATGAACCGGCCGACGCTCTCCGACGATCAGATGAACGACGTGACCTGGATCGGTTCGAGCTACTTCCAGAGCACGTCCGGCTTCTACGACACCTACCATTCGAGCACGCCACGCACGGCCTGGCCTTACGACGCAACACGAGACGCGGGCCTGGCCCAAGTGGACAGCGGCGGGGGCTATCCGACCTGCCGGCAATGGTGGTCGGATGGCGGCAGCGGGCTGCGCGCGCGCCTGCTGGCCCAGGTCGATCCGGATCTGCTTTCCCGTATCGGTCATTGGGCAGGGTTCCTGTCGCAGAACGAGGTGAATGACTCGGTGATCCGCGCGGTCGTGTCGCCGAGCCAGCAGAAGATGAACCAGGGCGCCGTCTATACCGACTATGGCGGTCAGATCGAGAAGACGCTTCCCAACATCGTGACCCGCGGTGCCGGCGACCTTGGGATGACCGTCGGCTCGCTGGGCTTCTTCCCGGCGATGGATGTGGTTCGCCAGGCGTTGCCCATGGTGCTGTCGTTGCTCAAGATGGCACTGGTCATCTGCATCCCGCTGGTGCTGCTCTTCGGTACCTACGAGCTGAAAGCCCTGGTCGCGGTGAGCTGCGTGGAGTTCGCGCTGTTCTTCGTGGATTTCTGGTTCCAGCTCGCGCGCTGGCTGGACAGCACGATCCTCGATGCTCTCTACGGCTGGGGTTTCGGTGCGAATCGGCCGCACACCAACTTCGACCCGTTGATCGGCCTGAACAACGCCTTCGGCGACATGCTGTTGAATTTCGTGATGGCGACGATGTTCATCGTGCTGCCGGGCTTTTGGGTGACCGCACTGGCCTGGGCTGGAGTTCGCGCCGGGAATGTGCTTCAGGGACTGTCGGAAGGTACGAAATCGGCAGGTCAGGCCGGCTCAAAGGGAACAGGCATGGTGATCCGCAGTGCCAAATAGCCTACCTCTCGTCATCGAACCGAGGGTCGGGATCGTCGTTGTAGTTGATCGGATCGTAGAAGACACTGCGCTTGTGATCTGCTTGGTCGCCGATCTCCCCTTCCTCGTATTCGTCGTATGCGGAGCCCCGAGCCGCCCAAGCCGCAACCACTGAAAACGCGACCAGCAGTGCCAGCCAGAACGCGGCATAAAGCAACAGACCGAATGCAACGAGCTTGGCCGCCAGCAGCGTCGCCTTGGCTGCGCCCGGCGCCCATCCCCGCGCAAGCAGCCAGCCCTGTGCTCGCCGATCAAGATGCGCGCAGCGTCGCCACGCTCGGCCCAGCATCCGGCCGAGACGTTCTGCGAAGGTGGTCTGTGCGGCGGTCTTCATTTCGGCTACCTCATGGTCGTCCTGTGCTTCTTTTGATACCCGTTCGTTATTCGCTTGATTGAATCCTGCATGAGTTTTCAACCCATGAGCGAAATTCTGTGCAACGTCAAATCACGTCTGCGGCGGAAGCCGGCAAACAAGATCGTTCTGGCCTTGGCGTCGTGGCGAAAAAACAGGTGGATCGCGTGGCACGACTTCCAGGATCAGACGGCTCAGCGGGCGGAACAGCCCGGGGTTGGCGTTGGCCTCAGCATGCAGCCATGGTAAGGAATGCTGCCTGCCATGTCCATGTTTTTCACCATTATAGGCACTTTCAGCATCTGGTGAAAGCACCAATCTCAGTGAAATCCTTGCGGAAATTTCACGAAATGTGGTATTTTCAGCGGATGCTGAAAGACCATCATCCAATGAAAGAAGCAGAAGCCCGTGCCGGCGAAGCGTTGCGGCGGCTGCTTGAGAACGTCCCGATCCTTCACATCGAAGGCATCGAGCCTGAAGCCGTATCCGGCGATTGGGAGCCAGACTTGATCGCCCGATTGCTCGTGGACGGGCGGCAGCACATGCTCATCTGCGAGTACAAGTCGAATGGTCAGCCGCGGTACGCCCGTTCTGCACTGCTGGAACTGCGGAACTACGTGGCGCAGCGAGCCCCGCAGGCAACGCCCATCTTCATCGCGCCTTACCTCTCACCCGCAGTGAGGCAGTTGTGCGTAGAGAAGGACGTCGGCTATCTCGACCTTGAGGGAAACGCCCGAATCGCCTTCGGCGGCGTGTTCATCGAGCGTATGGTGGCGGACAAGCCCGCGGCCGAACAACGCGAACTCAAGTCGCTGTTCAGGCCGAAGTCGGCCCAGGTTCTACGCGCCATGCTGCGCGAGCCCGACCGTGCATGGCGCGTCACCGAGTTGTCGGCAATCTCCGGGGTCAGCCTGGGGCACGTCAGCAATGTGCGCACCGGCTTGATCGATCGGGAATGGGCGCGAGCGTCGGACGATGGCCTCGTCCTCTCAGAGCCGGACGCACTGCTCGACGCATGGCGAGACAGCTACACCGCACCGCCAGGTGAGCGGCTGCGGTTCTACACCCCGTTGCATGGCAGCGCGTTCGAAGATGCGGCCCGCGGCGCACTGCGCGCCGAAAGCGGCCCCGGACGCGCCGTCTTCGCCTCCTTCTCGGCAGCGCAGTGGCTCGCTCCTTACGGGCGCACCGGCACGCACTACTTCTTTGCCGATGAGGCAGGTCTTCAGAAGCTCCAGGCCGCGCTGAAGCTCGCGCCCGCCTCGAAAGGCGAGAACGTGGCCATCACCGTGTCGAAGGACTTGGGACTGCTCGCCGACACTATTGAACCTGCGCCGGGCGCGGTCTGCACGAGCCCGATCCAGACCTACCTTGATCTGTCCATTGCCGGCGAACGCGGCGCCGAGGCCGCCGAGCACTTACGCCAAGAAAGGCTCTCATGGCCCAAATGACACCCCAGGAACCACAATCGGCCGCCGAGTACGACGACCGGACGACTGCGGCAGTGAAATCGGTGCTGATCGAGATCGGCCAAATCCTTGGTAGCTTCAAGGGCAAGTTCGCCATCATCGGCGGCGCGGTTCCTTGGCTTCTGCTGGCCAACGAGGACATGCCGCATGTCGGCACGCTCGACGTGGACGTCGGCCTGGACGCGGAAGCGCTCGGCGACGGCGAATACGCGACATTGATCAGCGCGCTTCAAGGCCATGGCTATGCCCAGCGCGAGGGACTTCGGCGCTTCCAACTGGTTCGCCAGGTTCCCGCGCGCGATGATGGAGAAGCGATCGACGTCGTGGTTGATTTCCTGATGCCGCGCGACGCGGAGATCGTCAAGAACGATCCCCCTCTAATCAGCGATTTTGCCGTGCAGCGGGCCGATGGCGCCGACTTGGCGATGCGGTTCTACCAACTGGTCGCCGTGGCGGGGCCGATGCCGGACGGTGGAACCAACCGCGTGGAGATTGCGGTGTGTTCAATCCCCGCTCTGCTGGCGATGAAAGGCCACGCACTGGCGGGCCGCTACAAACAAAAGGACGCCTACGACATCTACTACTGCGTGCGGAATTACCCTGGCGGCATCGATGTGCTGGCACAGGAATGTCGCCCCCTGCTGGGGCATCCCAGCGGTGAGCGCGGTTTCCGGCACATCGCCGACAAGTTCGACACCTTCGAGGGTCATGGGCCTACCTGCGTGAGGCGCTTCGTCGAAGACACGCATGCGCTGGGCGATCGCACCCCCGAACAGTGGCAGCAGGACGCCTTCGGGCAGATCGACGCGCTGCTGCGCGCCATGGCGCTGCGAGGTTGAGTCGCGCAACCATGGACTACGTGCAACTTCGCAATTTGCTGGAGCCTCTGGTCACCGGGCTGAAGGATGCTGGCACCCACACCATGCTGCCGACGCTTTGCGAGGAACTGGGCCTGCCTGCGCCTGGCGCCGATGGTTCCAAGCGCGAGCGCATGACCGCCAGCTTCAATGCGGTAGCGGACACGGACCTGCCGATAGTTGCACGCAAGCTGCTGGTGCGCCACCCGCCCAACGCCACCACGCGCAACCAGATTCAGGACATCCTCTGGAGCGACAGCCCATGTCCGCCCATCCCGAAGCGGTACCGGCGCGAGGTCGCGCGCAGGCTCAATCGCGAGGAGCTGTACGGGGATGCCCGCAGGTTCGACGAGCTGTTGGAGCGCCTGTGGATCTTGGATGCGGATGACTGGATGCACCTGCTGGGCGGGAAGCCGACGGGATTGCGCGCTGAAATCCAGCAGCATGTCCATCGCAATCCGGAGGACTGGCCAGCCGAAACGCTGTTCGACCAGTTGGGAGCGTATGACGCCTCCGACCGGCGCTTCGCGCTGTTCCTGGAGGGACTGGCTTCGGCCGACGTGCGCCCCGACGAGGCCGCCCAACGCCACTTCGTCGCCTGCGTCAACGAGCCGCTGCGGAGTTGCGGCGTCGAGCTGCGCGAGACCGACTCGGAAGGCGGCTACCCGATCTTCACGCTGGTCCCGCAGCACGCGGCGACCAAGGGCCGGCCGAAGAATCTCATTTTCGCCTCGCCCGACAAGCCCGACCTGCGCTTTCGCGACGCGCTGGACAACGACGTCGAGATCGTCACCAATGCGGACAAGGTGCTTGTCTATGATCGGCCCATCGGCAACGACGGGCTGCGCTGGAACGATCTGCAGCAGTGGTGGGGAGAAGCCGAGCAGATCGCCGATGCGACGCTGGCCAAGCGCTCGCTATACGCGCGTCTCAAGGCCAGCCTGCCACGCAACTCCCCGCCGCAAACCTTGCTGTTCGATGCCTTCTTCGAGGGATTTCGCAGTGCCGTGCCCAACCTGCCAGCGCTGCTGCCCGAAGTCTGGCTGCATTGGGACCCACGGACGGTCAAGGAGCGAGGGCCGGATGCGCTTCTGCGGTTTCGCATGGACTTTCTGCTCCTGCTGCCCCAGGGCGTTCGAGTCGTCATCGAGGTCGACGGCAAGCATCACTACGCGGACTCCACGGGCAGCGCCGACGTGCAGCGCTATTCGCAGATGGTCAAGGCCGACCGCGAACTCAAACTCGCCGGTTATGAAGTCTTTCGGTTCGGGGCAGCGGAGCTGCAGGTGCCCACGGCGAAGGCTGACGTAAAGACCTTCTTCGAGGCCCTGTTCAAACGCTACGGCGTACCGACGACCTGACAACCCAGGCCCGTGCTGGCCCTCGATGCGGGCCTGGGCCAGGACTGACGACAATTCTGCAGCGCTCCGGGTTTGCCGGGGTTGCCCCATGCCGCATTGATCGTGGCGCTCCAACCCTGGCGGCCTTATACCCAAGGCTTCCATAAAAGCCAAAGGGCTGGGAAGGGGGCCAAGGGGAAAGGCCCTACCCGAAAAGGCAAAAAGGCTCCCCCGAGCAGCCCGACATCCGGGGTTTCCCATGCTCTCGCTGTTCAAACGCAAACGGGTGCCGCCCACTGCCAGCGCGTCGCCGACGCCCACATCTCCCGCCGAGCCCGGCAAAGGGCTGGTGCGACCGGAGCCGGCCGCATCGCTACTGGCGACGCCACGTCGGCAGAAGCTGCTGGAACACATCTGGCAGCGCACCTCGCTGTCGCGCCGACAGTTCGGCACGCTCTACCTCGCGCCGCTGGAGCGCTACGCCGAGCTGGTCCAGCAGTTCCCTGCTTCGGAAAGCCACCACCATGCCTACCCGGGCGGCATGCTGGACCACGGCCTGGAGATCGTTGCCTACGCGCTCAAGCTGCGGCAATCGCACTTGCTGCCCGCTGGCGCCACGCCGGAGGCGCAGGCCGCCCAGGCAGAGGCCTGGACCGCCGGCACGGCCTACGCATCGGTTTCCGTGGAGACCTTCAAGTTCTTGGCGATATCCCGCAACAGCATGAAGTTCAGCTTGTCGCCAGCACTCAGGTGGATGGTCTTGCCCGTCATGGCGCCGAGCCCGATGTCTACCAGTTGCCGCAAGGCATCCGAGCGCGAACTCGCCCTGCCCGTCTGCTCCATCCAGTCGTCAATGCGCTGCAGCAGATCTTCATCTATGCGCAGTTCCAGTCGTTCAGTGCGTACCATGCAAACCCCCAGAAACCCGGCAATACACCGTAATTACGTACAAATGTACGCACACATCAACCTAATATCAATGATCTTGGGCTAACTTTCGCTGGCTGATTAAATTTGGTCTTCAAAATATCCTATAAGGCTAGTTTGCGCGATGCGATCCTGTAGATAAAGGATCTTTGATTAGATTTTGTGGTATTTTTCAACCATGGATGCAAATTCCCGTCATCAAGTAATCAAGCGCCTGCAAACGGGGCTACTCCGTGGGGCGCCGTTCGACCTGACCACCCTGGCACCGCTTGGGGTGTCGGCTCAACTCGCCGCGCGCTACGCCGAAGGCGGCTGGCTCGTGCGCCTGGCCCACGGTGTCTATGCCTTCCCGAACGACGACTTCGGGGTATATGGCGCGTTGAAATTCCTGCAACATCGCGTGCCAGGCCTGCACATCGGCGGCAAGAGCGCGCTGGCGCTGCAGGGCGTGCGGCATAACCTGGGTAGCCGTGACACTCTGGTGTTGTGGGGCGATGCTCGTTTCGCGCTACCGACTTGGTTCACCTCCCGTTTTCCGGCACGCTATGCTCACGCCAGCCTGTTCGACTGGCCGGATGACGCGCTTGCCAGTAAATCCGTGACCACACCTCCAGGCTTGCCCGATGGGCTACGCGTATCAACCTCCGAACGTGCCGTGCTGGAAATGCTGTACGAAGTCGGCACCAAGCAAAGCCTGGAGGAAGCGCGCAACCTTTTCGACGGCGTGCGCTCGCCGCGCAAGGACTTACTCGGCCAACTACTGGCCCACTGCACGAGCGTGAAGGCTGTGCGGCTGTTTCTCACTTGGGCGCGCGAGACCGGGCTAGTGGACGCGGACGATCTGCTGGCGCGCTACCCGCTGCGCACGGGCAGCAACAAGCGCTGGATGAGCCGGCTTCCCGACGGAACCTTGTTGAGTCTGAACCCGCATGGATAAAAGCTACGCAGATACCGTTCGCCTGTTGCTGACCGTCGCGCCGGACGTCTTCGCGAATGACATCTTCGCGATGAAGGGCGGCACGGCGATCAACCTGTTCGTGCAGGACATGCCACGCCTGTCGGTCGACATCGACGTGGTGTATCGACCATGGCAAACGCAGCGTGAAGAGGCGCTGGCCGGAATCAATGGTGAGCTGGCCGCCATCTCTCAGCGTGTCGCGCGGCTGGGCATCCAGACACGTCTGGTGCGCAGCAAGGATCTCGGCGACACCAAGCTGATCGTCGAGAACGACACCAGCCAGGTCAAGATCGAAGTGAACGTCGTCTTCCGCGGCACGGTGCTCCCGGTTGAACGCCAGCCCTTGAGCGCCAGGACCGGCGACCTGTTCGGTGTCGAGTTCGAGGCGCCGATTCTGGCACGCGATGAGCTGTATGCCGGCAAATTGGTGGCAGCCCTGGATCGACAGCACCCGCGCGACTTGTTCGACGTGTGGCAGCTCTACGAATCGGGCGGACTCAGCGACGGCATGGTCGAGTGCTTCGTGCTCTACCTCGCCGGCCATAATCGGCCGCCGCATGAAGTGCTGTTCGGCAACGACAAGAACATCGCAGCGGAGTACGAGCGCGCTTTCGTCGGCATGACGGAAGTGGAGTGCTCGCTGGACACGCTGCTCGCCGCCCGTGCACAGATACGACAGGAACTGCCGCGACGCCTGACCACAAGTCACCAACAGTTCCTGCGCGGGCTAGTACGCGCCGAGCCCGACTGGTCGCTGATGCAATGCGCGCACGCAGCCGAACTGCCCGCCTTGCGGTGGAAGCTTGCCAACCTTGAGGCGTTCCGCAAACGGCGCCCGGCTGATTTCGAAGCCCAAGCCAACGCTCTCGATTCGGGACTGGGCCAGGCCTGACGTCGATCCTGCAGCGCCGGCTTGCCGGGATTGCCCCGTGCCGCATTGATCGTGGCGCTCAATCACTGACACCCCTATACCCAAAGGCTTCCTAAAAGCCAAAAGGTTGGGGAAGGGACAAAGGAAGGGCGCCAAGGGGAAAGGCCCTATCCTGAAAAGGCCAAAAGCCTCCCCCGACCGGCCCGTCATCCGAATTCCGCCATGCTTTCGCTGTTCCACCGCAAACGCCGGCGCCTCAAATTCGCCGATCTTCTCAATTCGGTGTATCAACTTTCAATCGCCGGCCTGTATCAATTTACTTCCGCTGGTGACAACGGTCAGCGGCATGCTCGCCACCTCGAGCATATTCTGTTCGAACAGATCAAGGCGGTCCGCCCAGTCCTGCATCATGCGCCGTCGCTGTTCCACGTACTCGGCGTGGTTGTAGGTCGCGCTGACCTTGTTGGGATCGACGTGGGATAGTTGCGCGTCGATCCATACCTTGGGATAGCCGATCTCGTTGAGTGCGGTGGACATGGTGGCGCGCATGCCATGCCCGGTCAGCAGATCGCGATAGCCCATGCGTTTGAGCGCGTTGTTGAGCGTGTTCTCGCTGATGCGCTTCTTCATTTCACTGTCGTGGCGCAGTAGGTAGCGCTGAGCCGGTTTGAACTCTTCCAGCAAGTACCGGACGATCTCCATCGCCTGCACCGACAGCGGCACGATGTAAGGTGGGATGTCCCGGGGCAATTGCCGCTTCTTGCGCATGTCCAGTTGAAGTTGCTTCACGACCTCGGGAGGAATCACCCACACCCCCTGATCAAGATCGAACTGATCCGGTGTCGCCTGGCGCAATTCACCCGTGCGAACTCCCGTCAGCAGCAACAACCTCAGGCCGAGTTGTGTCTGCAGGCGACCACGGTACTTGCGCAGGCGCTGCATGAGTTTGGCCAGATCACCCATGCGCAGGAACGGGTTGTGATTGACGGGCGGCAAGGGCAGAGCCACCACATCGAGATCGGAGGCCGGGTTCTGCTCCAGGCCAGGGACCACTACGAGGGCGTAACGGAACAACTGGTTGAACCAGGTGCGGACCTTTTCCGCCACCGACAGCGCCTTGCGCCGCTCGATTCGGGCAATCACTTCCAGCAAATCGGGCCGCTTGATCTCATAGATCGTACGTTTGCCCAAGAAGGGCAATACGTCCTTGGCAAAGACCCGGGGAAGTATCGATAGGGTGGTCTGGCGCCCCTTCTTGAGGCTGAGTTCGCGATGAGCCAACCACTTTCGGTAAATCACCTCGAAGGTGTTCTCGCCGGCAAGCTTGACCACAGCCCGTTTCTGCTTGCGATGCGTATGGGGGTTGACGCCCTTGGCGAGCAGGGCCCGGGCTTCATCGCGCAAACCCCGCGCCTCGCGAAGGGAAACCTCCGGATAGGTCCCCAGGGACATGCGCTTCTGCCGATCAAGCCAGTAGTAGCGGAAATGCCAGGCTCGGCCACCGCTGGCGCTGACCGCCAACGAGAGCCCATCGATATCGGGAAGTGTGTAGGCCTTGCCGGTAGCCTTGGCTTGCCGGATAGCCAGATCTGAGAGTGCCATGCGCCAGCTCCTGAACATGGGTCAGGAGCCAGATGTTCGTTTCGCAGGCCGCAGCCATCCAGCAACAATCCGCTATCAGCCGCATCCGCAATTGTGGACTTAATTGTGGACTTAAAATGACTTGCTGCCGGTGGATTTCAGTGGACGCCACTGGACTGTCACGTCACCAAAAATCGATTATCGATCAATGGCTTGCAGAACAACCTAGACTTTCACGGAACACCGCGGAATGTGGGTGGTGGAGCGGGCGATGGGAATCGAACCCACGGCTCTAGCTTGGGAAGCTAGGGTATTACCATTATACGACGCCCGCCTCATGGCGTTTGAGGCGCACATTCTATGCACAAAACGCTCTTCAGGCAAGTTGCAGCCTTGATAAACCCTATTCCTCGTGCAACCAGTCGAGGATCGGTTGCCATTGCTCGACGTCCCGACGGTGGCGTGCCCGTGGCGGGTCGAAGACCGTAGCGCCCGCCGCGGCGACGTTGACATAAGTTTGCGTGTTGCGAAGGTAAGCGACGATGGGGATATCGAAATGCTGCAGAAATTCTTCGAGCATTGCCGCAGCGCGGGTTCGCGGGTCGACGCGCATGGCGACGATCCCGACCGACTGGCGGCGAGCGCGTATTTCGCTGCGAATCGAGTTCAGGAAGTCTTCGGTGGCGGCCATGTCGAACACGGAAGGCACCAGCGGTATCAGTACCTTGTCCGCGGCACGCAGATAGTCGTTCAGCTTGTATCCTTGCAGGCCGGCAGGTGCGTCGACAATGACCCAGTCGGGCTCCTTGGGCAGGCTGGCAACGAGTTGGCTACCGGCGTAGTAACCGGAGATCGGCGGTAGTTCGGGGTTACGGAATGCCATCCAGCGCAAGGACGACTGCTGACGGTCCAGGTCGCAAACCGTCACCGCCAGGCCCTTGCCGGCAAAATACCCGGACAGATTGGTTGCCAGCGTTGTCTTTCCCGCCCCGCCCTTGGGGTTTGCCACCAGTACCGAACGCATTTTTTCTCCAGCTCTCGTTAAGATTTACAGTCGACGATTATATTCCGACAGGCGTCAGACGAATAAAATGACGCCTAGTTCACGGGTACGATACCCGTTCATCCACTCCAATAGCTGTAGATACAAAGGCACAGAACATGGTCACCAAGGTTGCAGGCGATAGACAAGGGATTCAGTCCATCGAGGTTGGTTTTCGATTATTGAAGGTGATGTCGGCGGCCAACCGCCCGATGATGTTGCGCGATATCGCCAAGGGTGCCGGAATGCCGGCGGCCAAGGCGCATCGCTACATGGTCAGTTTCATGCGTACCGGACTGGTTGAGCAGGATGCCGCCAGCGGTCGTTACGACCTGGGGGCTTACGCGCTGGAGCTTGGGCTGTCCGGGTTGGGAAGGCTCGACCCCGTACGCCTCGCCGGCCCGATTCTGGACAATCTGTGCGAGGAAATCCAGGAGACGGTGGCGCTTGCTGTCTGGGGAAGTTATGGCGCGACCATCGTACGCATCGTGGATGCCGGCGGGCCGGTAACCATCACACTCCGCCCCGGAACCGTGCTGCCCCTGAGCAAATCCGCTACAGGACGGGCGTTTGCCGCTTTTCACCGTTCGCCGTCGATGAAACAGAAGCTGGAGGAGGAAATCAACGCAAGCGCCCAGCAGAGCAAGACTGCGAGCACCACGGTCCGCCGGCAGATGGAAAAAATCCTGGATGAGATTCGCCAGCATGGCATCTCGCGGGCAACCGGTAGCCTGACTCCCGGCATCAACGGTTTCAGCGCGCCGGTTTACGACCATAGCGGCAGCATGGTGGCTGCCATTACATCCCTGGGGGCTATCGGCGAATTCGATGTGGAGTGGGACAGCCAAGTGGCAAAGACCATGCTGTCGGCAGCGAACGAGTTGTCGCTGCGCCTCGGCAAGGCAGCCGAGGAAGACTCGTCGCGGACGAGTCGCTAACTGGTGCCCCCGCGCGGAATCGAACCACGACCTGATGCTTACAAGGCAACTGCACGACCTTCATGCTACGGGGGCCCGCAGCGCTGGGGGCGCATTATAGCCCGTTCAGAGGAAAAATCGAGATGACGACCAACAAAAATCCATTCGAAGTCGCCCGTGAAACGCTACGCCTGCTGGCTGCACGGCGAATCGCCCCAACACCGGACCACTATCAGACCCTGTACAACGAGATTGCCGGCGTCAAATCCGGCGAAGCCGCAACACCGACCGGCAACAACAATGGCAACGCTTTTCCTGAAAAGCAGCTTCGTGCGCTTGCCGCCGCCTTGCCCAAGGAGGCTCCCGACCAATTGCGACTTGCCAGGCAACTGGAAGAGGCGCTTCGGGATGGCAACTGGGAAGATTACAAAAAACACCTGACTTCCTTTGTCGAGGATCTAACCGGTATTCAGCGCCTGGCCTGGGGCGAGTTGATATCCGACCTGCTGCGTCAGTGGGGAGCTCGCCACACCGGCCTGACCACGGCCCGCAAGCGGGAATCGCTGGAGCACGTACTGACTTCCAGCAGCGCCAATCCCGAAAATCTCTACAACCGGTTGCAGGCCCTGCTCCGCTCCTGGGGACAAGGACGAGAACTGGAGCCCGTCGAGGGCAATTCTCTCGACAACAGCGATGCCAACGATACAGACACCAGCAACCGGGATGAAGGAAACGAAGCACCACTGGCGGGTAATAACCCGCATCGCTTGTTGAGCGAACTACGGGAGCTGTTTGCCTTTACGCTGGAAACAGCCGTTGCCACGCAGTTGAACGAAGACCCGCGCCTCCGCGACGATGCTCACCGCCTGGCCAACGACATCCGCAAGGCACGCGCCCCGGAAGAGCTGGAAATTTTCCTCACCCGCCTGAAGCGTTTCGTCTTCAAGCTGGAGTTGCTTGCCGAAGACCATGCCGAATTGCGGGCCAGCCTGCTCGGCCTGCTCCGCCTGCTGGTGGAAAATATCGACCAATTGGTCATCGACGACCACTGGCTGCAGGGCCAGATCGCCGTAGTGCGCGAAATCATCGACAAGCCCTTGTCGCAACGCGCCATCGACGATGCGGAACGCCGCCTGAAGGAAGTGCTCTTCAAGCAAAGCCAGCTCAAGGCTGGCCTCAACGAGGCCAAGGAAGCAATCAAGAACATGCTGGCAGGTTTTGTCGACCACCTCGCCGACTTCGCGGAAGCAACATCCGACTACCACGACAAGATCAGCGCCTGCGCCGACAAGATCAGCGCCGCCAACGATATCAGCCAACTGGAATCGGTCATTGCCGACGTGATGCACGAAACCCGCAGCATCCAGCTGAATGCCCAGAAATCCCGCGATGAATTGCGTCTGACCCAGCAGCAGGTACGCGAATCCGAACAGCGCATACGCGAACTCGAGCAGGAGTTGGAGGAAACCAGTGTACTGGTCAGACACGACCAACTGACCGGCGTGCTCAACCGCCGTGGTCTGGAAGACATGTTTTCCAAGGAAGCCGCGCGTGCCGACCGGCACGAAACAACGCTGTGCATCGGTCTGCTCGACATCGACAATTTCAAGAAGCTCAACGACTCGATGGGGCACGATGCGGGCGACAAGGCCCTGGTTCACCTGGCACGGGTATGCCGTGAGTCGCTGCGACCGCAGGACAGCGTCTCCCGCTACGGCGGGGAGGAATTCGTGATTCTCCTGCCGGAAACCCTGCTTGCCGATGCCGAGCAGACCCTGGCTCGCCTGCAGCGGGATCTGACCAAACGCTTCTTCATGCACGACAACGAAAAGGTGTTGATCACTTTCAGCGCCGGCGTCGCGCAACGACGTGACGACGACACGCTGGCCACGGTCCTCAAGCGAGCCGACGAAGCGATGTATACGGCCAAGCAGAGCGGCAAGAACCGCGTCATCAGCGCCCCATGAAAGAAACAGGCGCCGAATTGCTCAGGCAAGCCCGGCGCCCGCTTTCCGCCACCGCACAGTGCGATGCAAGCCACTTCTTCCCACGATCCGGGCATGAACCATGCAGCCTCGATCACGGCACCGACCGCGCAAACCTGCCGATAAACCGGTACAATGCGCGCCGTCGGCGTTTCGCCCGACCGTGCCTCCATAGTTAAATGGATATAACACGCCCCTCCTAAGGGCGAATTGGTGGTTCGATTCCACCTGGGGGCGCCAGCCATTGGACAGTGAAGCCATGCCGCGCCCGCAAACCACCCGCCACGCCATCGATATCAGCGAAGCCGACGGCGTTCGCTACCTTCACTTCGGCTCCGGCTGGATACAAGGTGCAATGCGGATTGCACGCCCATGGTCGCTGGAACTGCCCTATACCCGCGACATGATGTTCGGCCTGCTGCTAACCGCCCCCTCCGACTGGCCGCGCAGCATTCTGCAAATCGGGCTGGGCGCCGCATCCCTCACCCGTTTCATTTACCGCCACCTTCCGGCAGCACGGCAGACGGTGGTCGAGATCAATCCTTCGGTGGAAGTCGTCGCCAGCCAGTATTTCAAGCTACCGCAAGACCCCTTGCGGCTGCGGATCGAACATGGCTGCGGCGCCGATTACCTGCTGGCCGGGGAAGCGGGGCACGATCTGATCCTGGTGGATGGTTTCGATCCTGCCGGGCGCATGGGCGCTCTTGGCACCCTGCCTTTCCTGCAGGCGGTGCGAGCCCGTTTGCGCAACGACGGATACCTGGCCATCAATCTGCTCGGACGCGACAGGCATTTCGCCAAGTTGCTCGCCTTGCTCAAAGAAGCCTTCGAGCAAAATCTCCTGATCCTTCCCAGCTGCGATAGCGGCAACGTGGTGGTTCTTGCCCGCCATCCCGAAAGCGCCGTTCCCCATGCTTTTGCAGTGCTTGAACAACGTGCCGCCGAACTTCGGCAGCAAACCCGCCTCGACCTGCGCCCGACGCTGAAGGCGCTGAAAATGGCCTGCAAAAACGAGGAACTGGTTTTCTGAGCGACGGAACCTCGGCATTGACGCCTTGTCCGATTCGGCTGCATGGGCTAGAAAGCAGATAGGCGCCACCGGTTTTCCCAGCCGTGCGTGCGATCTCTCAAAACACGCAGCCGGGCCTCATTCGTGAAGGAGTTTTTCCGATGTTATCGATTCAGGACGTACTTGATTATTGCGACCTCGATCGCGGCGAAATCGAGGCCATTGCCGAGCATGAGCACATTCCACTGACCATCGCCGCCGAGATGGGCGAGTCGCTGCTCGGCACCCCCGAGGGGGTCTGCCGCGTGCATGCGATGATCATCGAGAACATGCAGCACGCCCTCGATACCGGCCAGTACGGGCGCGCTCAGGAGCTGGTCGGCATCTATGAGCACCTGCAGCGCTGTCATCCGCTGCCCAAACCCCGCGCCTCCTGACTTCGGGCCGGGGCCGGGGCCGGCGACGCCGGGCCACCTCCCTCTTGCTTGCTACCCGGCGGAGTTGCTGCGCGCCGGGCCGTAGCCGTGTTCGACGGCATAAAGGGCCACCTGTACGCGGCTGGTCATGTTCAGTTTCTTGAAAATGTTCTGCACGTGGATTTTTACCGTGCTTTCGGCAAGGTCCAGTCGTCGGGCGATTTCTTTGTTGCTTTCGCCTTGGGCCAGGCTGGCCAGGATGTCGCGCTCGCGCGGCGAGAAGCGCTCACGGTCGGCAGGCTGGTTTTCCTGACGCGGCTGGTTGCGAACACCGGCGATCAGCTTTGCCGTCATCTGCTGTGACACCACCGACTCACCGGAGGCCACCCGGCGCACACCGTCGATCAACATCTCGGTTTCGATGTTCTTGAGGAGATAGCCGCAGGCCCCCGAGCGCAGGGCATCCATCAAGTCCTGGGCATCTTCCGAGACGGTCAGCATCAATACGCGCACTTCCGGGATTTCTTCGGTAATGACCTTGAGTGCCTCCAGACCGGAAACACCGGGCATGTGCAGATCGAGCAGGACCACATCGGGCTTCAGCGAGCGAGCGCGCTTGATGCCCTCAAGCCCGTCACCGGCCTCGCCAACCACCTCGAATTCCTCGCTGCGCTGCAACAAGAACCTGATTCCACTGCGGAAAAGGGTGTGATCATCGACCAGCAGCACCCGTATTTTGTCGCTCATCTCCTACAGACTCCCGAAGTTTAGCGTTTGCGATCATCGCGGACGGCGCAGTGTAACCTGCGTGCCGCCGCCAATCTTTGATGTAATCCGACATTCGCCGCCGATCCGTTCGGCGCGCTCGCGCATGATTTTCAGTCCCACATGCCGATCCGACAAGACCTTGGCTTCGTTGACCGTATCGAACCCGACACCATCGTCTTCGACAACAATCTCGACACGCCCCTGGCTGCGATGCAGGCTGACCTGAACGTGGCTGGCCTGGGCGTGCTTGCGGATATTGGACAAGGACTCCTGCACGATGTGCATCATCTGTATCTCGTCCTCCGGCGCCAGGGGCATGCCGCCGCCCTGGCAGATGAACTCGCTGCTGATTCCGGTCTGGCGCTCGAACTTCTCCAGTGCCCCACGGATGGCCGACTCAAGATCGGCCTGATTCAGGCGGGTGCGAAAATGCAGCAGTAGCTCGCGCACGTAGTCGTAACTTTCCTGCACCCCTTCCCGCAACTGCCCGGCGATCTGCAAGGATTCGCGCAGATCCTCGTGACGCAGGGAGTCCTGCAGCAGTTGTACCTGGATGTTGAGAAAGGCCAGTCCCTGCGCAATCGAGTCGTGCAGCTCCTGCGCCAGCAGATTGCGCTCCTCGGAAACCGCGAGCTTCTTTTCCCTGGCCTTGAGACGCTGGGTCTCGATGGCACCGCCGAGGTGCTGGCCCAAGGTTTCCAGCAAACGCACCTCCCGCTCCGACAACCCGGCCGGGCGTGAGAAATACAGGTTGAAGACGCCGAGCTGCTGCTTTTCGCAGACGATGTTGAAGGCGCTGGCGATGGAAAAACCTTCCCGCACACAAGTCATCATTTTCATCCCGACCGGAGGGTTGACCGTGTGAAAGGCAATCGGGATGCCGCTTTCGATCACCCCGCCGCATAGGCAATCGGCACAGTTCATTTCTCCTTCGCTGGCGATGAAATCATCGGACAACCCTTCGTGCGCGATGATGTAGAGCATCTCGGACTGGGGGTGATAGAGCCGGACGGCTGCGCCATTCGCTCCCAGCGCCCCGCGAATCCGGCTCAGGAATCCCTGGCAGAGGATTTCGAGCGGTGCCGGCTCGCTGAGGAAGGCGGTAACCTCGTAGAGAATGCCGAGTTCGCGATTGCGCTCCGCCAGGCTGCGGGTTTCCGCCTCGACCCGTTGTTCCAGGGTGCCGTAAGCCTGCTGCAAATGCTCGGCCATGCGATTGAACCCGTCTGCCAGCCGCCCCAGTTCGTCGTTGCTATTGACCGGCAGGCGAACGGAAAGATCGTTGCCGGTCATGCGCTGCAAACCGGAATGCAGGATATTCACCGGACGGATGACCAGGCGAAAGAAAAAACTGATGAGCATCAGGGTGCCGGCAATCGAGAGCAGGACGAGAATCGCCTGCAAGGTACGCAGCAGGCGGGTATCGCTGGCGTAGCTCTGTTCCATCGCCAGGACCAGGTAATTGATATTGCCGACGAAAGGTTCGAGCACCAGATCGTACTGGTCGCGCAGGGACTCCCTTCGCGTGCGCTCGGCTGACAGGAAAAGGGTAAGCAGCGGCCGCAATTGGGCATCCCAGGAGACCAGAAGCGCATCCAGTCGCTGCTTGACTTCGGCGTCACGCGGCTCGGCAAGGGGACGCGAGGGATCGCCGTGCCGCAGATCGGCGAATACCTGATCGAAACGCTGCAGTTCCAGCGCCAGTTCCTTGACGGCCCGCGGCGCGCTCTGATCGCCGAGAACCCGCGACATCAGGTAGCTGATACGGTAAAGACGCATCCGCTGGCTGCCAGCATCGTTGATGGCTGCGGCCACCCCTTCCAGTTGCCAGGAAATGGCCAGAGTGAGACCGACGGCCGCCGTTGCGACGACAAAAAAAGCAATCAGCGTACCGACAATCTTTCGCGATAGATTTCCCGGTGGAAGCAGCATCTTGGCAGGCCCGGCAACAAGAAAACGCGAACCTTAGTCCGGTCGGGTGCAAAAATGCAAGCGGGTAGAACAAGAAATTCCCACAACATGCAACGTGCCGTGCCGGCGGGCTACCAGCCCGGTGCCCGCCCACCGGGCATGAAGTGAAGCGGTGTCGTTTCCGTTCGATGCCGGGTCGCCTTGGCCTCGATACGCGCCCGCAGCACCTCGGGTGCCGCCCTGGGCATGGCGGACAAGTCGCCGAGGCAATGGCGAAAGGTCTCCAGCCAAGCCTCGGTCAGAACGGCGAGGGCGGGATAAAAGGCCGTTTCGGCATGGCGAGCAACGCCGGCGGCGAAATCGGGAAACCAGTAGCCGGCATGCTCGTCGACAAAGCACGCCAGCTCCGCCGCCCTGCCCCTCCCGGGATGCGGGTAACGCAAGCGATGCACGAGATAGTCGAACTGCGTCACGAGGTGATCATCGAAGTCATGCGGCGTTCGCCGGGCCAAACCGGCTGCCGCGTACAGCGCGCGCAACTCGAACATCGGCCAGGCACAGGCAAGGTGATCGTCGGATAGATACACCGATTCGCAGGGTGAAACACCGTAGCGATGATTGAGGTAGATCGCCGCATAGTCCGCCGCCAGCCGGTCGAGTCCGGCCGGATCGGTGGGCAAGAATTCGACTGCCGCCGCCATCTGCTCGCTGGCGGGCTCGGGCTGCAAGGCCAGGCCACTGGGGAATTTTTCGCTTTTCAGCAGTCCGACCGTGGCAGCATCGATTTCGCACCGGTGTAGCCGCGCCAGTTGTTCGAGATCGTCGGCCAGGGCGGCAAAAAGGCTCGCCAGTCCGCTATCGCTCATCGACCCGCCCCTTGCGGTGCGCCACGAAGGCAATCGATGGCCCGGTCAATTCCGGATTGGCCATGTGTCGCACCTGCCTGACCGGCTTTTCGCCAGGGCCGACCGCCGTCGTCGGCCAGCGTCCCTGCCAGAGATCCTCGATCGGCCCGATATCCAGCACCCGCATCATGCAGGCCATCACGCAATAGGGTTTGCGCCCCGCCTCCAGTTCGTCGATACACATATTGCATTTCTTGACCACCCATTCCTGCGGATCCCACTGCGGTGCGCCGTAGGGGCAGGCAGCCTCGCATTTGCGGCAGCCGATGCACAGGCTGGAGTCGATATCGACAACGCCGTTATCGCCCCGTTTCCAGATTGCACCGGTGGGGCAGGTGGGCAGGCAGGCGGGCTCGGCACAGTGATTGCAGGCCATGTTGATCTTGTAGGCATAGACATCCGGAAAGCGCCCCCCTTCGATCGGCAGCACCCGCCGGAAGCGCGGCCCCGGCGGCAAGCCATTTTTGTCCTTGCAGGCAATTTCGCAGGCGCGACAGCCAATGCAATCGACGTTGTGATGAACGAAGCCGAGTTGTCTGGCCGGCCTGGCGGCCTGCTCCGTTTGCCGCAACTTGCGCTCGAGGGCCGCCTTCAACTCGTCGTGATCGATCTTTCGGTTGCGCGCCATTATTTGTCCCGCCGGAAGATGCTGGCCCGCGAGGTGGCCTCGCTCTCCCAACCCGGTCGATGCCTGAGCGTGGTTTTCTTGAAATCGACCAGCAGGGTGTTGTAGGCAAAGGCACCTGCCGGGCTGGGTTGATCGAGGGTGAGAAAATCCGGGTTGCCGGCACGGTCGCTACCATCCGCGGCCAGGTCCATCCAGGCGCCTTCGTGCAGCACAACGACGCCGGGCAGGCAGCGCTCGGTTGCGTATACCGGCACCACCACCCGGCCACGATCATTCCAGACCTCGACCAGATCGCCGGTCTTGACGCCCTTTTTTGCCGCATCGGCGGCGTTGACCGTGATTTCCTGCTGATAGGTCTCGCGCAGCCAGGGAATGTTGTGAAAAATCGAGTGCGTCCGCCAGCGCGGGTGCGGCGTGACCATGTGAAAAGGATATTGCCGGGCCTTTGCGTGGTTGAGCGACTCGAAGGGCTCGATCCACTTGGGGATTGCCGGAATCGGATAGCCGTACTGCGTTTTCGTCCAGTCGCGAACGGTGGCCAGGGTCGTCGACAAAATCTCGATCTTGCCCGAGGGCGTCGGGAAAGGCTTGCCGTCGCGGATCTGCGCCTCGAAAGCGACATGCGGCCGGGGTAGCTCGAATTTATAAACGCCATATTTCTTGAAATCGGCCCAGCTCATGCTCACCCCCTGGCGCTTTTGTACCTTATCCCGCCACCAGTCGACGAGATAGGCTTCGTCGGTCGCGGCGTTATCGTGAAAATAGCGCCGTTCCGCCTTCGGGTTATAGCGCTTGCCAAAACCATTGAGGCCGGGATCGAGTTGTTCCAGGCGGTAGGCCAGTTCGGTAAAAACCTGGAAATCGGTCTTCGCTTCGCCAAGCGGCGGAATGACCTGCGGTCGGTGGATGTAGTAATGCCCCTTGTACCAGGGCAAGGCAACGTCATGGCGCTCGAAATGCGTGGCGATGGGGAAAAGCACATCGGCCCACAAACCGGAGGGAGTGATGGTCGAATCCATGCAGACCACGAGGTCGAGTTTCCCGATTGCCGCAATTTGTTTGTTGATGTGCGTGAGTTGGTTGAACCAGTCCGAGCCGTGCCAGAAAATCGCCCGGATGTTGGGAATCACCCCGTCGAACTTGTCCGCACGCGGCCACAAGCCGAGCTCCTCGCGCTTTACCTCCGGATAATTCAGGACGCAATGCGCCCAGCGGTCGGACTTGATCGAAGCCCACCACAGATTGGCGTATTCATCGTGCGGATAAGCCACCGATTCCGGGTGCCAGCCCTTGCCGACGCCTTCGGCGCAACCGCCGAGGACGCCGATGTTGCCGGTCATCGCCTGCACGGCGGCGGCCATCCGGTTGTACTGCTCGCCATGGCTGGCCCGCCCCGGCGCCCAGCTGGCCTTGAGTGCGGCCGGTTTGGTGGTGGCATACAGCTCGGCCAGTTTCTTGATGTCGGCAGCCGAGACGCCGCAGATGGACGCGGCCCACTCCGGCGTTTTCGGCGTCTGGTCATACCGGCCGAGGATGTAATCCTTGAAATTCTCCTGGTCCTTGAGATGCTCGGGGGTTGTCCCGGCGTCCATCCCCTGGCAGAAGCGGTCGATGAACGGCTGGTCCTGCCAGTGATTGGCGAAGATGTGGTGCGCCATGCCGGCCAGCATCGCGGCATCGGTATTGGGCTTGATCGGAATCCACCAAGCGTCGTAGGCCGCCGCCGAATCGGTGTACTGCGGGTCGACGACGACGAACTTGCAGCCGCGCTGCTTGGCCAGCCGCATGTAGTAGAAGGTATTGCCGCCGTGGAAGGTGTAAGCCGGGTTCCAGCCCCACATGATGATCAGTTTGCTGTGCGCGAAAGCATCGTCCTCGTTGCCGTCGGTAATCGTGCCGAAGGTCGTCCGCGAGCTGAAGGTCGTCCCCTGGTAGCTCGGCACCGACCAGGAATTGGTACGGCAGCCGAACATCCCGAGAAAGCGCGCGAGCAGGCCCTCGATCTGGTCCGACTTGTGCAGCACGCCATAGGACGAGCCGGCATAGGCTTGGTCGAGAATCGCCGTCGGCCCGTAGTCGCGCTTCAGCTCGACCATCTTGCGCGCCACGTAATCGAGTGCCTCGTCCCAGGAAACGCGCTTGAACTTGCCTTCGCCGCGCTCGCCGACCCGCAGCATCGGATACAGCAGGCGATCCGGTGAATACAGCCGGGTACGGTAGGAACGGCCGCGCAAGCAGGCGCGCAACTGCGGCACCTGCTCGCTCTCGAAACCGAACTTGCCGCCTTCCTGGTAACGCCCGTCGTCGGTCGACAGGCGGACGATCACATCGCCCTTCTTGTGCGCCACCAACATGTGGCGCGAGCCGCAATTGTGGTCGCAGGAAGTGACCACCGTCGTCAGCTCGTCGTCCTTCGGGTAAGGCTCGTAGGCAAAGGCCTGCGCCTGGCCGGTGTTGGCGGAGAATTCAAGCAGGCTGCCGGCGGAAGCCAGGGAGGCGCCGGCAGCCAGCGTCTTCAGGAAATTGCGCCGCGCCGGATTGAGCCGGGCCAGCCATTGCTGCGCGGGCAAGGGGTCGCACGGTTCATCGCGGTCCGCCGCCTGCGTCGGTTCTTGCCGGGTCATGGTTTTTGCCTTGATTCACGGTCGACCGTGGGTGGAGGCAAAAAACGGGCCTCGGACTCGGTCGCCCGGTCTTTTGCCCAGGCGGGCAGCGAGGATTCGCTGCCCGGCCAGGGATGACGGGGATAGGGATAGGAAAGGCGATACCAGGCTCGACCACCGTGACAGCCATGGCAAATCTCGCTGTCCTTCGCCGCCGCTGCCTCGATGGCCTCGGCCTTGAGGTAATTGACCCGGTGACGCACGCTGCGAATGCTTGCATGGCAACTCAGGCAGGAATCGCCGAAAGCAGCCTTGACCTCCGGCCACGGCCCCGGCAAGCCCATTTGTTCCGGATTCAGCCGACCGTGACACTTGAGACAAGTGCTCTCGACGTCGACCTGCTTGCGCAGGCTCCCCTGGCGTATCGCCGTTGCCGATGTTCCCGGAGCCTCATCGCGCGGCTCGTGGCCGACATGGCAGGTGTTGCAGCGCAGGTCCATCAACTCGCGCGCCAAGGGTGTTACCAGGTGGCGACGATGGAAGGTTTCCTGCTCGCCGGCATAGGTCGATACCTCCTGATAGGCGGCGCGACGAGCCTGCGCGGGCAAGCCCGCCGGCGATTTCTCACGCACGCGGTCAAGCAGCACCTCACGATGGCAAACCAGGCAATCCTCGTCCCGTGCCTGCAGGATCGCCGGGGCGAAATGAATGGGGTCGTAAGTTGCCCGCCAGAGATCGTGCGACCCGTCGCCTTCCCGGTTGGCCTGCCAGAGCTGCCACAGGGCGAACGGCAGGCCAAGGAGGAGTGCCGCCCGAAACAACTGCCGCAGCCGTGACGGGAAAAAGCGGAAAGGCACGGGGCGCGGTGGCGGAAGAGGAGGAATATTGATCGCTGGCGGCGAATTTTAGCGGGCAAGCGGCCGCGCTGGATCGGCGCACCATTCGCTCCATGAACCCGGATAAAGGCGCGACCCGGGCAGGCCGGCAATATCCATCGCCAGGAGATTGAGACAGGCCGAAACGCCGGAACCACACTGATGCACTACCTGCGCCGGCGCCTTGCCGGCAAGCAAGGCCAGCCATTCGCCGCGCAACTCGGCAGCGGATTTGAAACGACCGTCGGCTTGCAGGTTGTCTTTGAAGCAGCGATTACGCGCACCGGGAATGTGACCGCCGACAGGGTCGATGGTCTCGTTCTCGCCGCGATAGCGATCCGGAGCACGCGCATCGATCAGGCACATATCCACGGTCAACAGGTTTTTTTGCACAAAATCGGCGTCGACCGTGGCATTCGCCCGGAGCGAGGGCTGCCATGCCCCACCCGGCACCGGCGGCAATGGCGTCGCCGTTTCCAGTTTGCCACCGCTGGCCAGCCAGGCCGACCAGCCCCCATCGAGCAAGGCAACCGCTTCGTGGCCGAGGTAACGCAACAGCCACCACAAACGCCCGGCGATCATGCCCTGGGCGTCGTCATAGACCACGACCTGCGTCGTCGTTTTCAGTCCCAGGGCCACCATTCGTGCCGCGAAAAGTGCGGGCTCGGGCAAGGGATGGCGTCCGTTACGACCGTTCAAGGCCCCCGAAAGATCGCGGTCGCAATGCAGGAAATGCGCCCCCGGCAAGTGGCCTTCGGCGTAGACACGCTCACCGTGGGCAGGATCGGCCAACTGGTGACGGACATCGATCAACAGCCAGTCCGGGTCGTCCAGATGCGCCGCCAGGGTAGCGGGATCGACGATGGTGGAATAGCTCACGCCACCTCCGCTTCAAGCCAGTTCCGGGCATCGCCGGCATCGGCGAAGACTTCGACATCGGCATTGACGAAGGTCTGCGACAGCCACGCACTCCAGGTCACCCACTGGCTATCGGTAACCACGGCCACCCGTTTGAAATCGTTGGCATGCGCACGCGAAAACCTGAGCTCTTCCCACGCAACGTCAAGCGTCAAGCCCGCCATCTGGCTGAGGTCGAAGAACAGGTCCACCGGCCCCTCGAACTGGATTTTGTAATTGACGACTTCTTCGAATTCCTTGTAATCGGCCAGCGTGAACTCGCCGAAAACGGCCACATTGACGCGATTTTGCTGATGGTCGATGACGATCATGATCCGCTCCTGGTTGTTGTTCCATCGCCGCCACCGCCGGCGGCGACGGGCATTCGGGAATTATCTTAATCCCCCGCGCGCCCGCTGGCACGCACGACGCGCCGGCGCGGGCCACGGAAAGCCGCCGGCAGACAGGCGGCGCGGCGGCAAGGCGGCCGAGCCGCACTTCCGGCAGTCAGACCGCCGGCGCCTCGCCCTCTCCCGGCCAGTTCTTGATATAGCTCTTGAGCATGCGATTCTCGAAACTCTGCTCTTCCAGCACCGCCTTGGCCACGTCGAGAAAGGAAATAACCCCTTGCAGGGTCTCGCCATCCATCACCGGCAGGTAACGCGAGTGCCGGTCGATCATCAGGCGACGCAGTTCGTTGGCTTCCATCTCGGGGAAAGCGGTGACCGGATCGGCGACCATCACTTCGCCGACCTGGATTTCCTCCGGTGCTCGCTCATGCCGGTGCAAGGCCTGGAGGATTTCGCGGAAAGTCAGCATGCCGACCATTTTTCCATCCTGCATCACGACCAGCGAACCAGCATCCAGCTCGGCCATCATGTCGATGGCCGATGCCAGGCTATGCTCGGGTGCCGTGGTATATAGCGTGCCCCCCTTCAGGCGGACGATTTCGCGAACCTGCATCAGACTCTCCAGCGGGAAATGATTGGCAATGGCGTTGCATCTTAGTGCATCGGGCATGAATGCGAAAGACCGGCCAGGAGAGCAAGGAAAAGACGGCGCCGGGGCAAGGCATTGCAACCAAAACCGGGCTCCGCTAGTCTTACAGGCCAAATGGCCACCTGGAGACGCTTCCATGAACTACGACCTCAGTCCCGCAACCGCTTCCGGCGCAAGTCTGTCGCCAACGCAGAACCGGGTATTGCGCAACACCTACCTGCTGCTCGCCCTCTCGATGCTGCCGACCGTGGCCGGTGCGCTGCTCGGCATCCAGATCGGCTTTTCCTTCTTCGCCGGCAGTCCCTTCATCGGTTTTCTGGTCTTCCTCGGTGTCGCGATGGGCTTCATGTACGGCATCGAACGAAACAAGAACAGCGGACTGGGCATTGCGCTACTGCTGGCGTTCACCTTCTTCATGGGCCTCATGCTGTCACGCCTGTTGCAACTGGCCCTCGGCTTCAGCAACGGCGGCTCGATGATCGCCCTCGCCGCGGGCGGTACCGGCGCCATTTTCTTCACCATGGCCGGAATTGCCAGTGTCAGCAAGCGGGATTTCAGCAACATGGGGAAATTCCTCTTCGTCGGCCTGATCCTTACCCTGCTCGCCGCCGTCGCCAACATCTTCTTCCAGATCCCCGCCCTGTCGCTGGCCATTTCCGCCGCCGTGGTCATGATCTTTTCCGCCTACATCCTGTATGACATCAGCCGCATCATCCAGGGCGGAGAAGACAACTACATCAGCGCCACGCTGGCGGTGTATCTCGATGTCTACAATGTCTTCGCCAGTCTGTTGCAGCTGATCATGGCCTTCAGCGGCGAACGCGACTGACGCCCCACCCCACGCGGCATCGCCAAGGCGACCTCGCGGGGTCGCCTTTTGCTTGCATTGACCCGCGACCGCGCCGTCAATCCCGCTCGAAAAGCGCGAGCGACTCGACGTGCGCCGTATGCGGGAACATGTTGACAATGCCGGCCGCCTTCAAGCGATAGCCTTTGAGCACAACCAGCGCCGCCGCGTCCCGCGCCAGGGTCGCCGCGTTACATGAGACATAGACCAGGCGCCGTGGCGCCTTCTCGTCCAGAGCCTTGACCAGTTCGATAGCGCCCTCGCGCGGCGGGTCGATCAACATCTTGTCAAAGCGCCCCAATTGACTCAGGGAGGCCTGCGTGCACTCGAAGAGATTGGCCACGCCAAACTCGACCTGTTCCGAAAGGCCGTGGAAACGGGCGCTTTCCCGGCCGCGCTCGACCAGGCGGGGGCTGCCTTCGATACCCAGCACGCGGGCACCACGCCGTGCGATCGGCAAAGTAAAGTTGCCCAGGCCACAGAACATGTCGGCAATTCTCTCCCCCGGACGAGGATCGAGCAGCGCCAGAGCCTTGCTCACCAGAATGCGGTTAACCGCATGATTGACCTGGGTGAAATCGCTGGGTTTGAAATCGAACTCCAGGGCAAACTCGGGCAGGGCGTAGGAAAGCCGGGGGCCAGGTAGCGGGTAGAAGCGATAAATACTCTCCGGCCCCTTCGGCTGCAGATAGAAAACGACAGCATGACGATCGGCAAATGCGCGCAGCAGGTTTTCGTCCCTTGCCGTCAGGGATTGCAGGATACGCAGGGACAAGGCGACGCAATGCTCGCCGACGGCGATTTCGAGTTGCGGCAAGCGATCCGCAATGCTCAAGGCCGAAAACAGGGTGCGCAGCGGTTCCAGTAGCGCCGACACTTCGGGCGGCAAAACCATGCAGGAACGGAGGTCGGCAATATAACTGCTGCGCCGCTCGTGAAAGCCGATCAGCATCCCCTCTTTTCCGGGAACGAGGCGCACCCCCAAGCGTGCACGATGGCGGTAGGCCCATGCCGCGCCATGGACGGGTGCAAGCATGAGTTCGGGCCGGACACGCCCTACATGCCACAAGGTATCCTCAAGCACGCGCTGCTTGACGGCCACCTGGGTCGCGGGATCGATATGCTGCATGGCACAACCGCCGCAAATATTGAAATGCGGACAGGGCGGCGCAACCCGGGCATTGGAGGGGCGCAGGACCGACACCAGTTGCGCCAGCTCATATTTGGGCTTGCGCCTGAAACTTGCGTACTCGACGATTTCTCCCGGCAAGGCACCATCGACAAAGATGGTTTTTCCATCCTGACGGGCAATCCCTCTCGCCTCGTGATCCAGCGACTCAATGACACCGATGGGCACGGTCGACTCCAAAAAAGGCCGAATTCTATCAAGCCTCCCCGGAATTCCTTCAGCGCGGCACGAAAATCAGCGGTGGGGACCGGGAAAAAGCAGATTTCCGGATAGCCGTTTCTCATACTGCAATGCAACAATAAAACTCACCCGGAGCGAAAAATTGCTATAATCCCGCGTCAATCAGGTCGCACCTGGTTTCCCAACGTTTTGACGTTTCACGCTTCACGTTTCTTATCGATAAGGAAATCCCCATGAACAAGTCCATCCTCGCCGCTGCCCTCCTCGCTGTCGCCCTGTCCGCTTGCGGCAAGAAGGAAGAAGCTGCTCCCGCCCCGGCTCCGGCACCTGCCGCTGCTCCGGCCGCCCCGGCCGCTGCCGCTCCGGAAGCCGCCAAGCCTGCCGAACAAGCCGGCATGGAAGCCGCCAAGCCCGCCGAACAAGCCGGCATGGAAGCCGCCAAGCCCGCCGAGCAAGCTGGCATGGAAGCCGCCAAGCCCGCCGAACAAGCCGGCATGGAAGCCAAGAAGTAATCCTTCTTCGCTCAATCCGGAAAACGGGGCCGAGGCCCCGTTTTTTCATGCCCGCCCGCCAGGCACGTCAAATCGGCATAGGGGGCAACTATTATAGGCTGCACCCCTGCCACACCACCCGGCATGCGGGTCCGCACCGGGCGGTTCGAGAAGTTGAGGTCATGAGAGACGAGGCACCCTGAGTCGATCAAAGTAGGCGATGGTCAGT
>NZ_JAKLLH010000045.1 GCF_023150235.1 Azonexus sp.
TTCGCGAGCCGATTACAGGTGGCCCGACGACTTGCGAGAAGCGGGTGCATTACAAGTGCGGCTGGTTTGGTATGCGGCCAGACGGAACGTTCAACAAGGATTTCGCTGACCGTATGTGCGACAGATAACGAGGAGGACTGATAATGGCTGAACCAATGGAATATGCGCTGTTGGCAGGCGCTTCATACATCTCTACGCGCTCAGAGATAAACAGATTTCCCGTTCCTCAAGGATGGACACCCATCGTTGATCCTCCGCCTTTCAATAACGATGCGAACGGTTTCGAAGCCATCGCCTTTCAGCGTGGCGAGGAGATCGTGATCTCGTTCGCCGGCACGGCGCAGCTGGTCGACTGGATGACGAACATTACCCTGGCGACGGGGTTCTCCAATGGACAGCTGCTCGATGCAGCGGTGTATTACCTTGAGGTGCGGCGGGTCTATCCGGAAGCACGGATCAGCTTCACCGGCCATAGCTTGGGCGGCGGGCTGGCCGCTCTGATGGGAGTGCTCTTCAACGAGCCGGCGGTTACCTTCGATCCGGCCCCCTTCCGGCAAAGCGCCAACAACGACCGGCGCGACGTACTGTTGCGTGACCTGGCCAATCTCGGCTATGCCGACGGAGCGGCAATCAATGCGCTGAGAGCTTTTACCAGCAGCATGCCATCGACCCAGCCCAGCGAGGGCGGCATCCGCGGCGAGGGTGGCGTCAGGGTCATCGGCGTGGCGGGGGAGGCGGTATCCGCATCCCTGCTGCTTGCGCCCTTCCGTCCGCCGATCGGCATGCAGGCGCCGCCGCTGACCCACGGCGGCGCCAATGTCTCGGGCGTCGATCTGCATTCCCAGGCCTTGCTCGCCGCCTTCCTGCAAAGCGATGCCTTCCGCCAGGTCAGCCTCAAACTGCCGGACATGCTGCGCATGGTGTTCGATAGCGCCTTGTACAAGCGAGACACCGGTACCGCCAACACAGAATTTACGAATTTCCTCGAGCACCTCGTCCGCCACCAGGCGGGCGGCGTATCCGGCGTCCCCGCTGGTGGCGACGAAATGCTCGCCCGTTTTACCGCCGACCTGCAGAAGGTCGCCCAAGGGAATGTGACCGACGACAACTTCACCCAAGCCCTCATTGCCTTCGCCATGCAGATGTACTACGAGAACACCGTAGCTGCTGCCGACCGCGACAAGACCCTCTACACCGCCGTGAGCGGCGGCATCCGCTTCGACCGCAACGACGTCGCCGCCACGCTGGATGCCACCAAGGGCTATACGCTGTACTTCGCCGACTACCTAGTGTAGTGTCTCATTAATGCCTTTACATTTTATCGAATTCGCCTATACTCGAAGCACGGGGTGCTTTGGGGAGCGTGTCATGGCGAGAGAGCGGATCGCGCTGGAAGCGGAAGAGAGACGGGAACTGCACAGGCGCATGCGCGCCAGCACGGTAGAGGTGCGGGATCGGCAGCGTGCGCAGATCATTCTGTTGGCGGCCGAGGGGCGCACGCAGGAGGCCATAGGAGAAGCTGTCGGCGTCACGCGCGTAACCGTGAATCACTGGTGCCGGCGCTTTGCCAAGGACCGGCTGGCCGGGCTGGCAGACGCGCCTGGCCGTGGGCGCAAACCTTCGTTGCCCGAGGCGGCGGTCAGGAAGACGCTGGAGACGGTAACGCGACCGCCGGCGACGCAAGGACGCTGGAGTTGCCGCACCATGGCGCAGGCGGCGGGTATCTCGACGGCCAGCGTGCAACGTCTGTGGGCCGCCAACGACATCAAGCCGCACCTGACCCGAACCTTCAAGCTGTCGAACGACGCGCGCTTCGAGGAGAAATTCTGGGACGTCATCGGTCTGTATCTCAACCCGCCGGAGAAAGCGCTGGTGTTGTGCTGCGACGAGAAGTCGCAATGCCAGGCGCTGGAACGTACTCAGCCGGGCCTGCCACTGGGCATCGGCCATATCAAGACCGCCACCCACGATTACCTTCGCCACGGCACCTTGACCTTGTTTGCCGCGCTGAACTATCTGGAAGGCAAACTGATCACGACCATCGCCGAGCAGCACCGGCATCAGGAATGGCTGGCCTTCCTGAGGAAGATCGACCGGGAAACGCCCAAGGATCTCGCGATTCACCTGATCGCCGACAACTACGCGACCCACAAGCACCCCGAGGTGAAAGCCTGGCTGACGAAGCATCCCCGCTTCCATATGCACTTCACGCCAACCTCTTCGTCGTGGCTCAATTTGGTTGAGCGGTTCTTCCGCGATCTGACCGACCGCATCGCCGCCGGCAGCTTCGCCTCCGTAAAGGAATTGGCCGACACCATCCTTGCCTACCTTGCCGAACGCAACCTGCATCCGAAGCGCTACGTCTGGAAGGCCAAAGGTGAAGAGATTCTGCGCAAGATCCAGCGCGCCCGCGAAGCATTGGCCCCGTCGCCGGTAGCGCCCTAAATGTATAACCATTAGTGAGACACTACACTAGCCAGCCTGCCCGACGCCGAACGAAACGAAATCCTGCAACAGATTCCGCAACTGCTCGACTGGCACCTCCAGGCCGGCCGCGCCGGCATGACCAGCACCGCCGCCACCCGGCGCGCCTTCATGCTCGGCGGAACGGCCAGTGACAATCTCACCGGCGGCACGCAAAACGACCTCCTCGTCGGTCTTGGAGACAATGACCGTCTCACCGGCGGCACTGGCAATGACATCCTGATCGGCGGCGAAGGCGCCGACACCTACATCTGGAACGCCGGCGACGGCGACGACCGCATCGTCGAATCCGACCGTCGCGGGTTGCTGATGATCGATGGCCGTCCCGAGGCCGTCTTCGTCAGCGAAGCCGGTATCTGGAAGAACCCTGCTGGCGGCATTGTCCTGGATCGGGCGGCCGGCAAGCTGACCCTGGCCGATGGCGCCGTCCTCGACCTCGGCGGCCCGGTCAATGACGGCGACTTCGGTATTCATCTCGTCGGTATGCCGGCCACTCCCGCGACGGATATGGCATTGGCCGGCGATCTGGCGCCGGTGGATCAGAACCCGGCCCTGGCCGGGGTGCAGGTGGCCTACGACGGCCTGGGCAATGTGATCGTCGATGCGGGCCGGCCCGAGGCGGATCGGGCCGACGTCCTTTACGGCTCGGCGGGGGCCGATCTCGTGCTCGCGCGCGGCGGCGAGGACAGCCTGAACGGCAGGAGCGGGGCGGATCGCCTGGAAGGCGGGGCGGGCGGCGACTGGATCGAGGGCGGGGACGGCGGCGACTGGCTGATCGGCGGCGGCTCGGTGTGGGGACGGGCTGGACGCAGGAGTCAGTCTCCGCAACACGGCGACCCCGTGGCAGCCAACGACTGCGAATGGAGGAGAACCGCATGAGCACCAGACTTGCATTGGCGTTGATCGTCATTTCTCCGAGCAGTCATCTGGCCGAATTGGCCGTGGCAAACGATGCATCGGAAAGGCAGGTGGCATGATGGGCCTCGTCGTGTTTGGCGCGTTCGCGCTGTATTTGCTGGTTTCAATAGCCGCGGTGGCTGCGGCCGCCCGTGCCGCGCGCAAGCGGGGCCGCAGCGGCTGGCGCTGGGGCGGGCTGGCGGCGCTGGCGATGTATCTCCTCGTCTTCTGGGACCACCTCCCGACGCTGCTCGCGCACCGCTATTACTGCGAGAAGGAGGCTGGGTTCTGGGTCTATAAGTCGGTCGAACAGTGGAAGAGGGAAAACCCCGATGTATTGGCCGGATTGTGGAATCTTGTTCTGCCTATCGAGCGGACTCCTGGCGGTGATATTCAGATTCTTGATGAGCGATTTGCGATCAAGACGACTCACAACCGTCCGCTTCCCTTGCTGACGACGTCCATTTCAGAGTACCAACTTTTTGATCGAGTAACAGGTGAAGTATTGGCAAGGGGCAAGGACGTTGGCTCTGGGGCTGGTTACATCGCGACTGGTGGGGGATTCAAGTTCTGGTTGAACCAAACACCATGCCGGTCTGATGGCATATGGCGTATGACACATGAAATGCAAACCTTAAGGGGGATGAAATGAACAATATTCGAGAACTGTTTGAGAGGGCGCAATCAGCTGAAGCCGCGTATGCCGACTTGTCTCTTGCAATTCAGAATCAGAGCAATCTCGTAGCTGCTCTCGATATTGCTAACAAGGGCAGATTCGGTGGCTCGTTCTCCCCCACCCAAGCTGCCGCCTTCGCGAATGAGTGGGAAGTGCGGGATCACACTCCCGACACCGCCAGCGGTTTCTCGGCGACGGTTTTCAGGAACTCACAGACTGGTATCTACACGCTAGCGATTCGCGGCTCCACGAACCTTACCGACTTCGCCGCCGATGCCGCGCTGATCGGCACCGACGGCATCGGCGTCCGCCAGATCGTCGACCTTTACAACTTCTGGCAGCGCGCCACGACTGCCCAAGGCCAAACCTACCGTGCCGCCTATGTCATCCTGCGCGATAGTTCCGGCACACTGCCGCCGGAGGCACTCCACATCGGAGCTTCCCCGTACGGCATCGTCTTCGGCGAATCCACGGGCCTGGCCGACGCCGGCCTGCGTTTCGGCAGCGGCGCGATACCCGCCGGCCTTGCGCAAATCAATGTCTCCGGCCACTCCCTGGGTGGCCATCTGGCCATGGCCTTCACCCGCCTCGTGCCCGGCATCGTCTCGAACGCTCTGGCGGTAAACGGCCTCGGCTTCAAGATCGGTACGGCCACCGTCGACGACCTCTTCGCCGCCCTCGGCGGCACGCCTGCCTTCGATGCCGGCCGCATCCGGAACGTCTACGGCGAGCGCTGGCTGGAATTCGCGGCGATGAACAACATCTTTCTGCAACAGCCGGGCGCGGCCTACGACGGCATCTTCATCGAGAGCGCCGCGCTTTTGCCGCCGGCCTGGGCGGGCCACGGCGCGCCGCAGATGACTGACTCGCTCGCCCTTTACTCGCTGCTGGCCACGCTCGACCCGGCCCTCGACGCCGCCGGAGCTGCCGGCATCGAGACCATCGGACGCATCCTCAAGGCCTCCGCGGCGATCGCCGATCGCTCCCTGGAAAACCTGGCGAACGCGCTGGGCGATCTTTTCAAGGGCGGGACGACAATCACCGCCGCGCAGACCGACCAGCGCGAGGCCCTCTACGCCCGTTTGGCGGCCGTCCGAAACGATGCGCTTTTCAAGCAGTCCTCCGGTCTCGTCTCGGTGCGGGACCTGAGCACGCTCGACGCAGCGCAGATCGCTTCCGGCGCCCGTGGCGATATCGCCTACCGCTACGCCCTGAAGAACCTCAACCCCTTCGCCATCGTCGGCGACGACGGCCTCTATGCGCGACATAACGCCGGCGGCGAACTCGATCTCTACGATCCGGCGACGGAACAAGGCGAGCTGAGCGCCGAATGGCTGGAAGACCGTGCTGCGCTGCTCGCCGGCGTCATCACCGCCAACACCAATGACAGCCGCAGCGGCTCGACCCTGATCGTCAACCCGACGGGCGGCAACAACGCGCGCTACACCGACAACGCCAGCGGCCTGACCTTGCGCGACGGAAGTGCGGCCTTGGAGGCCAAACGCATCGTCTTCGGAAAAGACCAAACCGACGGCAAGCCGGAAACCCTCGCCGGCGGGAACTCCGCCGACCGCCTCTACGGCGGGGCCGGCGAGGACGCGCTCTTCGGCGGATCCGGCGACGATCTTCTCGCCGGCGGCGCCGGAGACGACCGGCTGCGCGGCGGGGCGGGGTTCGACACTTATCGCGTCGGCGGGAACGGCGGCACGGACGTCATCGTCGACTTCGCCGACGAGGGCGCCCTGGCCGGACTGGCGGCGCTCTTCTCCAACACGGACGAAGCGGGCGACGGTCTGGGCGAGATCGTCCATGCCGGCGAAGCGCTCGGCGGCGGCCTCATCGCCGTGGCGGGCGAGCCGCAGCGCTGGCGCGATGCGCGCGGGCGCGACTACCGCCTCACCGGCGCCTGGGGCGGGCGCGGCCTGCTCCACATTACCGATCCGGCGGCGGGCGGCGCCATCCGGCTGATGGGCTGGAAGAACGGCGAGCTGGGCATCGTCCTGCCGGCGCCGGCGGCGGTGGCCAAGGGCGCCAAGAGCGGCGACGAGGAAGACAATCACCTTGCCGCCGACAGCGCCAACCAGCGCGTCTTCGGCTTCGCCGGCGCCGACCGCATCAGCCTCGGCCTCGCCGGCGCCGAAGGCTGGGGCGGGCTCGGCGACGACTGGATCAGCAACGGCGACGGCGAGCAGAAGCTCTACGGCGAAGACGGCGACGACGTCCTCGTCGCCAGCGGCGGCAATGACGAACTGTACGGCGGCATCGGCAACGACGCCCTCCAGGGCGGCGCCGACGAGCGAGGGCAGCGACTACCTGGAAGGCTCGTCGAGCTGGGCACCCTACCAGGGCAGCCTGCCGACGGTGCCCGATGGCGCCACCCTGATCGCCGCGGCCCCGCACTGGTGGATCGCCCGCGACGCGCAGAACAACCTGCTGCTCTCCAACTGGGGCGAGAACCCCCACTACGCGCCCGACGAAGGCGACGTGCTCGACGGCGGCGCCGGCAACGACATCATCGCCGCCGGCGACGGCGACGACCTGGTGCTCGGCGGCGACGGCGACGATGTCGGCCAGGGCAATGGCGGCGACGACGTCATTTTTGGGGGCAGTGGCGACGACAGCTTCCTCGGCGACACCAACCTCGGCCGCGATGCCGACATCGTCGGCGACGACTACCTGGACGGCGGCGATGGCGCCGACGTGCTGGCCGGGCAGGGCGGCGCCGACGTGGTGATCGGCGGCGACGGTGCCGACATGCTGTTCGGCGATTACACGACGCTCGTGGCGACGGCGCGGGATGGCGCCGACTGGCTCGACGGGGGGGCGGGCAAGGATCGCCTGGAAGGCGACGGCGCAGGTATCGCGGCCGAGGACAGCGGCGCCGACTGGCTGGACGGCGGCGAGGGCACGGATCAACTGCTCGGCGGGGCCGGCAACGACACGCTCCTGGGCGGGGCCGATACCGACAACCTCGAAGGAGAGGCGGGCGACGATCTGCTCATCGGCGGGGCCGGGGGCGATGTCATGCAGGGGGGCGAGGGCAACGACACCTATGTTCTCGAAGTGGGGGACGCCCCGATCGACCCCAACGCCACCGACGCCATAGCCGATACGCAGGGCAACAACACCGTGCGCTTCGGCGCCGGGGTGAGCGCCCCATCCATTGTCGTGAACAAGGACACGAGCGGACGTTATCTGCTCATCGACTATACCGGCACCGACCGCCTCGCCATCGACGGCGGCTTCGGTGGGGCGGTCTCGCGCTTCGAGTTCGCCGACGGCACCGTGCTCAGCGCGGCCGAGCTGATCGGGCGCTTCTACGACGACCCGGTGAACATCGTCATCGCCGCGCCGGGCCAGAACCTGCTCGGCGGCACCGAGGGCGACCATCTCGAATCGAGCGGTGGCGGCGCGACCCTCTCGGGCGGGCGCGGCAACGATCGGATGGTGGCCAGCGGCGGCAACAACGTCTATCTGTACAACGCCGGCGACGGCAACGACACGATCCGCGACACCAGCGCCAAGACGGACACCCAGGGCACTCCCCAACCCAATACGCTCAGGTTCGGCGCGGGCATCCGGCCCGAGGACATCACGCTGTCGCTGCGCGGCACGGCACTCGTGCTCGCCATCGGCGGCGCCGAACCGGGCGAGATCGCGCTGGAAATCTTCGATCGCAACAACCCCACCGCCAGCCCCTCCATCGACCGCTTCGAGTTCGCGGGCGGCGCGAGCCTTACCTTCGCGCAGCTCCTCGAGCGCGGCATCCGCATCGCCGGCACGGCGTATCAGGACGTTCTGTACGGCACCGAGGCGAACGACATCATCGACGGGGCGGCGGCCGACGATTCGCTGTTCGGCCTCGAAGGCAACGACGTGCTGATCGGTGGCGAGGGCGCCGACAGCCTGTACGGCTACAGCGGAGACGACCGGCTCGACGGGGGCGCGGGCGACGACTATCTGGAGGGCTGGACGGGGAACGACACCTTCGTCTTCGGGCGCGGCGATGGGCGCGACCAGGTGAATGCCTATGGCGCGGATGGCGGCTTCGACACGATCGAACTGACCGCCGGCCTCACCGAGCAGGACATCGCCGTCTGGCGGGTGGGCGACGACCTGCAGATACGCATTCGCGATAGCGGCGAATCGGCCATCGTGATGGACCATTTCTTGGCGAACAGCGCGATTAGCGGCGTGCGCTTTGCCGATGGCACCTTCTGGGATCGCGCCACGCTGGAGGCGCACATCACGCCGGTGACGGCGACCGCATTCGACGACACCCTGACGCTGTCGGAGGCCGATGATGACGTCGATGCGCTGGCCGGCAACGATACGGTGTATGGGCGCGGCGGCAAAAGTCAGTCGCCCGGAGACGGCGAGAGGAGAACCACGAATCACATCGCTTGCGCCGGCGCCCGGGCGCCATCGCCTCCAGCCGCGCGAGGAGTTCGCTGCCGGACAGATCAAACACGGCGGCAATGCGATAGATCGAGTGCAAGGCCGGCTTCTGCAAGCCGTATTCCATGCGCTTGATGAAACTCGGGTTCAACTCGGCGCGCCGGCCCAGCTCCAGCCGACTCATGCCGGCCTCCTCGCGCAAGCGGAGCAGCAGGCGGCCGAAGCGTTGCGTGAGCGGGTCGGAAGGCGTGGTGCGCATGAACAAGTCCGGGAAAGCCTGGAGTATAGCCGGGCCCGGAGCGGCACGGGTGTCGGATTCCCGACATAGGCACCTAAGTGCCATATACAGGCGGCATTTGGTCAGTCGCTGCGGGATGGCGGGCAACGGAGATGCCGAGGGTCGCGCCCGGTGCGAGCGAGCAATTTCAATGTTCTTGAGGGGGTTCGGTAAATGATCGTCTGGCGGAATGTCATCAACACTATGGTTCGCGTCAAATTCATCGTCAACGCATTGCTTTCTGTTGCGCTTGGTGCGCTCGCTACTCTCGCCTACGCGCAGACGCCCGCGCCCCTGCAACCGCAGACGCTGGAACAACAACTCTTTCGGGCGGTTTATTCCAAGGACGAAGCCAAAGCCATTGCCCTGATTGAAGCGGGCGCCAATGTTGATGCGCGAGAAGCGACCATTTATGTCAGCCTGCCCATTCTGTATCGTGCAACGGAAAGGGGGATGAAAGAAGTAGTTCAAGCGTTGGTTATGAAGGGGGCGAACGTCAATGCTGAAGTCGAGCATTACCGGGGAATTCCCTTGACCATTGCGCTGGCCCACGGCTATGAGGACATCGCGCGCTTCCTGATCGACCACGGTGCCAACGTCAATTACGCCGATAAAGCGGGCTACACGATGCTGCATGTTGCGGCTGGGCGGGTCTCTAAATCAATGCTCGAATTCCTTATAAATTATGGCTTGAACGTCAACGCAAACGATAACGGGGTGGGCACACCGCTTTATTACGCTATTCGTGCGGAAAACTGGCAGAACGCAAGGCTTCTAATTGATAGGGGCGCCGATTTTCGTGCGGATATTGGTCGGGGTGACCAAGCGCTATCGATGGCCGCCAAGTATGGCGGCTTCGAACTTGTGAAATTCCTTGTGGCAAAGGGAGCCGATGTGCGGGCAAGGAATTTCTATACCGGCGGCACGGCGTTGCATGAAGCTGCTGCTTATGGATACAAAGACATCGTTGAGTTCTTAATCAGCGAAGGGGCAGATGTCAACGCGAGCGGGGTACCCAAGAACTCACCGTATCGGATATTAAGTACTCCTATTGTTGGCCCCGCCTACCGTGGGCACTTCGATATCGTCAAGATTCTTGTCAACCACGGTGCTGATGTCAATTTTCATGGGGAGGGAGGATTAACGCCGTTAGGTATGGCGGCCTTCGGCGGACATCGATTGATTGCCGAATGGTTGGTTAATCACGGTGCGGAGATTAATCCTTTCGCCAAGGACTACGAACTCGAAGCGAACAATATCCCGCTATTGAGTGCTGTGGATCGTCGGGACATCGAGATGGTGCGCTTTCTCATTGCCAAAGGAGCCAGGGTCAATGCCAGAGCCAAGGGGGGAGAAACGGCTCTGCTGCTGGCCCGGCGTTTCCGCCGCCAGGACATCGTCGATCTGTTAGTGGCAAACGGTGCAACCGACTAACCGTATTTCAAACTCTAAACGAAGGGGGGACATCATGACTATTCCGTTCGGCTTGAATGATGGGATGGACTCCCCCTCTTTGTTGGCGCACATTGCGCGCAGCTGAGACTCATTGGACGTGGGGATCAGCACCAGACAACTCCGAGGAGGAATCCGAAATGCATACTACTACCGTTGCCGTCGATCT
>NZ_JAKLLH010000023.1 GCF_023150235.1 Azonexus sp.
GCCAGTTCGGTGATCGGCTTGCCCGGCTGATACGGAGAAATCGCGCGGACGTAGGCAAGGGCTTGTTCGGCAAGGCTCATGGAAACTCTCTCAATCAATTCAACAAAGGCACGGCAAGCGCGCAGCTCAATAAACCGCCAACGGATACGAACCGAGCACCTTCAGGTAGGCGGCGCGCTGCCCCAGGTCGGCTAGCGCGGTCTGGATGCCTGGCTCCTGGTAATGCCCCTCGACGTCGACGTAAAACACGTATTCCCACAAGGCATTACGCGCCGGACGGGATTCCAGCCGGCTCATCGACACCCCGGCCTGCGAGAACGGCAGCAGCAGTTCGTGCAGCGCACCGGTGCGGTTCGGCGCCGACATGATCAGCGAGGTCTTGTCACGTCCGGAGGGACCGGCCTCGTGGCGGCCGACGACCAGGAAGCGGGTGGTGTTGTTCGGTTCGTCTTCGATGTTCTCGACCCGCTTCGGCAGCTTGTAACGCGCTGCTGCGGCTTCGCCGGCAATCGCCGCGGTGCCCGGCTCCTCGGCCGCCTTCTGCGCGGCCTGGGCGTTGCTGCCAACCGAAATCCGCTGTGCGTCGGGCAGCATCCGGTTCAGCCATTCGTGACACTGGGCCAGCGACTGGGCGTGCGAATAGACGCGGGTGATCTGGCTCAGGTCGCTTTCGTTGCTCAGCAGGTTCTGGTGGATGCGCAGCACGACTTCGCCGCAGATCTTCAGCGAGGTGCCGAGCAGCAGGTCCATCGTCCGCCCGACCGCGCCTTCGGTCGAGTTTTCGACCGGCACCACGCCGTAATGGGCATGCCCGGCCTCAACCTCGCGGAAGACGTCGTCAATCGACACCTGCGGCAGCAAACGGGCGGCATGACCGAAATGCTTGGTCGCCGCCGATTCGGAAAAGGTGCCGAGCGGCCCGAGGAAGGCGATACCGAGCGGCTGTTCGAGCGACAGACAGGCCGACATCACTTCGCGGAAGAAGAAGGTGATGTTCTCGCCGGGCAGCGGCCCCGGATTGATTTCCTGCAAGCGGCGCAAGACCTGTGCCTCGCGCTCCGGCCGGTAGATGAAACCGGCGTCGCCGAACTCGGCCTTGATCTCGCCGACCTTCTGCGCACAGCGGGCGCGCTCGTTGAGCAGACGCAGCAACTCGCTGTCGATATGGTCGATTTCGGCCCGCACCCCGGCCAACGCCGTCTGGATGTCGCCAGCCGGCGCGTTGTTGTTGGCTCCCTCGCTCATGCTTCCCCTCGCCTCGTACTCAGCCCTTGCGCCGGGCAAAATCGTTCATGAAATCGACCAGCGCCTGCACCGCCGCCAGCGGCACGGCGTTGTAGATCGACGCACGCATGCCGCCGACCGACTTGTGCCCCTTGAGCGCCAGCAGCCCGGCGGCCTTGGCTCCAGCCAGGAAGTCGGCGTCGAGCGCGGCGTCGCGCAGCACGAAAGGCACGTTCATCCGCGAACGGCAGTCGGGATCGACCGGGTTGGTGTAGAAACCGTCGGAACCGTCGATCGCGGCGTAGAGAATTTGTGCTTTTTCGCTGTTGACCGTGTCAATCGCACTCAAACCACCCTGGCGCTTGAGCCACTGGAAGACCAGCCCGGCCATGTAGATGCCGAAGGTCGGCGGCGTGTTCAGCATCGAGCCGTTTTCCGCCATCACCGCGTAGTCGAGCACGGTCGGGATATTCAGCGGCGCCATCCCGAGCAGGTCGCGGTGGATGATCACCAAAGTCAGGCCGGAAGGCCCGATGTTCTTCTGCGCTCCGGCGTAGATCAGGCCGAATTTCTCGACATTGACCGGGCCGGAAAGGATGTGCGACGACATGTCGGCAACCAGCGGCACGCCGGTGTCGGCAATCCGTTGCGCCGGAATTTCGACGCCGTGGATGGTTTCATTGGTGCAGACGTGCAGGTAGGCGGCAAACGGGTCGAGCTTGATTTCCTCAGCCGTCGGCAGGCGGGTGAAGTTGCTCGCCTCGGTGGTCGCCGTACAACGCACGTTACCGACCCGTTGCGCTTCCTTGAAGGCTTTTTTCGACCACGAACCGGTCACCACGTAGTCGGCCGAACGACCGGCGAGCAGGTTGAGCGGGATCTGCGCGAACTGCTGCGTCGCCCCGCCTTGCAGGAAGAGCACTGCATACTGTTCGGGAATGCCCATCAGCTCGCGCAGGTCGGCTTCCGCCTGCTCGATGATGCGGGTGAACTCCTTGCCGCGATGGCTCATTTCCATCACGCTGCAACCGGCACCATGCCAGTCGAGCAATTCGTCGCGGGCTTGCGCCAGCACTTCTTCCGGCAAGGCGGCCGGGCCGGCGCTGAAATTCCAGATACGGCTCATCAGGCTTCTCCTTCTTCGCTGCTTTCCGCCGCGGCATCGGGAGCCAAGCCAGCGGCCGGATTTTGCGTATTTTCACCGTCGACCGTGGCAAGTGCATCGGTCTCGGCACCGGCTTCGCTCGCGATTTCGGCGACGGATTCGACCACCTTTTCCAGCCCGGCCAGCTTCTCGCCGTCGTCGAGCGCGATCAGGGTCACGCCCTGCGCCGCGCGGCCCATGCCACGGATTTCGGCAACACGGGTACGGATCAACACGCCGCCGGTGGTGATCAGCATGATTTCGTCTTCGTCGCTGACCAGCTTGGCGCCAACCACGGTCCCGTTGCGTTCGCTTTCGGCAATCGCCTTGACACCCTGGGTGCCACGCCCGGAATGGCGGAAATCGGCGAGCACAGTGCGCTTGCCGAAACCATTTTCGGTCGCCACCAGCACCGACTGCTGATCGCTCTCGGCGACCAGCAGCGAAATCACGCTCTGGCCGTCCTGCAGCTTCATGCCGCGTACGCCGCGGGCGCCACGGCCCATCGGCCGGACATCGCCTTCGTCAAACCAGACCGCCTTGCCGGCATTCGATACCAACACGATATCGCTCTGGCCGGTGGTCAGCTCGACGCCGACCAGGTAATCGCCTTCATCCAGCGCGACGGCGATGATGCCGGCCTTGCGCGGATTGGAGAAGTCGGACAGCGGCGTTTTCTTGACCGTACCCTGAATGGTGGCCATGAACACGTACTTGTCGTCGGCGAATTCCTTGACCGGCAGCACGGCATTGATCTTTTCGCCCTCTTCCAGCGGGAAGAGGTTGACGATCGGCTTGCCACGGCTGTTGCGACTGCCTTGCGGTGCTTCGTAGACCTTGAGCCAGTAGCAACGGCCGCGGTTCGAGAAGCACAGGATATAGTCGTGGGTATTGGCGACGAAGAGATGATCGACGAAATCCTCATCCTTGATCGCCGCCGCCTGCTTGCCGCGGCCACCGCGGCGCTGGGCGCGGTAATCGGCGAGCGGCTGGGCCTTGACGTAACCGCCGTGCGACAAGGTCACGACCATGTCCTGCGGCGTGATGAAGTCCTCGATCCCGAGTTCCTGCGTATGCAGCACGATCTCGGACTTGCGCTCGTCGCCGTACTGCTCGCTGACCTGCTTGAGTTCCTCGACGATGATCGCGGTGATCCGTTCCGGCTTGGCCAGGATGTCGAGCAGGTCGACGATCTTGTCCATGATTTCCTTGTATTCGCCGACGATCTTGTCCTGCTCCAGGCCAGTCAGGCGCTGCAGGCGCAATTCCAGGATCGCCTGCGCCTGGGCGTCGGACAAGCGGTAGCCTTGTTCCGAGAGACCGAACTCGGGCAGCAAGCCTTCCGGCCGCGAGGCATCGGAAGAAGCCCGCACCAGCATTTCTTCGACCACCGGGCTGCGCCAGTCGCGCGCCATCAGGCTGCGCTTGGCATCCGGCGGCGTCGGCGCGGCCTTGATCAGTGCGATGATTTCATCGACGTTGGACAGCGCGACAGCCAGACCTTCAAGGATATGGCCGCGCTCGCGCGCCTTGCGCAGCTCGAACACGGTGCGGCGGGTCACCACTTCGCGACGATGCGACAGGAAGCATTCGAGCGCCTGTTTCAGGTTCAGCAAACGCGGCTGGCCGTCGACCAGTGCCACCATGTTCATGCCGAAGGTGTCCTGCAACTGCGTCTGCTTGTACAGATTGTTGAGGATCACCTCGCCGACTTCGCCGCGCTTCAGTTCGATGACGATGCGCATACCCGACTTGTCGGACTCGTCGCGGATGTCAGAAATGCCTTCGATTTTCTTTTCGTTAACCAGCTCGGCAATCTTCTCGATCAGCGACTTCTTGTTTACCTGATACGGGATTTCATCGACGATCAGCGCCTGGCGATCACCCTTACCGATGTCCTCGAAGTGAGTGCGGGCGCGCATGATGACGCGGCCACGACCGGTCTTGTAACCTTCGCGCACGCCCATCACGCCATAGATCAAGCCGGCGGTCGGGAAATCAGGCGCCGGAATCAGGTCAATCAGGTCATCAATCGAAATTGCCGGGTTTTCGAGCAGGGCCAGACAGCCACGCACGACTTCGCGCAGGTTGTGCGGCGGGATGTTGGTCGCCATACCGACCGCGATCCCGGCCGAGCCGTTGATCAGCAGATTGGGAATCCGCGTCGGCAATACCGAAGGCTCCAGTTCCTTGCCGTCGTAGTTGGGCTCGAAATCGACCGTTTCCTTGTCGATATCGGCCGTCAGGTCGGAGGCGATGCGGTCCAGGCGGCACTCGGTGTAACGCATCGCTGCCGCGTTGTCGCCGTCGATCGAGCCGAAGTTGCCCTGGCCATCAACCAGCGTGTAACGCAGCGAAAAATCCTGAGCCATGCGCACCAGAGTGTCGTAAATGGCAGAGTCGCCGTGCGGGTGGTACTTACCCATGACTTCGCCGACCACGCGGGCGCATTTGACGAAGGGGCGGTTCCAGACGTTATTGGTTTCGTGCATCGCGTACAGCACGCGCCGGTGCACCGGCTTCAGGCCGTCGCGCGCATCGGGCAGCGCACGGCCGACGATCACGCTCATCGCGTAATCGAGATAGGAACGCCGCATCTCGTCTTCAAGACTGATCGGCAGGGTTTCTTTGGCGAATTGATTGCTTACGGAATCCGTCATGGGTCCTAGTTCCAGATATCCGCCGCAGCCGGGCAACGGCAGCCTTGGTGACTGCAAGCGTAATTTGCTATTTTATCATGCACCAGACACCGCACACGGCCCCGGCACCATTTTTAAGGGAGCACCATGACTCAAACCCAGAAGATCGACCTCTTGATCGAAGCCCGCTGGATCGCTCCGGTAGATAGCGACGCACTACTCGAACACCACGCCGTTGCCATCGACAACGGGCGCATCCTCGCCCTGCTTCCCAGTAACCAAGCACGCCGCCGCTTCCAACCGGCGAGGCAGCGAATACTGGACAAGCACCTGCTGATTCCCGGACTGGTCAACACTCACACCCACGCGGCCATGACCCTGCTGCGTGGCATTGCCGACGACCTGCCGTTGATGGAATGGCTGCAAAAACACATCTGGCCCGCCGAGGCGGCACACATGTCGCCGCAATTTGTCCTCGACGGCACCCGCCTGGCCTGTGTCGAAATGCTGCGCGGCGGCATCACCTGTTTCAATGACATGTATTTCTTTCCTGATGCCAGCGCACAGGCCGCCAGCGAGCTTGGCATGCGTGCCACCATCGGCATCACCACCCTGGAGTTCCCGACACCTTATGCCAGCGACGCCGACGACTATCTGGACAAGGGGCTGGCAGTGCGCGAGCGCTGGCTGGAACACCCGCTCATCAACTTCAGCCTGGCACCGCACGCCCCATACACGGTCAACGACGCCAGCTTCGAACGCATCGCCACACTGGCCGGCCAACTGGCCCTGCCCATACACTGCCACATTCACGAAACGCAGCAGGAAATAGTCGACAGCCTGAAATTACACGGCAAGCGCCCGCTTGCACGCCTGCACGACCTCGGGCTAACCGGACCGGGCCTGATTGCCGTACATGCCGTGCATCTCGACGATGGCGACATCCGCTTACTAGCCGAGAGCGGCAGCCATGTTGCCCACTGCCCAACCTCCAACCTCAAGCTGGCCAGCGGCATCGCGCCGCTCAAACGCCTGCTCGATGCCGGTATCAATATCGGACTGGGGACCGACGGCGCCGCCAGCAACAACCGGCTCGACCTACCCGGAGAAATGCGGCTGGCGTCGCTGCTGGCCAAGGGCAGCACGGGCGATGCCGCCGCCGTATCCGCACGCCATGCGCTGCGCATGGCAACGCTCGGTGGCGCCCAAGCCCTCGGCCTTGCGACAAGGATCGGCTCGATCACGCCGGGAAAACAGGCCGATCTGTGCGCCATCGACCTATCGTCGAGCGATTGCCGCCCCTGCTTCGACCCCGTTGCTCATCTGGTGCACGTGGCGGGACGAGAAGCGGTAAGCGATGTCTGGGTAGACGGAAAGTGTTGCATCGAGGCCAAAACACTGCTTGCAAATAGCCCAAACAACTTGGAAGCGGCACTTACCCTGTGGCAAAATAGACTGGAAGTCTGTCGGTAGCATCCGCAACTTGCATCCAGCATCGCAGACTGACAGGCCAAGAAATTCCAAACTTTCTTCAACGAGGGAAAACAATGATCAACAACATCGCCAAGAAGTCTCTGGTTGTCGCCTTGCTGGCCGGCATCGGTTTTGGCGCCGCCGTCGCCCAGGCTCAGGAACGTGTCTACGTCATCGATCAGCGTGGCGTTGTCGCCAAGTCCGGTTTCGGCCTGTGCTGGCGTACTGGCTACTGGACCCCGGCTGCTGCCGCCAAGGACCCCGCAGGCTGCGAGTGCGACAAGGATCTGCTGCCGAAAGAAACCTGCGCGCCGCAGCAGGCGATGAAGCCGGCCGTTGCATCCGCTCCGGCTGCCGCCAAGCCGAGCAACGAGAAGATCACCGTTGCCGCCGATGCGCTGTTCGACTTCAACAAGGCCGTCCTGCGCCCTGAAGGCAAGGCCAAGCTCGACGAGCTGGTTTCCAAGGCCAAGGCCATCAAGCTGGAAGTCATTCTGGCCGTGGGCCACACCGACCGCATCGGTGGCGATGCCTACAACCAGAAGCTGTCCGAGAAGCGCGCCGCCGCCGTCAAGGAATACCTGGTTTCCAAGGGTGTCGAAGCCAACCGCGTTTATACCGAAGGCAAGGGCAAGAAGCAGCCCGTGACCGGCGACAAGTGCGGCAAGAGCACCAAGAAGACCAAGACCCTGATCGACTGCCTGCAGCCGGATCGCCGCGTCGATATCGAAGTCATCGGCACCAAGTAATCCGGCACCGCTTCGATCCTGAAAAAGCCCCGCTTGCCGGGGCTTTTTCATTGCCAGCTGGCAAGGCGGTTTTCAGGTAAGGAAATTGGCGGGACCAATCTGTTGCAAATTCACAACAGAGCAGGAAGATCGAAAACAGAGCGAATCGGGATGTGACCCGGATCACAGCCGTCTTTCTTCCGGCAGGAGAGAATTCACTGCCATGAAAAATTTCCGTACCGCCACCCTTCTCGTCACCGCGCTGGTCGTCCCCGGCGGGCTTTTGCTCCTTTTCCCCATGGTGATGAAGGCCTATCGTCGCTGGCGGGGTTAAAATAGCCACCGCCCGACCTGAGCGGCTACCCGACCCGGCCAGACCTCGCCGCATGACCCGGCCCGCTCCTTGCCACAGCCCGACGCATCAATCGCCGAGGATCAGACCACATGGATAGCAAACTCGCCGTACAGCGGCTCTTTCGCGGCATTTTGCTGCGTTCGGCAAGCAGTTCCGAAGAAAAACTCTTTGCACAGCTCTTCGACAACCGCTCCCTGAGCGAGGAGCAACTGGTGGTACTCGGCTGGCAATCAGAGGAGTTTCTCACCAAGGTGGCTCCGATAGCCCTGCTCGACTATGCCATTTCCGGCATTACCAATGGCGCGAGGGTGATTGGCTGGTACAACAGCCCCAGTGGAACGCCGCTTGCTCCCACCGGAAGCGACCGTACCCAGAACGCGATGCAGGTCATCCTTTCAGGTTACGGCCTGCTGCAACCGGGCAGTCAGTCCGAGTTGTCCCGGGCAATCCTCGATATTGGCATCCGCCTTGGCTTCTCGCTTTCTTCGGCCACTGCCGACAGCCTGGCCAGTCAGATTACGGCTGGCTCGATGAGCATGCTCTCGCTGATGAACGATGCCGTCACGCTAGCCATCAGCCAGCGCCCGCAGTTGCTGACGCAAATAGGCAGCAGTCTGCTCGAATCCGTGCTTTCGGAAAACACGACGCTCCCCGGCGCCGCTGGCATGGCGCCGGTGGATCAGGCAGATGCGATTACCGAAAGCTATCTCGCTCCCAGCTTGATCGTACCGGTTGACGGCCTGATCTACGAATCCACGGCCAACGATGGCAGCATTACAGCGACTGAGTTGCAGCTGATCGGAACCGCCTGGCGTGGCAAGGTAGGCGACACCATCCTGACGCTGACCGGTTTGCCGCTCGGCCTGAGTGGCAAGATTGTGGTCACCGGCTCGCAGACAGCCGAGATCCGCTTTACCGGCAAGGCCCGCAGCCACGATGAGGCGGCCTCCAAGTCGATTACCCTGACCTTCACCGACGCGCACTTCCTCGGCTCCAAGGCAGCCGACGTTGCGCCACTGGTCAAGGGCGCCACCACCCTGGGGCTGCAATTTTTCAACAACGATCCCTGGTCGCTGGGCGGGTCGAGCATGAGTCTGTTCGGTTCCGCGGCAATCTCCATTGACCTTCTCGCCGCCAGCGGCACCATAGGTAGCACGGAAGTCAGTGCTGCCGATCTGACCGGCATCGCCAGTCTCGACGCACGCGCCGTCACGGCAGCCGTCACTCTGAGCGGCAACACGGCAGCCAACACGCTCTATGCCGGCAGCGGCGGCAGCACGCTGCGGGGGCGGGACGGCAACGACACCCTGTACGCCGGCAAGGGCATCGACACCTTCGTTTTCGAGGCAACAGCGGACGTGGGAGCGAGCGGAATTGCCGGTAACGGGCTGGACAAGATTCATGGCTTCAAGATCGGCGAAGGCGGCGACAAGCTCGATTTCCGTGAATTCCTCGGCACGCCGGCCATCGGCGCCACCATTTCCGGTGCCGGTGCGCTCAGCGCATGGAGTAACGGCGAAATCATCGTCGTTTATGAAAACGGCTCGCCGCTGACCACGGCAAGCCAAATTGCCGCTCTTTTCGGAACGGCCCTGGCCGCCCCCACCGCTCCCGCCCGCGTCGTCATCTTCACTGCCGGCGTCCCCGGACCGACCGATCCCGGAACGGCCTCGGCCTGGTTTGTCAGCAACCGCTCATCCAGCGGCAGCGTAAGCGCCATCGAGGCAGCCGACGAAGTGGTCAAGGTTGCGGAACTGGTCGGGATCAACAACCTCGGCCTGACTTCGCTGCATGCCGACAATCTGCTGATCTGAACTCGACGCTTTCCGCTGGCGAAGTCGCCACCGTCATCGTCATGACCGGCAAACGTCATCCGGATGCGGGATAATGGCGCCCGCTTCCACTTCGCCCTAGACTCCGCCATGCCCAGCCTGCCGCCGCTTGTCCGTACTGCCCTCGTTTCGACGCTGCTGATCGCCCTGCTCCCGTCGCTTTCCGGCTGCGCCACCGCCCTCGTCGCCACCGGCGGCGTCGGGGTGCTGGCGCTGCACGACCGGCGCAGTTTCGGCACCCAGACCGACGACGAAAGCACCGAATGGAAAGCCGCCGCGCGCTTGCCGGAAAAATATCGCGACAGCGCCCACCTCAACTTCACCTCGTATAACCGTAAGCTGCTGATCACCGGCGAAGTGCCGAGCGAGCAGGCGCGGCAGGAAATCCTCGCCATCGTCGGCCGGATCGAGGGCCTCCGCCAGATCCACGACGAAAGCGCAACCATGCCGCCTGCGTCGCTGGCCTCGCGCAGCCGCGACTCGCTGACCGACGCCAAGGTCAAGACGCGGCTGATCGAAGACAAACAGATTTCCGCCAACCACTTCAAGGTCGTCACCGAACGCGGCATCGTTTATCTGATGGGCATCGTCGGCGAGCGCGAAGGCAAGATCGCGATTGAAATCGCCCGTACCACCGACGGTGTCCGCCGCGTCGTCAGCCTGTTCGAAGTCCTTGGCGACGCCGAGCTGCGCCGCCTCAATCCCCCGGCGCCCAGCGCTCCGGCCCCGGTCGAGAACCGCTAAGCCGCGGTTTTCGGTCATGTTCACGGTCGACCGTGAATATGACCGATTTTGTCCCGCTTACCCCGCCAGCAGCCCCGGCAGCCAGGTCGCGAGAAAGGGCAGCAGCGAAATCGCCAGCGCCCCGATGAAAATTGCGGCCAGCGCCGGCAGCACTGAAGCCGCCACCTCGCGCAGCGGCCGCCCGAACATCGCCGACGCAAAATAGAGATTCATCCCGGCCGGCGGACAGAGGAAGCCCATTTCGATATTGGCGAGGAAGATGATCCCGAAATGCACCGGGTCGATGCCGTAGCTGGTGGCCACCGGCAGCAGCAGCGGCACCAGCACGACAATCGCCGCAAAAATTTCCATCAGCGCGCCGGCGAACAGCAGGAAGACGTTGAGCGCCAACAGGAAAGCCCACTTGTTGGGTAGCCAGGCCTGCGCGGTTTCAATCGCGGCATCGGGAATCCCGGCGTCGACCAGGTAATTGGTCAGGCCCAGGGCCATGCCGAGGATCAGCATGATGCCGCCGATCACCTGCGCGCAGTCGGCCAGGCAGCGGCGCAGCAGCGCAGCATCGACTTCGCGCTGCGCCCAGGCCTGGGTCAGCAGCGCGTAGGCGGCGGTCAGCGCGGCGCTTTCGGTCGGCGTCGCCAGGCCGCCGGCAAGCGAGCCGATGGCGACCAGCGGCGCGGCGATTTCCCAGCGCGCGTGCCAGGCCGCGCTGCGTACCGCCGCCCAGTCGGTCGGGCAGGCAGCCACCGCCCTCGGCGCCAGGCCGTCGCGGCGCAAAAAGCCGCCGACCACGAGCAGGCAGACGACCATCAGCGCCGCCGGCAGCAGCCCGGCGAGGAACATGGTGTTGATCGGCACCCGGGCGATGATCGCGTACATGATCAGCGGTACCGACGGCGCCAGCAGCACGCCCAGGGCGCTGGCGCTGGTGACCAGGCCGATGCCGCGCCGCTGCGGCAGCCCGGCCTGGGTCAGCAAGGGCAGCAAGAGGCCGCCCAAGGCCAGGATGGTGACGCCGCTGCCGCCAGTGAAGGCAGTGAACACCGAACAGAGCACCGCCGCTGCAATCGCCGTGCCGCGCGCGCCGCCACCCGAGAGCGCGGTGAACAAGGCACCCAGCCGGGCGGCGGCGCCAGTGCGGGCAAAGATCAGCCCGGCCAGCGTGAATAGCGGCAGCGCCGGCAGCGACGGATTGACCGTGATCTGGTAATGACTGAGCGGAACCGCCGCCAGCGGCTGGCCCTCGGACCAGAACAGCGCCAGCGCCAGACCGCCGAGGACGGCGAAAATTGGCGCGCCGCAGAGCAATACCACGGTCAACAGCAATAACAGTGGCAAAAGCGGCAAGGTCTCGCCATCGAACTGTGCTGCCAGCCCCCAGCCGAGCACCGGCAGCAGCAGGCCGGCAATGCGTCGCACCAGGCTGCCGCTCGCACCTCCGCCGCCCTGGCCGCCGAGCTTGCTGCCATAGCGAACGCCGAGCACGGCGAAGCCGAGTGGCATCGCCAGCTGGATCAGCCAGCCGGGCAAGGCGTAGGCGAGCAGCCGGCCGCCGGTCATTTCGCTGGCGACGAAGGTCCAGCTGGCCTGCGCCAGCACGCCGCAGAGCAGCGCCGTGCCGCCCGCTCCGGCCCAGCCGGCAAAGGTTCTGAGCCAGGGCTGCGGCAAGGCGGCGAGGCCGGGACCGAGCGTGGTCAGGTGGCCGCCGCGCTCGGCGAGCACGGCGCCGGCCATTGCCAGGATCAGGCCAAGATGCTGCACCAGCAGCGGCTGGTTCTGGATGCCCTCGCCGAGTAGCGGCCGCACCACGATTTCGGCCAGCGGTAGCAGCAACATCAGGACCAGCGCACCGCTGGCCAAGCATTCGGCGAGGCGCTCAGCGGCTCGGCCAAGCCGCCCGGCCAAACGCTCGCTGGGCAGCGGCGCGGGTGACGAAGCCCCCCCGGATTCGCGGGCCGCCATCGCTTACTTCGCCTTGCCGTTGCGGAAGTCCTTGAGATGGCCCATGACCTCGTCGAAGGTCTCGGCCGGCACCATCTTGCCCCGGATGCGCGGGTAAAGCTTCTCGGCCAGCGCCTGCCATTCCTGCATTTGTGCCGGATTCGGGGTGTTGACCGTGAGTCCGCGCTTTTTCATCGCCTCGACCGCCTCGTCGACTTCCTGCCGCGCCTTGGCCCGCATCTGCAGCCCGGCCTTGGCGCCGGCGCTGCGCAAGGCGGCCTGGGCCTCGGGGCTGCTCTCGTCCCAGGCTTTTTTGGTGATCACCAAAGCCCCGACAATCGGCGCCCAATTGATGTCGAGCATGTGCGGCGCGCTGTTGTAGATCTGCGTCGCTAGCGCGAAATACGGCGTCGACGGCACGGCGTTAATCATCCCGGTCTGGATCGCCGGCAGGATGTCGCTGGTTTCCAGCGGTACCGGCGTGTAGCCCAGGCTCTTCATGATCTCCTGCTGCTCGTTTTCACCGGCCCAGGCGAAGAACTTCATCCGCTTGTAGTCGTCCGGACGCAGCGCCGCTTCCTTCGAGAAGAAGCGGACCCAGCCGGCATCGCCCCAGGCGAGGACGACGAAGCCCTTGTCGAGGAATTTCTTCTCCATCCCGCCGCGCATTTTCTCGCGCACGTAATCGACCTCTTCCCACGAGCGGAAGAGCAGCGGCAGCGCCTGCAAGGCGGCAATCGACGGCTCGATCTCGCGCAGCCCGACCACCGAGAGCAGCGCGCCCTGCAACTGGCCGATGCGCATCCGCCGCGCCATGTCGGTCTCGCCGCCCTGGCTGCCGTCGGGATAGACCAGGTACTTGCCGCTGCCACCCTGCGCCGCCCGCCAGGCCTCGCCGACTTCGAGCAATTGCCGGTGGTAGAGCGAACTCTTCGGCGCCAGCGTGCCGATCCGCAACTGCTTGTCGGCGGCGCCCGCCGTCCCATTGCCCAAAGCCAGACAAGCGCCGATCAGCAGCGGCCAAAGCTTCCTCAACATCGAAAATCCCCCAAATTCACGGTCGACCGTGAAAAAGACCAAAAAACGCCGCCCGGCGACTGCCGGTACGGCTCAGAACAGATCGTCGGCGCGCCCGAGCAGCCAGCGCGCGCGCCGACGCATGATTTCGTTGGCCAGCGCATCGCCCCCCTCGCTCCCCTCGCTCCCTTTGCCCCCCGCACTGCTGGCGGGCTCACGCACCGCCAGAGCCTGCTGGAGCAAGGCCTCGAAGCCGGCGCGGTCGCCGGCAGGGAGCGCAATCGCCTCGGCCTTGGCGACGTAGGGCGCGGCCAGCTGCCCTTGCGCCAGCGCAATCGCCCGCTCGAAGCCGGCAGCGGCGCGGCGTACATCGCCGCCCGGCCGCCCGGCCTCAAAGCTGGCGAGCAAGCCGTGCAAGGCACCGCGCCCCCAGTCCGGCTCGACCTGCGCCGCGCGTTCGGCGAGGCGGATCGCCAGCGGCAGGTCGGCGACGGTTTCGGGTTCATCCTTGCTCACGGCGATCCGCGCGCCCCAGGCCGCAGCCGCCCAATAGGCCAGCCCGACCTGGGCCGGGGCTGGCTGCCAGTCGCCGGCGAGCAAAGCCGGCAACGCCTCGGGGGCGCCGGCCAGCGCCGTCGCCGCGTGCCGCCAGGCCCGCAGGTAGAGCGCCGCCGCCCGCCGGCGCAAGCGCTCGGCGGCAGCCGCGTCGCGTTCCTCGATCTGTTCGGCATCAAAGGCGACAAAGGCCCAGGCGTACTGGGTGAAGCCGGCAGCCACCGCCTGCGCCAGCGCCGCGTGTTGCGGCTGGCGGGCGAGCACGGCTTCGGAGAGTTTCAGGTGGTAAGGTGCGGCGTCGCGCGCCAGTTCCAGGTCCGACTCGGCACCCGCCCCCTGCGCCGCGAGTTCGTCGGCCAGGCTGCCGATGATCAGCTGGCGCGGCGAACAGGCGCCCAAGGAGATCAGCAGGGGAAGCGCGAACAGGAGCAGCCTCCCCGACCGCTGGAAAGAACGAGGGGTGCGCATCAGCCCGAACAACTGGCTGCGCTCAAGGCCAGTGCAATGAGTAGAACGACGCTGCTCCCCTTCAGCCAGCGGCTCGCCTGCTCGGCGACAAACTCGTCCAGCCCGGTAAACAGCTCGGGAAAGGCGGCAATATCGCTGCGATTCGGTTTTTGCATGCCTGACTCCTGACAATAATGACGGGTTTGCAAACAATGGACCGGGAACGCCCTCGCACGCAGGTGACCAAGCGGACAACTCCATCCCGGCGGTGTTTCCGCACTATCGCCGTCCCGGATTTCACGCCGATGACACTTTTTTCGCAGTGCACAAAAAATCGGCCGCTCTCCGGAGAGTAGCGGCCGACAGTTCGCCGGAGCAGGACTCAATCGCCCTTGCGCGGCCGCCCGGTCTTGATGACCTCGACACGTTCGATGGCGGCCCGGAAACCGATGTCATCGAGCGCATCGAGCACCAGGAGACCGGCACGCAGCAGTTCGCTCTTCTTGATGCCGACCCCATAGGCCAACGCCCGCGCCTTCATCGCATCCAGGCGCTGATGCTCATTCTGCGGAATGGTGTAGCTATCGCGGACAAGACGGGGCTTGCGCGGCTTTTCTGCCTTTTCCGGAGCTTTTTCCGGCTTGCCGCCTTTTTCGGAACGCTCTTTCCCGGCCTTGGCCCCCTTCCCCGCCTTGGCTGGCTTGCCTGCCGGCGTTACCGCTGCGGCCTGGGCCGGCGTGTCGCCCTTTTCGGGGGTTTCCGCGACGGCAGGCGCCTCGACCGGAGCGCCGACAGCTTCTCCACCAGCGGGCACCGGCGCGGCAGCCTTGGCAGCTGGGCGCCGGGCCGGTTTGCGGCGGGCCGGTGCTTGCACCGCGGCGCTTGCCGGTGTCTCCGCGAGAGGCGCTGCTTCGTCGCGGGTCACAGTAGTCGTGTTCTGGTCGGCCATGATTCATCCTTTCAAAAAAACCGTATAAACAATATACACAGTTTCAAGGCATAAAATGATGACCGGCGTATTACAACGGCGGAGAAGGCCCCCCGAACGCCCTCCGCCCCCTCTCAGGCACGCGCGATAACCGTGCGCAATACCCCCTCGAAGCGCTCGACAACATCGGGCCAACTGCGCTGCACCACACTCTCCCGCGCGGCCTCGCCGAGCTGCCGGCGGTGGAGCGGATCGAGCGCCAGCTCGCAAGCCGCGGCAATGAAGGCCGCACTATCGCCGGGCGGCACCACTCGGCCATTGACAGCATCGACGATCAGTTCCGCCGCCGCCGCGCTGCGGTAAGCCAGCACCGGCAAACCGGAGGCCATGGCCTCGCCGACGACGTTGCCCCAGGTTTCGCTCAGGCTGGCGAAAAGAAAGAGGTCGGCACTGGCAAAATGCGCCGCCAGCGCCTCGCCGCACTGCTCGCCGGCAAAGACGTGATGATCGCCCTGGGCACGCTCCAATGCCGTGCGGGCCGGGCCGTCGCCGACCCAGATCATGCGCGCTGTCGGTTGTCGGGCATGAATGGCGGCAAAAGCGCGCACCACGTCGTCCAGATTCTTCTCCGGCGCCAGGCGGCTGACAAAAAGGCAGACCAGATCGTCCGGCCCGGCGCCCCAGAGATGGCGCAGGCCGGCATTGCGGCGCTGCGGCCCGAAGAGGCCGCTATCGACGCCGCGCCCGACCACCTGCACGCCCGGCACGCCGCCACCGGCCAGTTCGGCCGCCAAGGTTGCCGTCGGCACCAAGGTTGCCGCCGTGCGGCGGTGGAATCCGCGCAGGTAGCTGGCCACCGCCGGCCGCAGCCAGCCGAGACGATAATGCTGGCTATAGCGGTCGAAATTGGTGTGGTAGCCGGAGGTGACGGGGATTCCCAGTCGCCGTGCCACGGATACCGCCGACCAGCCAAGCGGCCCCTCGGTCACGACGTGGACCAGGTCGGGGGGCGCCTCGCGCCAGCGCCGCAGCAGGGTTTGCCCCGCCGGCAGACCAAAGCGCAGGCCGGCATAGCCCGGTAGCGGCAAGCCCGCCACGGTCAATTCATCCTGTCCGCCACGATCCGCCCGATGCTGGCGCGGCCGCACCAGCTCGACCGCATGCCCGCGTCGCCGCAGGCCGCGCACCAGATGCCCCAGGGTCAGGGCCACGCCATTCACCTCCGGCGCACAGGTTTCGCTGACCATGACCAGACGCATTTTTTCGCCTACTTTTCCATTCTCCATCATTGCCCGCCCTCTCCCGTTCTAGTTCCGATTCCGGTTTTTGCCTTGCCTTGGCGATGCGGAAAGACTAGGCGCCGAGTGTTACCGGGCAAATACATGCTTCAATGGCGGCGCAATTTTTCCTCTGGCGCCGGTTGACCGTGACAGCGCCCTTTCCGGCCCGGACCACGGCGGAACCTTTGCCATTTGGCGGAATCCAAGGCCGTGTGTCTGCCAATTCGGCGGCCGCTTGCCGTTTCCCCGCCGCTGAAGCGGGCGACGCGGCCATCAGGGAGGGCTTGATCATGCTGCTGCTTGCCGCCACCGAATACGCTCGCCGCCAGCTCCGCCGGGAGGCGACGGAAAAACGACTACCGGTCCCCATCCCGCCCACGCCCGCTCTGCACGCTTGCCAGCCCCAGGCCGGAAAATATGCCATCGACGGCTTGCGCTACCAGGTACTCAATGCCTTGCGCGCCCTGGCCGGCGGCGAACCGATGCTGGTGGAACTGGACCGGAGCGACGCCTTTCTGCCTAGCCGGCGGCTGAATCGCGGACTCGTGCCACCACCGGAAGGCGAGATCGTTTTTGTCCCCGGCACCAGCCATGCCGCCATCGTCGGTCGCCTGCTGATCGCGGCCGGTTGCTGCGCTCCGGCTCGCCGGCCCCACTGGCTACCGCATCTGGCCGTTTTCGAGTTGACCGATATCGGCTACGCCTATTGCGAAAAACTGCAGGACTGGTGGGCCGCCCTGCCCTGGATCGAGCGCCTGCGCATCATGCTCCGCGAGTAAAGGCGGGCAAGCCGGACTGCTCGCCGGCTCCGGGCCGACATTCGGGCCGCGCGCAGCCCGCAGCCCGCAGCCCGCAGCCCGCAGCCCGCAGCCCGCAGCCCGCAGCCCGCAGCCCGCAATCCGCAATCCGCAATCCGCAATCCGCAATCCGCAATCCGCAATCCGCAATCCGCAATCCGCAATCCGCAATCCGCAATCCGCAATCCGCGTCAGAATGGCGTTTTGACACCGATGCGCCGTTTGACGCCGATACGCCATGACCGAATCGAAACGCCCCTCGCCGGATAGCCAGGCCACCCCGCGGCAGGCATCGCCGCAAAGCGGCTCGCTTTTTTCCCCGCACTTCGCGCCGCTTTTTGCCAAATTACCGGCGTTGACCGTGGCAAGCGAGGAATTCAGCCCATTGTTCGCCTGCGCCGGGATGCGGATCGAGCGCATTGTCTCGAGCGGGCAATGCAGTCCGCCCGGTTTTTGGTACGACCAGGCCGAAGGGGAATGGGTGATCGTGCTGGCGGGAGCAGCCGACCTGCGCTTTGCCGACGAAACAGCGCCTCGCCGCCTGTGCGCCGGCGATTATGTGTACATCGCACCGCACCGCCGTCACCGCGTGGACTGGACCGCCACGGGAGAATCGACGATCTGGCTGGCCGTATTCCACACCCCGCAGGCAGGGGACGATGACTGAAAACTCCCGTTCCGCCAACGTCAACCAGAAGACGTTTTTCACCACCCGCGATCCCGGTCGCCACGATGCGCCTGTCCTTGGCGGCATGCTTTCGCAGTAAAATCGCCCCTCCCCAACGCTGGAGAATCCAGTCGATGCCTGCTCCATCCGTCCAGACCTCGTGCCGCCCGGACGTTCTTCCGTCCCCCCGCCCCGGCCCTGTCCGAAAGCAGCGGACAGCATCCCTGGAATGCCGCTCGTGATCGATCCGCAGAGCATCTTCATCATCGGAATGCTCCTGATGCTGGCCAATGGCGGCATCCTCGGCGTGGTACACCGCGAAATCCTGCCGCAATTGCAGTCCAGCGCCTTGGTCTGGCGACGTGGAACCTTGCTCCTCGCCGGCGCCTGCATCTTTTTTGCCAGCATCAACAAGATCCCCGTGCGCCTGGGATTGCTCAGTGCCGATGCCCTGCTGCTTGCCGGCACCACCTGCTACTGGTACGCCCTGCGGCAGTTCTTCCACCGGCGCCCGCACTGGCGCATCCACCTGCCGGCGCTGCTCGGCATCGCCGGTGTCGGCGTCAGCATTTTTCTGCTGCCTTCCTACAAGTGGCGGCAACTGGCGATCACCCTGGCGCTACTCGCCATCTTCGCCGGCTCGGCGATTACCCTCTGGCCACCGGCACAAGATCGCGGGCGCAGCCGGCGGGTACTACTCGGCATGTTCGTCGTCGCCACGCTCTTCGTGCTCCTGCGCCTGCTGGCGCTGCTCTACGCCGACTTGCCGCAAAACGGCGAACTTTTTGCCCCGCCGCAACCGGTCAACGCCCTGACGCCGCTGATCATCGTCCTTCTCCCCAGCATCGGCACCACCGCCTTTCTCCTGATGTGCGCCGAACGCCTGAAACGTCGGCTCGAGCGCGCCGCTTCGACCGATTACCTGACATCGCTGCCCAACCGCCGGACCCTGGCCGAGCAAGGCAAGCGCGGTTTCAGTACCGCCCGCGCCAGTGGTCGCGGCTACGCGGTCGCAGTCATCGATATCGATTATTTCAAGAGAATCAACGACGCCCACGGTCATGAAATCGGCGATGAAGCGCTGAAGCATGTCGCCGGCCTGCTGCGCCGCCATTGTCGCGGCGACGAACTACCCACCCGCCAGGGCGGTGAGGAATTCGTCGTTCTCCTCGACAATATCGACGCCCAGAATGCACTGCTCGCCGGTGAGCGCCTGCGCAGCTGTGTCGAGGCGCATCCCTATCGCCAGGGAGGGATAGAGTTGCCGATCACCGTCTCCATCGGCATTGCTCTCCGCGACGACGGCGACGACCATTTCGACCGCCTGCTCAGCCGTGCCGATGCGGCGCTTTATCAGGCCAAGGCGGGTGGGCGCAACCGGGTGATGCTCGCCGACACGCCCCGACATCCAGACTGAAAGATGTCCTCCCGCCGCCGGCAAGACCTGAAAAACCGGTGCGGAACCTGAAAAACCGGTTTTTCGACGGTCGACCGTGACAAGGCCACAGGTCCATCCTTCCAGGCGAGCGCTGCCCTCAGCCGATCACTCCGATCACGTTCAGGAAGATGACGACAATCGCCAGCGGGGAAAGGAAGCGCAGCACGTTGAACCAGAGGTGGAAGGCTCCGCCGCCAAGGCCGATTTCGTCCTCGACGTGCGCCCGCTTCATGACCCAGCCGGTGAACAGTGCAATCAGGAGCCCGGCCAGCGGCATCATGATCTTGGTTGTCAGGGTGTCGAGAAAGTCGAAGATATTGAGGCCGAAGAACCTGACCTCACTCCAGTCGTTGAACGACAGGGCGACCGCGATCCCCAGCAACCAGGTAGTCAGGCAGACGATCCAGACGGCGCGGGAGCGACGCAGGCCGAAACGCTCGATCAACCAGGCGGTCGCCGGTTCGATCAGCGAAATCGAGGAAGTCCACGCGGCAAACACCACCAGGAGGAAGAAAAGGACGCCGATGACGCCACCCCCCGGCATTTGCGAAAAGGCCAGCGGCAGGGTCTGCAGAATCAGGCCCGGACCGGCCGCCGGCTCCAGGCCCTGCGCGAAGACGATGGCAAAAATGGCCAGACCGGCCAGCAAGGCGATACCGGTATCCGCCACCGAGATATAGAGGCAGGTACGGGCAATCGAGGTGTCGCGCCCGAGGTAAGAACCGTAGGTCATGATCGCGCCCATGCCGAGACTGAGCGTGAAGAAGGAATGCCCCATCGCCGAGAGAATGACCTTGGACGAAATGGCCGAAAAATCGAAATGGAACATGAAGCGGAAGGCTGCTCCCATGTCGGCGGCAACAAAGCCGTAGCCGATGAGAACCAGGACGATAGCCAGCAGCGCCGGCATCATGATCTTGTTGGCACGCTCGATGCCGGCCGTGACGCCACCGGCGACCACCGCCACGTTGATGGCCATGAAGGCGGTGTGCCAGGCAATCAGTTTGACGGGATCGGCCAGCAGCTGGCTGAAGGTCTGGGCCAGGCTTTCCTTGCTTGCGCCGGCAAAGCCCTTCATCGCCAGAAAGGTGTAATCGAGGATCCAGCCGGCAACCACGCTGTAAAACGAGAGAATGAACAAGGCGCCGAGAATGCCGATGTAGCCCACGATCTGCCACCATTGCGAGGCCCGGGCCTCGGCGGCGACGATACGCATGGTATCGGCCGGATTTTCCTGACCACGGCGACCAAGCAGGGTTTCCGCCATCAGCAGGGGAACACCGATACCGATGATGCAAGCCAGGTAGACCAGCACGAAGGCGCTGCCGCCGTTGGTACCGGTCATGTAGGGAAATTTCCAGATATTGCCGAGGCCGATGGCCGAACCGGCCGTGACCAGGATGAAGGCCCAGCGACTGGACCAGTGGGCGCGCCCGGCGGGTGCTGCATTGCTCATGAGTTGCCTCCTTGACTCCGGTGCCAGCCCGTTCCTGCCGGGTCGTAGGGTCACCGCGCGCGCAGCCGGAAAAACGGAGCGCGCAAAAAAGCGCTGGATTGTAGCCATGAGCGCACGCAGGTTCTACTCGGGAAAACACCTATCTTGATCGCACACCGTCCGGATGCCCTCGCTGGCGGAAATACGGAAGCCGCCCAGCTTTCGGAACGGCTTTCGGGTAACATCGCCGCGCCTTGAACCTGCGCCGTATCCCGGCCGTTGATCATGACCGACCAGCTCAAACTTTTCGCCCCGATCCCGGCGGAACAATCCGCCGGGGAACCGCCGCTGCCGCCGGCCGCTCTCGGCCCGGCAACGGACATCCCGGCTCCCGCCGACTACGCCGCCCGCCGTTACCTCGAATACGCGATGAGCGTGGTCACCGGCCGCGCCCTGCCCTCGGTTGCCGACGGTCAGAAGCCGGTGCAGCGGCGCATCCTTTATGCGATGCACCGGATGGGGCTGTACAAGAGCCCCAAGCACGTCAAATCGGCGCGCGTCGTCGGCGACGTGATCGGTAAATATCACCCGCACGGCGATTCGTCGGTGTACGACGCCATGGTGCGGATGGCGCAGAACTGGAGCCTGCGCTACCCGGTGGTCGACGGCCAGGGCAACTTCGGCTCGCGCGATGGCGACAACGCCGCTGCGATGCGCTACACCGAAGCCCGGCTGACGCCGATTGCCGAATTGCTGCTGGCCGAACTCGATGAAGGTACGGTCGACTGGAAGCCCAACTACGACGGGGTCAACGACGAGCCGGTGCTGCTGCCGGCGCGCCTGCCCTTCTGCCTGTTGAATGGCGCTTCCGGGATCGCGGTCGGGATGGCCACCGAAATCCCGGCGCATAACCTGCGCGAAGTCGCCGCTGCCGCCGTCGCCCTGATCCGCGACCCGCAACTCGGCGAAGACGCTGTCCTGCGCCTGATCCCCGGCCCCGACTATCCGGGCGGCGCCCAGATCATCTCGGCGCCCGAGGAAATCGCTGCGATCTACAAGGGCGGACGCGGCAGCCTGCGCGTGCGCGCCAAGTGGAAGATCGAAAATCTGGCGCGCGGCCAGTGGCGGCTGGCGATCACGCAACTGCCGCCGGGCGTGTCGACGGCAACGGTGATGGCCGAGATCGAAGCCTGCTCCAACCCGGTGCCCAAGGAAAAGGCCGGCAAGAAGGTATTCACGCCGGAACAGCAAAACCTCAAGGCAGCCTTCCTCTCGGCGATTTCCGAAAACGGCGTGCGCGACGAATCGGGCAAGGAACATGCCGTCCGCCTGGTGATCGAGCCGGCCAGTTCGCGCCAGGACCAGGACGACCTGATCCGCCTGCTGCTCGCCCACACCAGTCTGGAAACCAACGCCTCGATCAACCTGACCGTCCTCGGAGCCACTGGCGCCCCGCGTCAGGCCTCGCTCTATTCGATCATCGAGGAATGGTGCCGTTTCCGGCTGTCGACCGTGGAAAGGCGCACCCGCCACCGCCTGACAGCCGCCGAAAAACGCATCCACATCCTCGAAGGCCGGCAGGCGATCCTGCTCGACATCGACCGGGTGATCAAGGTCATCCGCGAATCCGACGACCCCAAGGCCGACCTGATCGCCGCCTTCAAGCTCTCCGAAATCCAGGCCGAAGACATCCTGGAAATCCGCCTGCGCCAGCTGGCCCGCCTCGAAGGGCTCAAGATCGGTGAGGAATTGGCCAAACTGCGCGCCGAAGCTGCCGGCCTCAATCACCTGCTGTCTTCCGACGCCGCCCTGCGCGCCTGCGTTGCCGGGGAAATCGAAGCCGACGCTGCCAAATATGGCGACGAGCGCCGCACCACCATCGAGGTCGCCGAACGGGTGACAATGGCCGACGCAAAGAACGTCTCGGTGCCCGACGAGCCGACCACCCTGATCGTCTCCCGCCATGGCTGGCTACGCGCCCGCAGCGGCCATAACGTCGATCCGGCGACGCTGACTTTCCGCTCCGGCGACAGCCTGCTCGCCTGCCTGCCCTGCCGCACGGTCGACCAACTGATCTTGCTCGATTCCAAGGGCCGCGCTTACTCGATCCCGGCCGCCGACCTGCCCGGCGGCAAGGGCGATGGCGTTCCGGCGACCTCGCTGGTCGATTTCCAAGACGGCGGCAAAACCGTACTGGCGCTGGCGATCAAGCCCGAGCAGCACTACCTGGTCGCTGCCGACGGCGGCTACGGTTTCCGCGTCAAGGGCGAAGACCTGCTCTCGCGCGGCAAGGCCGGCAAGGCCTTCCTGACCCTGGGCGACGGCGAAGCCCCGGCGATCTTCCAGCCGGCTCCGGCCGACGGCGAAATCGCGGTATTCACCAAGGACGGCCGGGCGCTGGTCTTCGCCCTCGACGAGATCCGCCAGTTGCCGAAAGGCCGTGGCCTCAAGCTGATCGATGCGGCGCCAGGCAAGACGGCGCTGGAGGCGATCGAAGCGGTGCTCGACGGCGTTGCCGGCAAGCTCAAGGGCGAAAAGCTGGACAACTGCCGCGGCGCGCGCGGTGGCAAGGGCAAGCCGGCAAGAAGCACCAGGAAGTAAAAAACACGACAGGGCAGGAAGACACGACAGGAAAGCAACGCGACGCACCGGGTTGGGGGGATACCCGAGCGGACCGATTCCGGCCAGGTGCGAGGTAAAAATCTCCGTGCCAGGCCGGCACTTCTCCCTTATTTGCAGTTTTCGGCAACGATCCCGCGCAAGCGTTCGCTTTCCTGCATGCGGGCAGCCGCATCCATCGGCGCCTGCTCGCCGCGCTCGTCGATGCCGCTGATTTCGCGCCCGGACTCGAACGCCGCCAGCGCCTGACGGGCACGTTCGCAAATTTCCCGCCGCTGCGCCGAGTGAGCGGCTTCTTTCTCCGCCTTTTCGCTCTTTTCCTGCGCCTCCTTGCGGCGCTTGCGAAATTCCATCTCGCGCTCGGCGAGGTCGCCGCGCTCGACAACGGGCGTGGCCACGCTACGACTCGGCGTGCTCCGTGGCGGCGGCGCATCGGAAATCACCGTGCGCCCGCCGGCATCCTTCCATTGGTAGGTTTGCCCCGAGGCCAGCGTGACGACGAACACGGTCGACACGAGCAGAACACGAAAAAGCAGCTTGACAGATTTCATGGTATCGGGACTTTGGCTCAATTTCTGTATAATACGATTTTGTGACCTTGGATTAAAGGCCATGCGACTGCTGCAAAAAGCCCTCACTTTCGACGACGTCCTGCTCGTCCCTGCACATTCCCAAGTCCTGCCGCGCGATGTCAGCCTCGCTACCAAGCTGACCCGCAACATCACCCTGAACCTGCCGCTACTCTCCGCCGCGATGGATACCGTCACGGAAGGCCGTCTGGCCATTGCGCTGGCGCAGGAAGGCGGCATCGGCATCGTTCATAAGAATCTTTCCGCCAAGGCCCAGGCGGCCGAAGTCGCCAAGGTCAAGCGTTTCGAGTCCGGGATCCTGAAGGATCCGTACACGGTGCAGCCGAACATGACCGTTCGCGATGTGCTCGAAATCACCCGCCAGCACCGGATTTCCGGCCTGCCGGTGGTCGACAAGACGGGCAAGGTGGTCGGCATCGTCACCAACCGCGACCTGCGTTTCGAGACCAATCTCGACCAGCCGGTCAAGGCGATCATGACCCCCAAGAAGCGTCTGGTCACGGTCAAGGAAGGTGCCAGCGTCGATGAGGCCAAGGAGCTGATCCGCAAGCACCGCCTGGAGCGCGTGCTGGTCATCGACGACGAGTTCAACCTGCGCGGCCTGATCACCGTCAAGGACATCCTCAAGTCCACCGAACATCCGCTGGCCAACAAGGATGCCACCGGCCGCTTGCGCGCCGGTGCTGCGGTCGGCGTCGGTGCCGGTACCGAAGAGCGCGTTGAACTGCTGGCCGAGGCCGGCGTCGATGTGATCGTCGTCGATACCGCGCACGGTCATTCGCAAGGCGTGATGGATCGCGTTCAGTGGGTCAAGCGCAACTTCCCGCATATCGAAGTCGTCGGCGGCAACATCGCCACGGCCGATGCCGCGCGCGCCTTGGTCGATTTCGGTGCCGACGGCGTCAAGGTCGGGATCGGTCCCGGCTCGATCTGTACCACCCGCATCGTTGCCGGTGTCGGCGTGCCGCAGATCACCGCCATCCAGAACGTTTCCGAAGCCCTCAAGGGCACCGGCGTGCCGATGATCGCCGACGGCGGCATCCGCTACTCCGGCGACATCGCCAAGGCGATTGCCGCCGGTGCCAACGCGGTGATGCTCGGCGGCCTGTTCGCCGGCACCGAGGAAGCGCCGGGCGAGGTCGAACTGTTCCAGGGCCGTTCCTACAAGTCCTATCGCGGCATGGGTTCGCTGGGGGCGATGCAGGCTGGTTCGTCCGACCGTTACTTCCAGGAGAACACCGCCAACGTCGACAAGTTCGTTCCCGAGGGCATCGAAGGCCGCGTCCCGTACAAGGGTTCGGTCCTCGCCGTGATCCACCAGTTGATGGGTGGCCTGCGCTCGTCGATGGGCTATCTCGGTTGCCCGACCATCGCCGACGTGCACGAGCGCGCCTGCTTCGTCGAGATCACCTCGGCCGGCATCCGCGAGTCGCACGTCCACGACGTGCAGATCACCAAGGAAGCACCGAACTATCACCTCGACTGATAGCTTCAGCATTCTGCAGGGCGGCTCAGCGAGCCGCCTTTTTCATTCAAGGATTCACCTTTCCGGATTTTTTCAATGAGCCACCAGAAAATCCTCATCCTCGATTTCGGTTCCCAGGTGACCCAGCTGATCGCCCGTCGCGTGCGCGAAGCCAAGGTCTTCTGCGAGATTCACCCCTACGACGTCTCTGACGACTTCATCCGCAATTACGGCGCCCAGGGCATCATCCTGTCCGGCGGCCCGAACTCGGTCACCGAAGGCGACACCCCGCGCGCACCGAATGTCGTGTTTGAACTGGGTGTTCCGGTGCTCGGGATTTGCTATGGCATGCAAACCATGGCCCAGCAGCTGGGCGGCCAGGTGATGACCGCCGAAGCCGCTGGCAAGGCCCGCGAATTCGGCTATTCCGAAGTCCGCGCCCACGGCCATACCGCACTGCTCAAGGACATCGCCGATTTCACCACGGCCGAAGGCCACGGCATGCTCAAGGTCTGGATGAGTCACGGCGACTCGGTCATGGAACTGCCGCCCGGTTTCATCAAGATGGCCTCGACGCCGTCCTGCCCGATTGCCGGCATGGCCGACGAGGCGCGCAAGTTTTACGCCGTCCAGTTCCACCCGGAAGTCACCCACACCAAGCAGGGCCGCGCGCTGCTCGAACGTTTCGTGCATGGCATCTGCGGCTGCGGCACCGACTGGGTGATGGGCGACTACATCGCCGAAGCCGTCGAGGCGATCCGCCAGCAGGTCGGTGACGAAGAGGTCATCCTTGGTCTCTCCGGCGGCGTCGATTCTTCCGTAGCGGCTGCGCTGATCCATCGCGCCATCGGCGACCAGCTGACCTGCGTTTTCGTCGATCACGGCCTGCTACGCCTGAACGAAGGCGATATGGTGATGGACATGTTCGCCCGCAACCTCGGGGTCAAGGTCATCCGCGTCGATGCCGTCGGCGACTTCATGGGCAAGCTGGCCGGCGTTTCCGATCCGGAACAGAAGCGCAAGATCATCGGCAAGGAGTTTGTCGAAGTCTTCCAGGCCGAGTCGAAGAAGCTGTCTGCCGCCAAGTGGCTGGCCCAAGGCACCATCTACCCGGACGTGATCGAATCGGCCGGCAAGGGCAAGAAGGGCGCCCACACCATCAAGAGCCACCACAATGTTGGCGGCCTGCCCGAAGACATGCATCTCAAGCTGCTCGAGCCGCTGCGCGAACTGTTCAAGGACGAAGTCCGCGAACTCGGCGTCGCCCTCGGCCTGCCGCGCGAGATGGTCTATCGTCACCCCTTCCCTGGCCCCGGCCTGGGCGTGCGCATCCTCGGCGAAGTCACCCTGAAAGCCGCGCACCTGCTGCAGCGTGCCGACGCCATTTTCATCGATGAACTACGGTCGACCGTGGCTACGGCACAAAATGCTGTCGCCGGCCTGTGCAGCGAGGAAGACGTCGGCAAGAGCTGGTACGACCTGACCAGCCAGGCCTTTGCCGTATTCCTGCCGGTCAAGAGCGTTGGCGTGATGGGCGATGGCCGCACCTACGAAAACGTCGTTGCCTTGCGTGCTGTGGTCACCAGCGACTTCATGACCGCGCACTGGGCGCATTTGCCCTACGAACTGCTCGGCCGCGTGTCGAACCGCATCATCAACGAAGTGCGCGGTTTGAACCGGGTGGTGTACGACGTTTCCGGCAAGCCGCCCGCGACCATCGAGTGGGAATGATTCCTATGCCTTCGTGGTCTATTGGCATCTATTGATATGTTTGTGTAACATGTTGAAAGTAAATATAAAACATATCAATAGCTATCGTCATCTATCGCTGGTAAGCGGATCAAGATGACGGTAAATCCGACGGTAGCCAGAAGGCCTCCTGATGTACTACAATTTTTACCGTCAGCCCGTTTTTGACGTGTGACGGTAAAAATTCTGGCGAAACGCTAGATTTCATGCGGGTTTCAAGCGGGTGTGTAGTCTGAATCGCGGGTGACGGTAAAAACGTTCCCGTACAGGAGAACGCCATGCTTACCGATACCGCGCTGAAGAACCTCAAGCCTCAGGAAGCCATGTACAAGGTGGCCGACCGGGACGGGATGTACGTCACTGTTTCCCCGGCTGGAACCATCACTTTTCGCTACGACTACCGGCTCAACGGCCGCCGGGAAACACTCACAATCGGGCGCTACGGGCCAAGTGGCATTTCCCTGGCCAAGGCGCGGGAACGTTGCATCGAGGCTCGCCGTGCAGTTTCCGAGGGGGCTTCTCCCTCGCAGGAGAAGCAGCGACAGAAGCGTCGCGTAGCTGACGCAAAAACCTTCGGAGAATTTACCGTCAGGTGGGCGGAGGAGGCGCGTATGGCCGACAGTACGCGTTCGATGCGTCAGAGCATCTTGGATCGCGACATCCTCCCCGTCTTTCAGAATCGACTGCTGACCGAAATCACTGCAAACGATCTGCGTGACCTATGCAATAAGGTCAAGGCACGGGGCGCACCGGCTACGGCTGTTCATGTGCGCGACATTGTCAAACAAGTCTACGGCTTTGCCATTCTGCATGGTGAGAAAGTGGCCAACCCTGCGGACGATGTCGGGCCGTCGTCGATAGCCACCTTCGTGCCGAAGGATCGCGCGCTCTCACCCAGTGAGATTCGAATCATGTTCTCGCAGATGGAGCACGTTGCGTCCTATCCGACGATCAAACTTGGTCTGCGCCTGATACTGCTGACGCTGGTGCGCAAAGGCGAACTGATCCATGCTACGTGGGATGAAGTGGATTTTGAGAAGGCTGTCTGGAGCATTCCCAAGGAGCGCATGAAGACATCCAAGCCGCACAACATCTATCTCTCGCAGCAAGTCCTCGACATCATGGTGGCTTTGCGAACCTGTGCCGGCGGATCACGCTACCTGATCCCATCGCGCTACGACGCAGATAAGTGCATGTCCAATGCCACGCTCAACCGCGTCACCCAGTTGATTGCCGAAAGGGCCCAGGCCAACGGACTGGCTCTTGATCCCTTCACGGTGCACGACCTCCGGCGCACTGGTTCGACGATTCTCAACGAATTGGGCTTCAATAGCGACTGGATCGAGAAGTGTCTGGCTCACGAAGACGGCCGCTCCTCGCGCGGCATCTACAACAAAGCCGAGTATGCCGAGCAGCGGCGCCACATGCTTCAGGAGTGGGCTGACATGATCGATGCTTGGGTCGCGGGCAAGCCTCACACGCCGACGCTGCTACCGTCCTCAATGCCGGTCATGACGACACAGGCGATTTGACGGGGCGAGTTTTTCGCTGGCGCACATCGGGGGAGGGCGCTCGTTTGATTTGCGCCTGCTCGGATGCTAGGCGGCGTTCGGCCAACCAGGTCTCCACCTCGGCCAAATCCCAGACAACGCAGCGAGCTGTCAAATTGAATCGCCTTGGGAAATCACCGCGACGCTCCATTTCATAAATGGTGGTGTCTGCCAGCGGCACCATTTGGCGCAGCTCGCTACGGCGAACTGTGCGCCGATATTGGGCCGAGACAGGCAATGGCTGTCGTACGGAAGTATCACAGCGTTCTGAGTTGGAAGAGGTCTTACTCGTTCTGACGTCGCGATTCATAATCGGCTCCCCATGCAGTCACCGTCCTGTGGTTGGCGACTTGTTGCCTACATGGTGCACTTACCAGCGTCTATCGAAAACTTGCACTGTCGCGTCAGGGCGTAGTTACGCCCGGATTTTCAGGCCTTTCGGTTTTTTGGAGTGAAGGAGACCGGGGGCGTGCTTGCGACGATTTGAATCCACGATCTCTTGCGATGAATGCCTCCAGCATGTGCGGGATCAGCGTCGCCGCATCCACCGTCTCGCCATAGGTCTGCGCGTGCAGCGCGGCGTAGCGATCAAGGTCCGCCTTCAGGCTGGCCGGGCATGAGAAGGTCAGCTTGATGCTTTCGGTCTTGGGCAGCGGTCCCAGCCGCAGCTTGCGCGTGGTGCTCATCGCGAAGTCCCTCGATTGAAGAACAGTGGCTGATAGGGCCGCAGCACCAGATCCCGATTGACGATGATGCGGACCGGCAGGCCCGGCCGCTCGGTCAATGTGGGCTGAATGTTGAGGTTGCGCCGAGTCATTTCCTGCCCGACCTGGTTCACGCTGTCCTGCAGGCTGTCGCGCCCGGCGATGACGACTCGATCGCCGTTCTGGCGGCTTTCCGGCGCGGCCAGCTCGGCACCGATCCCCAGCAGCGTCGTCAGCGCTGCGCCAGCGAAGATGCGGTCCCAGTGCCAATCGACGCCATCCTCCAAACCGGCGTAGCCGGCCGGGTCGGTGCCGGCCAGGTTGTCCAGCGCCAGCGAGGAAGTGTCGGGCAGGATGATCCGATTCCACACCACCTGCACCCGGCTCTGCCCGTAGCTCACCTGGCTGTTGTAGCGGCCGAGGATGCGCGAGCCTTGCGGGATCAGCAGAAACTTGCCGGTGGCCGTGTCGTAAATCGGTTCCGTCACCGTGGCGATCACGTCGCCCGGCAGATCGGACTTGATGCCCGTGACCAACGCGCCAGCGATCACCGTCCCAGCCATCACCTGGTACGGTGAAGCTGGCATTTTCAAGTTCCCGGAATTGCGAGTTTCCGTAGTTCCGGCTTTCAGGAATGCCTCTTTCTGGTCTTGCCGGTTCTGCACGGCGGTCGGATCAGCAGGCTGCGCTGCCGTCGAGGCCGGCCCGGCAGCCATCGGATCGAAGCCGGCAAGGCCTGACGCAGGACTGGCCGTGGCCATCTGCGTTGGCGCGGCGGCGGCGCGCTGGTTGCTGGAACGGAAGAACACCGATGCCCCTGCGGCCGCTTCCGCTTCCTTGCGCTGTGCGTCGTGCTCGGCATTAGCCGGAGCGTGGCCGGGCGGGGTGTAGCTGGGTGTTACTGGCTGCTGCGATTTCACGATGGCCGGACCCAAGTCCCCCGGCAGCGGCGGCCCAAGTTCAGGAACATGCGGCGGCAATTTGGAATAGTCGGTCGGAAGTTGCTCCAGTCCTTCCGAGCGCGAAACACGATCCACGTTGTAAAGCTCGGCTTGTTCGCTTGCACTGCGCTTGCGCGGTTGCAGCGACCACATCGTGGCGCCCAGCACGGCCACGGCGAGGCCTCCAGCCAAGATCGCCAATGTGCGCCTGTTCAAGCGTGTCACGGGGCGCGGCTGGGCGCGTAGCGCCACCGCCTCGGGGGCCTCCTTGGACGCCTGCGGCGCGCCAAGGTCGGGAGTGTCGTCCAGGCTCATAGTCAGTTCCCCCGTGCTACGCCATCCGTGCGCTCGATGCGCACCACTTCGCCCCTGTCACCGCCCAGGCGAAGTTCGGCCGCGCCGAACAGTCGATCCACGATGTAGTACGGCGAGCGGAAACGGTAGTTCACCAGTTTCCCATCGCCCTGAGCGCCAATCACGAACAGCGGCGGCAGCTCGCCTTGAGCAATGCCCGGGGGGAACTGGATATAGACCTTCTCGCCGTCGTCGAAGGCGCGCAGCGGTTTCCACGGCGGCGTGCTGCCGCTGATCGCATAGCGGAAGCGAATCTTCTCCAGCGACAGGCCGGTATCGACCGGCGCGGTCGCCTGTGCGACCTGTGCCTGGCGTTGCAGGGCCAGCATCCGATCTTTCGGGTATTCCCACGACACCGAAGCCATCCAGGCGCGTTCGGTCGAGGTCAGTTCGATCAGGTAGGTGCGCCGACTGGTGGTGATGACCAGATTGGTTTTGAGCCCCGAGCGGATCGGCTTGACCAATACGCTAACGCGCAATGCCTCACCGGTGCCGCTGGACGTGTCACCGACAATCCAGCGCACGGTATCTCCGGCGGCGACCGTCACGAGTTCCTCGCCGGGTTGGAGAGAAATCACCGTTACCCGTCCCGGTGCCGCGTAGACCTGATACAGCGCACCATCGGTGAAGGGCCAGACCTGGATGGCGTTGACGTAGCCCTCACGCGTGGGCGCGATACGCGCCTCGGCATTGGCACGCGATACCCGCAGCTTTTCATCGGCGGGTTCAGGTGCCGCCTTGGCCTCGATGCTCTCGGGCAGAGGCTTCATTTGCGCCGGCATCGGCAGCACCTTCGGTACTTCGACCACTTCAACCGGCTTGGGCGGTTCGGGCAGCGGCTGGGCCTGCACCGGCTCATCGAGCGAGATAGCCGGTGGCGGCGTGCCCTTCGTGGCGCAGCCCTGCAACGACAGGGCTGAGGCTGCAAGCGTCAACACGAAAGCGTAAAAGCGGAAAGATTGGTTCATGGCTTGGCTCCTTCGGCGGCATCGAGTTCGCGGCTCCACGACAGTCCGTTGACGTAGATGCCCAGTGGGTTCTTGCGCAAACGCTGCTCGGTGCGCGGGGTTTGCAGGACGGTGGATATCACGGCGTTCCAGCGCTCGGTGCCGGCCGGCGCACCATTGACGAAGCGCTGTTCGGTCCAGCGCACGTTGAAAGACGCATCGCTGGCACGCACGACGCTGGTGATCTGCACCGTGACCGACTCCTTGCCGACGCGCGCGAACGGGTCATGGGTACGCGCGTACTCGTTGAGCACGCCCGCGCCACGATCGGTGGTGTAGTCGTAGGCATCGAGCCAGTTCTGCCGCACGACGATGGGGTCGATGGACAGCGAACGAACCAGCACGACGAAGTGCGCCAGGTGATAGGCGATCTGCGCATCGTTCGGCCGGTACGGCGTGGCCGCTTCGCCGACAGCCCGAACCTGGCCGGCCTGATCCACTTCCACCACATAGGGCGTGACGATGGACTGCGCCGAGCGCCAGACCAGCCCACCTGCCATCAGCAGAGCGAGCACCAGACAACCAAAGGCCATCAGCCGCCAGTTCTTTGCCTGCACGCGGGCCGAACCGATGCGCTCGTCCCACACCTGCGCGGCGGATTGGTAGGGAGTGGCAGGCTGCGGCGTATCGGCATAGCGCACCTGCGGTCGTTTGAATCGCATGGTTTGTTCTCCTTATGAATGGCTTCAATCGTCGGAACTGTGCAAACTCGGGCCGCTGCTCGAACCACCGCCATCGCCGCCGCGCAGCGAGTGGGCGGCGGTCGTGGCGGCATGGCTGATCTGCTGGCGGCGATGCAGGCGCTTGGCCCAGGCGGGTTGTGCTTGTTGCTGCGGGTCCGCAGCGCGGGAACTGGCTTCGCTAGCGGTGGATTGGCCTGATGACGCGGCGCCTCCGGATGCCGGCCCTGCCTCGTCGGAACGGAAGGCGGATGCCGCGCGTTCCTTGAGCGAGCGCATCCCGGCAGCGGCCTTTTGCCCGACGGCTTGCGCACCGGTCTTGGCGACATTGCCCACGCCGGCAGCGGCCCCCTTGAGGCCACCGCCGGCCGCTGCGGAACCGGCTTGATAGGCCGAGCGCGCGCTGCCTGCGGTCGAGGCCGCAGCACGCGCACCGCTGGCAGCCATCCTGGCGGCGGCGGGTGCCATGCGCGCCCCAGCCACCACTGCGCTGCCCACACCGGTCGCGGCAGCGCCGAGCGCGACAGCCGTACCGGCTGCGCCCATCGCGGCCCCGGCCATCGCACCCGCACCAAGCTGCGGCGCACCGGACACGAGGCCGGTGGCGATACCGGGACCGAAGATGCCGAGTGCCAGCATGGCGAGCGAGGCCAGCATCACCACCAGCGCGTGATCGACGGACGGTTCACTGGGCGTGACCTGGAATTCGGCAAACAACCCGGTACCAATACCCACGATCACGGCCAGTACCAGCACTTTGATGCCCGAGGACACCACGTTGCCGAGCACCTTTTCGGCGAGAAAGGCGGTCTTGTTCCAGAGTGCGAACGGCACCAGTACGAAGCCGGCGAGCGTGGTCAGCTTGAACTCGATCAGCGTGACGAAGAGCTGCACCGCCAGCACAAAGAAGCTGATGATGACGATCAGCCAGGCGAGGAACATCACCACGATGGGTGCGATGTTGATGAACACCTCCGGGAAGCCGGCCATCTCGCTGATCTGCTGCAGGATGGGCGCAGCGGCATCGATGCCGGTCTTGGCGAGGCGCCCCGGCTGCAGGAAGGTCGCCATCGTCAACGTCGAACCGGAAGCCGTCAGGCCAAGGCCGGCGAAGGACCGGAACACGATGCCGGAGAGCCAGTTGAAGTTGCCGATGATGTAGGCGAAGGCGCCGACGTAGAGCACCTTGCGCAGGAGCTTGGCCATCACGTCTTCGCCCTGGCCGGTGGCATGGCCCAGTGCCCAGTAGAGGCCGGCCAGGGTCATGTCGATCGCCACCAGCGTCGCGGTCAGGAAAGCGACTTCACCGTGCAGCAGACCGAACCCCGAATCGATGTAGGTGGAGAAGACATTGAGGAAACGGTCGATGACGGAGACGTCGTTCATGGCCGCATCCGTCAGTTGCCGTAGAAATTCACGGATTGCGGCGTGTACGCCGTGCCGCTGCCGATGAAGCGGCGCGTCACCTCGCGTCCACGCTCAACAGCGGCCGCCTGCCGAGCCAGTTCCAACGAGGCCGCGCGACCTTGCGTGAGCTGGAGCTGCTGGGTCTGGATGGACTGCTTGGCTTGCAGGGCCAGAAGCTGATTGGTGGCCTGCATGGCCTGCAAGGCGCCGGTGGCCGATTGACTCTGGTCGACCAGATCGGCCAATACGCCCTCATCCTGGTTCAGGTTCTGCGACACCTGCGCCTGCATGCGCATGGCAGTCTGCAAGCCCTGGAGCGTGTTTTGCCAGCGCTGATGCGCATCCTGGAACATCTGGTTGCCGCTCACGCTGGCGGCGTACTGCTCCGGGTAGAGTTGCGCGAATTGCTGGTCCATATTCTGGATGTCGAAGGCCAGCCCTCGCGCCTGGGAGATCAGTTGCCGTGTCGTATCCAGATTGGCCCGCAGGCGATTGACCACGTTGAAAGGCAGGCTTGCGAGGTTGCGAGCCTCGTTCATCAAGGACTGCGCTTCGTTCTGAAGCTGCTTGATCTGGTTGTTGATCTGCTCCAGCGTGTGCGCGGCAGTCAGGATGTTCTGGGCCAGATTCGTGGGGTCGATGACGACCCATTGCGCGTGTGCGACGGGCATGGCACCGATCAAGGCGGCAACAGCGACGGCAAGAAGACGTTTTTTCATGGGGAAACCTCCAGAGGTTGGGAAGCGAGGAAGGACGCGGCCGAGGGAGCGGACGGCAACAGGTCGGCCGCCCAATCGAGGCCGCAATGGCGCAGCCAGGCACCCGCGAAGCCCGGTGTTCCGGCATCGCGCAGCACGCTGTCGATTGCGCGCTGATCCTGGGGTGTCGAAGCGCCCGCAAAGGCGAGCGTGACTGGCCCAAGGTCAAGATCGAACAGGCGGTTGCCCTGACGCGACTGGTAGTAGTAGTCGTGCTTGGGCTGGGCGGTGGCGACGATCTCGATTTGCCGGGAATTCAGCCCAAAGCCCTCGTAGATCGTGCGGATCTGCGGCTCGGTGGCCTGCGGGTTGGGCAGGAAGATGCGGCTCGCGCAGCTCTCGATGATCGCGGGTGCGATGGTCGAGTCCTTGATGTCGGCGAGCGACTGCGTGGCAAAGATGACGCTGACGTTCTTCTTGCGCAGTGTCTTGAGCCATTGGCGGATGCGCGCCGCGAACACCGGGTCGTCCAGGAACAGCCAGGCTTCATCGAGGATCAGCAGTGTTGGCGCGCCGTCGAAACGCTCGTCGAAGCGTGCGAACAAATAGCCCAGCACGGCCAGCACTGCGGCCTTGCTGTGCATCAGTTCCTCCATCTCGAAGCCCTGAACGTCGCCCACGCCCAGCCGGTCGCTGTCGGCATCCAGCAGCTTGCCGTGCGCGCCGCCGAGCACGTAGGGCGCGAGCGCTTGGCGCAGCACGTTGGATTGCAGCAGCACCGACAGGCCGGTGAGCGTGCGTTGCTCGACGGGGGCACCCGCGAGACTGCCGAGTGCCGACCAGATGGCCACCTTCTCGTCCGGGCCGACCGCAATGCCTTCGTGCCGCAGGCGGCCTTCGACCCACTCGGCCGCCCAGGTGCGATAGCCCTCCCGGTCGATACTGGCGAGAGGCTGGAAAGCGATTGTGCCATCAGCGCCCAGGTCATAGTGCTCACCGCCCAGGCCGAGAATGGTGGCGCGCATCGAGCGCCCCATGTCGAAGGCGAAGATGCGGGAGCCGGGGTAGCGGCGGAACTGCATCGCCAGCGTGGCGAGCAGAACCGATTTGCCCATGCCGGTCGGCCCGGCCACCAGCGTATGCCCCACGTCGCCGATGTGCGTCACCAGCCGGAATGGCGTCGCGCCTTCGGTGCGCGTGACGATCAGCGGCGGTCCGTCGAGGTGATCGTTCTTCTCCGGCCCGGCCCACACCGCCGACACCGGCATCAGGTGCGCGAGATTCAGCGTCGAGACGATGGGCTGGCGGACATTGGCATAGGCATTGCCCGGCACCGACGACAGCCAGGCCTCCACAGCGTTCAGCGTCTCCGGGATCGTCACGAAGCCACGGCCCTGAATGACGCGCTCCACCCTGCGCAGCTTTTCGTCGGCCGTGTTGGCGTCGGCATCCAGCACGGTTACGGTCGCGGTGACGTAACCGAAAGCGACCTGATCGCTGCCCAGTTCCTGCAATGCCGCGTCCGCGTCGGCGGACTTGTTGCTGGCGTCGGTATCGACCAACGGGCTTTCCTGTTGAAAGATGGTTTCGCGCAGCAGCGCGAGGACGTTCTTGCGCTTGGCAAACCACTGTCGGCGCAGGCGGCCCAGTTCCTTCTCAGCCTCAGCCTTGTCCATGCACAGGAAGCGCGTGCTCCAGCGGTAAGCGAAGCCGAGCCGGTTGAGGTCGTCCAGAATCCCAGGCCAGGTCGAGGTCGGGAAGCCACGCACCGTCACCACGCGCAGGTGCTGGTCGCCCAGCATGGGCACGAGGCCGCCGACCAGCGGCGCGTCGGCCAGTAGCGCATCGAGATGGAACGGCACTTCCGGCACGCCGATGCGGTAGCGGTGTATCGAAACGGTCGCATGCAGGTAGGTCAGCGTCTGGCTGTCGTCGAGCCAGTCGATCTCCGGCATCACACCATCCAGCAAGTCATAAATGCGATCGGTTTCCGCGACGAAGGCCGATAGGCGTTCGCGCCAGTCCACGCCTTGCGTGGGCGTGTTCTCGTAGAGCATCTTGGCCGCCCGTGCGCGGGACTCCTCGGGCGGCAGGTATTGCAGCGTGAGGTGATAGCCGCTCTCGAAGTGGTTCCCCGACTCTTCGAAGGTCGCACGCCGCTCCTCGTCCACCAGCCAGGACAAGGGCTCCGGGAAATCCGAGTGCGGATAGCCTGCCGCTGGCCTGCGTTCGGCTTCGACGAACAGCGCCCAGCCAGAGCCGAGCCGGCGCAGCGCATTGTTCAGCCGTGCCGTCGTGGCGATCAGCTCGCCTTGCGTCGCGCTGTCCAGGTCCGGCCCACGAAAGCGCGCCGTGCGCTGGAAACTGCCATCCTTGTTGAGCACGACACCCGGCGCGACCAGACCGGCCCAGGGCAGCCAGTCGGCAAGCAAGGCCGGGCGCTGGCGGTATTCGGCGAGGTTCAGCATGGCATGGCCCTCACACGTCCAGCAGCGGTTTGTGTTTCAGGTGGGTGGCAAACACCTGCATGAACTGCGGATCGACGCGCGCGCCCCACATCGCCAGCGAGTGGCCGACGATCCAGAGCACCAGGCCCGGAATCCATAGTTGCAGACCCAGGCCCACGGCGGCGGCCAACGTGCCGTTGGCAATCGCCACGGTGCGCGGCGCACCGCCCAGCAGGATCGGTTCGGTCAGCGAGCGATGCAGCGGAATCTCGAAGCCCGGCAGGTCGTTGGCCGTGCTCATACGACGGCCCCGCCGGAGAAGCTGAAGAACGACAGGAAGAATGAGGACGCGGCGAAGGCAATGGACAGGCCGAACACGATCTGGATCAGCTTGCGAAAGCCCCCTGACGTATCACCGAAGGCCAGCGCCAGGCCCGTCGAAATGATGATGATGACCGCGATGATCCGAGCCACCGGCCCTTGGATGGAGTCGAGGATGGATTGCAGCGGCCCTTCCCAGGGCATTGAGGAGCCGGCCGCCTTCGCGGTGCCGGCCATCGTCAGCATCGCGGCGGCCAGCAGCAGTCCGTGATGGGCGGGCTCGGCCAGACGACGCAGGCGAGCGAGGATCGAAGCGGGATTTACGGAAAAGCGGAAAGCATGGGCGTGCGTCATGGCAGTTCTCCAGAGTGGTTGAGGGACAGGGAAGGAACGACGGAAGAAGGTGGCAACAGCTCTGGAAACGGCGTTTCCAGCACGTCCGCCAGGCGATAGCCCACACCGTCGAAGCCCGCGACACGGGCGATGGTTTCGATGCGGCGCTTGCGGCCACGGCCGACGATGAATACGACGACGTTCACCGCCTCGGCGATCAGTGCACGCGGCGGATTCACCGCGACTTCGAGAACCAACTGTTCCAGGCGCAGCAGCGCGCCCAGTGCGGAACCGGCGTGGATGGTGGCAATGCCACCGGGGTGGCCGGTACCCCAGACCTTGATGAGATCCAGCGCCTCGCCGCCGCGTACTTCGCCGACAACCACACGGTCGGGGCGCAGCCGCATCGTGGCGCGCACCAGTTCGGTCATGGACACGACGCCCGTGCGCGTGCGCAGCGGCACATGGTCGCGGGCGGCGCATTGCAATTCGATGGTGTCTTCGAGCACCAGCACGCGGTCGCCGGTGACGGCGGTCTCGGCGAGCAAGGCGTTCGCCAGCGTCGTCTTGCCAGTGCAGGTGCCGCCGGCGATCAGGATGTTCTGCCGCTCGCACACCGCATGGCGCAGGAACTCGGCCTGTGGGGCGGACAGGATGCCGTCGGCCACGTAGCGATCCAGGCCGATGATGTTCACGGCCCGCTTGCGCAGCGCGAAGGCTGGCCCCGGTGCGGCAGGCGGCAGAATGCCTTCGAAGCGTTCGCCCGTCTCGGGTAGCTCGGCGGTCAGGAGCGGTTGGCCGCGATGGACTTCCGCACCGACGTGGGCTGCGACCAGCCGGATGATCCGCTCGCCATCCTCCTCGGGCAGCTCCACGCCCAGCGGTGCGCGACCGGACGACAGGCGATCGACCCACAGTGACCGGTCGGGGTTGAGCATGATTTCCACCACGTCGGGGTCTTCGAGGGCGGCGGCAATCACTGGCCCCATGGCCGTGCGCAGCATGCGAATGCGGCGGTCCAGCGACGTGGCGGTGAAGGACTCGGGTTGCGCGCTCATGAGGCACGCTCCTGGGCTTCGGCCAACGCCGCCGCTTCGTCCAGCCGCGCAGAGTCGGGCTGAAGTTCTTCCACCACGTCACGCACCAGACTGCGCCCACGCAACAGATGACGGCCAAGCTGTTCGACGAACTGCTCGAAGCACGCCTTGCCTTGGGCGCGGGCCGCTTCCTGGTGTGTCTCGGGAACCGGGGTGCTGACGGTCAGGAAGTAGCGAACGAATAGCGCCAGCGTCTCGATCTCGATGTTCTGGTCGCGCTCCAGCCGCTCGAACTGGCGTGACAGTCGATCAAGCCGCTTGGCGATGGCCGCCTCGCGCTGGTCGCCTGCATCCGGCGACAGCCAGGACGCCAGTGCCGCCGCGACGATGGACGACTTGGACACGCCTTTCTTGGCGGCCAGTTCGTCCAGACGCTTGGCATGTTCGGGCGGAATGAACAGGTTGAGGCGGTATTGGCTCATAGCTGGATTCCGTCGTCGGGATCGAGGGATGCCAGCCGGGCCGTGCGTTGCATGGCCGGGTCGAGCTGGCGGGGAAATAAGGCAGAGGCAGGCAGTGGCAAGTCGTCGTCATCGAGCAGTGCCAGGTCGTTGCTGACAGGTTCCTGTTCGGGGTGGTACTCGGCGACTTCGGATTGCTCTGGCTGACGGCGCGGTCCACCGTCATCGGCGGTGCCGGCTTCGCTGTCGGTCAAAGCCGTAGCGGCAGGTGCGGTTGGTGCCGTGGGGATCGCCAAAGCACTCCAGTCGTCGGGCTGCCGAGGCGGCGCGTCGGCGTAGCGACTGGCTGCGAGTGCGGGCGGTGGCAGTACGCGCCGCTTGAAGTTCGCATCGGCGTAGTAGCGCAGCTTCTTCGCCTTGATCGGCGCCACGCTGGACACCATCACGACGGCCTCATCCGGCGGGAGTTGCATCACCTCGCCAGGCGTCAGCAATGGCCGCGCCGTTTCCTGGCGCGACACCATCAGGTGGCCCAGCCACGGTGCAAGCCGGTGTCCCGCGTAGTTGCGCTGCGCGCGCAGCTCAGTGGCCGTGCCCAGCGTCTCGGAGATGCGCTTGGCGGTGCGTTCGTCGTTGGTGGCGAACGTCACCCGGACGTGGCAGTTGTCGAGGATGGAATGGTTCTGGCCGTAGGCTTTGTCGATCTGGTTGAGCGACTGGGCGATCAGGAAGCTGCGGATGCCGTAACCGGCCATGAACGCCAAGGCCGTCTCGAAGAAATCGAGTCGGCCCAGCGCTGGGAACTCGTCGAGCATCAACAGCAGCTTGTGGCGGCGCGCGATGCCATCTGAGCCGTCCAGCGATTCGGTCAGGCGCCGGCCGATCTGGTTGAGGATCAGCCGCACCAGCGGCTTGGTGCGGCTGATGTCGGATGGCGGCACGACCAGATACAGCGATACCGGATGCTCTGCCGAAATCAGGTCGGCGATGCGCCAGTCGCAGCGCGAGGTGACTTCGGCCACCGTGGGGTCGCGGTACAGGCCGAGAAAGGACATGGCCGTGGACAGCACGCCCGAACGCTCGTTGTCGCTCTTGTTGAGCACTTCGCGCGCTGCTGAGGCAACGACAGGATGAGGCGTGTCACCGAGATGCCGTGTCGTCATCATCCGATGCAGCGTCAGCTCGAACGGGCATGCTGGGTCGGACAAGAAATTGGCAACGCCGCGCAGGGTCTTGTCCTCACCTGCGTAGAGAACGTGCAGGATGGCGCCGACCAGCAGCGCGTGCGAAGTCTTTTCCCAATGGTTGCGGCGCTCCAGTGCGCCTTCAGGATCAACCAGGATGTCGGCGATGTTCTGCACGTCGCGCACTTCATGCGCACCACGCCGAACCTCCAGCAGCGGGTTGTAGGCTGCTGATTTGGGATCGGTGGGGTTGAACAGCAGGCAGTGCGAGAAGCGCGAGCGCCAGCCCGCGGTGATCTGCCAGTTCTCGCCTTTGATGTCGTGGATGACTGCGGACGCTGGCCAAGAAAGAAGCGTTGGCACCACGAGACCAACGCCCTTGCCTGAGCGTGTCGGTGCAAAGGTCAGGACGTGTTCCGGTCCTTCGTGCCGCAGGTACTGGCCGTCATGCAGCCCGAGAAAAACGCCGACGGGCTGATTCAGCCCGGCTTTGCGGATGTCGGTGGCATCGGCCCAGCGCGCGGAGCCATAGGTCGTGACCAGCTTCGATTGCCGTGAACGCCACACCGACATGCCGATAGCGACCACGACGGCGACTAGCCCGCTGCCGCCTGCGATTGCGCCGCCGATGTCGAAGACATGCGGCGCGTAGGCATCGAAGAAGAACCACCACTCGAACAGCCGCCAAGGGTGATAGACCGGCGTGCCGAAGAAATCGAACCAGGGCGAACCTAGGCGTAGTTGGTAGCCCAGAGCGGCGGCTGTCCATTGTGTGGCGCCCCACACACCGGCGATCACAATGCCGAAAACTACGGCGATCTGCCCGAACAGCACACCTTGACCTTGCATTCTGGCCTCCGATTTCTCCCATGTGGCAAGTGGCACGAAGACGTGCCGCAGCCATCAGGATCGGAGTCAGAACAAGGCCGGTCAAAGACCGTTATCGGGACAAAGATGCCTCAAAAAGCATCAATTCATGCAGGGGGAAAACCAATAAAAATGCCGCAAGCGAAAGCGCGTTGCGGCGTGTTGAGAAAACAAGCGAAGTCTTGCTTCAAATCGGCCGCGGTTAGAACTTGGGCTGCTCCTTCGGCGGCGTGTAGGGCGTTTTGCCTTCTCCGAAAAAACGTCGGTTCGTCGCCTCGGCCACTCGGTTACAGAGTTCATCGCCGAGCCTCGCGCGGTCCGTCTTGCATTGCTGGCGCAGTGCCTTCAACCGTTCAGGATTGGCAGCGAGTGATTCGACCGTTTCGATTGGCGCTGAGTTGTTGCTCGTCGCGGGTGGTTCGGATTTGCCGCAAGCCACCAGCGTTGCAGCTAGCAGAAGCGGGATGATCTTCTTCATGGCTCGATTTCCTCCGGTGGATCAGTTCGTTCAAGTGCAGCAGAGGTCTTTCCTCTTGGGGGATCAATGGCAAGGACTCGTTCGATGAAACGAGCCAAGGCATCTGACGGTTCGCTATCCACGCGTAACAGGTAAGTCGTGAGCATGTGCGAACGGCCAGCCAGCGGCCGAGCCACCACGCTGGGTTCACGGCTGGCGGCAATCTGCGATGCGCCCGCCAGCCCGAGTGCAAAACCGGCCGACACCAGGGTCATCATGAGATCGAAGGATGCAACTCGTTCGGCGATCAACGGTTCCAGGCTCGATTGGCGCAAAGCACGATCAATTTGGCGAGCGTGTCCTTCACATGCATGCGCATCGCCGAGTGCCAGGGGATAGCGCAACACCTCGTCCAGCGGTACACGCTTGTAGGCGAGCAAGGGGTGGCGTGTCGGAACCGCCACCATCAATGGATCGTGCCAAATGGGTTCGGCAACAAGTCCGTCACCAGCTTCATCCAACTGAGCAAACCCTACGTCGTAGAGATCGTCGTGCAACCCCTTGATCTGCTGGCACAGGGGTACCTCGATCAGGCGAATCTCGATTTCAGGCTCTTCCTGCCGGCAGAGTGCCAAGAGAGCTGAGAAGCAAGTCGGCGTGATGCCATCAGACAACGCAATGCGCAACTGGCCGTGAAAGCCGTTGGCGACGGCCTTTACGCTGTCGCAGGCCTGTTTCAAGGAGGCGAAGACGCGGGGCACATGTTCGAAGAACATCCGACCCGCGCGCGTCAGTCGGGTGCTGCGGGTGGTGCGGGAGAATAGTTGAGTACCCAGTTCCTCTTCGAGTTCTTTTATGGCGCGCGAAAGTGGAGACTGCTCGATATGCAGTTTTTCCGCCGCACGGGCGAAGTGAAGCTCTTCGGCTACGGCCAGGAAGCATCGAAGATGTCGCAGGTCCATCCAACCTTCCCTCGTCAAGTCTCCTAGTGCGGACTAACAGCGAGTCTTCCGGAGCCCTCCGTGCATTGCTAAGCGTCGGCTCTGGCAGGACGGTGCACAGCCGCCTTCCTCCGCATGTCTCAATGCTCGGCCAGCTTTCGCAGAAGCGCATACTGTTCCAGCGAAAGAATGCCGCGCAGTCGATTCACGAAATCGACGTGAATTTCCGCGATTTCCCGCTTGACCTGCTGCAGGCGGCCGAAGCGCTCCGTTTGCGCACGGCTGTCCTGACCGTCGAATGCGGCGATGGAGATTTCTCTCTCCAGCCTGGCGGCTTCGGCCTGCCGGGTTTGCGTCGGGCCGCGCACCTCGGCGGTGAGCCGATCGATCGCCTGCTGCTGTTCGCCGTCGATACGGAAGGCAGCCGCATTGTCCTTGATGAAGCGCAGTACGTGCGGCAGGTGGAAGGGATGGATCAGAGAGTACTGCGCCGGACCCGGTTCGATGCGGGCGCATTGCTCGGCCTTGGGGCGTTCGTCGGCGGCGGTCGGCAAAGCCAGCAAGGACAGCACCGACAGGGCGGCAAGGCGTCGTTTCGAGATCATTGGGCGGCTCCTTTCGATAGTAAAATACCTGATCCCCGCCATGCGGCGATCAACAGGGCAACCGGCAGCGCGGCAAGCGCGAGCGCGGCCAGCATGCCGGGGTAGCCAAACCGGTCGAGCAGCAGCCCGGCCAAGGGGGCGGTCGCGATACGGCCGAATGTGAACAGACTGGCCTGCAGCCCGTAGTCGGCGGCTCGCCAGCCGTCACGGGCGAATTCCATCATCAGCGCGAAGGCCAGCGAGGAGGCCACGCCCATGGCGATGGCCAACAGCGCGGCGGCGGCGAGCAACAAGGGACCGGACCCATGCGCCGTCGCCACGGCCAGCAAGGCGAGGGCGACGACATTGGCGCCGGCGGACAGCGGCAGGATGCCCGACACGCGGCCGCGCGGCGCGAAGCCGGCGGCCAGACTCGCCGCTGCTCCGAGTGCCCCGCCGCCGACACCGGCAATCAAGGCGACCTCGCTGGCGGGAAAGCCGCGGTCGAGGAACAGGGGTTTGAGGTAGAGCCAGGCGGCGGCCACGAAGGGGAAGTAACCGAGCAGCGCCACCGTCCATGTTCCCGCGCCGGCCTGTTGGAAAAAACCGCGCCAGACGGCGAGTGGCGGCAAGCTATGCATGCTCTGCGCATGGGTGTCTTCCCGCACGAGTCCGAGCAGCGCAAGCGCCGCCAGCAGGCAGGCGCCCAGGATTAGGAAGGGCGCGGCCCAGCCGAACGCCTGCTGGACCAGCAGCATGAAGCCGCCGCCCACCACGGCGCCAGCGAAAGTGACCGCCGAGCGAACGCCACCCGCGAGCGGGCGTTCCTCGGGCCGGAACAATTGGATCGCCAGCGCATTGACCGGGATGTCCACCCAGGTGGCGCACAGGGCTGCGAGGAAGGTCAGCGCGAAGAGAGCGCCCTTGTGGGTGTCGGCACCCAGGGCGGCCAGACCGAGGAGCGCCAGAAGGTAGCCGGCACCGGTCAGCCATGCCCAGTGCAGTTCGGGGCGGCGCCCCGGCCGCCAGCGCTGGACGGTCAGGGCGAGGAACAGTTTGAACACCGCCGGCAGACTGGCGAGTTGAAATAGACCGATCTCGGTACCCGACCAGCCGTGCTGCCGCATGACCAGCGGCAGTCCCACCCAGAGATAGATGCCCGGAGCCGTCAGGGCGAAGTTGACCCAGCCGAACAGCGCCTGGCGCATGAGGGATCGCGGCCTACTCATGCGTCCTTGCGCCCGACGACGACAGGGAGCGGTGCCATCGGAAACATGCCGCAGGCAAAGCTCTCGATGCGGACAAAGCCGCCGCGCGCCATCACCGCCGCCACGTCCCCCTGTCGTCCGACATACCGCCCCTGCATCAGCATCGGCAGGTAATACTGCAACACTTGGGCGGCAGCGGAAGGATCATTGCCGATTTCCGCATGTGCGCAGACCAGCGTGCCGCCCGGCCGCAGTGCCGCGTGCATCTTGCGCAGCGCGGCTTCGACATCGGGCACGAAGTGAAGCACCGAGGAACACCAGATGAGGTCGTAGCCGCTGCCGATATCATCCCTCCCCAGGTCGCCGCCCAGCACCTCGATACGCTGCGCCAGCCCCGCAGTGGCGATGTTCTCTTTCGCGACGGCGACGGCCTCCGGAAAATCGAAAACCACGCCGGAGAGTCCATCCTGCCGGCGCGCCAGTTCGATGGCCACCCACCCCGGCCCGCCGCCCAGGTCGAGCAGCCGGGTCGCCGATGCGAACTCCGGCACCCGGGACATGACCTCCAGCGCTGCCGGCACGGTGGCCGCGTGCTGATCCTGGGCCAGTTGCCCGCGCGCGGCGGCGGCCCACTGCTCGGCAAAGCGCTCGAGGGCCTGCCCGCCTTCGGCTTGCGTACCCTGCCGCACCTGATCCCGCAGCAGTCCGGCAGCTTGCCTGAGCCGGCTTTCGCGATAGAACCAGGCGTCTCCGTACCACTGCGGCGACGCGCGCAGGAAGTAGGTGCGGGCGGTGGTACCGAGCCGATAGGTCGGCTCGGCGGATTCAAGGTGGTCCAGAGCGGGCCGGACGGATCGCTCCAGCAGGCCCATGCCCCACAGCAGATCGAGTAGGTGGGCGGTGTTCCCGGCGTGCAAGCCAAGCCGGGCAGCCAGTTCGTCGGCAGTCAGGGGGGCGACCAGTGGTTCGAAGATGCCCAGCGTCAGGGCGCTCGAGAGCGCCTCGGTCTGGATAGCGGCGGCGGCCAGATTCCAATAGGCCTTCAAGGGATGGGTCTTCATGTCGCTCCCGTTTCAAAGACGCCAATTCAGCCGCAATCCGAATTCGCGCGGCGGACTGTAGATGGTGATGGTGCCGCTCGGGAATCCGACGGTGTCGTACTGTTTGTCGGCGGCGTTGTTGACGTAGGCGGTCAGCTCCGTGTGCCCCCACGCATAGCCGGCGGCCAGGTTGATGACGCCGTAACCGGGCCGCCGGTAGGCTGCCGTGTTGGCGGCGTCCACATAGACCTTGCCGTAACCGGCGACCTGCGCCTGCGCGTACCAGCCCTGTGGGGCGTCGTAGCGCAGGCCAAGGTGTCCGTTGATGTCCGGCGCGAACGGATTTCGGTTTCCGGCGTAATCGTTGCCGCCATCCTTGAATTGGCGGAAACGGGTGTGGTTCAGCCCAAGCGCCGCCTGAAGCTGCCAGCCCGCGCCGAGCAGCCAGCGCAGCTCGGCCTCCGCGCCGGTCGATCGCGCCGTGGCGGCATTGGTAATGAATATTTGCCCAAGCACCGGACCCATCTGCTGCACCTGCATGTCGTCGATGTCCATGCGATACACGGCGGCGCTGTAGCGCAGGCGGCGGCTCAGGAGCGTGCCCTTGATGCCCAGTTCGTAGGCACGCAGCTTTTCCGGCTCGTAGCTCCGGTAGGTTTCGGACGCGAAGGTATTGAAGCCGCCGGCACGGAAACCATCCGCCACGCTGGCGTAGACCTGCGTCTGGGGCTGCCATTGGTACTGCACGGCCAGCTTGGGTGTGAAACGCGTCCAGTCGCGCGTCTGCTCGTTCCCTTCGGTCAGCCTGAAGCGGATTTCGTCGCGCTCGATGCGGGCGCCGGCCTCCAGCGACCAGCGTTCGGCGAGCGGAATCTCCCAATGGGTGAACAACGCACCCGAACTTCCCTTCTGCGTCGAGGCGGTGCGAGTCAGGGCAAGCGGTGTCTTGTTCTCGAAATTGAGCTCGTTGTCGTCTCGGTCGAGGTAAAGGCCAGCGAGCCAAGTGCTGGCGCCCAGCTTTCCTTCAAGCCGGAACTCCTGGGAGAGGGTCTGGAATCGGTGGTCGCGGCCCAGGTGCATCCGGTCCGCGGGCTGGAAATCATAGTCCTGCAGAATTCGATCGAAGTGCTCGTTGTTGGCCGTGATCGAACGCAGGCGCAGGCCGGAGGCGAGTTCATGGGAAACATCCAGCGACTCGGTACGCGACTTGGTCCGGTTCCAGCTCTGCGCTCCGGAGCGGACCGTTTCGCGCGGGCCGCCCGTGGGTCCCCAGTTCGAACCGCCGTCGTCGTATTCGCGCTGGGTAAGGCGCAGCGCGATGTCGGTGCGCGCATCCGGCGTCCAGCGCAGCACGAGCCTGCCGCTGTGGCGCTCGCGATCGTCCTCAGTCTTGCCGGTATAGGTGTTGTCGATGAACCCGTCCTGCCGGGCGAACTCACCGGCCACGCCGAGATAAAGCGTGTCCGGCACCAGGGCGCGACTGGCGTCGAAGCGCAGCGCCTGCTTGTCGCGGCTGCCCAGGTCGAGCGAGACCTGGGCGTACGGGTCGTTGCCCGGCTTGCGCGTGACGATGTTGACCACGCCGGCCTCCGCATTGCGCCCATAGAGCGTGGACTGTGGTCCGCGCAGGATCTCGACGCGCTCGACACCGAGCAGGCTGTCATCGAAGCCCTGGCCGCGGAGCGTCGCCACGCCATCCACCGCGAGCACGGCCGACGACGAAAACGAGATGACGTTGGCGGTCAGGCCGCGAACTACCGGCGGCTGCACGCCGGACTGGCCCAATATCGGCTGGGCTGCGAAGCCGGGTGTCATCGCGGTGACGTCGGACAGGCCGCGCGCTCCTGCCATCTCCAGCTCGTCGCCATCGAAGGCGGTGACGCTGGCCGGCACGCGCTCCAGCGCCTGGGACTGTTTGTTGACCGTCACGGTGACGGCTGGGAGTTCGACAGCATCCTGCGGCCAGGCGGTCTGACTAGCCCCAAGCAGGAGCGACAACAGGCCGACATCGCAACGGAGAGTTCTGCGCATTGTTCGATTCCTCAAAGCATTTGCAATGACAGAAATACTATGGCCAAATAAGAATTAATCTCATGTAGAGTTGAATGAAATCGGGAGGAATCAATATGCGATCGGGAGTACCAGAGGAGTCGGACGATGCTTTGCCGGGCGTGTATCGATGAGGCAGCGTGCACCCCGACTGCGATAGCAGGGGGGAGCCGCGTGACCTTGCCCGCCGGTTACGGGACGTGCTGGGCGGACCGCACTCCCTTGGGCGACGGGCTGACCGTGGTGCGATCCGAGTACCGCCCGCACCACGACCTGGCCGAGGAGGCTGCGCAAAGCGGTTCCGGAACGGCGCTCGTGGCCACCTTCGCCCTGGCCGGGGAATCCGGCTATATGGCGCGCAAGGGGCCGGTGCTGAAGTTTCGTGCCGGCCGGGCGACACTCACGGCATTCGCTTCAAGTGCGGGCGAGCGGCGTTTTCTGGCGGGCGTGACTGCCCGGCAGTTGCGCCTGGTGTTCTCTGCGCAGGCCCTCGAACGTTATCTGGGGGAGGACGCTGCGGGCAGGCTCGTCAGCGGGGACGGCGTTGCCTTTCTTGGTGAGCGGCCGATTGAACCGTGGTGCCGCGTCTTGCTCCATCCCTTGCTTGCGCTTGAGGCCATGTCTCCCATGGATCGCCAGATCGCGGCGCTGACCTTGGCGGCCGAGGTTCTGCGTCCGCTGTCGGCCGGGGCGGTATCCGCATCTGCCGGTCTTGACAGCACAAGCGTCGGAAAATTGACCAGTGCCCGCGACTTGATGCATACGCACATGGACCGTCGCCTGACGATTCCCTACCTATGCATGACCGTCGGGCTCAACGAACATGCCTTCAAACATGGGTTCCGGAAGCTGTTCGGGATCACGCCAGCACGGTATCTGCTGCAACTGCGCATGCAACGGGCGTGGGTGCTGCTGGAGTCCGGTGCAAGGGTCTCCCAAACCGCGTATGCGGTCGGCTATGAGCATCCGACAAACTTCAGCGCCGCGTTTGCTCGGTATTTCGGGCGTACGCCGAAGTCGTTTCGTGGAGCGGGGAGCGATGATGCCGATCCCGAATCAACCAGCCATCTCTGCTGAAGAGCGCCCACGAGCATGGACGTTTCGTCACATCTACTCGAACCAAATCATCGAGTGGTAAGCGTCTTCCTGTGCCGCCTGATCTCGTGAATTTCTTGCTCGCGTATTTCTGAGGCGTAAGAGTCAATCATAGGTCGCTCAAATCAATCAGAATTCGATGCCTGATGGACCGGGGAAGTCCGTAGAGTTGGTTAGGGGCAAATGACCAAGACAACAGCATAGATGCTTGAACCTCCCAAGAAAGCGCCAAGAAAAACCCAAGACGCCCAATGCCGCAGCCGAAAAAAGGCAACTTGCTCCATAGCCCGCAATAGCCAGAACACGGCGATTAGTTCTACTTTGTCAGATTCGGCATCAGTTTGATGCCCCGAGGGTTTTGGCCTGATTTTCGTAAGCAGATTGCATGGCTTCAAGTCGTCGTCGATGGCGTTCTGTGATCATCTCCGCCATATCGTCGTCGGTTTTG
>NZ_JAKLLH010000024.1 GCF_023150235.1 Azonexus sp.
CAAAACCGACGACGATATGGCGGAGATGATCACAGAACGCCATCGACGACGACTTGAAGCCATGCAATCTGCTTACGAAAATCAGGCCAAAACCCTCGGGGCATCAAACTGATGCCGAATCTGACAAAGTAGAATTAACTCATCGCAAAACTCGACGCGTACATCGGGGTGGTAGGAACACGACTTCCCTTGCGCATCCTTCCACTCGATCTTGACTGGCTGAACTTCGTACCTTGCCACCTCGGATGAAAATTCCAGGAGCGCGATAAAGTCTCGCTCTAGCGGAGACTCAAAACGCGCTTCCCCAATCGCCTTGGTTTGCGCGGCGATACCCGTAACGTTCCGGTAGCTCTTTGGAATTTTGCGAACTGGCATTTACGTGAATCGCACAAAGGGGTGTGAATATCGAACCAGGAGCATGTATCGATGTTCACGGTAGCCGTGATCTGTGTAATTTCAAGTCAAAGAGCGCTCTCAGAAGCAATCAGCTTTGGAATTGATAATGAGCCGCCGTTTCAACCCTGGTTCCGGGGTCGTCCGGCGGGCCGGGGTTTGGAAAAAAGCCCGTTTTCACGGTCGACCGTAAGAATGGGCTTTTTTGTTGATTGGGCTCCCGCTTTTCCACGGTCAACCCCCCAAAACCGCCGTTTTCTCAAGTCGACCGTAAAAATCCACCGGCGGATCGGTGGAACTTGCTCGTGCTCCTGGCGTCTGAGACCCGGTCGGCAGTCCAGCTGCCCTTTTTCCGACCCCCGTTTTTCTGGAGCCCAGCATGAGCCAGAGCGTCACCCTCGGCGGCAACGCCATTCCCGTTACCGGTCATTTTCCCCAAAGGGGCGAAACTGCCCCGGCCTTCTCGCTGGTTGGCAAGGATCTTGCCGATGTCTCGCTGACCGGCTACGCCGGCCAGCGCAAGATTCTCAATATCTTCCCGAGTATCGACACCCCGACTTGCGCTACTTCGGTACGCCAGTTCAATGCCAGGGCCAGTGAGTTGCCCAATACCGTCGTGCTCTGCATTTCCGCCGACTTGCCTTTTGCCCAGGCGCGCTTCTGCGGCGCCGAAGGCCTGGCGAATGTGGTCACGCTGTCGACCATGCGTGGTCGTGAATTCCTCGAAAACTACGGCGTGGCCATCGCCGCCGGCCCCCTCGCCGGCGTCAGCGCCCGCGCCGTGGTGGTGCTCGACGAAAACAACGTCGTGCTGCACAGCGAACTGGTTGGCGAAATCAAGGACGAACCCGATTACGCCGCTGCCTTGGCCGTGCTCTGAGCCACGGGTCTTCGGCGCTTTTTTTCTTCCTTGCCCCGAGTACACGCCCAATGAGGCCGGAAAGCGATTTCCGGCCTTTTTTTAAGTGCCGTCACGGGTATTTCCATTTCGCCTGGCCGCTTGTGCGCAACTCGCGGTGACAGGGACTTTTCTCGCGGGGGCTTGAAATCGCCGGATGTCGTCCCTATTATTAGCACTCGCTGCGGTTGAGTGCTAACAGAAGCACCGGCCGCCGCCGCGCTGCGAGGCGCGGCCTGTTTTCATCATTGCCTGCAAACCAGCTTACAAGGAGTCAATTCAATGAATATCCGTCCTTTGCACGACCGTGTGATCGTCAAGCGTGTCGAAGCCGAGCGCACCACTGCTTCAGGTATCGTCATTCCCGATTCCGCCGGCGAGAAGCCGGATCAGGGCGAAATCCTGGCCGTTGGCCCGGGTAAGCGCGACGATGCCGGCAAGTACCTTGCGCTGGACGTCAAGGTGGGCGACCGCGTGCTGTTCGGCAAGTACGCCGGTCAGACGGTGAAGGTTGACGGCCAGGAAGTCCTGGTCATGCGCGAAGAAGACATCATGGGTGTCCTCCAGGCCTGATTTTCACGGTCGACTTCTCTACAGAACAATTTTCAGGAGTTTTAAATGGCAGCTAAAGACGTCAAATTCGGTGATTCCGCTCGTGCCCGCATGGTTGAGGGCATCAACATCCTGGCTGACGCAGTCAAGGTCACCCTCGGTCCCAAGGGTCGCAACGTGGTGCTCGAGCGTTCCTTCGGCGGCCCGACCGTGACCAAGGACGGCGTTTCCGTCGCCAAGGAAATCGAACTGAAGGACAAGTTCGCCAACATGGGCGCCCAGATGGTCAAGGAAGTCGCTTCCAAGACCTCCGACATCGCCGGTGACGGTACCACCACCGCGACCGTTCTGGCGCAGGCCATTGTTCGCGAAGGCATGAAGTACGTCGCCGCTGGCATGAATCCGATGGATCTCAAGCGCGGTATCGACAAGGCCGTGATCGCCACCATCGAAGAGCTGAAGCAGATCTCAAAGCCCTGTACCACGACCAAGGAAATCGCCCAGGTCGGTTCCATCTCCGCCAACTCCGATGCCGACATCGGCAACATCATCGCCAATGCGATGGAAAAGGTGGGCAAGGAAGGCGTCATCACTGTCGAGGACGGCAAGTCCCTGGCCAATGAGCTCGACGTCGTCGAAGGCATGCAGTTCGACCGTGGCTACCTGTCCCCGTACTTCATCAACAACCCGGACAAGCAGATCGCCCTGCTCGACAATCCCTTCGTCCTGCTCTTCGACAAGAAGATCTCGAACATCCGCGATCTGCTGCCGGTGCTGGAACAAGTTGCCAAGTCCTCCCGCCCGCTTTTGATCATCGCCGAAGACGTCGATGGTGAAGCGCTGGCCACCCTGGTGGTGAACAATATCCGTGGCATCCTCAAGACCGTGGCCGTCAAGGCACCGGGCTTCGGTGATCGCCGCAAGGCCATGCTCGAAGATATCGCCATCCTGACCGGCGGTACCGTCATCTCCGAAGAGACCGGCCTGTCGCTGGAAAAGGCCACCCTGAAGGATCTGGGCCAGGCCAAGCGCGTCGAGATCGCCAAGGAAAACACCATCATCATCGACGGTGCCGGCGACGAAGCCACGATCCAGGCCCGCGTCAAGCAGATCCGCATCCAGATCGAGGAAGCGACTTCCGATTACGACAAGGAAAAGCTGCAGGAGCGCGTTGCCAAGCTGGCTGGCGGTGTGGCCGTGATCAAGGTCGGCGCGGCCACCGAAGTCGAAATGAAGGAAAAGAAGGCCCGTGTCGAAGACGCGCTGCACGCGACTCGCGCCGCCGTTGAAGAAGGCATTGTTCCCGGCGGCGGCGTTGCCCTGCTGCGTGCCCGTGCCAACCTGGCCAAGCTCAAGGGCGACAACCACGATCAGGATGCAGGTATCAAGCTGATCCTCAAGGCCATCGAGGCCCCGCTGCGCGAAATCGTTGCCAACGCTGGCGACGAGCCGTCCGTGGTGGTCGACAAGGTCGTGCGCGGCAAGGGTAACTATGGTTACAACGCTGCTAGCGGCGAGTATGGCGACATGGTTGAAATGGGCGTCCTGGATCCGACCAAGGTTACCCGTACCGCGCTGCAGAACGCCGCTTCCGTCGCCGGCCTGATGCTGACCACCGAGTGCATGGTGGCCGAACTGGCCGAAGACAAGCCGGCAGGTGGCATGCCTGACATGGGCGGCATGGGGGGGATGGGCGGCATGGGCATGGGCATGTAAGCATCGCCTGTCACCTGCTGTACCGTACAAGGGCTTCGCCAAGGCGAAGTCCTTGTTTTTTGGGGTTTTTCACGGTCGACCGTGAAAAACCCCATTTTTGTTGATTTTGTTATGTGACATCGCTTGTGCTTTTCGTAACGCCTGTAAGCTGAATGTAAGAACAGGCGCCTAAATTGGACTCCGCAGCAATGCCTCTATAACCAAAAGTCTGAGGAGCAAATCAATGCAAGGCAATGTTTACGAGAAGATTCGGGCCAACCCGAAATATCGGCAGCTGAAGGATACTCGTAACACCTACGGCTGGATCATGACGATCCTGATGCTGGTGGTGTACTACGGGTTCGTCGCGCTGATCGCCTTCAACAAGTCCTTCCTGGCCCAACCCCTGGGCAGCACGGGCGTGACCACGATCGGGATTCCGATCGGTGTCGGTGTGATCCTGTTTACGATCGTCATCACCGGCATCTATGTCCGTCGCGCGAACACCGAGTTCGACGCGCTCAAGGAAGAAATCATTCGGGAGGCCAAATAATGGCGAAGACCCTCAAGCAACTGGCGGCCATGGTCGCCATGCTGGCCGCAGCCGGTGCCGCCGTGGCGGCCGGTGCTGACCTCGGTCAGGCAGAAAAGCAGGCCACCAACTGGACCGCCATCGTGATGTTCGCCATCTTCGTCGCGGGCACCCTGTACATCACCAAATGGGCCGCGGCCAAGACCAAGTCGGCGGCTGACTTCTACACCGCCGGCGGCGGTATCACCGGTTTCCAGAACGGTCTGGCGATTGCCGGCGACTACATGTCGGCGGCTTCCTTCCTCGGTATTTCCGCCGCGGTGATGGCCAACGGCTACGACGGTCTGATCTTCTCGATCGGCTTCCTCGTTGGCTGGCCGATCATCACCTTCCTGATGGCGGAACGCCTGCGCAACCTCGGCAAGTTCACCTTCGCCGACGTCGCCGCCTACCGCTTCAAGCAGACCCCGATCCGCGCCTTTGCCGCCACCGGCACGCTGGTCGTCGTGGCTTTCTACCTGATCGCCCAGATGGTCGGTGCCGGCCAGCTGATCAAGCTGCTCTTCGGTCTCGAGTACTGGATGGCCGTGGTCATCGTCGGCGCGCTGATGATGGTCTACGTGCTCTTCGGTGGCATGACCGCCACGACCTGGGTGCAGATCATCAAGGCCATCCTGCTCCTCTGCGGTGCGTCGTTCATGGCTTTCATGGTGCTGCTGAAGTTCGGTTTCAGCCCGGAAGCGATGTTCGCCAAGGCCGTTGAAATCAAGACCGCGCTTGCCGTCAAGGCCGGCAAGGAAGAAGCTGAAGCCGCCAAGATGGGTCTCTCGATCATGGGCCCCGGCAACTTCGTGAAGGATCCGATCTCCGCCATCTCCTTCGGTATGGCCCTGATGTTCGGTACCGCTGGTCTGCCGCACATCCTGATGCGCTTCTTCACCGTGCCGGATGCCAAGGAAGCCCGCAAGTCCGTGTTCTGGGCGACCACCTGGATCGGTTACTTCTACATCCTGACCTTCATCATCGGCTTCGGCGCCATCTGCTTCGTGCTCACCGATCCGGCTTTCCTGGATGCCAAGGGCGCGCTCAAGGGCGGCGGCAACATGGCGGCCATTCACCTGGCCAACGCCGTCGGCGGCAACGTCTTCCTCGGCTTCATCTCCGCGGTTGCCTTCGCCACCATCCTGGCCGTGGTTGCCGGTCTGACCCTCTCCGGTGCCTCCGCCGTGTCGCATGACTTGTACGCCACCGTGTTCAAGAACGGCAACGCCGATTCCGCCGCCGAACTGCGTGTTTCCCGGATCACCACCATGGTCCTGGGTGTCATCGCCGTCGTCCTCGGGATCGCGTTCGAGAAGCAGAACATCGCCTTCATGGTCTCCCTGGCCTTCGCGATTGCCGCTTCCGCCAACTTCCCTGTCCTCTTCATGTCGGTGTTGTGGAAGAACTGCACGACCAAGGGCGCCGTGATCGGTGGCTTCCTGGGTCTGATCTCCTCGGTGGCCCTGACCGTGGTTTCCCCGTCGATCTGGGAAGCCACCATGGGTAATCCGAAGGGTTCCGCCTGGTTCCCCTACACCTCGCCGGCCCTGTTCTCGATGACCATCGGCTTCGTGGGTATCTGGCTGTTCTCTATCCTCGACAACAGCGAGCAGGCGAAGAAGGAGCGTGCTGACTTCGCGGATCAGGAAACCCGTTCCGAAACCGGTGTCGGTGCAGCGGGCGCCAGCGGCCACTAATCCCGGACGCTTGTCCCAAGCAAAAGGCCCGGATTTTCCGGGCCTTTTGCTTATGTGCGCATCCGCCACACGCCGTGCGCCGGGTTGTGGCAAAATTCGCGGCCTTGATGCAGGCGGCAAAACAAGCCGACGAATCGCCGCCGCTTGGCGAGGGATAACCCGAAATTTCCAGGATGAAGCGCATTTTCGATCTGAGCCTGGCCGCGACGGCCTTGTTCCTGCTCTCCCCACTGCTGCTACTGCTGCTCATGGCCGTGCGCCTGACCTCTCCCGGTCCGGCCATTTACTGGAGCGACCGGGTTGGCCGCCACAATCGCATTTTTCGCATGCCCAAACTGCGCAGCATGCGTATCGATACCCCCGCCGTGGCGACCCACCTGCTGGCCGATCCCGCGGCCTGGCTGACGCCGATGGGTTCCTTCCTGCGCCGGAGCAGTCTCGACGAACTGCCCCAGCTCTGGAGCATCCTTGTCGGCGACATGAGCTTCGTCGGCCCTCGTCCCGCCCTCTTCAATCAGCACGACCTGATTGCCCTGCGCAGCGAGCAGGGGGTCGATGCTCTTTTGCCGGGCTTGACCGGCTGGGCGCAGATCAATGGGCGCGATGAACTGCCGATCCCGGACAAGGTGCGTCTGGATGTCGAATACTTGCAACGTCGTTCGCTGCTTTTCGATCTGCGCATCGTTTGGCTGACGGCAGTGAAGGTTTTGCGGCGCGATGGGGTCAGCCATTGATCGAGCCGCCAAGATGTTGCTGAAACGCCTGGCCCTACCCGTCCTTGCCATGCCTCGCCTGGCCAAGCGCCTGCTGGTGCTGGCCCTGGACAGTTTTTTCTGCGTTTTTTCCGTCTACGTTGCCTATTACCTGCGCCTGGGCGAATGGATTCCCCTCGCCGGCGCGGGCCTCTGGCAGCCGGGGTGGGCGGTTCTGGCTTCCCTCTTGCTGGCCTTGCCGATATTCGTTACCCACGGCTTTTACCGTGCCATCTTCCGCTACACCGGCTGGTCGGCGCTGATGACCGTCGCCCGGGCCTCCCTGCTTTACGGCTGCATGTATGCCGGACTCCTGGTTCTTTTCGGCCTGCCGGGCGTGCCGCGTACCATCGGGGTGATCCAGCCGATGCTGCTGCTGCTGCTGGTCGGCGCCTCGCGGGCGCTGGCGCGCTTCTGGCTGGGTGGGCTTTATCACACGCAATTGCGCCAGGCCGCCTTGCCACGGGTCTTGATCTACGGTGCCGGCAGCGCCGGGCGGCAACTGGCGGCAGCCCTGGCCAATAGCCACGAAATGCGGGTTGTTGCCTTTCTCGACGACGACCGCCGCCTGCACGGCCATGTCATGAACGGCTTGCCGATTCACGATCCCGCTTCCCTGCCCGAGCGGGTGGCGGCCGAAAATATTTCCACCGTGCTCCTGGCTTTACCCTCGGCCTCGCGCAAGCGGCGTAACGAAATTCTCGCGCACATGCTCGGTGCGCATGTCAGCGTCCGCACGCTGCCCAGCGTGGCCGAGTTGTCGCAGGGGAAAATCGGTATTTCCAATCTGCGGGAACTCGATATCGACGACCTGCTCGGGCGTGAGCCGGTCGCCCCCGATCCCGAATTGCTGGCGCGCAATATCCGCGACAAGACCGTTCTCGTCACCGGTGCCGGCGGCTCGATCGGCAGCGAACTGTGCCGCCAGATTCTGCAGGCCGAACCGGCGGTTCTCCTCCTTGTCGAGCACAGCGAGTTCGCGCTCTACGCCATCCACCAGGAATTGCAGGCCGAGGCCGGCACGCTGGCGGTGGAGCTGGTGCCGCTGCTGGCCTCGGTGCAGGATGCGCCCCGCATGCACGGCATCCTGGCTGCCTGGCGGCCGCACACGGTCTACCACGCGGCCGCCTATAAACACGTACCGCTGGTCGAGCACAATCCGGTCGAAGGAGTGCGCAACAACGTTTTTGGCACCTTGGTGACCGCGCAGGCAGCCCGCGAGCATGGTGTGGCCGATTTCGTCCTGATCAGCACCGACAAGGCGGTACGTCCGACCAATATCATGGGGGCAAGCAAGCGCCTGGCGGAAATGGTGTTGCAGGCCATGGCGGCCCAGGGGCAGGGAGCAACGCGCTTCGCCATGGTGCGTTTCGGCAATGTGCTGGGTTCTTCCGGCTCGGTGGTGCCGAAATTCCGTCAGCAAATTCGCGACGGCGGGCCGATCACGCTGACGCATCCGGAGATCACCCGCTACTTCATGACCATCCCCGAGGCCGCCCAGCTGGTGATCCAGGCCGGCGCCATGGGGCAGGGCGGCGATGTCTTCGTGCTCGACATGGGTCAGCCGGTTCGCATCATGGACCTTGCCCTGCGCATGATCGAGCTGTCCGGCTTGAGTCTGCGCGACGAACAGCATCCGGATGGAGACGTTGCCATCGAGATCAGCGGCCTGCGCCCAGGGGAAAAACTCTACGAGGAACTGCTGATCGGCAGCCATCCCCTGCCGACGACGCACCCGCGAATCATGAAAGCGCACGAAGATTTCCTGCCCTGGGAGCCGCTCTGCGACCGGCTGAACACTCTCGAGGCCGCATTCGTCGCCAACGACATCGCCGCCTTGCGCCGCCAGCTACAGGCCCTGGTCGCCGGCTACACCCCGAACGAGGAAATTGTCGACTGGCTGCACCTCGCCGCCGAGCCAGTACGGGATGGTGCCGGGTAGTCCTGGCTCCCCGGGAGCGAGCAAAAGGGCGGTTTTGGGCACTGGCCTTGAACCGGAAAATCCCGCTCTCAATCAGTCTCCAGCGTGGTGAGGGCGGCGGCGGCGGTGTCTTGTACCTCGATTGACTTGCGGCGCGAGGTCTGGCCGCTCTTGAGGCTGACCTTGGCCTTGGCCAGGCCCAGGCGCTCGGCAATGAAGGCGATCAAGGCCGTGTTGGCCTTGCCGTCGACCGGCGGTGCGGCAAGACGGATTTTGAGCGCATCGCCATGCAAGCCGGCGCACTCGCTCTTTTTGGCGCCGGGCTGGATATGCAGGCTCAGGATGAAGCGACCATTGCCGCAGTCGCGAAACCAGTCGGCCATCGTTCTTACAGCAGCATCAGCACGACTTGCAGCAGCAGGATCGCGACCAAGGGCGACAGGTCGATCCCGGAAATGCTCGGGATCACTCGTTGCAGCGGTTGCAGCAGCGGTCGGGTCAGCTGGTAAGCCGGCGCGGCGAGCGGCGAATACGGGTTGATCCACGATAGTACGGCTTGCAGGATCAGTGCGCCGATCAGGATATAGACGATCTGGCGGAGCAACGCGCGCACCGCGAACCACAGGATCATCAAGGGCAGGCTGCCGTCGTCGGCGAGGGCTAGTGGCGACAGCGAAACCAGGATGCCGGCCAGTGCCAGTTGCAACAGCAGTGCGGCAATGACGCTGGCCCAGTTGAATCCGCCGATACCGGGAATCACCTGGCGCAGCGGTTTGACCCCCCAGTTGGTCAGCTTGACGACGAAGTCGCCGATCTGGCCGGCAAACGAAACGCGCATGGCCTGCATCAGGAAACGCAGCAGGAACAGCGTGCAGAAGAAGCTGACGACAGCATCGAGCAGGAAGACGACGGCTTGCATTTTTAGTCGGCCCCGAGCAGTTTACCCAGCTCGCCGCCGCGTGCGGCAGCCGCGTGGCAGCCGGCGACAATGCCGTCCTTGACACCGCGCTCGGCCATCGTCTTGAGTGCGGCCTCGGTGGTGCCGCCCTTGGAGGTGACGCGTTCGCGCAGCACGCTGGCCGGCTCGCTCGATTGCGCGGCCAGCGCGGCGGCGCCCTGGACCGTTTCAATCGCCAATTGCCGTCCCTGCTCCGGGGTGAAGCCGAATTCAGCGGCGGCCTGCTGTAGTGCCTCGATGAACAGGAAAACGTAGGCCGGGCCGCTGCCGGAGATCGCCGTGACCGCATCGATCTTGTCTTCTTCGGTCCACACCGTGGTGCCGACGGCCTTCAACACGCGGTCGGCGAGCTCGCGCTCGGTCGCGTCGACTTCCGGCAAGGCGCACAGGCCGGTGATCCCGGCGCCGATCAGTGCCGGGGTGTTCGGCATGCAGCGGACGATCTTGCGGTGGCCGCCGAGCCAGCGCGACAGCGCCGCCATGTCGAGGCCGGCGGCAATGCTGATCACCAGCGTCTGGCGTTCGCCGGCGGCGAGCCGGCCGACCAGCGGCGCGACGGCTTCCTTCATCTGCTGCGGCTTGACCGCGAGCAGCAGCACATCAGGGACGGCCGGGGCGGTTTTTGCGTCGGCGTGGCCGTTGACCGTGTAAGCCGCGGCAAGGCGCTCACGCTGCTCGGGATTGGGATCGATCACGTCGATGTCGGCTGCGGCAAAGCCCTGCTTGACCATGCCACCGATCAGCGCGTTGGCCATGTTGCCACCGCCGAGGAAAAGGATCTTCATGCGTAGTTTCTTTCACCAAAAATCGCCGTGCCGATGCGGACAATGGTCGCGCCTTCGGCAATCGCGGCTTCGAGATCGTGGGACATGCCCATCGACAAGGTGTCGAAGGACGGTAGGGAGAGCGAGTTGCGAATTTCGTCGAACAGCTGACGCAGGCGGGCAAAGGCGGCGCGTTGTGCGGCCGGGTCGTCGCTGGCCTCGGGAATCGCCATCAGGCCGCGCAGCTCCAATTGCGGCAGCGCCATGATACGGGCGCACAGCGCAGCGGTTTCGGCGGGAGCGCAGCCGCTCTTGCTGGCTTCGCCGGAGACATTGACCTGCACGCACACCTGGAGCGGTGGCAAAGCCGGCGGACGCTGCGCCGAAAGACGCTCGGCGATCTTTTCACGGTCGACCGAATGTACCCAGGAAAAATGCTCGGCCACCGACCGCGTCTTGTTGCTTTGCAGCGGGCCGATGAAGTGCCATTCGAGGTCGAGCGCGGCAGTTGCCTGGGCTTTTTCGACGCCTTCCTGGACGTAGTTCTCGCCGAAGGCGCGTTGGCCGGCGGCGACGGCGGCCAGTACGCTGGCCAGCGGCCAGGTCTTGCTGACCGCCAGCAGTCGCACCGCTTCCGGCGGGCGCCCGGTGGCGGCAGCAGCACGCTGGATGCGCGCCTGCACGGCTTGCAGGTTGTCGGCGATGTCGCTCATAATCGATTGGGAATTTTTCGGGGTCCGGTCCGGCGCGCCATCGCGCGCCCCGGCAGGAAAGTATACACGCGCCGCCGGGGCGGCAAGGACGATCATGGATATTACCGAACTGCTGGCTTTCAGCGTCAAGAACAAGGCTTCCGATTTGCACCTTTCGGCCGGGCTGCCGCCGATGATCCGGGTGCATGGCGACGTCCGCCGGATCAACCTGCCGCCGCTTGAGCACAAGGAAGTGCACGGCATGGTGTACGACATCATGAATGATGCCCAGCGCAAGCACTACGAAGAAACGCTGGAGTGCGATTTCTCGTTCGAAATTCCCAATCTGGCGCGTTTCCGGGTCAATGCCTTCAATCAGAACCGGGGCGCGGGTGCGGTGTTCCGGACCATTCCGTCCAAGGTGCTGACGCTGGAGGAACTCAACTGCCCGAAAATTTTCAAGGACATTTCGGAAACCCCGCGCGGCATCGTGCTGGTGACCGGACCGACCGGCTCGGGCAAGTCGACGACGCTGGCGGCGATGGTCAATCACATCAACGAAAACGACTACGGTCACATCCTGACCGTCGAGGACCCGATCGAATTCGTGCATGAATCCAAGCGCTGCCTGATCAACCAGCGCGAGGTCGGGCCGCACACCCTGTCGTTCAACAACGCCCTGCGTTCGGCGCTGCGCGAAGACCCGGATGTGATCCTGGTCGGCGAAATGCGCGACCTGGAAACCATCCGCCTGGCGCTCTCGGCGGCCGAAACCGGCCACCTGGTGTTCGGTACGCTGCATACCTCGTCGGCAGCCAAGACGGTGGACCGGATCGTGGACGTGTTCCCGGCGGCGGAGAAGGAAATGGTCCGCTCGATGCTTTCCGAATCGCTGCGCGCGGTCATTTCGCAGACCCTGCTCAAGACCAAGGACGGCAACAGCCGGGTTGCAGCGCACGAAATCATGATCGGCACCCCGGCGATCCGCAACCTGATCCGCGAGAACAAGGTCGCGCAGATGTACTCGGCGATCCAGACCGGTCAGGGCTTCGGCATGCAGACCCTGGATCAGAACCTGCTCGACCTGGTCCGGCGCAACGTCGTGTCCAGCGTCGAGGCCCGCAGCAAGGCGGCCAACAAGGACAACTTCCCCGGCTGAGGCTGGTGACGAAAGGCAAGAAAGCAGACGATGGAACGCGACCAGGCGATGAAATTCATGCACGACCTGCTGCGCCTGATGGCGCAGAAAAAGGGGTCGGATCTGTTTGTGACCGCCGGTTTTCCCCCAGCGATCAAGATTGACGGCCGGATCACCCCGGTCTCGAATCAGGCGCTCAGTCCGCAGCACACCGCCGAACTGGCGCGGGCGATCATGAACGACCGCCAGGCCGCCGAGTTCGAAGCCAGCAAGGAGTGCAATTTCGCCATCTCGCCGGCCGGGATCGGACGCTTCCGGGTCAATGCCTTGGTCCAGCAGGGGCGGGTGGCGATTGTCTGCCGCACCATCAACATGAGCATCCCGACCCTCGACGAACTGCAGCTGCCGCCGGTCCTCAAGGATCTGGCGATGACCAAGCGCGGGCTGATGATCTTCGTCGGCGGTACCGGTACCGGCAAGTCGACCTCGCTGGCGGCACTGGTCGATTACCGCAACAGCAACTCCTACGGTCACATCATCACCATCGAGGACCCGATCGAGTACGTGCACGAGCACAAGAACTGCATCGTCACCCAGCGCGAAGTCGGGGTCGATACCGACGACTGGGGTCCGGCGCTGAAGAATACGTTGCGCCAGGCGCCGGACGTGATCCTGATGGGCGAGGTGCGCGACCGCGAGACCATGGACTACGCGATTGCCTTCGCCGAAACCGGCCACCTGTGCCTGGCCACCTTGCACGCCAACAGCGCCAACCAGGCGATCGACCGGATCATCAACTTCTTCCCCGAGGAGCGCCGGCAGCAATTGCTGATGGATTTGTCGCTCAATCTGCGGGCGCTGATTTCGCAGCGGCTGTTGCCGAAGAAGGACGGCAAGGGCCGGCGGGCGGCGATCGAGGTGATGCTCAATTCGCCCTTGATCGCCGACCTGATCTTCAAGGGCGACGTGCATGAAATCAAGGAGATCATGAAGAAGTCGCGCGAGCTGGGCATGCAGACTTTCGACCAGGCCCTGTTCGATCTCTACGAGGCCGGCGAGATCAGCTACGAGGATGCGCTGCGCAACGCCGATTCGCTCAACGATCTGCGTCTGCAGATCAAGCTGCACGGCAAGGAATCGCAGGACCGCGACCTGGCTTCCGGGATCGGCCATCTCGATATCGTTTGAACCATACAGTGCGTGACAGAGGAGATTCATGATGTTGAAGAAAAGCATTTTTGTTCTGGCGGCCTGGTTGACCGTGAATCTGGCTTGCGCCGCCGGTCTCGACAGCATTTCCGGTGCCGATGCCGGCGCTGGAGTGCGCGAGGCGCTGGCCAAGGGCAGCGAATACGCGGTGGCCAGCCTGGGCAAGGACAACGGTTTCATGGGTAACGCCAAGGTCAAGATTCCGCTGCCCGGTTTCCTGCAAAAGGCCGAGAAGGGCCTGCGCATGTTCGGCATGGGCAAACAGGCCGACCAACTGGTCGAAACGATGAACCACGCCGCCGAGCAGGCGGTGGCCGAAGCCAAGCCGATCCTGGTCGATGCGGTGCGCAAGATGAGCCTGCAGGATGCCAAGGCGATCCTGACCGGTGGCGAGGACGGCGTGACGCAGTACTTCCGGCGGACTTCGAGCGAAGCGCTGACGCAGAAATTCGCGCCGATCGTCAAAGCGGCGACCGGGCGCTTGCAACTGGCCGAGAAATACAACCAGTTTGCCGGCAAGGCGGCCGGGGCCGGGCTGATCGACCAGAAGGATGCCGATCTCGACGCCTACGTCACGCAGAAGGCCGTCGACGGTCTGTTCCTGATGATCGCCGAGGAGGAAAAACGGTTGCGCAGCAATCCGCTCGAAGCCGGCAGCAGCTTGTTGAAGAAGGTTTTCGGCGCGCTTTGATTCAAGTTCGCCGGCGTTTGCGTCGTTGACCCCGACAAGGAGTCTGCGATGAAACTCGAACGCCTGGCCTCAACCACCGAAACCCTGAGCAGCGAAGCCCGCGAGCGGGCGCGCGTGGCGGCATCGGAGCGTCGGGTCGAGGCGATGGAGGGGGTCGAGGGTGACCGCCAGCGCAGCCTGCGCCAGGAGATCGACAGCGTCGAGCAGTTGGCCATCGGCGAGTTTGCCGGGCAGGCGCAACAGCTGGAAAGTGCCCGCCGGGTTGCCGATCAGCTAAGGGTGGTCTGCAGTGGCGGTGCTTGCCGGCTGCTGCAGTCGGCCGGACTGGTCGGGCGGGCAGCGCGCCTGCTGCATCTCGATACAAGTGCCTGATTTCAGATCATTCGCTGGCTATCGGCCGGCAGCAGCGCTGCGTTAGAATGCCGTCCCCTTTCCGCCTCTTCACTCGTCCCTGCCGATGTCCGGTCTCAATCCGCAACAACGCGAAGCCATCCACTACCTGAACGGCCCCTTGCTGGTACTGGCGGGGGCGGGGTCGGGCAAAACCCGGGTGATTACGCAGAAGATCGCCTACCTGGTCCAGGACTGCGGTTTCCAGGCCCGCAATATTGCGGCGATCACCTTTACCAACAAGGCCGCGAAGGAAATGCAGGAGCGCATCGGCAAGCTGCTCGGCAGTTCGCTGGCGGGGGAGTTGCAGATCTCGACCTTCCACTCGCTGGGCGTGCGCATCCTGCGCGAAGAGGCGAAGGTGCTCGGCTACAAGCCGCGATTTTCGATCTTCGATTCGGCCGATTGCGCCGGGATCATCGGCGAGGCGGCCAAGACTGTCGATAAGGCGACCCTGCGACAATTGCAGTCGATCATCTCCAACTGGAAAAACGCGCTGATCCAGCCCGAGCGGGCCTTGCAGATTGCCAACGGCGAGCACGAGAAACTCGCGGCCCATGTCTTCCTCAGCTACGAGGCAACGCTCAAGGCCTATCAGGCGGTCGATTTCGACGATCTGATCGGCCTCCCGGTGAAGCTCTTCTCGGAGCATCCGGAGGTCGCCGACAAATGGCAGAACCGCCTGCGTTACCTGCTGGTCGACGAATACCAGGACACCAACGCCGGCCAGTACCAGTTGCTCAAGCTGTTGACCGGCGTCCGCGCCCAATTCACCGCCGTCGGCGACGACGACCAGGCGATCTACGGCTGGCGTGGCGCCGACATCGAGAACCTCAAGCGGCTGCCGGCCGAGTTTCCGACGCTCAAGGTGATCAAGCTGGAGCAGAATTACCGTTCCACCGAGCGCATCCTGCGTGCCGCCAACAACGTCATCGGCAACAACGAAAAGCTGTTCGACAAGAAGCTGTGGTCGGAAATCGGCGTCGGCGAGCAGATCGCCGTGCAGGCCTGCCGCGACAACGAGGCCGAAGCCGAAGGCGTGATCATGAAGCTGCAATCGCACAAGTTCGAGAACCGTACCAAGTTCAAGGACTACGCGATTCTCTACCGCTCCAACCACCAGGCGCGGCTGTTCGAGACGCACCTGCGCAACCACAAGATTCCCTACTTGCTCTCCGGCGGCCAGTCCTTTTTCGACAAGGCCGAGATCAAGGACATCATTGCCTACCTGCGTCTGCTGACCAACGAGGACGACGACCCTGCCTTCATCCGCGCCGCGACCACGCCGAAGCGCGGCATCGGCGCGGCGACCCTGCAGGTGCTCGGCCAGTACGCCGGCGAGCGCCATGTTTCGTTGTTCCAGGCCGCTTTCGAGGAAGGTTTTGCCCAGCGGGTGCAGGCGCGTCAATTAGAACCGCTGCACGAGTTTTGCCAGTTCATCAACCGGCTGCAGTCGCGGGCCAGCAGCGAGCCGGCCCACTTGGTGCTCCCCGACCTGCTCAAAGCCATCGATTACGAGACCTGGCTCTACGACCAGGAAGAGCAGCGGGCGGCGCAGACGCGCTGGGCCAATGTCTGCGAATTCGCCGAGTGGATCAACAAAAAGGGCAGCGCGGACGGCAAGACGCTGATCGAACTGACGCAGAGCATCGCCCTGATCAACATGCTCGACAAACAGGTTGCCGACGAGTTCGATGGCGTCCAGCTGTCGACCTTGCATGCTTCCAAGGGCCTGGAATACCCGCACGTCTTCCTGGTCGGTGTCGAGGAAGGCATCCTGCCACATCGCGAATCGCAGGAAGCGGACAAGCTGCAGGAAGAGCGTCGGCTGATGTACGTCGGGATCACCCGTGCCAAGCGCTCGCTGCACATCAGCTATTGTGAGCGGCGCAAGCAGGCGCGCGAGTTCGTTCCTTGTGAACCGTCTCGTTTCATCGACGAAATGGGCCGCGACGACGTTCGTTTCCTCGGCGGCAAGGCGGCCGAGAAGCCGGACCGGGCGACCGGCAATGCCCGGCTGGAGGCGATGAAGGCGATGCTGGCCGGTGGCCGTCCGAAGAGCGAAGACGCCGAATGAGGGCTATCCGGCGGAGCAGCGACAAGGGCGCCCGTGGGCGCCCTTGTCTCTGTGGATCGCTTGGCCGGGAACTTACTTGACCTTGCCCAGAATGTAGTCGACGGTGGCCTTGATTTCATCGTCCGACAGGCTGGCGGCGCCACCTTTCGGCGGCATTGCGCCCTTGCCGGCGAGGGCGCTCTTGTACAGCGACTCCTTGCCCTGAGCGATGCGCGCGGCCCAGGCACCCTTGTCGTCGATTTTCGGTGCGCCGGCAGCACCGGTGTTGTGGCAGGCACCGCAGACCGAGTTGTAGACCGTGGCGGCATCTTTCGGAGCGCCAGCGCCGGCGGCCTCGGCCTTGACCAGCGCGATACGGGCTACCGGCTGGATACGGGCATCGGCGGCGTCCGTCGTTGCGGCGGCATCGGCTGGCGAACTGTATTGACGCAGCGAGAAGGGAACGACGATGGCGGTGAGTACCAGCGAGGCAACGATTGTCGCCCACATGATGCCCTTGGAAGAGTGTTGTTCGGCCATGGTGCTTACCTCGAAGGAACGAAGGGATGAGCGGACGATTATAACGGGCGGGTCCGATTTCGGGACAAGGCCTGCCGAGGGGGCGCCGGGGGGAATGGGGCTTGAAGAAGCCGTTTCAACGCGGATGACGCGGATCGGGCGTCGAGAGCGGGGAGTTGTCGGCTATTTCGGCGTCTGCGGGCACGCATCCGGCAGGCACTGCCGAAATGCCGGGGCAAGAACCCGCGTTCATCAGCTCTGAGGTTAAAGCAAGGTCTCTGTGATGAGGCAAAAAAAACCCCGCCGGGGGGCGGGGAGAATTCTCGAAAGGGGGATTCGAGAGGAGGGGTTCAATGCACGAAGAGAAGTGTAGGCCTGCGCCCGGCAGCGGTCTGTCGTCGCTTCGTAGCCTTGTGTAACTGTCTGTGCCGGTGCGCTTGCGACGTTTACGGGATGAGATCGGCGTCGGTATTGCAGTTGGCGAAGGCGTCGACTTCGGGGAAGTCGACGATGGCGGCTTGCTGGCTGTCGCACCATTGCATGACCCGTCGTCCGCCACTCAGGAGAGTGTCGCCCAGTGCGGTAGCCAGCGTCGCATGGCAAAGGCAGAAGACCGGGTGCATCCGTTCTCCGGCGCGGGCGATCGCGATCTGGCGGCGTTCGGCGATCGCCGCCGCGAGCAGCCGCGCCGCGAGGTCGGCCGGGAAGTGCGGCGAATCGCAGGGCACGCTGAGCACCCACGGGGTTTGTGCGGCGACGAGACCGGCGTGCAGGCCGGCCAGCGGTCCGGGATAATCGGCGAAGCGGTCGCCGATCAGCGGCAGGCCGAAATCGGCGTAGGCGGCGCGGTCGTGGTTGACGTTGAGCAGCAGGCTCGCTACCTGCGGCCGCAGGCGTTCGATCGCGTGCGCCAGCAGCGGCCGGCCGGCATAAGGCTGCAGGCCCTTGGCGCGGCCGCCCATGCGGCGGGCGAGGCCGCCGGCGAGGATGACGCCGGTGATTGCCGGCGGCAGCAGCTCGGCGGACATGTCAGCGGCCACGTTTGTGCCCCCCGCCGGAATGTGCCGCACCCGTCGGCTTGCCGTTACGGGGACTGGAGCCGCTGCGGGCGGTTTTCGGCTGGGACGGGTTTTTTGCCGGGGAGGCCGGTCGACCGTGAATAGCCTTCTTGATCGCCGAATGTGGCGTGGTGCTGGGCGCCGGGCTGGCCGGCGGCAACTGGTGCCGGGGTTCGAAACCGGGTTCTTCCTCCCGGCTCAGGCGTTTTTGCAGCAGGCGTTCGATCCCGGCCAGTTGTGCGGCCTCGTCGGCGCAGACCAGCGAGACGGCGATCCCGGCGGCGCCGGCGCGGCCGGTGCGGCCGATGCGGTGCACGTAGTCCTCGGCAGCGACCGGCAGGTCGAAATTGATCACCAGCGGTAATTCGTCGATATCGAGGCCGCGCGCCGCGACGTCGGTGGCGACCAGCAGGTCGATCCGTCGCTCGCGGAAGGCGGCAAGCACCTGCCGCCGCTCTTCCTGGTCGCGCTCGCCGTGCAAGGCATCGGCGGCGATTTCCTTGCCGCGCAGGTAGGCGACCAGTTCGTCGGCACCCTTGCGGCTCTTGACGAAGACCAGCGCCTGACGCCAGCCGCGGTCGCGCAGCATGAACAGCAACAGGCCGGGCTTGCGCTTCTTGTCGACCGGCACCGCCCATTGCTTGATCTTCGGCGCCGGCCGGTTGCGCGGGGTGGCCGAGATCTCCTGGGCCTCGTACAGCCAGTCGTCGGCCAGGCGGCGGGTGGCGGGCGGGAAGGTCGCGGAGAACAGCAGGCGCTGGCAACGCTCCGGCAGGGCTGCGGCAATCGCCGCCAGTTCGCGGGCGAAGCCGAGGGCGAGCATGCGGTCGGCTTCGTCGAGCACGACGTGGTCGATCGCCGAGAGGTCGAGGATTTCGTTGGCGAGCAGATCGAGCAGGCGGCCGGGCGTTGCCACCAGCAGGTCGCAACCGGCGTTCAGAGCCTCGATCTGGCCGGCCAGCGGCACGCCGCCGTAGACCGCGACGCAGGCCAGGTCGAGATGCCGGGCGTAGGCCTGGCAGGCGGTGGCGACTTGTTCGGCGAGTTCGCGGGTCGGCACCAGGACCAGCGCCGCCCGTTCATGTTGGCCGGCGAGCCGCTGCAACAGCGGCAGCGCGAAGGCGGCGGTCTTGCCGCTGCCGGTGGCGGCCGAGGCGAGCAGGTCGCGTCCGGCGAGGATCGCCGGGATCGCCTGGGTTTGGATCGGGGTCGGCTGGCGGTAGCCGAGTTCGTGCAAGGCCTGCTGCAATGCGGGAAGAAGGCCGAGGGAAGAAAAGCTCATGCGGGACTTGTGCGTCGATGCGGAATAAGGTTGGAGGGGGCCGGCTTCAGTCGGCCAGTTCGATTTCGCCGTGGACGCTGACGCTGACCTGGCTTTCGCCGGCTTCCAGCGGCATCGGCGCCCGCGCCTTGGCTTCCATCGCCATCGCGACGCCGCGCAGCAGTGGCGGTGCCATGTTTTCCTGGGCAATGCTCAGGCGCTTGATCTTGTACGCCTTGCCCAGGGTTTTGGCAATTTGCCCGGCACGCATCTCGAAGGCGCGGATGGCGTCTTCGGTGGCGCCTTCCTCGGCCTGCTTGCGGGTCGCCGGTGCCGGCTGCTGGCCGATTCCGGACAATGCCAGCCGCTGTTGCTGCAACGCGGTGACCGCCGCCGAGAGCGCCGCCGGGTCGCCGGCTTCGAGCAGCAGTTCGCCGCGCATCCGCCAGCTCTCGATTTTCTGTTCGCGGTTGAACACCGGGTAGGCCTGCTGGTTGCCGCTGCGCACGGTGACGTTGCGGGCCTGGCGGGCGATGCGCAGGGCCTCGCCGAGTTCGCGGTTGAGGCGGTGGGCGACTTCGGCGGCATCGGCGGCGCTGGCTTCGAGGTAAAGCTGGGCGTGGAAGCGGTCGTTGGCAGCCGGCCGGCTGGCGCTTGCCGAGAGTTCGACGACGGTACCGGCCCGGGCGGTCGGCAGCCAGGCACAGGCGAGGGCGACGCAGAGCGGCGCGTAACGGGCGAGGCGAGTGATCATGGCGATTCTCCGCTGGGCAAACGACACATTATCCGGGGGCGGCGCCCGGCCGCAAGCACCTAGGTTCAGCCCAGCCACCGGCGGAGGCGGGCGCTGCCGAGGTCGACCGCGAGCGAGAGCAGCAACATCGCGACGATCACGGTCGACGCCTGGGCATGATGAAAAAGCGACAGCTCGACATAGAGCAGTTGGCCGAGGCCGCCGGCGCCGACGAAACCGAGCACCGCCGCCATGCGGATATTCATTTCCCAGCGGTAGAGGGTGTAGGCGACCAGTTGCGGCAAGGCTTCCGGCAAGGTGCCGTAGAGGAAGGGCAGCGGCCCGCCGGCACCGGCCAGGCGCAAAGCCTGCGCGGCGCTGGGCGGGGTGTTGGCGAGGGCTTCGGCGTAGAGGCGGCCGAGCACGCCGGCGGTGTGCAGCGCCAGCGCCAGGGCGCCGGCGAAGGGACCGAGGCCGACCGCCAGTGCGGTGAGCGTGGCCCAGACCAGCTCCGGCACGGAACGAAGCAAATTCGGGAGAATACTCGGGAGCAGAAGCGGAAGCCGCCCGCGCCAGCGCCCGGGGCGCGAACGGGCTAGCACGGCGGGCATGCGGTGCGCTTGCGGTAGCGCCAGCAGCAAGCCGGCGACGGCAGCGAGCAGGGTGCCGACGACCGAGATGGCGAGGGTTTCGCCGGCACCGCGGGCGACCCGGCGCAGCCACTCGGGGTCGAGGTCGGGGTGGAGGAAGTCGGCGGCGAATTGGCCGACGCTCTGCGCCGCTTCCACGGTCAACAGCCCGGACAGCTCGATTTCCAGCAGCCGGAAACTGGCGGCGATGGCCAGCGGCAGCGCCAGCAGCAAACCCAGGCTGCGCCCGCCGAGAGCCCAGGCGCGGGCCGCCGGCGGCCGGTCGAGGCTGCGCCGTAGCCAGGCCGACAGGGCATCGGCGACGAGCGCGAGGACAGCGAAGGTGGCAAGGATGCTCGCCGCTTCGCCGCCGTTGAGCATTTTCATCGCCTGATCCATCAGTTGCCCGAGGCCGCCGGCACCGACGAAGCCCATCACCACTGAGGCGCGGATTGCGCATTCCCAACGGTAGACCGTGTATGAGCCGAGTTCCTTGGCGGCCAGCGGCAGGGCGCCGTAGAGCAGCGCCAGCGGCCGGCTCGCCCCGGCCAGGCGCAAGGCGCGCAGCGGGGCGGCGGGCAGCGATTCGAGGATTTCGCCATAGACCTTGCCGAGCATGCCGCCGTAAGTCAGCCCCAGGGCCAGCACGCCGGCGGTTGGGCCGAGGCCGAAAATGCGCACGAAGAGCAGCGCCCAGACCAGCTCCGGGATGCCGCGCAGCAAGACCAGCAGGCCGCGGCTGAATGGACTGAGACTTGGCCGCTCGCGCCCGGCCGCGCTGGCGGCATAGGCTAGCGGTACCGCCAGGACGAAGGCCAGGGCCAGGCCGGCGGTGGCGATGGCCAGGGTCTCCAGCGTCGCCCTGGCGAGCAGAGCGAGAAACTCGGGGCTGCGCTCCGGCGGCAGGAAGCCGCCGAGAAAATGCCCGATCACCTTCAGGTTGGCGGCGTCGAAAATGGCGCCGGGCTTGACCTCGGCCGCCTGGAACAAGGGCCAGAGGACGACCAGCGCCGTCAGCACGCCCCAGCAGCGGGAACGGGCGGCGGGATCGCGCAGCGCGACGGCAGTCATCTCAGCAGCAGGCGGCGCGGGCGGCGGCTTGCCGGCCGGCAGCGAACGGCGCGAGCGGCTCGGCCGCCGCCGGCGTTTCTCCGGCATAGAGTTCCTGCAGCAAGGCGGCGTCGACCGCGGCAACCGGCAGGTCGAAGGCGATGCGGCCGGCCTTGAGGCCGACGATGCGGGAAAAATGCCCGAGCGCAAGGTCGACCGCGTGCAGGCTGGCGACCAGCGTCGCCTGGCGTTGTTCGGCCTCGGCCACCAGCAGCGCAATGGTTTGCCGGGCCAGCGCCGGGTCGAGTGCCGACACCGGCTCGTCGGCGAGGATCAGTTCGGGCTGCTGGTAGAGCACGCGGGCGATCCCGACGCGTTGCAACTGGCCGCCGGAAAGCTGGTCACAGCGAGCAAACAGCTTGTCGGCGAGATCGAGCCGGGCAAGGGCGGCGTGGGCGCCGGCAAGATCCTGCGGGTAGAGCAGCGAGGCCAGCGATTTCCACAACGGCCACTGCCCGAGGCGGCCGGCGAGCACGGCGGTGACCGCGCGCTGGCGGCCTGGCAGCGGCGCCGCCTGATGGATCAAACCGAGGCGCGGGCGCAGGGTTTGCAGCATTTTCACGGTCGACGCCCGGTCGACCGTGAAATCGAGGATCCGGCAGGTGCCGGCGCTGGCCGGCAGCGCGGTGGCGAGCAGCGACAGCAGCGTCGTCTTGCCGGCCCCGGACGGGCCGATCAGCGCGATGCGTTCGCCGGCCGATCAGCGCGATGCGTTCGCCTGCCGCGGCGTGCAAGGAAATCCCGCTCAGCGCCGGGCCGCCGTTGGCGTGGCGCAGGTCCACGCCGTCCAGCGCGAAACTCATCGGTTTACTTCAGCAAGCCGGCAGCGTGCGCGGCCTTCTCGATCCCGTCGTAATTCTCCTTGCGGGTCGGGATGAACTTGCCGGCGCGCTGCAGCGCCATGATCTCGGCGTGTTCCGGATTCTTCGGGTCGAGCTTGAGGAAGGCCTCGGTCAGCTTCTTGACCAGCGCCGGATCGAGGTCGCCGCGCACCGTCCAGTTGTAGTCGAAGTAGGTCGGCGTCGTCGCGAAGACGCGGACCTTGTCGGGATCGACCTTTTTGGCTTCGACCAGCTTGTCCCAGACCGAGGCGTTCAGCACCCCGGCGTCGGCCTTGCCGGCAGCGACGAAGGCGACGGTGGCGTCGTGCGCGCCGGAGAAGGCAACGTTCCGGAAGTCTTTTTCCGGGTTCAGGCCGGCCTGCTGCAGGAAGAAGCGCGGCATCAGGCTGCCCGAGGTCGAGGAGGGGGCGCCGAAGGCGAAGGTCTTGCCCTTGAGGTCACCCAGCGACTTGATCGCCGGGTCGGCGGTGATGAATTTCGAGGTGAAGCGGGCGTCTTCTTCGCGCTGGACGATGGGAATCGCCGTACCCTGGGTGCGCAGCTTGGCCTGCACGTAGGTGAAACCGCCGAGCCAGGCAAGGTCGAGTTTTCGGGTCGCCAGCGATTCGACCACCGATGCGTAATCCGAAACCGGCGTGAACTGTACCTTCATCCCGGTTTCGGCTTCCAGGTACTTGCCCAGCGGTGCGAACTTGCGCTGCAGCTCGGTCGGCGCTTCGTCGGGAATGGCCGAAACGCGCAGGATATCGGCCGCGCTGGCGCTGGCGGCGCTCAGGCTCAGGCCGGTGGCGAGGGTGGTGGAAAGGACGCAGGAGAAGGCGCGGGAGAGGGGGCTAGACCAGGCGCAAGACCAGGCGCCCTTGAGCGCCGTGCGGCGCAGGGAGAGGAAAGACATCGACAGGCTCCGTTTTCGACAACAACCGTCACCGCGCGGTATCGCGGCAACTTACAGGGCACCCGGGGGCGCCGTTCAGGGGCGGTACGCAGACCGCGCCGGGATTATACGTTTCCTTGCCGCAAATGCTTGAGCCGGGAAAAAGCAGTCTTGACGCGAATGACACCGATAAGTCGCCGACAGCGCAGCATGTTCGGCGCTTGGGGTGCAGGCGGCCACTCACCCGGCAGGCCCTTCGGAAATGCCGGCATAAGTCATTGGGAAATCTCTGTTTATCAGCGAAACCCGCCTCTGGATCGAGATTTTTGGCATTCAATGCTGCCGCCTGGCTTTGTCATTTGTGTCAAAATGACAAAATTCGACCTGGCGTATAGTTTTTTACGGACCTGTCCATGTTGCGGCGTGTGCTGACTTACCTGACGCAAACCCTGCGCGGTTTTGTGTTTTCCTCGACCATGCTCGTTGCGGTCCTCGCCTTCAGCGGCGCGGCACTCTCGGCGACGCTACTCTACGAGCATCTGCTCGACCGCCAGGCGCGCGAGACCTTCGCCCAGATCGCCCACCAAGCTTCGCTTGCGGTCCAGGGCGCCCTGCACGAGAAGGACGGGCACCGCGAGGCCGGGCAGTTGCTCGCCACCTTCCGCCAGGTTTTTCCGCAAAACCTCGATGCGATCCGGATTCAGGCAGTCGATGACGAAACCGCCCAGCAGCTCGAGAGCGAGGGCGTTCTCGTCGAACAGCGCGGCGAAATGTTGCGCTACACCTATCCGCTGTCGCATTCCGAAAAATGTCGCGGCTGCCACCGTCAGGCGGCCGGCGAACGGCCTTTCGGCGCCGTGGTCGTCGATTACGCTCGCCCCCGTCTGGCCGACCAGTCACGCCTGCATTACATCGCCCTCTTCATCGGCCTCGGCGCCTTGGCCCTGCTCACCTCGCTCGCCGTCTCGCTGTCGTCGACGCGCAAGATACGGCGTTCGCTCGACCTGCTGGCAACGCGGGTCGAGGAGGTCAACAGCATCCGCGATGTCGAGCGCCTGCAACTCCACGATGTCGATTTTGGCTTCCGCGAACTCAACGAAACCTTTACCCATGTCTCGCAACTGGTGCAGCGCCTGAAGGGCGTGGCCGTAGACCGCGACATCCTCGAATTCGAAATCAGCCTGCTCGAAAAACTGATCATCACCACCAACGTGGTCAAGGACTGGCGTGCCTTCATCAAGAACCTGCTGGTCGAGATCAACCAGATCGTCGACGCCTATGCCCTGGTGACCATTTTCAAGATCGACGAAGAGGCTTACGAATGCGAGGTCTTCTGGCGTTATCCGCCGTCCGCGACGACGCAACGCCTGTTCGAGGCCGTGCTGCGGCGGCGGCTCGAAGAAACGCCCTTCATGGCCGAGGCGATCTTCCTGCCGATCGTGCATAACCTTGCCGACGAGAATGGCTCGATCGAGCTCGACGAGCGCGAAATCGAGCTGCAAACCAAGTCGCTGGTGCTGGAAACACCGCGCATCGGCGGAATCGCCGGGATCGGGCTGCAAACCACGCTGCTGGCGAGCGACAACGTGCGCAAGATGGTGATCGGCAGCATCCTGACCGCGATGCTCAACCTGGTCGGTTCGGTCAAGGCAATCTACAAATACACCAAGGACCTGGAGCATTACGCCACCCGCGATCCGCTGACCGGGCTCTACAACCAGCGGATGTTCTGGGAACTGCTGGCTTCCGAGGAAAAACGCGTACATCGCGGCGAGGAGTCCTTCGCCTTGGTCGTGATCGATCTCGACAACTTCAAGCGGGTCAACGACGGCTATGGCCACCATGTCGGCGATACCTTCCTCCAGCGTGTTGCCGAGACGCTCAAAAAAGCCGTGCGAGAGGCCGATCAACTCGCCCGCTACGGCGGCGACGAGTTCTGCGTCATCCTGCCGCTGGCCGACGAAGCCGAAGCGCATGGCGTCGCCCGTCGCATCGCCGATGCCCTCGATGCCTTCCTGTTCGACCTGCCCAACGGCGTTTCACTGAAAGCCACGGCCTCGATCGGCATTGCCGTCTACCCGCAGCACGGCAAGACACCCAAGGATATCTTCCTGATCGCCGACAACATGATGTACAAGGCCAAGCGCTCCGGTAAGAACGCCATTGCGGCGCCGGACGACGACGAGTTGGCCGAGGCCTTCCGCAAGCAGGCCGAGAAGATGGCGATGATTCAGCGAGCGGTCGACCAGAAACGCATCGTCCCTTACTTCCAGCCCATCTGCGTCGTTGGCGACGGCAAGGTCGAGATTCACGAACTGCTGATGCGCATCGATATCGACGGGCGCATCGTTCCCGCCGGCGAGTTCATCGCCGAGGCCGAGCGCATGGGACTGGTGCACGAGATGGACTACCAGTTGATCGAGAAGGCCTTCGTCCGTGTGCGCGAGGAAAACTATCGCGGCATGCTCTTCATCAACCTCTCGCCAAAGTCGCTGATCATCGGCGAATTCGTGGGCAAGGTGCGGCAGCTGGCCGAATTGCACGGGATCGAGCCGGGGCAGATCGTCTTCGAGATCACCGAGCGCGAAACCGTCAGCAATCTGGCCGTCCTCGAAACCTTCGTCCTCGAACTGAAGGAGCAGGGCTTCTGTTTCGCCATCGACGATTTCGGCTCTGGCTATTCGAGCTTCCATTACATCAAGCATTTCCCGGTCGATTTCATCAAGATCGAAGGGGAATTCGTCCGCAACATTGTCGATGACGAGGTCTACCGCGCCTTCGTCAAGAGTATCGCGACCCTGGCCCGGGAGCTGAAAATGCGCACCATCGCCGAGTTTGTCGAAAACCGCGAAATCCTCGTCGAGTTGCAGGCCTTCGGCATCGATTACGCACAGGGCTACTATCTTGGTCGGCCGCGTACCGCCCTGCATCCGGCCGGTACGCATCTGCCCGGAGAATCCGCATGAGCGCCCGCGCCGCCGATCCGGCCGCTTGCGTCGCGGCGCTGGCCGACCTGCTGTTGCTGCGTGGCGAATGGCTGGCAGTCGCCGAATCCTGTACCGGCGGCTGGCTGGCCCAGGAACTGACGGCACTGGCCGGTAGCTCGCAGTGGTTCGAGCGCGGTTTCGTGACCTACTCGAATGCCGCCAAGCGCGAACTGCTCGGCGTCCCGGAGGACACGCTGACGGCGCACGGGGCGGTTTCCGAGGCCACCGTCCGGGCAATGGCGCTGGGCGTGCTGGCGCGGGCGCCGGTGGACTGGAGCGTGGCGATCAGCGGCGTGGCCGGCCCGGCCGGCGGTTCGCCGGAAAAGCCGGTCGGCACCGTCTGCCTGGCCTGGGCCGGCAAGGCGAGCGGGTGCGAAGTGCAAACCTGCCACTTCGCCGGCGACCGCGAGGCAGTTCGCCGCCAGGCCGTGCTTCACGCCTTGCACGGCTTGCTGGCGAGGATGGAAAACAGCAGCCTGACCGCCTGAGCGCGGTTTTTGCCGATTTTCACGGTCGACCGTGAAAATCGGCAATTTTTGCGGCTAGGCTCATACCAAGGGCTGCGCCAGGACCACCCGGCCCTTGCCTGCCCGTTTCGCCATGTACATGGCGCTGTCGGCGGCGGTCAGGAGGACGGTACGGGTGTCGCCGTGCATGCCGCCGAGGGCGACGCCGATACTGGCACCGAGCCGGCAGGCGATCGCCTCCGGCCCCAATTGCATCGCCGGCTGCAGCGCGGCGATGATCGCATGGCCGGCGTCGATGGCGGCTTGCGGACCGCTGACGTCGAGGAGCACGACGACGAACTCGTCGCCGCCGAGGCGGCCGACAAAGGCTTCGCTGTCGAGTCCGGCCAGCAAGCGGCGGGCCACCTCGATCAAGGCCTGGTCGCCGATTTCGTGCCCGTGGTTGTCGTTGATCGGTTTGAAACCGTCGAGATCGATGAACAGGATGGCGTCGCAGGGCGGCGTTGCGCTGCACAGGCGCTGGTCGAGCAGTTCGCCGAGGCGGGTGCGGTTGGGCAGGCCGGTCAAGGCATCGTGCATGGCCAGGAATTCGATTTTTTCGCGCGCCGCTTCCTCGGCGGAAATGTCGCGGACCAGTCCGATGAACAGGCTGCCGTGGTCGCGTTCGATTTCGGTGACCGAGAGGTGCATCGGGAAAACGTCGCCATTGCGGCGGCGGCCCTTGACCTTGCGGCCGATGCCGATGATGTGCGGGGTCTGTTCGGCCTGGTAGCGGGCCAGGTAGCCGTCGTGCTCGTCCCGGTAAGGCTGCGGCATCAGCATCTTGACGTTCTGGCCGATGACCTCGGCGGGACGGTAGCCGAAGATTTTTTCGGCGGCCTGGTTGAAGGTCTTGATGAGGCCGCGTTCGTTGATCGCAATGATGCCTTCAAAGACATTATCGAGGACGCCGAACAGGCTGTCCTGAATCAGTTTGATCCGCTGCATCACGTTGATGCGCGCTTGCAGGACGGCAAAGTTGATCGGCTTGGTCAGATAATCGTCGGCGCCGGCCTCAAGTCCGGCCACCACTTCCTCGGTGGTGTTCAGCGCGGTAATCAGCAATAGCGGAACCCAGCGGTCGTCGCCCAAGGCCTTGATCTGCCGGGTGGCCTCGATCCCGTCCATTTCCGGCATCACCACGTCGAGCAGGATGAGATCGGGGCGTTCCCGCCGGTAGGCATCGACAGCGGCGCGGCCATCCAGCACAAAGGTGACTGTGTGCCCCCAATCTTCAAGTGTGCGGCTGATGTGCAGCCCTATGGCTTTCGAGTCTTCGGCAAGCAGGATCTTCATTGCTGGACCTGGTGTGGGAGTGGCCGTTTATGGAGGTGGTGATGCTCTCAGATTATAATCGACAATGGAGGTTTGTTAGGTTTGAGATTTTTGTTGTTATTAACCCGGCAAATCGATGGTGCATTAAAGGTGCTGTCCAATCCATTGATTTTTTTCAACAAAATCATGTGCAATGTGGTCTGTAGAATTGCTGGGTTAATGGCCTGAGAGGTTAATTACTTATTCTGCGAATGATCCATTTAAGGATTCTCTGAACAAGTGGTGCTTTGAAAAACTGGACGCATGAAAATCAATGGCTTGCAGAGTGCGAGGCCAGATTTTTAGTACTTATGCAGACCATCCTTAATTTGTTTTTGGTGGTGTTTTGAATGTGATTTAATTTATGTGTTGAAAGTTATAATTGTTAGCGGTGAATTTTTGTATTTTTATTTTTTGCTAAGCCAGTGCAGTAATTTTGAATTAAATCGATCAGGGTTGATTGGTTTTTTTAAAAAATCATTCATTCCTGCTGCTAGGCAGCGCTCACGATCTTCATCGAATGCATTGGCAGTCATTGCTATTATAGGAATGTCTTGCGTACTACTCAGCTTGCGAATACAGCGCGTCGCCTCTATTCCATCTAATGTCGGCATTTGCAGGTCCATGAGAACTAAGTCATATTTTTTTGTTTTTATGAGCGTTACTGCTTGTACCCCATTTTCTGCTTCATCAACTTCTAGGCCACTCTCTTCGAGTAGGGAGCGAGTTACTTCCCGGATGATGGGTTCGTCTTCGACAAGAAGAATTCGATTTCCTGCGAAATTTTTTCTTAGTTTTTCTTGGGCGTCTGGTATCTGCTGGATTTCAGCCATGCTTCTTCTATCTGACTTTTCTGGTTTTGCTAGGCGGCAAGTAAACCAGAATAAGCTGCCGCCACTTGGTATCGATTCCGCACCGACAGTTCCGTTCATTAATTTTGCCAACCGGCGAGAAATTGACAAGCCCAATCCTGTGCCGCCATGGCGTCGGGTTATGCTGCTGTCTCCCTGGGAGAAGTCCTCAAACAGATTCTGAATTGCTCCTGGCGTGATCCCAACTCCGCTATCTTGGACTTCAAATTTTAGGGTGGTGCTATTTTCTGTTTCGTCTTGGAGATAGGCGCGGATTAGAATATTTCCTGAATGAGTAAATTTTATGGCGTTTGACAAATAGTTGATTAGTATTTGCGATAGGCGGGTCGGATCGCCGCATGCGAAATCAGGTAGATTTTCATTGTCTACGAATCGGATATCTATCCCTTTGTTGTATGCTGCATCAGAGAATATTAGTAAGGCACTGTTTATTGTATCCCTGATAGGGAATTCGATCATTTCCATCGATATTTTCCCTGCTTCTATTTTTGATAAATCCAGGATGTCATTGACGATGCCTAGTAAATGGCGTCCGGCTGTTTCTATTTTATCAAGTTGAGATAATTGCCATGCTGTTGCATTGCGTCTCATGATGTGGGTCATGCCAAGTACCGCACTTAGCGGGGTACGGATCTCATGACTCATGTTTGCTAAAAACGCAGATTTTGCTTCTGCTGCATGTTGCGCTGCATCTAGCGCATGAGCTAAAGCATGATTGGTCTTATCAAGAGCAGCAGTGCGCTCTTTAACTAAATCTTCTAGGTGGCGACGATGGCGCTCTAATTCTTTTTTTGTTCGTTTTTTTTCTGTTATATCTTCTTTGATGTCTACGTAGTAGACGATGCCCCCTTTATTATCGAAAACGGGAACAATAATTTCGTATTCGGTATAGCACTCTCCATCTTTTCGTCGATTAATTATCTCTCCCCGCCAGGTTTTCCCGCTCGAAATTGTTGACCACAATCGGGTGAATACGGCTGGTGGCGTTTTTCCTGACTTGAAGAGTCGAGGGCTCTGTCCAATGAGTTCCTCCAAGGAGTAGCCGCTGGTGAGACACAAAGCACGATTGGCATAGCAGATTTCCCCTCGTGCATTTGTGATCAAGGTAGAGAGTGGATTTTGCTCTATGGCAAGAAAGATCATGCTGAGCTTTTCGGATGCGTGCTCGCATTTGTCATGTATCTTTTCCTGCTTTTCTAGCGCTTCCAGCCCTGCATGAATAGCTTCAATGAAGGAATCATTAGTCATTATTTTTCCTAATTCTATTCTGCTGAGTCAACTAAAAATGTCTTGTTTTGACTCGCTGATTTCGATTCTGTCACGCTTGTAGAGGCTGGGCAACCATAAGTGTTGATTATGAGGTCGACTTTTATGGTTGAAATGAGAGCAATTGAGGATGCTGCTATCCTGCAAGTGGCAAAAAATATTGGAAGGCGGCGCCGTGAATTAGGGCTGACACAAGCTCAATTGGCTGAGCGCTTGGGGGTCGAAACTGAAACCCTTTCCAGGTTTGAGCGTGGCAAGCATGCTCCAACGCTTAGAAATTTGATCCGTCTGGCCGAGTTGCTGCAAACAACGGTGACTGATTTGTTGGCAGAGCATAAACGGGCACCTTGTGATGATGTGCTCGTAATATCTGCATGGCTGCAGCCGTTATCTTCGGAGGATCGATTGTTTGCCTTGGGGGTGCTGAAGCAGTGTTGCGACTATCTCGGAACATCCCGGTCATAGACGCTGCGATTGTGTGCTCACTGCTATGGCTTCATTAGTCCGATATAAGTGCATTCGTCGCACTAATGATCGCGAGGTGAAAATGTAGGTCCTCGATAGCTGCACCTTGGGCTTTTCGCTGGTCGACCGTGGAAATGCACGAAATCAGCTCGGTAGCGGCTCGAACAGTGCTGCCAGGTCGTCGTTGCCGAATTTGACTTCGACGCGATGATCTTCCGAGAGGATGCCGGCGGCCAGTTCGGCCTTGCGCTCCTGCAGGGCGAGGATTTTTTCCTCGATGCTGCCCTGAACGATCAGCTTGTAGACGAAGACCGGCTTGTCCTGGCCGAGGCGGTGGGCGCGGTCGGTGGCCTGGTTCTCGACCGCCGGGTTCCACCACGGGTCGTAGTGGATCACGGTATCGGCGGCGGTCAGGTTGAGGCCGACGCCGCCGGCTTTCAGGCTGATCAGGAAGATCGGCACTTCGTTGTTCTGGAAGCGGCGGATCGGGGTTTCGCGGTCGTTGGTGTCGCCGGTCAGGGTGACGTAGTCGAGACCGGCGCTGGCGAGTTCGTCCTCGATCAATGCCAGCATGCTGGTGAATTGCGAGAAGAGCAGGATGCGCCGCCCTTCCTCGACCAGTTCCGGCAGCATTGCCATCAGCAGGTCGAGCTTGGCGCGCTCCTTGACCTTGCGGGCGGTGGTGCCCTTGACCAGGCGCGGGTCGCAGCAGACCTGGCGCAGCTTGAGCAGGGCGTCGAGGATGACGATCTGGCTGCGGGCGAAGCCCTTGCTGGCGATTTCCTCGCGAACCCGGGCGTCCATCGCGGCGCGCACGGTTTCGTAGAGGTCGCGCTGGCTGCCTTCGAGCTCGACGCTGCGCACGATGATGGTTTTCGGCGGTAGTTCGGTGGCCACGTCTTCCTTCTTGCGGCGCAGGATGAAGGGCCGGATGCGGCGGGCGAGCAGGTCACGGCGGGCGGTGTCGCCCTGTTTTTCGACCGGGGTGCGCCAGAATTTGGTGAATTGGCGGCTGCTGCCGAGAAAGCCGGGGAGCAGGAAGTCGAACTGGCTCCACAGTTCGCCGAGGTGGTTTTCCAGCGGTGTGCCGGTCAGGCACAGGCGGTGGCGCGCATCCATCTTGCGCACGGTTTCGGCGCTCTGGCTCTGGGCGTTCTTGACGGTTTGCGCCTCGTCGAGAATCAGCAGGTGGTAGCTGTACTTCATCAACTCGTCGGCGTCGCGCCAGAGTAGCGGATAGGTGGTCAGTACCACGTCGTGCTCGGCAATCTCGGCAAAGCGCGTCTTGCGTTCCGGGCCGTGCAGCGAGAGGACGCGCAGGGCGGGGGCGAAGCGTGCGGCTTCGTTTTTCCAATTGAAGATCAGCGAAGTGGGCAGGATGATCAGTGCCGGCTTGTCGAGGCGGCCGCTTTCCTTTTCGAGCAGCAGGTGGGCCAGGGTTTGTGCCGTTTTACCAAGTCCCATGTCGTCGGCGAGGATGCCGGAGAGATTTTGTTCGCGCAGGAACTGCAGCCAGGCCAGGCCTTCCCGCTGATAGGGGCGCAGTTCGAGGCCGAGGCCGGCGGGGGGCTCGATATCGCGGACGCCCTGGGCCGCCATCAGGCGTTCGGCCAGTGCCAGCACGTCGCGTTCGCCGCGGAACAGCCAGCGCCCGGTATCGGTCAGCTCGGCCAGGCGCGGTGCGTCGAAACGCGAAACGCGCAGGGTGTCGCCGCCACTGAAGCCGTCGAACAGATCGATCAGTGTTGCCGCCAGCGGCTTGATGCGGCCGGCCGGGGCGCGCAGGCGCTGACCGTGCGGCGAGAGCAGTTCGATCGATTCGTCGTCGGGTATGGCCGCCAGCTCGACGGCGTCGAGCCAGCGCGCGTCCTGGCGGAAGAGATTGGCGAGCAAGGGCGCCAGCGGCAGGCGTTCGCCCTCGACGACGATGCCCATGTCGAGGTTGAACCAACCGTTTTCACCTTCGTAGAGATCGGCTTCCCAGGCTTCGACTTCGATGACGTAGTGGCGGAAATCGGTCGGGAAATCGACCTCCCAGCCGGCGGCGCACAGTTTTTCCTGGCCGTGCTGCATGAAGTCGGGCCAGCTGTCTTCGCCGGCGAGGCCGTATACATCGGCCGGCGGCGTGCCGAAGGTGTAGAGGGTGTGGGGCGGGACGGCGGCGAAGCCGCAATCGACCAGCTGGCGCAGGGCATCTTTTTCTGCCTCGAACCGGCGCTTGATACGTACCGTTTCGCCTTCCGGCAGGGTGAGGTATTCGCTCCGGTCGCCGGCCGGAACTTCGGCGTCGGCGTAGCGGAAATAGACGCGGCCGACATCGAAAAGGCCACCAGTGAAGTTGACGGAATAGCCGCGCCAGGCGCGTTGACCGTGGGTGTTCAGGGTTTGCAGGCGCAGAATGGGGCGTGGCTCGTTGTCGATCAGGCGCAGACGTTCGCGGGCGTCTTCTTCCGGGGTCGGCAGCTCCGGGGCCAGTTCCGAGAGCGCTTCGGCGACCAGTGCCGCCTCTTTGGCCGAGAGCGGCGGCAGTTTGAACAGCCGGCGCAGGACGGTCGGATTGCCGCTGACTTCCAGCGGCCCGATTTCGCCGGCTTCGATATCGATATACCAGGGCGGGTCGCAGGCAACGATCAGGGCGGCTGCCGGCTCCGGGCGCAGGCAGGGGCGCTGCTGGCCGCGATTGTCGATCTGCCAGCCGACGCTGGCCGGACGCGAGGCTGAAAGATTGAGCGGCAGGCTCAGGTCGTCGTGCAAGTAGAGGCGGTGGCTGCCGGCCATCCGGCGCAGGAGGTCGGCGCCATGTTTTTCACCCAGGGCAAAGGCGCGCAGGCCGTGCTCGTTGCCGCGTTCGGCCCAGAGCAGGCGGAGGGCGCCGAGATCGTCCTCGGTGACGAACTGCGGTGGCGTTACCAGCGCGCGGTCGATCTTCCACCATTCCTCGGCGGTTTCCGGGTGCTTGCCCTTGCGCAGTTCGACCCCGAAATGGCTTTTGTCCGCCGTCCATTTGAGGACGTAGTAAAGCTGCTGGCGGGCGCTGGCCGGGCGAGCTTTTTTCTTGGCGACGGCAATCGAGGTCCGGCGCAGGTCCTCGACCCAGGAAAGCACGCCGGGGCGAACGCTCTGGCCGGTGCTGCGCTCGGCGATGACGCGCAGCAGGAGTGCGGCAACGTGCTTGCAGTGACTGCCGACCGGGCAGCTGCAGGCGCTGTAGAGCTCGCCGTCGGCGACGCTGGCCACAGTGAGATAGGGGCTGCGGGCGGTTCCGGGCACGCTGGCGCGCAGGCGATGACTTTCGATTTCCAGGTCGCGAACCAAGTCGACATAGGGGCGAGCCTTGGCCATTTCGCCCCGGCCCAGCCAGGTGGCGATATCGTCCTCGTTGAAGGAGTGGAAATCGAGGGTCTTCATCGGTTTTAGCAGGTAGGGAAAAGTAGGGGTTCGATCAGGAGCAGGGCAAGCAGCAGGGCGATCAGCGCCAGCCAGCGGTTGCGGCGCCGCTCGCTTTGTACGAGTTGGCGCAGTAGCGGGGTCGGGTCGGTGCTGGGCGGCTGGGCCAGGACCTGGTGGATCAGACGCGGCAATTGCGGCAGGTTGCGGGCGAAATACGGGGCTTCGTGCTTGAGCCCGCGCCACAGCCCGCGCCAACCGACCTGCTCGCTCATCCAGCGTTCAAGGAAGGGCTTGGCGGTTTGCCACAGGTCGAGCTCGGGGTCGAGCTGGCGGCCGAGGCCTTCGATATTGAGCAGGGTTTTCTGCAGCATCACCAGTTGCGGCTGGATCTCGACATTGAAGCGGCGCGAGGTCTGGAACAGGCGCAGCAGCACCTTGCCGAAGGAAATGTCCTTCAGCGGCCGGTCGAAGATCGGCTCGCAGACGGCGCGGATCGCCGCTTCGAACTCGTCCACGCGGGTGTCCTTGGGGGCCCAGCCGGATTCGATGTGGGCCTCGGCGACACGTTTGTAGTCGCGGCGGAAGAAGGCGAGGAAATTCTGCGCCAGGTAGTTCTTGTCGGAGTCGGTCAGGGTGCCGACGATGCCGAAATCGAGCGCGATGTAGCGGCCTTCCGGGGCGACGAAGATGTTGCCGGGGTGCATGTCGGCGTGGAAGAAGCCGTCGCGGAAAACCTGGGTGAAGAAGATTTCGACCCCGGCCGCCGAGAGTTTCTTGAGATCGATGCCTTCGGTGAGCAGGCGCTCGGTCTGCGAAATCGGCACGCCTTTCATCCGCTCCATGACCATCACGGTCGACGTGCAGAAATCCCAATAAACCTCGGGCACGATCAGCAGTTCGGAGCCGGTGAAATTGCGCCGCAGTTGCGAGGCATTGGCGGCCTCGCGCATCAGGTCGAGTTCGTCGCGCAGGTATTTGCCGAATTCGGCGACCACCTCGCGCGGCTTGAGTCGCTTGCCGTCGGCCCACAGCTTTTCGAGCAGCAGCGCGAAGCTGTCCATCAGCGCCAGGTCGTGTTCGATCACTCCGAGCATGTCCGGGCGCAGGATCTTGACCGCGACCTCAAGACCGCCGTCTTCCTCGCGCAGCCGGGCGAAATGCACCTGGGCAATCGACGCCGAAGCCACCGGGACCGGGTCGAATTCGGCGAAGACCTGGTCAGCCGGGCGGCCGTAGGCTTTTTCGATTTCCTTGAGCGCCAGCTCCGAGCCGAAGGGTGGCACCCGGTCCTGCAACTTGGCCAGCTCGTCGGCGATGTCGGTCGGCATCAGGTCGCGGCGGGTCGACAGCACCTGGCCGAACTTGACGAAGATCGGTCCGAGCGCTTCCAGCGCCAGGCGCAGGCGGACGGCGCGCGGCGCCGACAGGTCGCGCCAGAACTGCAGGGCATTGGCCAGGCGCGCCAGGCGACCGCTGGGCTCGTGCTCGAGCACCATTTCATCGAGGCCGAAACGGCTGGCGACGGCGGCGATCTTGAGCAGGCGGAAAAGGCGCATGGACGGCGGCAAGTCGGAAAAAACGGGATGTTAACACGCATGTCCGGCGCTAATCGGGCGTTTTCGTTCTTTTTGCCGTCTTCCGGGTGACGCTGGCGAGGGATTAAGCCGATTGGCGCATCACGGCCCGCTTGTGAATGCGTTACGATAAGCAGTCAGGTTTCTTACCGACTGCTCACCGACCGTCCTCCCATGTCCGCTACGGAAAATCCGCTGGAAATCGCGCGCAAGGCGCTCAAGCTGCTGGCTGAACAGCATCGTGCTCCGACCCCGGAACACTTTCAGCTTGCCTATTGTCAGGTTACCGGCAGGCCCGCGCCCGTCGATACCGGCCTGCCGGACGGCCTGGGCGAGGCGCTGGTGGCTTTCTGCGAGCAATTGCAGCCACTTTTCGAGGATATTTCCGGTGTTCCGGAAGGTGGCGAATTCCTGCCCTTGCTGATGCTGTTGCGCCAGCCACCGGTCCAGCTCGAACAGGCCTTGGGCGGACTGCAGCGGCTGACCCAGCATTTGCCGAGGATAGTCACTGAAAAGATGGAAGTACGGCGGGCGCTGTTCGACCTCCTGCATCTCCTGGTCGAGAATATCGCCGATCTCTCCAGCGAAGATCAATGGCTGCGCGGCCAGCTCGACTGTGTGCGCGCGGCCATGCAGCCGCCCTTCGTCTTGCGGACCATCGACGAGGCCCGCGAGCGTCTGCAGGATGTCGTCCTCAAGCAGCGCGAGGCCCGGCTCGGGGCCGATGCGGTGCATGCCGAGATGCAGCAGATGCTCGATTCCTTCATCCAGCGCCTGACGACGATGAGCGAATCGAGCAGCGGTTTCCAGGATTCGCTGGAAGGCGCGGCACGGCGGGTCGAATGCGCAAGCTCGCTCGACGAACTGCGTCCCCTGCTCGGCGAGGTAGTGGGCACGGCACGGCAGATGGCGGTGCAGTCGGCCGAAACCGGCAAGGAGTTGCAGGGCTTGCAGCAGCGGGTCCAGGAGGCCGAGGCGCGCTTGCAGCAACTGCGTTACGAACTCGATCAGGCCAGCGCCCAGGCGCGCCACGATCCACTGACCGATGCCCTCAATCGGCGCGGGCTGGACGAGGCGCTGGGGCGCGAAATATCGCGCATGCGGCGGCAGGCGGGGCAGTTGTCGCTCTGCCTGCTCGATATCGATAATTTCAAGAAACTCAACGACCGCCTCGGCCACCATGCCGGCGATGCCGCCTTGCAGCACCTGGCCGAGGTAACCCGCGCCTGCATGCGCCCAACCGACTCGCTGGCTCGCTACGGCGGCGAGGAATTCATCATTCTCATGCCGGGCACGGCGCAGACCGAGGCCATTGACGTCATCGTTCGCCTGCAGCGCGAACTGACGCGGCGCATCTATCTTTCCGGTCGCGAACGGGTGTTGATCACTTTCAGTGCCGGCCTCGTGCAGATCCTGCCGGACGAAAGCGGCGACGAAGCGATACAGCGCGCCGACGCCGCCATGTACCTGGCCAAGCGTTCGGGCAAGAACCGGGTCATCGCCGCCTGAAACGAGACCCCGCCGACAGGAGGGGCGGGGTCCGGCTTCAGCTCTTGAGCGCCTGGCGCAGCCCGTTCATGCGGGCCTGCAGCTTTTGCAGCGTGGCCTGCGTTGCCGCCGTGGCGTCGTAAATGAGTACCAGCTTCTGGGTTTTCTGCTCGATCAGCTCGATGATGCTGTCTTCCTGCAGCTGGTTCATGCCCAGGTGGGCAAAGGTGGCGTGCATTTCCTCGATCAGTTCGCGCATGACCTGATGCCCGGCTTCCTGCGCGGTCCGCTGGCGCAGGGTGAATTCTTCGGTTGCCGTGCTCAATACCTGCAGCGTCTCACCGATGCCGAGGTCGGCCCGGTTGTTGGCGGAGGCGGTGATCAGGCCGGCCAGGCGCGCATCCGCCGTCTCGACGGCAATCGCCAGGTGGTCGCGCAGGCGACCGCAACGCTCGGGGTCGTCGATGGGAATGTTCTCGACGATGACCGTGATCCGCTCGAAGTTATAAACGCCGCGTTTCTTGAACTCGAAAATCCGGTTCATCAGGCGCACGTGATTGAGAATGGAGGCGACGATGGGGGTGGCCTCGCCGTCGGCCGAGGTGTTCAGCGTCGCATCCGGCAGGCGGAGCTGGACCGCGCCGGTGAGGCCGAAACCGCGCAGCATGCCGTGCGTCATCTGCGCCATTTCCTGCGGCGAAGCGCAGGAGTTGAGGTCGCGCAGGTATTTGAGCAGCACCGCGTATTCGTCGAGGTTGGAGAGAATCAGCGTCGTCAGCATGTCCGATTCTTCCAGCCGGGTGTTCAGCCCGGCGCGTTCGCGCTGGTTTTGCAAGAGGTGGCCGATCTTGCTGCGTACCTCGGTAACGTCGAAGGGCTTGACGATGAAGTCGTGGGCGCCGATGTCGTAGGCCCGGATACGGGCTTCCATCTCGACATGGCCGGAGGTGAAGATCACCGGGATGTCGGCGGTATCGGGCCGCTGTTTGAGTTGCTCGCAGAGGGTGTAGCCATCAATGCCGGGCAATCCCACATCGAGCAGGAAGACGGCCGGCTTGCATTCCTCAAGCCGCATGAGGCAATCCTCGGCCTGTCCGAATACTTCGATTTCCGCCTCGTTCTTGAGCATCATCTGCAACAGGCGGGCAGAGGCTGGATCGTCTTCAACGAGAAAAATGGTCGAGTTCATGGCGTCGATGGTCGCTAGGTTTGAGAGGAGCAGTTTGCCGATATTAGCGTTTTTGGCGTCTGCTGTCCGCCCGAATTCTACCTGCAATTGTCATGCGGCAAGCAGGCCGCGGTGCCGTGGGGGCTGCCGGTGCCTGTGGTAGACTCCTGCCCCTTTACAAGGAGAGCAACATGGCTGAAATCACGACTGCATCCGGTCTGGTCTATGAGGATACCGTTGTCGGCGAAGGCAGCGAGGCCAAGGCGGGCGACTTCGTCACCGTTCATTACACCGGCTGGCTGACCGACGGTCGCAAGTTCGATTCGAGCAAGGATCGCGCCGAGCCGTTCGAGTTCCCGCTGGGCAAGCGCCATGTCATCTCCGGCTGGGACGAGGGCGTGCAGGGAATGAAGGTTGGCGGTACTCGCAAACTGACGATTCCGCCGGAACTGGGTTACGGGGCACGCGGTGCCGGCGGGGTGATTCCGCCGAATGCGACCCTGGTCTTCGACGTCGAACTGCTCGCCGTGCAATGAGCGGAGACCGTCGCGATCGTCGTCCGCCGCGCCAGGAGGCGGCACCGTCCGGCGGCGACCCCTGGGCGCGCTGGCGGCAGCCGGCCGACGCAGCATCCGCCGGGGTGCCGGAAGCATCGCCCGAGGCCACGTCTTCGCCGGAGCCGGCGGGGTCCGGCGAGCGGACCGGTGCCGCCGGGGAGGCTCGGGAAACCGACGCTGCGGCTCCCCGCTCGCTGGGAACCCTGGGTGTGCGCCGTGGCAGCCAGAGGGCAGACCCGCGTCAGCCGGCTGGCGGCTTTGCCAAGTCCGGGAAAGCGGGCAGGAAACCGGCATCCGCTGCTCAGGCGCCGCAGCGCAAGGAGGGCGGACGCCCTGCCGGCAAGCCGGCTTCCCGGCCGGAACGCGCCTCCGGGAACCGTCCCGCTGCGCCGGTGGCTGGCGACAATCCCTGGCGCCAGGCCGCGCGGGGTGCCGCCGGCAAAAATGCCGCTTTTACCGCGTCGACCGTGAATGCCGCGCCGTCCGTCACCGCGGATGCCGCTGCTTCCGCGACACCCGCCGACCCCCGGCCGGCACCGACCGGCATCCGGCTGTCCAAGCTGATGTCCGAGCGCGGTCTCTGCTCGCGTCGCGAGGCCGATCTCTGGATCGAGCGTGGCTGGGTCTTCGTCGATGGTTGCCAGATCAGCGAGCTTGGGTCGCGCATCGATCCGCAGGCGGAAATCACCGTTTCGCAAGAAGCGAAGAAGGATCAGGCCAAGTCCGTCACCATTCTGCTGCACAAGCCGGTTGGCTATGTGTCCGGCCAGCCGGAGCCCGGCTGTGTCCCGGCGGTAACCTTGATCACCCTGGAGAACCAGCAGCCGCATTCGGGTGGCCCGGAGTTCAAGCCCTGGATGTTGCGTGGCCTGGCCCCGGCTGGCCGTCTCGATGTCGACTCCACCGGCCTGCTGGTTCTGACCAGCGACGGACGGGTGGCCAAAAAGCTGATCGGCGACGACAGTCAGGCCGAGAAGGAATACCTGGTCCGCGTTTCCGGACAGATGATCGCCGGCGGTCTCGATCTCTTGCGCCACGGCCTGGAACTCGACGGCAAGGCCTTGCGTCCAGCCTGGATCAAGCAACTGAATGAAGACCAGCTGCACTTCATTCTCAAGGAAGGCCGGAAGCGCCAGATCCGCCGCATGTGCGAACTGGTCGGCCTCAAGGTGGTCGGGCTCAAGCGCGTCCGTATCGGCCGCATCCGCCTGGGCGATCTGCCCCCCGGTCAGTGGCGTTTCCTGCGCGAGGGTGAAGCTTTCTGAGTTTCCTGCCCGCCAGGGGCGCAGCGGGAAAATCGCCTTTTTCGCTCGTCGACCGTGAAAATTGAAAAAAACGCCGGTAAATGTCATGTTTATCGGCGTTTTGCTTTTGGTCTGCAATTTTGTTAAATTGCCACTTTGTTGAGAGTTATTCGCAATTGAGGCGTCCGGCCCTTTCTTGCCAGCAGGCCCGGCCGGAAAGGACGAGACTTTCGGAAAGGTGCTCGATGTGAGACACAAGGGACGCTGGCGGACCTATCTCTGGGCTTACGGCTTGCTTTCCCTGCTCCTGGCCTTGTTCGGCTTCGGGCAGATCGAGCGCAGCGAGCGGGCCAAGTATGCCGAGGAGCTTCTGCTTGTTTCCGCCATGAAGGCGCGGCAATTAAGCGACTGGTTGCGCGAAAAGCAGGCGGATGCGGAAATTCTCGGGTCGCGCAGCGAACTGGCCGATGCCGTCGCGTACCCGGCCGATGCCGCCGCCTTGCGCCGCGTGCGCGACAAACTCTCGGTTTACCTGACACACGGTCATTACCAGTCGCTCCGTCTGTTCGCGCCGAGCGGCAAGCTGCTGCTGGCCCTCGGCACCGATGCCCCGGAGCCGGACCCGGTGGCGGCCGCACTGATCGCCCGTGCCGGCCGCAGCCGGCAGGTTGAGCGTGGCAACTGGCAACTGCGTCCCGAAGGCGGCTGGCAGATGGACCTGGCGGTGCCGATCCAGGGCAGTCGCCCGGAGGCGCACGCCATGGTTCTCCTGCGCGTGCCTGGCGAAGCCCCGGTTTCGATGCCGGCGGCGGAAGACCGGGCGCTGGCGCACCGGGTCAGAAGCCTGATCCTGCATCGCCGGGGCGAACAGGTTTTTTACTTCGACGAAAGCCGCTGGCAGCAGGCCGATGCCGCCGGCGAGCTGCCGCTGCAGACCGCCGATCTGCCCGGCTTCCGCGTGCTCCGTGGCGATGCTCCCGGCGACCAGGTGCTCGAAGGCCGCAATATGGCCGGCGAGCCAGTGCTGGCCGTTGTCCGTCCGGTCAGCGGTTCTGACTGGTTCGTCGTTTCGGCCGTCGAAGAGGCCCGCGTGCTGCGGGCGGCGCTGGCCGATGCCGGGTGGCTGGTGACGCTCTGGCTGCTGCTCCTGCTCGCCGCCTGGGGCTTGCTCCAGCTCTGGCGCCGGCAGCATGTCACGCGCGTCCATCTCATGCACAAGGCGGCGCGGGAGATTGAGCTGCGCTCGCTGGCATTCAAGGAAGGGCTGCTCCACGCCATGCCCATGGCGATTTTCTACAAGGACCGCGATGGACGCTACCTCGGTTGCAACCCGCTTTTCAGCGAAATTCTCGGCATTGGCGAGGAAGAATTGCTCGGCAAGTCGGTCTTCGAGGTCTGGCCTCCGGCCATGGCGGAAATGTTCCAGCGCAAGGATCGGGAACTGCTCGCCAGCCCGGGGCTGCATCACTACGATTTTCGCCTGGTCGACCATGACGGCAAATGGCGCGACGTCATTTTCAGTCGCGATGTCTTCCGCGATGAAAAAGGCGAAATTGCCGGCATCGTCGGCGGTTTTCTCGACGTCACCGAGCAAAAGCGCAATCTGGCCGAACTCGAACACTATCGCGGACACCTCGAGGATATCGTCAATGTCCAGACCGCCGAGTTGATGGAGAAGAACGCCGCCCTGGCGCGGGCCAAGGAAGCGGCGGAACAGGCCAGCCGGGCCAAGAGCGTTTTTCTCGCCAACATGAGCCACGAAATCCGCACTCCGATCAATGCAATCATCGGCATGGGCCATTTGCTGGTGCGCGATGCACTCGGCGCGCGCCAGCAGGAGCGGGTGCGCAAGATACTGGCCGCTTCCGATCATCTGCTGGCGGTGATCAACGACATCCTCGATCTCTCCAAGGTCGAGGCTGGCCGTCTCGAACTGGAATCGGTCCCCTTTCGTCTTTCGGCCATTCTTGCCCGGCTGCGCGTGCTCGTCGGCGACCGCCTGGAAAGCGCCGGCATCCGCTACCAGCAGGATGTCTCCGGGATTCCCGATGATCTGCGCGGCGATCCGACGCGCATCACCCAAATCCTGCTCAACTATCTCTCCAATGCCGCCAAATTCACCCGTGCCGGCAAGGTGGTGCTGCACGGACGGGTCGAAGTCGAGGACGAGGCGGGGCTTTTGCTGCATTTTGCCGTTGCCGACAGCGGCATGGGCATTGCTCCGGAGGTCCTGCCCCGCCTGTTCGACAGTTTCGAGCAAGGCGAAGACACGACCTCGCGGCGCTACGGCGGCACCGGGCTCGGCCTTGCCATCAACCGCCGCTTTGCCCGCCTGATGGGGGGCGAGGTCGGCGTCGATAGCCAGGCGGGCGTGGGCAGCATCTTCTGGGTCACCCTGCGCGTTGGCCGGGCCAGCGCCGCCGAAGTTGAAGCTGGAGAACAGCGGGAGCGTCCCCCGGCCATCGTCGGGCGCAGCCTGCGCTTGCTGGTGGTCGATGACAACCAGATCAATGCCGAAGTGGTCAGCGAACTGCTGACCGGCGATCCGGCCTGGAGCGTCGATTGGGCCGACGACGGGCGCAGCGCCCTGGCCAAGGCCGCCAGCATTCCCTACGATCTGATCCTGATGGACATGCAGATGCCGGAGATCGACGGCCTGGAAGCCACCCGCCGCCTGCGTCGCCTGGCCCTGCACCGGCATACGCCGATCATTGCCATGACCGCCAATGCCTTTGAGGAAGATCGTCAGGCCTGTCTGGCTGCCGGCATGAGTGATTACCTGGCCAAACCCTTCAACCCGGAAACCCTTTTCGGCAAACTTGCCTACTGGCTGCAGGCCGGCGCCATCCGTCCGCTGGATCTGCCCGGCGCGCCATCGCCCGTGCTCACGCCCAGCCGCTGCCGGTTGGCCGCAGCGGCTGCGAGCGGTACGCGGCCTCGATCTGGCGCAAGGCCTGCAATCGGTGCGTCAGGGCAACCTGGATAAATACCTGGAATTGCTGCGCAAGACCCTGGCCCACTGCGAGCCCCCGGAAAACTGGCGCCCACTGCTGGCAGCCCGCCAGCTCGAAATCCTGGCCAGAAAAGCCCATTCGCTCAAGGGTGTGGCGGCTACCCTGGGTCTGCAGAGCGTACGCGAAGCCGCCGAAGCCTTTGACACCGCCTGCCGCCGCGCTGCCCAGGAAGCGGGGCCGGGCGGGTGCGATACCCCGCCGGACGACGACCTCCGCGGCGGCACCCCGTGCCCGCGACTGGAAAGCGCCCTGGAAACCCTGATCGCCGCCTTCGGGCGCACCTTCGGCGATTTGCGGCAATTGTTCCAGGCCGAGCCCGCCGAAGAGGGCGCGTGAAGGTGGACATACCGACCCGCGCTGCCGATACTGCGACGGCCTCGATGGACGAGAAATACCTTACCCGGAGTTTTTTTGGATGAACCCAGCTCGCGTCTTGATCGTCGATGACGATTTCCTGATCCGTGAAACCCTGAGTGCGGCGCTGCGCGACGATTTTTCCGTCAGCGAGGCCGATTCCGGCGAGGCCTGCCTGGCTGCCGTGGCCCTGGAGGCGCCGGAACTGCTCTTGCTTGATATCGAAATGCCGGGCATGGATGGCTACGAAACCTGCCGTCGCCTGCGCGAGAAGCATGATTTTCCGATCATCTTCATTTCCGCGCACGACACGCTCGAAGAGCAACTGCATGGTTTCGACGCGGGGGCCGACGACTTCGTCACCAAGCCCTTCAATGCCGAAATCCTCTATCGCCAGATCCTGCGCGTCATCGAGCGCCGCAACGGTGAGCGCAGTCTGCGCGAGGACAAGGAAAAATTCCGCGACCTGGCATCGGGTGTGCTGCATGATCTGAACCAGACCGACGTCCTGCTCAATTTCATGCGTGGCAGCATCGGCTGTGGCGACTACCGTCAGCTGGCGAGGAATCTGCTGGCGGCCACCCAGGCCTACGGCCTCGTCTGCCATGTCCAGATCCGCCACCCGGACGGCAACGAAACCCTCACCGCCCGTGGCGCGGCGACCCCGGTGGAACTCGGCGTCTTTGCCCAGTGCCTCAATCTTGGCCGGATTTTCCGCTTTAGCCGGCGCCTGATCATCAACTACGCCGGTGTTTCCATCCTCCTCCTCAATACCCCGGACGACGAGGAGCAGACCGGGCGGCTGCAGGAAAAACTGCTGGTCCTGGCGGAAAGTTGCGAGGCGATTGGCGAAACCATCGAAATCCGCCGCGAATCCGCCTCCCGCGCCGAAGCCTTGCAGTACGGCACGGCCAGCAGCTACCAGGCGGTGGAGGAATTACGCGAGCAGTACCGTTTCCAGCAGAGCGAAACCTGCAGGCAATTGCAGCAATTGATCGACGACGTCGAAGCGACCTATGTCTTCCTCGGCCTGACCGATCGCCAGGAAGCCACCGTCAGCGAAACCATCCGCAGTCGCTCGGACGAAATTCTCAAACTCTTCGAGCTGAACCAGGCCCTCGAAGCACAATTCGCCGCCATCCTCGACTCACTGATGCCACGCAGCGCCCGGGGCGAGAATGTGATGCTGTTTTGAGTGGGAAAGATGGGGAAAAAGGGCATTTTTCACGGTCGACCGTGGAAAAGGAGCAAAAAGCCGGGCCAGCGGCAAGTGATCCGCGTCATCTGCACTAAAACCGATTTTCCCTGGAGCAAGAAAAAACGCCGGCAGGGTGACCTGGCCGGCGTTTTGTCCGTGCCGCATTGCGAGCGGCGACGATCTTATGCGGCCGGGCGGACCGGCGGCATCATCACGCATTCGCCTTCGATCACGGTCTTGCCGGCGACGGTGCACACGGTGTCGAGGATGACGCGGTTCTTGGCGACATTGACCTCGCGCACGGTGACGGTCGCGGTGACGGTGTCGCCCGGTTTGACCGGCGCCTTGAACTTCAGCGTCTGCGACAGGTAGATGGTGCCGGGGCCGGGCAGCTTGTTGGCCAGCGTTGCCGAAATGAAACCGGCGGAGAGCATGCCGTGGGCGATGCGGGTGCCGAACATCGTGCCCTTGCAATATTCCTCGTCGAGGTGGGCGGGGTTGACGTCGGTCGAAATGCCGGCAAACAGGATGATGTCGGTTTCGGTGACGGTTTTGGAGGTGCTTGCGGACATCCCCGGCTGCAGCTCGTCGATATGGTAGGCCATGCTTGTACTCCTTCCTCTTGTTATGTCTTGCGGAAGTTCAACTCTAGCACGTCTGTCATGACAGGATGGCGACAGCGCAAGGCTTTGCGGGTTTTTGTCGCAGCCCTCCGAGGCCGTCGGCATGGGGGGGCCGGGCTGTCTGCCTACTCGCTGCGCAGGGCTTCGACCGGATCGAGGCGGGCGGCGCGGCGAGCCGGCAGGACGCCGGCGGCGAGCCCGATCAGCAGCGCCAGGCTTTCGGCGAGGACGATGAAGGAAAGCGGGGTGTTCACCGGCAGGGCGGGCAGCACCCAGTGCAGGAGCTGCGCCAGGGCGATGCCGAGTGCCAGCCCGATCAGCCCGCCGAGTGCCGACAGCGCCACCGCTTCGCCGAGAAAGAGCAGCAGGATGTTGCGCCGGCGGGCGCCGAGGGCGACCAGCAGGCCGATTTCGCCGGTGCGTTCGGACACTGCAATGGTCATGATGGTGACGATGCCGACGCCGCCGACCAGCAGCGAGATGCCGCCGAGGGCGCCGACGGCCAGGGTCAGGACGTTGAGGATGTTGGACAGCGTGCCGAGCATCTCTTCCTGGGTGACGACGGTGAAGTCCTCGCGTCCGTGGCGTTCGCGCAGCACCTGGCGGATCGCGCGGGCGACGCCGGCGGCTGGCACGCCTTCGGCGACGGTGAGGTTGATTTCGTCGAGCCCGGCGCGGTTGAACAACTCCTGCGCTCGCGCCGTCGGGATGAAGGCGGTGTCGTCGAGGTCGATGCCGAGGAATTGCCCCTTCGGTGCCATCACCCCGATGATGCGGAACTGCAGGCCGCCGATGCGCAGCCGCTGGCCGAGCGGGTTGGCGGCGCCGAACAGCTCCTGCTTGAGCTTGGCGCCGAGAACGACCAGCGCGCGGGCGCCTTCCTGGTCGTCTTCCGGCAGCAGGAACTGGCCGCTTTGCAGTTGTGAGCGAAAAACCACGGTCGACCGTGAATTCAGGCCATAAATCAGCGTCCGCCGGGTGCGACCGTTGCCCTGCACCTCGGCGTTGCCGCGCACATTGGGGGTCAGCGCGACCACCTGTGGCAGGCGTTCGAGCGCCCGCGCGTCGTCGCTGCTCAAGGGCCGGGCGCTCGACGGCAGGCCCGAGGGGGCGCCGCCGGTGCGCGTCTTGCCCGGGACCACGGTGATGTTGTTGGTCCCGAACTGGGTGAATTCGCCGAGCACGAAGCGGTGGATGCCTTCGCCGATCGAGGTGAGCAGGATCACCGCCGCAATCCCGACGGCGATTCCGAGTAGGGTCAGGAAGCTGCGCAGCCGCTGCGCGCGGATGGCGCGCAAGGAGAGTTGGAGGAGGTCGGCGCTGCGCATGTTCTTCCTCGCCGCTCAGTGCTTCATCAGTGCTTCGACCGGGTCGAGGCGGGCGGCGCGGCGGGCCGGCAGAACCCCGAAGAGCAGGCCGGTGAGCAGGGCTGTGGCGAGTGCCGCGAAGACGGCCCAGTCCGGCGCGTAGGCGGGAAAGACCGGGAACAACTGGCGCAGCAGGAAGGCGCCGGCCTGGCCGAGCAGGTAGCCGAGCAGGGCGCCAAGCGCCGAGAGCATCGCCGCTTCGCTCAGGAACAGCCGGCGAATGGTCCGTGCCGGCGCGCCGAGCGCCTTGAGCAGGCCGATTTCGCCGGTGCGCTGGGTCACCGCGACCAGCATCACGTTCATCACCAGGATCCCGGCCACCGCCAGGCTGATCGCGGCGATCCCGCCGACCGCCAGGGTCAGCGCGCCGAGCAAGCGGTCGAAGGTGGCCAGCACCGCGTCCTGGGTGATCACGGTGACATCCTCCTCGCCGCGATGGCGCTCCTTCAGCCGCTGCAGCACGCGCTCGCGCACCTCGGGGATGGCCGGCCGGCTGTTGGCCTCGATCAGCACCCGGAACAGGGTGTTGCTGTTGAACAAGGCTTGCGCCAGCGCCACCGGCACGATCACCAGTTCGTCGGTATTCATCCCCAGGCCCTGCCCGACCGGCTTGAGGACGCCGATGATCCGCAGCCGGCGGTCACCGACCCGGACCAGTTGGCCGAGCGCCGGGGTCGGGCCGAACAGCTCCTCGCGGATCTTGTCGCCGATGAGCGCGACCGGCGCGGCGCGGTTCCAATCGTCGTCGGGCAGGTTTTGCCCCTGCGCCAGTTCGAAATTGCGCATCGGCACATAACTGCTGCTGACGCCGACCACCATCACTTCGCGCAGCCGGCCGTTGGCGGCGATTTCCGAAGTGCCGACAGCGAGCGGCGCGACGCGGCGGACGCCGGGCAGGCGGAGCAGGCTGGCCGCGTCGTCTACGGTGAGGTCGCGCGGCGTGCTGGTGATCGCGGTCGCCGGGTTGAAGCCGCCGGTGCCGGTGCGTCCGGGCAGGGCGATGACCAGGTTGGTGCCGATTGCCGAGAACTGGCCGACGACGTAACGACGGGCACCGTCGCCGAGCGCGGTGAGGACGACCACGGCGGCGACGCCGATGCTCATCGCCAGCACCGACAAGGCGCTGCGCCAGGGCGCCCCGGTGACTGCGGCGCGGGCGAAGTGCAGGCGGTCAGCGAGGCGCATCGCCGGCGTCGCTGGCCAGACTGTCGTACTTGAGGCGGCCGTCTTCCATCACCAGCTGGCGGCGGGCGCGGGCGCCCATGGCCGGGTCGTGGGTGACGACGACCAGGGTGACGCCCTGTGCGTTCAGGCCTTCGAGCAAGTCGACCACTTCCTCGCCGGTATGGCGGTCGAGGTTGCCGGTCGGCTCGTCGGCGAGCAGCAGCGCCGGGCGCATGATCGTCGCCCGGGCAATCGCCACCCGCTGGCGCTGGCCGCCGGAGAGCTGGTCCGGCCGGTGATCGGCACGCTGGCTCAGGCCGAAGGCCGCCAGCGCCTCGGCGACGCGGGCCTTGCGTTCGGCCGGGGCGATCCCGGCCAGGGTCATCGGCAAGGCGATGTTTTCTGCTGCCGAGAGCCGTGGCACCAGGTGGAAACTCTGGAAAACGAAACCGATCCGGGCGCTGCGCACCGCTGCCTGTTCATCCACGGTCAACGTCGTGACATCGCGATTTTCCAGCCGGTAGGTGCCGGATTGCGGCCGGTCGAGCAGGCCGAGCAGGTTGAGCAGGGTGGACTTGCCCGAGCCGGACGGGCCCATCACCGCCACGTATTCGCCGGCGTCGATGCGCAGATTCAGCCCGGCCAGCGCGTTGACCGTGGTATCGCCCAGCTGGAAGCGGCGTTCGATCTGCTGCAACTCGATCAGTGGCATCGGCGGTGACCTAGCGGCTGGCGGTTTCGGCGACGGCGGCGGCACCGGCCTTGACGCCGGGGCGTTCGAGCGAGGTCACCAGCAGCTCGCCGGCTTGCAGCCCTGCGCTGACCTCGGTGAACTCCCAGTTGGCGAGGCCGCTCTTGATCCGGCGCTCCTCCAGCTTGCCGGCGGCGTTGAGCAGCAGCACGCGGCCGCCTTCCTGGATCGCGGCGGTGGGGATGCGCAGCACGTCGGCGCGGCGGTCGAGCACGATCTCGACATCGGCGCTGTAGCCGACCAGCAGCTTGCCGGCAGCAGTCGGGTCGCTGAAGTCGGCTTCGATATCGACCGTGCGCGCCTGCTTCTCCACTGCCGAGACATAGGGCGCCACGCGCCGGACGGTGCCTGCCAGCGTCTGGCCGGGCAGCGCGTCGAGGCGGATACGCACGCTCTGGCCGGCGGCGATGCGCGGCGCGTCGACCTCGTCCATCGGCGCCTTGACGTAAAGGCAGGAGTCGTCGATCAGGTCGATTGCCGGCGGCGTCGGCACGCCCGGTGGCGACGGGGTCGAATATTCGCCGAGTTCGCCGACGATCTTGGCGACGGTGCCGGCAAACGGTGCATACAGCGCCACCCGCCCCTGTTCGATCCGGGTTGCCTTGAACTTGGCTTCGGCAGCGGCGACGTCGGCGCGGCTGGTGACGCAGGCGGCGCGGCGGACCTCAGCGTCGGTGCGGGCAGCCTCTTCCTTGCTCGGAGAAACGAAACCGCGTTCGCGCAGCTCGCCCTGGCGTTTTGCCTCTTTTTCGGCGTTGACCGCAGCAATGCAGACTTCGTCGCTGCGCCGGGCGGCCAGCGCGATCTGCGCCTGTGCCAGCGCGGCGTTGGCCTGCTGGTCGTCGTTCCACAGCTTGAGCAGCAACTGCCCCTTGGCCACCCGGTCGCCTTCCTTGACCCCGAGGTACTCGATGCGGCCGCCGATGATGGTCGACAGCTTGGTCCGCTGGCAGGCCTCGACGGTGCCGGCGCGGGTGTTGGCGATGCTTGCCTCGACCTCGCCGCGCACGACTTCGCTGACGACGACGGAGATGGGTTTGGGGCGGTTGATCCAGAACAGGCTGCCGGCGATCAGGGCGGCGGCGGTGATGCTCAGTACGACGGTCTTGGCGGCGGGCATGCAGAATCCTGGTTGAAGCCGGGCAGCCAGCCCGACTGGTAAAAATCAGCGAGTGTCGGTTCCGGCGCGGCGGCCAGCGAACCCTGGAACAAGGCCTCGATCACCGGCGTATCGTGCCAGGCCTGATCCATGAAGCTGAGGCCGACATCTTCGACGGTCTTGCCCGACCAGTAGTAATTGGCGACTTCGTCGAGCGCGTCCAGCGACAGGCTGTGCGGCAGGCGTAAATAATCGAGCCAGCTGGCATCGTGGAAGGAGACGGTGTACGCCCCTTCGCTGCGCGCCCGGTTGAGTTGCTTGCCGAAAACGCGGTTGCCGTGTTTTTCCCGGAAGATTTCGGCATCGACCCGGGTGGCGAACAGCAACAGTGCGTGCAGGCGGCTGGGGAAGTGGTTGTAGCGGCGTTGCCGGAAGAACTCCAGATGATATTCGGCAAAGTAATTCTGTACCGACAGAAACTGGATGTCCGGGGCCGGCGGACCGCCGTTGGGGGCGGCGAGCGTGGCGCCGAAAGGACCGCCCTTGAGGATGTCCCAGCCCGGCAGCTCGGCTGCCGGATCGAGCCAGCAGTAGAGTTCGAGCGGGGAGAAATCCTTGATCAGGTTGTCCATGAAGTACGAATGAAGCTTGAAAAAGCAGTTTTAACGCAGATGATGCGGATCAGGCGCCGATGATGCGGGTCTTTCGGCATTGGGGGCGTAGACGAATACTCACACGGCAGGTACTTCGGAAATGCTGAGGTGAATCCTTGGGAAATCTGCGTTTATCGGCGAAATCCGCGTCTGAAGCGAGGTTTCCCGGATGAAGCAGTGTATTCCCGCATTCTGAACGATGCCCGCTATTGCGCCAAGTACGGATCGCCGAGCTTGTCGATACTGCCTCCGGCTTGGCCGGGCCGTGGGTGAGTGCAGCGGCCAGCCGCTGGCACGGGGGAACGGAGAGACGGGGCAAGGACAAAAAAGAGCGCCGCGGCGGAAGGCGGCAGTCCGACGCGGCGCAAGGGCAGCCGGATTGCCGGCTGCAGGGAGGGAGAAAGCAGGGATTCAGGCGACCTGGCGGACATCCATCAGCGGTACGGAGTGCGTTTGCCAGCAGGGCGGCGTTCCCCGCACGGTATGCAGGCGTTCGCCAAGAATGATGTCCTCGTCGTGAATGTGCCGCTCGAACCAGTATTCGAGATAACGGATCAGACTGAAGGCGTCGTTCTTGCCGAGCAAGACCTGCTCGATGGCATGTCCGATACAAGACAGCATGGTGCGATGTTTTTCGATGTGCTCGGCAAAATCGAGGCCGGATTCGGCGGCGAGCCGTTCCTCGGTGGCGCAGTGCAGGTAAAGCGCTTCGAGCAGCGCCGCCCCCTCGCCTGGCGGCAGGCCATTGGCTTCGATGCAATGCTCCTTGAGGTGGGCCAGACGGGCGAAGAGGTCGGCGTGCTGCTCGTCGATTTCGTCGATGTCCAGAACCAGGGCCTCGGGCAGAAAAACGGCGATTTCACGATCCATGATCGACCTCCGTGCACGGTGACAGGTTTGCTGGCGTTGATATGTTTTGAATATAGTGCTCGCCGGCGAATTTACCAGCCTTTTCTGCTTCGCTTACCATGCCCTCTTTCCATTTTCCATGAAGGAGTCGGGATATGCAGATGAGCACCGCGATACAGCGTTTCGGCGTCACGCCGCGTTTTGCCGACAGCGTCGTGCACCGGGGGACCGTTTATCTGGTCGAGGTGCCGTCCAATCTCGATGCCGATGCCGGCGCGCAGACCACCGATCTACTGGCCTCGGTCGAGCGCCTGCTGGCGAAGGCCGGCAGCGACAAGGCGCACTTGCTGATGGTTACCATCTACCTCGCCGACATGGCTGACTACGAGGCGATGAACGCCGTCTGGGATGCCTGGCTGCCGGCCGGTTGCGCGCCGGCGCGGGCCTGTGTGCAAGCTCGGTTGGCCAAGCCGGAGTATCGGGTCGAGATGGCGCTGACCGCTGCCACGGTCGACGGGGAAAAAACCTGAATTTGTAAACCGGGTTGCCATGTGCGGGAAGGTGGATGAAGCTGGATTTTCATCCTCAATCCGTGGATGCAATTTCGGCGCTGCAGTCGCAGCCGATGCCGGCGGCGATCCAACGGTGGAAGAGGTGGCGGGCCAGTGCTTGGGCGGGGTCGGGCAGCCAGCGCAGGTAGTGGCCGGGGGCGGTGAGCAGGCCGCAGCGGTAGCGGCGTTCGTCGGCCGACCACGCCAGTGCCGGGCAGGGGCCGGCTGCCTGCCGGAAAAGCAGTCGCGCCGCCGGGCAGGTTTCGAGCGCGCAGCAGACGCCGCAGCCGTTGCACTCTGCGCCGGGAGCCGGCTTGGCCGGGGCATCGCGGTGCAGGTGGATGACGGTGGGGGCGGAGGAGGACTCGGCGGCAGGCGGCATCGCGGAGGGCGGCTGGATGTGGCTGCGTTCAGCGCCGGCTGAGGAAGAGCTCGGGGTCGACCGGAGTGTTGTTGAGGATCACCGCCCAATGCAGGTGCGGTCCGGTGGCCCGGCCGGTGGCGCCGACGGCACCGAGGATTTCGCCGCGTTGGACGGGTTGACCGTGGCGCACGTCGACGCGCGACAGATGCATGTAGGCGGTGATCAGCCCTTGGCCGTGATCAATGAAAACCGTGTTGCCGTTGAAGAAATAGTCGCCGGTGTTGGCGACCACGCCAGCGGCCGGTGCCCGCACCGGGCTGCCGGTGCCGACCGCGACGTCGAGCCCCGAGTGCGGATTGCGTGGCTGGCCATTGAACACCCGGCGCAGGCCGAAGCGCGACGACAGCGGTCCCTTGGCCGGCAGGTCCAGGCTCGTATCGGGCATGGCCTCGCCAAAACGGCGCTTGACCGCGTCGGTGGTCTCCTTCTCGCGGGCGATGCGGGCCAGGTCTTCGGCCGATGGCTCGACCTTGCGCTGATCGCGGATAGTCAGGCGCTGTTCCGGGTAATTCTTGATCCCGACGCTGAGCGGCCGCATTTCCACGGTCGACCCACGCAGTACGCGAATTTCCAATTCGCCCGGCAAGGTGTCGAGCGGGATGCCGAGCAGGGCGTACCAGTGGCCGCGTTCGCGGACCACAGCCAATGGCTGTTCGCCCCAGCGGGCGCTCGGTGCGGCCGCCGTCGCCGGGCCGAGGTCGATCACCACGACGCCGCCGGGGACCGGTGCATGGCGGGGCAGGGCCTGGGCACTGCCCGCGAGCAGGGTCAGGATGAGCGGTAATAAGGGGCGCATCGCTTTCATCGTAAGACTAACTCCGGTTTGAAACCCCGGCTTTCAGGGGGTGGGAGCCGACCCCGGCCTGAAGGCCGGGGTTTCAGGCGACCGTTTTGGGAGGGGGATGCAAACCCCTTCCAAAACATGTTTGACCGACAGGCATGAATGCCTGTCGCTAATTTCTTGCTCGGGCCTCTCCCCGGTTTTTCCCGGCCCGCCACAAGCGCAGCCGCAAGCCGCTTTCGCTGGTGTAGCCGAGGCTGGTATAGGCGATCTGGCCTTGCGGATCGATGACGATAAAGGCTGGCACCCCGGGCAGGCCGTAGTCGCGCAGGAGGTGGGCCCGGGGGTCGGCCAGCGTCGGCCAGCGATAACCGGCAGCCTGCATCGTGGCGGCGACCTGGGCCGTATCGCCGGACTGGATGGCGACGCTGAGCACCGGGTGCTCACCCGCTACCGCGCTCACGTTGCCGGCGGTGGTCTTGCAGACGGCGCACCAGTCGGCCCAAAAATAGATCAGCTGCGCCTGCCCCGCATGGGCCTGGCGCCACTGGGCGAGGTCGAAAGCCTTGCCGTCGATCAGCGTCCCGGAAAACTGCGGCGCCGGGCCGCTGGGGACGGCCCGCGTGCGCCAGGCCTGAAAGCCGCCAAACAGCAGCAGCGCGATCAGCAGTTCCAGCAGCCAGCCGGTTTTCCACCAGGGAGACCGAGCCGGCGGGGTCGCGTCGGGCGCACTCACAGCGGATTAGCCTTGAAGGTATTGCACTGATTCATGTCGCCGGACTCGAAGCCGCGCTTGAACCAGCGTACCCGCTGCGCCGAGCTGCCGTGGGTGAAGCTCTCGGGCACGATCTGGCCTTGCGACTGCTGCTGCAGGCGGTCGTCGCCGATCGCTGCCGCTGCATTGAGTGCAGCTTCCAGATCGCCGCTTTCGAGGATGCCGCGCATGTCGTCGGCGCGGCGGCCCCAGACCCCGGCCAGACAATCGGCCTGTAACTCCATGCGCACCGACAGCGCGTTGGCCTCGGCCCGGCTGACTTTGCGTTGCGCCTCGTGCACCTGCTGCGCAACGCCGAGCAGGTTCTGCACGTGGTGCCCGATTTCGTGCGCGATGACGTAGGCCTGGGCGAACTCGCCAGGGGCGTGAAAACGGGTCTTCAGTTCGCGGTAGAAGGCCAGGTCGATATACACCTTGCGGTCGCCGGGGCAGTAGAACGGCCCCATCGCCGCCTTGCCGGTGCCGCAGGCAGTCGGCGTCGAGTGGGTGAACAGCACCAGCTTGGGCGCTTCGTAGCGGCGGCCGTTGGCCTGGAAAGCGGCGTGCCAGACGTCCTCGGTCGAGGCCAGCACCTTGTAAACGAAGCGGGCGCTGGCGTCGTCGGCCGGCGGCTTGTGCGCCGCCGGGGCGCTGTGTTGGGCGAGCGGCGTCTGCTCGATGAAACCGAGCAGGGTCAGCGGGTTGATGCCGGTGAAGTAGCTGACCACCAGCGCCAGGATCACCCCGCCGATACCGACGCTGCCGCCGCCAAAGCCGCCGCCGCCGCCACCGCCGCCTCGGCGGTCTTCCACGTTGTCACTGTCGCGATAGTCGTCGATACGCATTTTTGTAGGATCCAGGATCGAGGAGTGAGGATCGAGCCAAAATTTCCGCGCTGCAGGCGCACAAGCTTTGGCTAGTGACCAACAGCTGACATCTAGGCCACCGAGCGGATCGCGTCGCGGGTTTCAAGGGCGACCTTGCGGGCGGCTGCCGCAAATTGCTCGTCCTTGCCGGCGTAGAGGATGGCGCGCGAGGAGTTGATCATCAGGCCGGTGGCGTTGGCGGTGCGGCCGGCCTTGACCGTGGCTGCGATGTCGCCGCCCTGGGCGCCGATGCCGGGGACCAGCAGCGGCACGTCGCCGACCAGTTCGCGAACGCGGGCGATCTCGGCGGGGAAGGTGGCACCGACCACCAGGCCGATCTGGCCCGTGCTATTCCACTCGCTGGCCGCCAGGCGGGCGACGCGCTCGTAAAGTTTTTCGCCTCCCACGTCGAGAAACTGCAGGTCGGAGCCGCCGGGGTTGGAGGTGCGGCAGAGCAGGATCACGCCTTTGTCCGGGTAGGCCAGGTAGGGCTCGACCGAATCGCGGCCCATGTAGGGGTTGACCGTGACCGCGTCGGCCTGGAAGCGCTCGAAGGCCTCGACCGCGTACTGCTCGGCGGTCGAACCGATGTCGCCGCGCTTGGAATCGAGAATCACCGGGATCCCGGGGTGCTGTTCGTGAATGTGGGCGATCAGCGCCTCCAGCTGGTCTTCGGCGCGGCGGGCGGCAAAGTAGGCGATCTGCGGCTTGAACGAGCAGACCAGGTCGGCGGTGGCGTCGACGATGCTTTTGCAGAACTCGAAAATCGCGTCGTCGCGGCCTTGCAGGTGGGCCGGGAACTTGGCCGGATCGGGGTCGAGGCCGACGCAGAGCAGGGAGTTGTTTTTCTGCCAGGCGGCAGCCAGTTGCTGGGTGAAGGTCATGGAAGTTCCTTGGCGTTCTGGAGATCGGGAGTGCCGGGCGCGTTGGTTGCGGGCGGCAGGAAACGGGCAAATTCGGCAGGCAGGCGGCAGGTTTGCAGGCTGCGCTGGGTAAACAGGAAGCGGCCGTCGCAGACGAAGCCGAGCTCCTGCCAATCGACCTGGCGGTTGAGCATGCTGGTGCAGGCGATCAGGTCGCGGCGGGAAAGGCCGCGGTGTTTGGGGAAGAGGGCCAGCACCGAACCGTCGAAGGCCGGGCAGTCGTGCAGGAAAAAGGGCTCGGCCTTGCGCGTGCGGGCATTGACGTAAATCCGGGGCAGGTCGTTGAGCGGGAAATGGCGCCCCCAGCGCCACCAGTTGCTCTCGTTGAACTCGGTGACGCGGCGCGCCAGCAGTTGTGGCTTGTGCGCGCGCAGCCAGTCGTTTTCGACCTCGTAGAACATGCGTCGGGTTTCGCCGGTATCGACGGTTTTCGAGCAGACGAACGCCATGTTGCCGTCGGGGTGGGCAAAAATCTCGTCGGCCCCCGATACCCCGCCGACCTTGACCGAAAACAGGTCGGCCAGCGACAGCGGGTAGTCGCCGCGCAGGAACATCAGCTGACCATCAACTTCGGTGAATATCCGGCCATCGGCCATGCGCCGGTCGAAGCGGTCCTTCTCGAAACGGAAAATGGCGCAGTTGGGCGTGTGTTCGCCAAATACCCGGCGGTCGCCGGTCTCGAAAAAATGCGTGATGCTGCCCTGCTCGAACAGCCAGCGGTTGAGCTTCCTGGCGGCAGTCAGCTTGACGAACTCGCGCGGCACGATGAACACCAGCTCGCCGCCCGGCAGCAGGTGGCGCACGCACTTCTCGATGAAGAACAGGAAGAGATTGCTGCGCTGATCGAAGAGCGGCGATTTCAGCTTGCCACGGGTGTCGACCGTGACATCCTGCAAGCGCACATACGGCGGGTTGCCGACAATGCTGGCGAATTGCTGATCCAGCGGAAAATCGAAAAAATCCATCACCCGCGCACCGGCCGGGGCCACGCGGGCATCGACCTCGATCCCGACGCAGTCGTGGCCGCGCTGCTGCAAGGCTTTGAAGAAAGCCCCGTCGCCAGCCGAAGGCTCAAGCACCCGGCCGCGATGGCGGCAGAGATCGAGCATGAAGTCGACGACCGGCGGTGGCGTGAACACCTGGCCGAGTTGTTCTACGTTACGGCTCATGATTTGGGCGAGTGCGTGGCGTCCTGGCGTAGCAGGCACTGCGAATAGTCAAGAAACTGGTCGAGATGCTGCTCAATGATTTTGACCGTGATCGGCAATTGCAGACTGGCGTAGTCATGCACGGCGAGGTTGCGAAAACCCACCATGCGCTTCAATTGCTCTGCCAGTGCGGGTTCAATCCAGGCATAAGTAGCCAGCAATGTGAATACATCGCGTGCGCTTTGCGGAACCCCCAATCGCTCACGTCGAATCAGGTGTTGTCCCATATCCAGTGCGGCTTCGCAGGCGCGCTGGATATTCAGGATCGCAGCATCCTGGCGGGTGAAATTGGTGGCGAAGCTGGCGGGATCGGCATTGTATTCTTCCCGTGCGCGCCGCACGCAGCGTTCGATCGTCGCTGCCTTGTTAATCAGTACGTCATCGGGCATAGACCTGTCCTTCGCGCAAAATGTCAGTGAGCAGCGGAGCACGGGCGGTGTTGAGGTTGTGCATGTCGTTCAGTACCGCAGCTTCATAAGCATCGGTCTGCCAGTTCTTGGCCCACCAGCGTTCACCCGTGGTCAGAATTTGGTATTGCAGTACGGTTGAAGCCGCACGGAAATCCAGCAAATCAACCGGGCAACCAACCAAATCGACCAGCGTGCCGGAAAGCTCCCAGAGCGCAACCGGGTCCGCATAACCGGCGACGAGCAGGGCAAGATCGAGATCACTGTCGGGGCGGGCCTGGCCCGTGATGCGACTGCCAAAAGCGTAAACGCCAAGTAGCTCGGGCAACTTGGCGTGCCGCAGGTGGCCAAGCAGGGCAGCGCGGTCAATCATGATGTCCCGGAAGATATCTTGGGTTTGCCAGCAGCCTGTTCCCGCGCCTTTTTCTCCCAGTAGCGCTCGTTCTTGCTCTCGTCGGCAAAGCGGAAGCGGCCGGCGAGTTCGCAGCCTTTCATGCCGGGATTGCAGGGGAGGTTATTGACCTTGCTGCAACGGTCGTCGACCTCGTGCGGACAGCCCCAACTGCCGGCCATGTCAGACCCCGCAGCCGGCCAGTGCCGGCATCGGGCAGGGGGCGTGTCTGCAGCCGTGCATCAGGCCTTGCCCCACGAATCCTTGAGCGTCACCGCGCGGTTGAACACCGGGGCGCCGGCTTGCGAGTCGACGCGGTCGGCGACGAAATAGCCGTGGCGCTCGAACTGGAAGCGCTGCTCGGCAACGGCGTTCTTGAGCGAGGGTTCGAGCATCGCGGTGATCGTCGTTCTCGAGTTCGGATTCAGGTCGTCGAGGAAATTGCGCTCCAGTTCCGGGGCATCGCCTTCGCGGCGGGCGCCGGGGGCGGGCACGGCAAACAGGCGGTCGTAGAGGCGGATTTCGGCCGGGTAGGCGTGCGCAGCCGAGACCCAGTGCAGGTTGCCCTTGACCTTGACGCTGTCGGCACCCGGCGTGCCGGACTTGGTTTCCGGCAGGTAGGTGCAGTAGACCGCGATCACCTTGCCGTTCTCGTCCTTGTCGCAGCCGGTGCATTCGACCACGTAGCCATAGCGCAGGCGTGCCTTGTTACCGGGGAAGAGGCGGCGGAAGCCTTTTTCCGGGACTTCCTGGAAGTCTTCGGCCTCGATCCACAGTTCGCGGCCGAAGGGCATGCTGCGCTCGCCGAGTTCCGGCTTGAGCGGGTGGTTGGGCGCGTGGCAGTCCTCGAACTGGCCTGCCGGGTAGTTGTCGATGATCAACTTGAGCGGGGCGAGAACGCCGACCCGGCGCTCGTCGGAGAGGTTCATCACCTCACGCATCGCGTCTTCGAACAGCACGTAGTCGATCAGCGAGTCGTTCTTGGAAATGCCGATGCGGTCGGCAAAGAGCTTGAAGCCTTCCGGCGCGTAACCACGGCGGCGGGCGCCGACCAGGGTCGGCATGCGCGGATCGTCCCAGCCCTCGACGTGCTTTTCCTCGACCAGCTGGATCAGCTTGCGCTTGGAGAGCACGACATAGGTCAGATTGAGGCGCGAGAATTCGATCTGCTGCGGCAGCGGGCGCTGCAGCAGACCGCCCTCGGCGAGGCGGGCGAGCAGCCAGTCGTAGAACGGGCGCTGGTCTTCGAATTCCAGGGTGCACAGCGAGTGGGTGATGTTCTCCAGCGCGTCCTCGATCGGATGCGCGAAGGTGTACATCGGGTACACCTTCCACTTGTCGCCGGTGTTGTGGTGCACCGCGTGGCGGATGCGGTAGATCGCCGGGTCGCGCAGGTTGATGTTGGGCGCGCTCATGTCGATTTTGGCGCGCAGGATGTGGCTGCCGTCGGGGAATTCGCCGGCCTGCATGCGCTTGAACAGGTCCATGTTCTCGGCGACCGAACGGTTGCGGAACGGCGAATCCTTGCCCGGCTGGGTCAGGGTGCCGCGATTGGCGCGCATTTCGTCAGCCGACTGGCTATCGACATAGGCGTGGCCGGCGCTGATCAGGTACTCGGCGAAGGCGACCATCCAGTCGAAATAGTTGGAGGCGTAGTAGAGATTGCTTTCGCCGTCCTTTTCCCACGAACAGCCCAGCCATTTCACGGCGTCGATGATCGAATCGACATATTCCTGTTCTTCTTTTTCAGGGTTGGTGTCGTCGAAACGCAGGTGGCAGCGGCCGCCGAATTCCTGGGCCAGGCCGAAGTTGAGCAGGATCGACTTGGCGTGGCCGAAGTGCAGGTAGCCGTTCGGCTCGGGCGGGAAGCGGGTGCGGATCTTGGCCGGGTCGAGTTCGGCGGCGGCATGGTCGGCGGCGGTGCCCGGCTGGCCGGCCCAGCGGCGCTGGGCATGTTTGCCGGCCGCGAGGGCGGCTTCGACGAGGTTGCGGATGAAATTGGCGGCCGGGGCCGGGGCGGTATTCTTGTCGTTGGGGGCGCTCATGGGCGGTCGGGAATGAATGAACTCAAAGTGGGGCGGAAAGCCGGGCATGAACTGGCGCGGGGAAAACGGGGCCGCTTGCGGGTGGACCGTGATTCGATCGCGTTGGCCGTTCAAGGATGGGCGCTATTTTAACCCGTGCCGCGGGCTGCGTCGGCGGTGCCGTTCCAGGCGGATAGCCAGGCGGTGAATTGTGCGGCAGCGAGCGGACGGGCAAAAAGATAACCCTGTAGCCAGCGGCAGCCGCTGTCGCGCAGGAGCAGGCGCTGGTTCTCGTTTTCCACGCCTTCGCCGACGGCTTGCAGGCCCAGTCCGTGCGCCAGCGCGACCACCGCGCGGACGAGCAGGCGGTCCGGCTCGCTGTCTTCGATCCGGGCGACGAAAGAGCGATCGATTTTCAGGGAATTGAAGGGAAAGCGGGAGAGATAGGAGAGCGAGGAGTAGCCGGTGCCGAAATCGTCGATGGCGATGCCGACACCGAGGGCGCGCAGGCTGCGCAACTGGTGGCAGGCCGGCGAATCGGGGGTGACGAGCAGGCTTTCGGTAATTTCCAGCGCCAGCCGTTCCGGCGGTAGCGAGAATTCGCGCAGGGTGCGTTCGACCAGGTTGTGAAAGCCGGGTTGTTCCAGTTGCCGTGTCGATACATTGACCGAGAGGCGCAGGCCGCGTCCGGCGACGGCGGGCCAGCGGGCAGCCTCGCGACAGGCTTCGCGCAATACGTATTCGCCAATGGCCGGGATCAGTCCCATGCTTTCGGCGATGGGGATGAATTCGTCCGGCCCGACCTTGCCCAGTTCGGCGGAGTGCCAGCGCAGCAGTGCCTCGGCGGCGACCGGCTGCCCGCTGCCGGCATCGACCACCGGCTGGAAGACGAGTGCGAATTCCTGGCGTTCCAGGGCCTCCTGGAGCTGGGTTTCCAGTTGCAGGCGACGCGAGATTTCCTCGGCCAGCGTCTGGCTGAAATGGCAGACGAGGTTGCGGCCGGCTTCCTTTGCCTTGTACATCGCGGCATCGGCGCTGGCCATCAGCTGCGTGCCGTCGCCGCCATCGGCCGGATAGGTGGCGATGCCGATGCTGGTGGTGATGGTCAGCGCCCGCTCGCCGATGTGCATGGGGGTATTGAATTGCTGCAGGATTTTGCCGGCGACGATGCCGGCATCGCTTTCGCGCATCAGTTCGGGGAGCAGTATGGCGAATTCGTCGCCGCCGAAACGGGCGACGGTATCGCTTTCGCGGACACAGGTGCGCAGCCAGACGGCGGCGGTCCGCAGGACCTGGTCGCCGGCGGCATGGCCGAGCGAATCGTTGATGCGCTTGAAATTGTCGAGATCGATGAACATCAGCGCCAGTGGCGCACGATGGCGCCCGGCGGTGTGCAGGGCCTTTTGCAGGCGGTCCTCGAAGAGAAAACGGTTGGGCAGGGCCGTGGCCGGGTCATGGTTGGCTTGCCAGGCGAAACGTGCCTGCAGGTCGCGCTGGTTGCGCCACTGGCGCAGGGCAACCGCGAGCAGGGTCAGGCAGAGCAGCAGGCCGGCAAAGGAAATCGCCAGGGGCAGGGTCAGGCTTTGTCGCCAAGTGTTTTCGATCACTTCTTCATTGGCCGAAATGCTCAAGAGCAGGCCGAATTCCCCAATGCTGCGGTAGGCCACGCTACGCGGTGCGGCATCGCCCGGGTCGCGGCCGTGGTAGAAACCGTCCGCGCTTCGCTGCTGGCGTTCGCGGAAGACGTTGATTTCGGCGTAATCCTTGTCGAAAGCTTCCGGCAGGGCCGGGAGTCGGGCGAGCAGGCGGGCATCGTCGCGATAGAGCGAGGTAACGGTGCCGGTGAGGTTGGTGGTGCTGCGGAAGTATTCGGTGAGTTTTTCGATATCGAGACCGGCGTAGATGGCGCCGATGAACTGGCCTTGCGCGTCGTGGCGGTTGAGGATGACCGGAATCGCCCAGCGTTGTGATTTGCGGCCAAAGATCGGGCGGCCGATGTAAATGCGCCGCTTGTCGCTGCGCGCCCTGGCCTCGCGAAAATAGTCGCGGTCACCGTAGTGCGGACGTTTTTCCGGAATCGGAATCGATGCCGCCAGCAATTCGCCCTGTGCGCCCAGGATGTTGAGTGAAGCGACCATGGGGAAATCGGCATGGCGCAGGCGGAGCATGCGGGTAGCGCCGACCCGGTCTTGCGGACGCTCGGGATTGAATTCGTGCAGATCGCCTTCGATGTTGCGCAGCATCAGTTCCAGGGACTGGAAGGTGCGCGCGGTGTAGCCGCTCATTGCCGTCGCCAGTAGTTTGAGGTCGCGCTCGACCTCGGCATAGGCGCGCTCGCGGCGGGTGTAGGTTTCGTAGGCGGTGAGGGCGACGATCAGCGCTACCAGGACGATGCCGCCAAGCAGCAATTTGAGTACCGGCAGGCCGGGCAGTCGGGGCTGGCGTTCGTCGCGAGTCTTCATGAGGCGAAAATATAGCAGCCTCGGGGCGAAAGGTGCGTCCGCTGATAATTGCCGGCTGCCGATGGGCGCTGGTTTTTCCACCCGGATCGTGGTTCGGGATCGCCTGAAACTTCAGTTCGGACGCAGATTTCGCTGATAAAGGCAGATTTGCCAACGGCGTAGCCATGGCTTTTCCAGCGACTGCCGGGAGCGTGTCCGCCGCCATCCAAAAAGACGGAAAATCCGCATTGTTCGTGGCTTATTCGCGTCATCTGCGTTAAAACCGCATTTTCCAGAATCAATACAGTGGGGTGTGCATTCATGAATGCTGTCGGATTTTTCGCGGTCGGTGCCGGTGCGGCGCTGGGGGCCTGGGTGCGCTGGAGTTTGGGGCTGCTGCTCAACCCCTTGTTCCTGGCCTTGCCCCTGGGGACGTTGGCGGCAAATCTGCTGGGAGGCTATCTGGTGGGCGTGGCGGTGGGCCTGTTTCATCTCAATGCGCAATGGCCGCTGGCCTTGAAGTTATTCGCGATCACCGGTTTTCTCGGTGGACTGACCACTTTTTCCACTTTTTCCGCCGAGGTCGTCGAGCGGCTGCTCGCCGGTCAGGCCTGGCTGGGCTTGGGGGTGGCCAGTGTCCACCTTGCCGGCTCGCTGCTGGCTACCTGGCTGGGACTGCTGAGTGTGGGTGCCAGCCGGATCTGGGCTTAGCGGGTGCAACGAAATTGCAATCAGCGGGTAAGACAATGTCCGGGTTTGCATCAACATAACCTGGAGAAAATCATGCGTTCCCTGCTTATCGCTTCCGTCGCCGCCCTGGCGCTTTCCGCCTGTGCCAGCCAGTCTGCCGCACCGGCCAGTTCTTCCGCCGCCAAGGCACCGCAATGCTGGAATGGCGACCTCGGTGCCTTCCAGGCCGTGGGCACCCAGGCAACGATTTCCGGTGTCACCGTCAGTTGCAAAACCACGAGCGACGGCAAGAACGCCCAGTGGATGGGCGCCGGCCATTGATTGACCGGGCCGTCGATGTGGCTACATCGCGGCCACATCGCGGTAGCAGCCTTTGCCGCAGGGGGCGAATATAATTCGCCCCCATGTCAGACCGATCAGACCCATCCCGCAAGTCGCCGCGTCCCGGCGCAGTTTCCAGACCGACTTCCGCCACGACGACAGTGTGCGGAAATCGGAACCCCTCCCCCGCCATTCCCTCCCCCGGCCCGATCCTTGCCCTGACGGCGGACGCGCGTCGCCTGCATGCCTTGCGGCGCGAAGTGTCACGGTCGACGGGCGACAAGAAGCAAAAACTGCAGGCCGATCTGGCGGCGTTGCAGGAGCGTTCTCAGGCAGCGGTAGCGGCGCGGCGCGCCAAGTTGCCGCGTCCCGAGTTCCAGGACGACCTGCCGGTCAATGAGCGGCGGGGCGAGATTGCCGAGCTGATCGCCAGGCATCAGGTGGTGATCGTCTGCGGCGAGACCGGCTCGGGCAAGACCACGCAGTTGCCGAAGATCTGTCTCGATCTCGGCATCGGCGCGCGCGGCCTGATCGGCCATACGCAGCCGCGCCGGCTGGCGGCGCGGTCGGTGGCAACGCGCCTGGCGCAGGAACTGAAGACTCAGGTGGGGGCGGGGGTCGGCGTCAAAATCCGCTTCCACGACAAGTCGACCGTGGATAGCTGGGTCAAGCTGATGACCGACGGCATTCTGCTTGCCGAGTCGCAGTCCGATCCCTTCCTCAACGCCTACGAGGCGATCATCATCGACGAGGCGCACGAGCGCAGCCTCAATATCGATTTCCTGCTCGGCTACCTCAAGCAGTTGCTGGCCAAGCGGCCCGACCTCAAGGTGATCATCACCTCGGCGACCATCGACGCCGAGCGCTTTGCCGAGCATTTCACGGTCAACGGCAAAAAAGCGCCGATTATCGAAGTCTCCGGCCGGCTTTACCCGGTCGAGGTGCGTTATCGCCCGGTCGATGAGCTGGAAAAGCAGGACGATGAGCGCGACCTTTACGACGCAATTGTCGATGCCGCCGACGAGCTGGCGCGGCTGGGGCCGGGCGACATCCTGGTCTTCTTGCCCGGCGAGCGCGAAATCCGCGAGGCGGCCGAGGCCTTGCGCAAGCGGGCGCTGGCGCGGCCGGGGATGAGTTCGGCGCACGCGCCGGAAATTTTGCCCTTGTTCTCGCGCCTGTCGGCCGGCGAGCAGGACCGCATTTTCAAGCCCTCCGGCGGCCAGCGGCGGATCGTGCTGGCGACCAACGTCGCCGAAACCTCGCTCACCGTGCCCGGTATCCGCTATGTGATCGACACTGGCCTGGCGCGGGTCAAGCGTTATTCGTACCGCAATAAGGTCGAGCAGTTGCAGGTCGAGAAGATTTCGCAGGCGGCAGCGCGGCAGCGGGCCGGGCGTTGCGGCCGGGTCGCTGCAGGCGTTTGCGTCCGCCTCTACGACGAGGCCGATTTCAACGCGCGGGCGCCGTTTACCGACCCGGAAATCCTGCGCTCGTCGCTGGCCGGCGTCATCCTGCGCATGAAGTCCTTGCGCCTCACCGATGTCGAGAGCTTCCCCTTCATCGAGCCGCCGCCGGCCAAGGCGATCAGCGACGGTTACGCGCTGCTGCAGGAACTCGGCGCGCTTGATGACGACAACAAGCTGACCAAGGTCGGCGAGGCGCTGGCCAGGCTGCCGCTCGATCCGCGCATCGGACGCATGCTGGTCGCCGCCCGCGACCTCGGCTGTCTGCACGAAATGCTGATCATCGCCGCCGCGCTGTCGGTGCAGGACCCGCGCGAGCGGCCACAGGAGCGCCAGCAGGCGGCGGACGAAAAGCACAAGCAATGGGCCGATGAAAAATCCGAGTTCCTGACCTGGGTCAAGTTGTGGAATTGGTTCAAAAACGCGGTCGACCATAAAAAATCGAATAAATCGCTAGTGGACACGGTCCACGCGCATTTCCTGTCGTATTTGCGGCTGCGCGAATGGCGCGAGGTGCACGGGCAGTTGCACGCCATGGTCACCGAATTGGGGGAAAAAGACGGGGGCTGGAAAGAGAACGAACTGCCGGCCAACTACGACGCGATCCACATGGCGCTGCTCTCCGGCCTGCTCGGCAATATCGGCTGCAAGTCCGACGAGTCCGGTTATTACCTCGGCGCGCGCGGCATCCGCTACCTGATCCATCCTTCGTCGCCGCTGCAGAAGAAGGCCGGCAAGTGGATCATGGCCGCCGAAATCACCGAAACCACCCGCCTGTTCGGGCGCTGCGTGGCCAAGATCGAGGCCGACTGGATCGAGAAGGTCGGCGCGCATCTGATCAAACGCCAGTATTTCGACCCGCATTGGGAGAAAAAGGCGATGCAGGTCGCGGCCTGGGAGCGGACGACGCTCTACGGCGTGGTGATCAATCCCAAGCGGCGCATCCACTACGGACCGCTGGCGCCCTCCGAATCGCGCGACATCTTCATCCGCCAGGGCCTGGTCAGCGAGGAAATCGACGAGGCTTACGCCAAGCGCTGGCCTTTCTACCAGCACAACCAGAAGCAGATCCGCGACATCGAGAAAATCGAGCACAAGCAGCGGCGGCAGGATGTGCTGGTCGACGACGAACTGATCTACGCCTTCTACGACCATTTGATTCCCGAAGGCATTCACAACGGCGCCACTTTCGACCACTGGCGCAAAAGCGCCGAGCAGGAGAACGCCAAGCTGCTCTTCCTGGCCAAGGACGACCTGATGCGGCACTCGGCCGCCGGCGTCACCACCGAGGCCTTCCCGCATCAGATCAAGGTCGGCGGCGTCGAGTACGGGCTCAGCTACCACTTCGAGCCGGGTTCGCCGAAGGACGGCGTGACCCTGACCCTGCCGCTGGCGCAGCTCAACCAGATACCGGCGGCGCGCATGGAGTGGCTGGTGCCGGGGCTGATCAAGGAAAAGCTGGTGCAGTTGATCAAGACCCTGCCGCAGCGCATCCGCGCCAAGCTGGTGCCGGTGCCGGAATTTGTCGAAGAATTCCTGTCGACCGTGGCAAGTAACGACAAGAAGCTCAATCAGGGCTTGTTGCCGCCGCTGATCGACTACATCCTCGAAGCGCGCGGCCTGAATGCGCGCGGCTGGGCGGTGACGCCGGATGCTTTCCGCCCGGATGCGCTGCCGGCGCATTTTTCGATGAACTACAAGCTGATCGACGAGCATGGCCGGCAGCTGGACATGAACCGCAGCCTGGTCGCGCTGCGCGGCGAATGGGGCAACTCAGCGAAGCAGGAATTCGCCGAACTGCATGAGACGCCATCGGAATACACCCGGCTGACCGACTGGAGCTTCGGCGAATTGCCGGAGCTGATGGAAGTACCGGTCGCTGGGCAGACGGTGATCGGCTACCCCGGTCTGTGCGACGACGGCGAAAGCGTCAGCCTCAAGGTCTTCGACTCGGCGGAAGAGGCGGCCGAGGTGCATCGGCTGGGGCTGCTCCGGCTCTTCATGCTGCAGTTCAAGGAGCAGGTGAAGTATTTCGACAAGAACGTGCCGGGGCTGACCCAGATGGGGATGCAGTACATGGCCTTGGGGACCACTGAGGAACTGAAACGGCAGATCGTCGACCTGAGCTTCGCCCGTGCCTGTTTGAGCGAGCCCTTGCCGACCACGCCGGAGGCTTTCAAGGCCCGCTGCAGCGAATCGAAGGCGCGGCTGGGGCTGGTCATGCAGGAGGTCTGCCGGCTGCTCGGCACCGTGCTTACCGAATGGCAGGCGGCAACCAAGAAACTGGCCGGTTTCAAGGCCTACCCGGCGGTGGTGCAGGATATCGAGGCGCAGTTGAAGCGTCTGGTCGGCAAGCGCTTCGTGTTCGATACCCCCTTCGAGCGCCTGCAGCATTACCCGCGTTACCTCAAGGCGATTACCGTCCGTCTCGACAAGCTCAAGGCCGGCGGCGCCGCCGGGGCCAGCCGCGACGCGCAGGCAATGGCCGAGTACGCGGCCTTGTGGACCAATTACGAACGGCGGGCCTTGCAACTGGCCAAGCTGCACACGGTCGACCCGCAAATCGAGCAATTCCGCTGGCTGCTGGAAGAATTGCGCGTCGGCTTGTATGCTCAGGAGTTGCGCACGCCGGTGCCGGTTTCGGTCAAGCGGCTGCAAAAACAATGGGAGGGCATTCGTAATGGCTAATTTGTTGGCTGGTTTATTGGCTGATTTGTGCGCACCGTGGCCAAGTCGCTGACCGACGCACTCGGCCTGGTCGCGCTGGCGTTGATGCGCTCGCTCGGCAGCCTGCGCAGCCCGGTGGTCTGGTTTTACCTGCTGGTGCCGGCCACTGCGGCCTTTTTCATCTGGATGGGGCTGGCGATCTGGGGCGTTGGTGCGGTGGTCGACTGGCTGCTCGCCAACCCGCCGATGACGCTGCTCGCCTCGTGGGGGCTGATCTGGCTGGCCAATCTGCTGGCCTGGCTGGGCGGCTGGATGGCGATTTTTGCTGCCGCCTACCTGACTACCGCGTTGCTGGCGGCGATCCTGGTCATGCCTTTGATGCTGCGCCACCTGGCGCAGGGCGAATACGCCGACGTCGCGCCCTTGGGGGCGGACAGTTTGGTCGCTGCCACGGTCAACAGCCTGTGGGCGGCATTTCTGTTCATCGCCGCCTGGCTGGCGACGGTGCCGCTGTGGCTGATTCCCGGCCTCGGCTTGCTGCTGCCCTTGTTGCTGATGGCCTGGTTCAACCGTCGCACCTTTGCTTACGATGCGCTGGCGCAGCATGCCAACGCCGGCGAGTGGGAGGTGCTGCGCCGCGAGCAGCGGCAGGCGATGTTCCTGCTTGGCCTGTTGATGGCGGTGCTGGCGCATCTGCCTTTTGTCGGTCTGCTGGTGCCGGCACTGGCGGCGCTGGCTTATGTACACCTTGGTCTGGAATCCTTGCGCCGTTTGCGTGGCGAGGCACTGATGGTCGGCGAGGCCCGTCTGGTCAGCGACTGACTCGCCGCTGGCGGACCGTTTTCGGAGAAATTGAACGATGAAAACCTTTGGCACGATCATCATTGGTGACGAAATCCTGTCCGGCAAGCGCCAGGACAAGCACTTCGCCAAAATCGCCGAAATGCTCGCGCAACGCGGCTTGCGCCTGTCGTGGGTCGAGTATCTGGGCGACGACCGCGAGCGGCTGGCGGCGACTTTCCGTCGCACCATGGCGGCCGGCGACGTGGTCTTTTCCTGTGGCGGCATCGGCAATACCCCGGACGATCACACCCGCCAGGCGGTGGCACAGGCGCTTGGCGTTGGCCTGGAACTGCATGCCGCCGCCTTCGAGGAGTTGAAGATCCGCTTTGCTGGCGAGGAAATCACCGAGCAACGCAAATTGCTGGTCACTTTCCCGCAAGGCGTGCAGATGATCCCCAATCCGTTCAACCGGATCGCCGGCTTCATGACGCATGAGCATTACTTCGTGCCCGGTTTTCCGCAGATGGCGCATCCGATGCTCGAATGGGCGCTCGACACCTTCTACCGCGAGCAATTCCAGCCGGTTGCCGGGCGCATCGAGAAGGCGATGCTGCTGACCGGGCCGAATGCCTACGAGAGCGCCTTGCTCGATCTGATGGAGCGGACCGTTGCCGCCTATCCCGACCTGCGCCTGTTTTCGCTGCCCTCGCTGATCGGCAAGGAGCGCAAGCATCTGGAGTTGGGGGTCGAAGGCGAGCCGCAGCGGGTCGAGCAGGCGCTGGCGGAAATCCGCAGCGAGATCGAGCGCCGGGGCATTACTTGGGTGTGGCGGAACTGAACCTGGGGGCAGGCCCGCTTGCGCGACAGGGCGGGGCGATTGGAGCGACAGCCTGCGAAAAAAACAAAGGCCACCGATGCGGATCGGTGGCCTTGTCGTTGGCGCCGGGATAATCCGGCGTCCGGTAGGGCTCAGGCGGAGAAGGAAGAGCCGCAGCCGCAGGTCGAGGCGGCATTCGGGTTGCGGATCACGAACTGCGAGCCTTCGAGGCCTTCGGTGTAGTCGATCTCGGCACCGCTCAGGTACTGGAAGCTCATCGGGTCGATCAACAGGGTGACGCCGTCCTTTTCCATCACGGTGTCGTCTTCGGCCACTTCTTCGTCGAAGGTGAAGCCGTACTGGAAGCCGGAGCAGCCGCCGCCGGTGACGAAAACGCGCAGCTTCAGATTGGTGTTGCCTTCCTCTTCGATCAATTCGCGGACCTTGCCGGCAGCATTGTCAGTGAAAATCAGCGGGACGGTGGTTTCGGCAACTGCGTTCATAAGGTAACTCCAGATAAAAATCGTGCGAAATTATGAGAGCGAGCGAACACTCGGTCAAACGGTTTGATCAGTTTCATCCTTGGTTGGTTCCGCCGCCCGACTCGGACGGTGAACCAGGTGGCCTTCGATGATCGCGCCCTGGTGCATTTCGATGGTGTCGTATTCGACATCGCCGATGATCCGCGCCTTCGGGTGCATCTCGATCGAGGTCAGCACCTTGACCGGGCCGACGATGGTACCGCTGATGATCATGTGGTCGACATTCACCGCCCCTTCGATCTGCGCTTTCTCGCTGACCACGAGAACCGAAGCCGAGCCGCTCTCGGCTGCCTCGACGTTGCCCTTGATCTCACCATCGACACGCAGTCCGCCGGCAAAGCGGAGGTTGCCTTCAATCACAGTGCCTGCGCCGATCAGGCTGTCGATCTTGCTCGGCGGTTTGCCTTCAGTTTTGCGTCCGAACATCCTTGCTTCCTCTAATAGGCTCAGTATGCTTGCTGCGCAGTGTATCACCCTGTAATACGCGGAACTCAGCGCTGACCGGCTGTGCGTTTTCTGGCAACTCCAGGCGCCCTTCGCGCCGCGCAAAATTCTTGACCTCCAAGGCGAAAGCCTCGTGCTCGCGGCTTTCCGGGATCAGCAGCGTGCTGCCGTCGGCCAGGGTGACCGCAAGTTGCAGGCGCCCTTTGAACACGGGCGTTTGCTTGCTCGGCCGAAAGCCGAATACCGCCCGGTAACGATACGTCTCCCCGTCCTTGAGTATCTGGGCGCTGTCGATGCGAACCTGCCCCCCGTCGCCGGCTTGCGGAATCAGTCGCTCGAACAGGCGGATATCTTCCTTTAGCGTGGCGTTTTCACGTTCGAGCGACTGGATGCGCTGTGCCAGCTGCTGCTGTGTCGCCTTCTCTATATTGACGACGTTGCCGGCGGTGTTGCTGCGAACGTTCAATTCGCCTACCTCGTTTCGCAATCGATGGATTTCCTGGCGTAGCTCCCGGGTGTCCGCATGTTCGACCGCACTGTCCAGCCAGTGCGACACTACTAATAGGCATAGCCAGAAAAAGCTGGTGGCCAATATCCATTGCCAAGGCAGTTGATTGCGGATGACCAGTTGGGGGGCGGCAATGCCGAAACGTCGGTGGAGTCTGCGCAGTTTCATCGATACGCTGGAACGGTCCAGGAGCACAAATTGATAAGCGGCGACTTTGGCATAGTCGGCGTGCACCGACAAGTTGCGAACCCTGTTTCGCGAAGAGCGTAAGTTTTTTCGTCAAAGTGCTTGACGTAATTTTTCTGATCTGTAGAATGCGCAGCTCTTCGACGCCACGGCGATTCGGAAACGAAGCGTGAAGCGAGGCGAAGAGGGGTTGGGTGGTTTTTAAGGTTTTGATTTTTCGGTGGT
>NZ_JAKLLH010000025.1 GCF_023150235.1 Azonexus sp.
ACATCTGCACCATTGCCGGCTGCATCAATAATCAACTGCAATTTAGCGGCATACGCTTTTTCTACCACGGAAGACAGTGAAAGACCGGGGTAAGCCCCCTTAACTGCAGACAAAATGGCACTACCGGACAAACCTGATCCGAGTGCTGTGTTATCAAGCACTGATCCCACCTTCAACCCGGCAAACTGCTGCATCGCATTGCCAGCACGATCCTTCAAGGCAAAAACATCCTCGGCACCATTGCCGACATAATCCATCAATACTGAACTGCCCGCATCCAACTCACGATCGAGGCGCAGGAGCACCTTGTCGTCCTCCAGTTTGATTTCGTACACCTCGGCTGTTTGACCATTGGCAAGCACGCGGAAGTCTTCCACCCCGGGCAGGGCGATGCTCATTGCCTCGTCAAAATCCAGGGTGATCCAGTTTTTATCCAGGCTTGAGGCCGTCAAACCTGGGGCTTTCTTGTCCGTCGCATCGAAATCGTCATCGTAGATAGTGACCGTTGACGAACGCCCGGCCGTATTGGTTTCGCCGATGAAGCGGCCGTTGACCAGCCCGGTCAGCTTGACCACGAAGGTTTCATTGCTCTCGATCAGGTTATCGCTGAGCACCGGCACTTCGATCACCCCGCGGGTTTGCCCCGCCTTGATCGTCAGTACGCCGCTGGTCGCCGTAAAGTCCACGCCCGACTGCGCGCTGCCGGACTCGGTGGTGTAGCTGATCTGCACATCCTTATTCGCGCTGGTGGCGAGCTTGACCGGAATCTGCGCCAGCGAGGTGCCGCTGTCTTTCTCGAAAACCTTACGGTTGTTGATGACAACAACTACAGGGGGTTCTGGCTCGCTGTCGTCGTTCTGAATCGTGCCGCTGACCGTCAAGGTCTCGCCCCCCTGCGCAAACTTGGCGCCCTGGGGTTTCGAAAGAATCAGGTTGAAGCTTTCATCCGCTTCCACCTCGCCATCGCCAACCACCGGGATGCTGATCACCCCCGAGCTTTGCCCGGCAGCGATTTTCAGGGTTCCTGCCGATGCCTGGTAATCCTCGTCGGCCGTCGCCGTGTTCTGCTGGGTGCGGTAGCTGACGCTGACCTCGCTGCTGACCGGGCTGGCCAGGTTGACGGTGAATTCAAGATGCTTTTCACCAGCGAAGCCTTCGGTAATGCTAGCAGGGGTGATGCTGAGTTGAGCGGGGCCGGGGTTAGTGGAGTTCTCGCGATGGGAAGAATAGATGTCGACGAGGGAGACTACGTCGTGGAGTTGGCTGCCGATCGCGCCGCTGTTGCCGCCGAAATAGCGCCCCCCCCAAACCACAACCGAGCCATCGGCACGCAGGGCGGCAAAGGCACCGGTGGTCGAAAAAATCTGGACCACGTCGTTGCTGCCGTTTAGTTGCCCGCCGACGGCGCTGCTGTCGCCGCCAGAATAGCTACTCCCCCAAGTCACCACTGAGCCATCGGCGCGCAGGGCGGCAAAGGCATAGTCGGTCGAAAAAATCTCGACCACATCGTTGTTGCCATCGAGGGCGCTGGCGACGGCGCTGCTGTTGCCGCCGGCCCAATCTGCCCCCCAAGTCACTACCGAGCCATCGGCGCGTAGGGCGGCAAAGGCGCGCTCGTTCGAAAAAATCTCGACCACGTCGTTGCTGCCATTGAGGGCGCTGGCAACTGTGCTGCTGTTCTCCCCGTAAGGATAATAGGTACCGTCCCCACCCCAGGTCACCACAGAGCCATCAGCGCGCAGGGCGGCAAAGGCATACTTGGTCGAGAAAATCTCGACCACGTCGTTGCTGCCATCGAGGGTGCTGGCGACGGCACTGCTGTTGGCACCGCCAGAGTCTCCCCAAGTCACCACCGAGCCATCGGCGCGCAGGGCGGCAAAGGCCGATACTGTCGAAAAAATCTGGACCACGTCGTTGCTGCCATCGAGGGCGCTGGCGACGGCGCTGCTGTTGCCGCCGCCAGAGTATCCCCAAGTCACCACCGAGCCATCGGCGCGCAGGGCGGCAAAGGCACCCAAGGTCGAAAATATCTCGACCACATCGTTGCTGCCATCAAGGTCGCTGGCGACGGCGCTGCTATTGCCGCCGGCCCAATCTGCCCCCCACGTCACTACTGAGCCATCGGCGCGCAGGCCGGCAAAGGCATACATGGTCGAAAATATCTCGAGCACGTCGTTGCTGCCATTTAGGGCGCTGGCGACCGCGCTGCTGTCGCCACCGTTATTGCCGTCATTGTAAGGACCACTCCCCCAAGTCACCACCGATCCATCGGCACGAAGGGCGGCAAAGGTCGATGCTGTCGAAAAAATCTCGACCACGTCGTTGCTGCCATTCAACTGGCCGGCCACCGCGCTGCTGTCGCCACCGTAAACGCTATCCCCCCAAGTCACCACAGAGCCATCGGCGCGCAGGGCAGCGAAGGCATACGTGGTCGAGAAAATCTCGACCACGTCGTTGCTGCCATTGAGCGCGCTGGCGGCCGCGCTGCTGTCACCGCCCTTGTTGAAAGTCCCCCATGTCACAACGGAGCCATCCTCCCGTATTGCAGCGAAAGCTTCGGCATTCCGAAACTCCCCCATACTCTTGCTCGGAAAGCTCTTGTTCGTCGATGGCACATCCCGGATATCCATGCTGTAAATCTTGCCGCCAGGACCGACAATCGTATTTCCCGAGGGCGGAACCGTCAGCCCACCGTCAAAGCGGATATCCAGAGTATCGCCATTGACCAGACTCACCCCGCGCAGATCGATCCAGATTTTTCCATCCTGAATAAAAACCGCATTGGACGACAAGGACATCGTGTTGTTCGTGAAACTCAATTTCTGAGCAGAAAAACCGGTCGGCAAGGTGATCGAGAACATGGCGGAACCTTCCAGCCAGCTCCCATTCGCAGCCTTGGTGAGCACTTGAATGCCATCGGAACGAAGATCAAAGGAAAGGCTGGCCTGACTGCCAAGTTCCAGTAAAAACTCGGTAGCGGTACCACTGAAGCTTGCGGAAGAGTTCCAGACCACATTGCCATCGACGCTGCCTTCAACGGTAACGGCGAGACCCTCCAAATTAACCCCCGAAGGGGTTTTGGTGCCGTTCTCCGGAGCCTTCAGTCCGCCAGCAAAGGCAAGCTCAACATAATCCCCGTTTGAAAAAGTACCGCCAGGAAGGGGTATTTCGATGTAATTACCGCCGCCCTGAATGTACCCCGGAGTGTAATAGTTATCGAACCCCCCCGAGGTTTTTACAACAAGACCAGCAGTACCCCCGTAGGTGGTGCCACTCGAAAATTCAACAAGAACGGTTTTTCCCGCTGTTAAGTTGACTGGCTCACTACTGTTGGTTCTGATCACCAGTTTTATTTTGTCCTGTTCGATATCGACTTCCAATCCCTTGCCTGCTTCGGCAGGAAATTCAATCGAACCAATGGCGAGTTTTGCTGATTTTTCTACACCAACTTTTCCAAACTCCGTGAGCTTAAGCGTTACTGGCAAATCTTGAATTTCAGGTGATGTATTCGTTGCCTCGTTAGCATCAAATTCCTTAGCTGGCGGGATAATGTCAAACAAATCAATCCGATATTGAAGTGCGTGTAAACCACCTGCAATATCACCAACAATACCTTTAATGTTCGTTGATGAGTTTGAGCCATGTACCTCACCTTTGGCATTGACTTCAAATAAGCCGAACTCACCATCTTTGGGTTTGCCACTGGCTTCGGTAATCTGTTTATCTTTGCCACTGAAATTTCCCTTGAGACTCTCTCCGGAATAAGTTTTAACTGCACCATGCTGAATTAGTGGTTGACCATTGATTCCCTCTGATTCACGCAGATGACTTATAAGCTTTCCATAGTTTTCTTCTGAAAGCTTGATTTCGTTTCCGTTGATATCACGTGCAATGACGGTATAGGCATCGTAGTCACCTGTAACAAAACGGGTTTTTCCGTCAGGAGTCGTGCCAAAAGCTTCCTTGGTTCCATAAACCCTTCCGTAATCATCAACTTTAAAATCTTTTAGTGCGTCGGAACTGGCATCCGCCATAAATTTGTCGTAATTTTCCTGAGCATCTCTGGCTCGTGCTTCCAGTTGCTCTTTTACGGCAGCCTTCCTTCCGGCAATTGTATTTATTTTGTTATCGAACTTTAAGTTATTGATGCCGCCCATGGCTGAAATATATTTTTCAACCAGGTCATCAGTCACTTCTCTCGGCTTATAAACGCCAACCAAACCGGAAAAACTCTCCCTGAATTGGTCGATGCTGATGTCCTCTTTTATAATCCCATCTTTGGAAAACCCTGGGTTAAGCACCCAGTCGGCATCTTTCATTGTCTTTGCCTTGATTGCTTCAATCTTGCCAATATGACCGGCATCAATCCACTTCAATGCAGATTTGTTGGATGCGCGCATTACGAGCGACAACGCCAACTTGGCGCCATCTTGATAAATATCAAGCGAGCCAAGTGCGGTGGCCGCCTTGTTCACCCATTCACTCGAGATGCCAAGCTGTTTTATCTGATCAAATGAATATTTATCCCCAATTTTGATATCAACATTTTTGAATTCGTAATGCCTAAGCATATCCCAGGCGGTGTTGAACCAGGATTTCCAATATTTATCAACAAGATCAACTTGCTTTTCTTTCGAGAAGCTTTTCCAGGCTGACGAGGCACTTCCCCAAAAATCTTTTCCAATATCGATGTATTCCTTGCTTATAGCCGCAACGCTTTCCTGCATCGCTTTTTTGGTCAGACCTTTACCGAGTGTTGCTACAGCCGCCAGAATCGATGTTGATGTGTCGAGGACTTGTGCAGTTTCGGGTGAGCTGGCTTTGAATTGGTCATAGCTGTCGTACAAACTCCCCTCGATGTAATCTTTGGTCATCTCGTCGGGGTCAGTGGTAAGCGCCAACCCAAGAAAAAGTTGGGAGTTGATATGCTTTAACTGCAAGTTCTGATCCCATTCTTTTAACTGCTCGGTCAGTCCGATCAATGCAGGGGGATCATAGTTCGCATCCTTCCACTCACCGGTAGACATTAAGCCCACGACCTCTTGCGGTAACTCTGCGATATCAATCAGTAGCGAGCCGTCGTCAACAATACCTTGCGCAAGCTTGACTCCCGCAGAAGCAACAAAAGTCACAGGAATTGCCACGGCCGCATCAATACTTTGCCCAACCACTTTTAGCGTTTGCAGCGTGCTGTCAAAAAGCCCAAGGTTTTTAGGCAATTCATATCGAAAAGCACGAGCCTCGACCAGATTCTCGCCGGAGTGAACTTCCAGCAGCCAATCGCCCCCCATGGTATCCGGGCCAGTGGCGTCATTTGAAGCGGCAACGTCGGCCTGAGTTAGGCTTGCAATCTGGTTCAGAAGTTGCTGCCCTTGCCCCTCCACACCGATGTCACACCCGTAAAGCAGAATGTCGCCATTCGGCGTGAGCTTGCTGCCAATCTGGTTGAGCAACTGAGCATAGCGATTGACATTGTCAGCGGTCAGTTGATCGTTGCCAAGGTCGATTCGCCCCGCTGCGCCGTGGCCGATGAGGTGGATGGCATCCAGGTTTTCACCCCCCTGGAGCTGTTTTGCCATTTCTTCCAGCGCGTTCTGCGTGGCGTCGAGCACATGCACACTGATTGAAGCGGGCGTCTGGGCGACAATCCGCTCCCAGCCTTCCACGTTGTTCATGACGAAAAGTGTTTCTACGGTGTTTTTCTGCTGCATTTTTTCCCCTCTTACAAATTAACTAGCACGCAAGTCAAAAAAATTAATTTTTATGTATAAAAATGGGGCTAGATACTCAAAATAAGTTGCATCGTACTCAGATAAAACATCCCATGTCCATATCACGAAAGTTATAACAGAGATGCCCTCCCGCCTGATCTACGCCATTGTGTTCATCGAAGGCTTCTGCTCGCTCGGCGCCGAGGTGATCGCCCTGCGCCGTTTGGTGCCGCATGTCGGCAGCGCGATTGTCGTCACCGCGCCGACCATCGGTTTCTTCCTGCTCGCGCTGGCGCTCGGTTACGCCGCCGGCGGGCGCATCGCCGACGACTACCGGCGGGTAGTGCGCAACAACTTCCTGCTCGCGGCGGCGCTGGCCGGGATCGGCCTCTCCGGGCCGGCCATCGACCTCGCCTTTGCTCATCTGCAACCGGCGCCAATCGCCTACCTCGCCTTCGTCGGCGGCGTGATGTGCCCGATTGCCTGGCTGCTCGGGCAGACGGTGCCGGTGCTGACCAACCTGCTCGCCAGCGAGCGGGTCGGCGAAGCCAGCGGCAACGCGCTGTACTGGTCCACGCTCGGCTCCTTCCTCGGTTCGCTGGCGCTGTCGCTGGGGATGATGCAGTGGCTGGGCGTTTCGGCGGCGGTGTTTACCTGCGCCCTCGGCCTCGCCAGCGGCGCGCTGCTGCTCGCCGGCCGTGACGGCAAATTCTGGCTGCTCGCTGGGTTGACCGTGGCCGCCAGCCTGGCGGTCAATCTGCAGCACGCAGTCAATGCCGACACTGCCTACGCCGAATACCGGGTCTCCACGGTCGACCTGCCGGGACAGCAAAATCCGCGCGCCTTCAAGGTCAACCAGTCGGTCGCCTCGCTGCTCGACGATAGCGAACCGCCACGCACCACCCGCTATGCCGAACATTTACGCCGGGTGCTGCGCGACGAACTGGGCTTCCGCGAGCGCGAGATCCTGGTCCTCGGCGCCGGCGGCTTCACGCTGTCGCTGGCCGACCCCGACAACCGCTACACCTATGTCGATATCGACCCGGCCATCCGCGACATCGCCGAGCGCGACTTCCTCAAGCGCCCGGCTGGCGGCGAGTTCATCGTCGATGACGCACGCCGCTTCGTCGCCGCCAGCGAACGCCGCTTCGACGCGGTGGTGGTCGATGTGTACAGCTCGCACACCTCGATCCCCAGCCACCTGGTGACGCAGGAATTCTGGGCCGGGCTGCGCCGCGTGCTGCGCGACGGTAACGGCATCGTGCTCGCCAACCTGATCCTCGACGGCAAGCTGGAAACACCGCTCGCCCGCAACCTGCTGGCGACCATCGAAAGCGTTTATGGCCGCTGCGCAGTCGAGGTACTGCATAAAGGCAAGCCGCTGGCCAATGTCGAGGTGCTGTGCTTTGCCAGCAGCCAGCCGGCAGCGACCGGAATCTACCGCGACGAACTCAACCGCGCCGACAGCGACCGCCTGCGCTGAAGTCCGGCCGACCACGGCCCCCTTGCGGGAAAACGCAAAAAATCACTTATTTACCGAAAATCTCATCAAAAACCGCGTTTCCATCGCCCAAATCGTCGACATCCTCCAGAAACCGGGCCCTGTCTGTTCAGACAGCCTCCATCTATCCTGATGTCGTTTTATAATCCTTGGCTTTCGCAAGGCCGTCCCGACGGCCCTTGGCAGCGGGGTGGCGATCCACTCTCCGCCCCTCCATCCCGCCCCGAGTCGAGGCTTGAAGAACGAGAATACCCTCCGCTGGTTGTTGCCGCTGCTGGTCGCGGTTGCCAATCTGTTCGTCGGCTCGCTGGTCGCCTATTCGCTGTACGAAAGCCATCAGTTACAGGCGCAGCGGGCGCTGGTGCAGACCCAGAACCTGGCCACCATCCTCGAACAGAACCTGACCGAGAAACTGCGCAGCATCGATCTGGCGCTGCGCAGCGGCCGCGACGAGTTCGAGCGGCAGCAGGCGGCGCCCGCAGGGATCGACGGCGACCAGCTCGACCACTTCCTGACCCGCCTGCAGGAGCGCCTGCCGGAACTCGACGGTCTACGCATGACCGATGCCGACGGCCTGATCCGCTACGGCCAGGGGATCCACCGGCCGACCGCCGCCCGCCTCGCCGACCGCGACTACTTCGCCTGCGTCCGCGACGGCGACAAGACTCGGCGCTGCATCGGCCAGCCGGTCAAAAGCCGGGTCACCGGCAACTGGATCGCCGCCCTTTCCTATCGCCTCGAAGACCGCCGCGGCCAGTTCGCCGGAATGATCTACGCAACCATCCGCATCGCCGAACTGACCCGCCTCTTTTCCGAACTGGAAATGGGCGCCCACGGTTCGCTGATCCTGCGCGACAGCCAGGCCCGCCTGCTCACCCGCTACCCGGAAATCGCCGGCCCGGCCGGCGAAGTCGGCAACGCCAAGGTCTCGCCCGAGTTCCGCGCGGCACTGGCCAGCGGCCGCAGCAGCGGCAGCTATGTCGCAGCCCAAACCTCGGACGACGTGACCCGTACCTACACCTACAAACGCCTGCCGGAAGTCGACTGGATCGTCGTCGCCGGTCTCGCCGAGGACGAGTACCTGGCCCCCTGGTACGAGCAGCGCGACCGCTACATCGCTTTCGCGCTGCTCTTCCTGGCCGCCTCGCTGTTTGCCGTGCGCATGGTCTACGACTACTGGCAGCAGCAGATCAAGGCCGCCGAGGCGCTGCGCCAGGCCCGCGACACCGCCGATGCCGCCAATCGTGCCAAGAGCCAGTTCCTGGCCGTGATGAGCCACGAACTGCGCACACCGCTGAACGGCGTGCTGGGCATGGCGCAGATCCTGATGATGGCCAACATCACCGAAGCGGAGCGGATCGACTATGCGCGCACGATCAACCATTCGGGCCAGTCCTTGCAAACCCTGCTCAACGACATCCTCGACCTGTCGAAGATCGAGGCCGGGCGGATGGAACTGCAGGTCGCCGATTTCGCGCCCGAACAACTGCTCCAGGAAACCGCCCGCCTTTTCGCCGAGGCCGCCGGGAACAAAGGCCTGACCATCACGGTCGACCGGCCGCAACTGCCATTTTCCAGTTATCGCAGCGATCCCCTGCGCTTGCGCCAGATACTGATCAACTTGGTGAATAACGCGGTCAAGTTCACCGAACGCGGCGAAATCCGGCTGCAGGTAAGGCACGACGAAACGCTGGGGATCCTGCGCTTCGAAGTCAGCGATAGCGGGATCGGAATCCCGCCGGAAAAACAGGCCGAGCTGTTCCAGCCCTTTTCGCAGGTCGACGATTCCTTCACCCGCCGCTACGGCGGCACCGGCCTCGGTCTTGCGATCAGCCGCAACCTGCTGCAATTGATGGGCGGCGACATTGCCGTCGCCAGCCAACCCGGACACGGCGCCAGCTTCACCTTCACCCTGCCGGCGCAAGCCGGCGCCACCGCCGTGCCGAACAAAACCGCCAGCGAGCTTGCGCCGGCCAGCGTCGCATCGGCCGCCACGGCCGATTGCATCCTGCTGGTCGACGACAACAAGATCAACCGCAAGGTGGTCCGCACCCTGCTCGGCAAACACGGCTTCCGCGTCCGCGAAGCCGAGGACGGCGCCCAGGCCCTGGCCCTGCTCGCCGAGGACGATTTCAGCCTGGTCCTGATGGATTGCCAGATGCCGGTGATGGACGGCTACACCGCGACCCGCCTGCTGCGCCAGCGCGAAGCCGAACTGCGGCAACCGCGCCTGCCGGTAATCGCCCTGACCGCCGCCGCCTTCGAAAACGACCGCGAACACTGCGCAGCCGCCGGGATGGACGACTTCCTGAGCAAACCGGTGGTGGTCGAGGAATTACTGGCGGCGATCGAACGCTGGCAGCCGTGATATCATGCATCATGGCTGATGTGAAAATCATCGATGAGTCCCACAAAATTTCCGACAAGCGCGGGAACGGGAAATTGCGTCGAGAGGTCTGGATTGATGAAGTCACCCGGAAGATCACCCGATACAACCTCGCGTACATCAATCACAACGTCCATGCAGGCGACAACGGACGCGTCGTGGGTTACGACAATGCCCATGATGGCCACCATCGCCACTATTTCGGTGCCGTAGAACCGATCGAGTTTGTGAGTTTCGAAGAGACTGAAGAGCGCTTTGAACAAGACTGGATAGCCCTGATGGCCCAAGGCCACGTAGAGGACAGCAAATGACCAAGCTCACCATCAAGACCGGAACGGAAGAAGACTTCTTCAAGCGTGGCCGCCAATTGGCGAAGGTAGCAGATCGTGGTGAGCAGCTACCTGACGAGCGCATCATCAGCTTTGAAGACCCGGCTGACGTGATGAAGCTCATCACGGCGGCTCGCCTAGCACTGTTCCGTGCGGTCAAAGAGATGCCCGGTTCGATTACGCAGATTTCGGAACGGCTGCATCGAGACCGCAGCGCGGTTAAGCGCGATGTCGATGAACTGGAGCGTGCCGGGCTGGTAACGATTACTGACAAGGTACTGCCTGGACATGGACGCATGAAGGAAGTCCGGGCGACAGCCAATCGATTCAGCCTGCAGGCCGAAGTGGCTTAATCGACGCGGAGCAATCTTCTCTGCCCACCCAGGTCTTCCTTGATCCATTCCAGGGTGACTGCTGCAGGGTCAAATTCAACGCGATCATCTGGCCAACGGCAGAAAGATTCAGTGGTCTGCTCGGTGCGAATCGGCATGCAGCCCACTTTCCAACAGTGACCGGCGTTGCTTTTTACTCAAAAAGAATGGCCTCGATTCGAGCCAGAGCCTCATCAACGATGTATTGCGGCACTGTTTCCTTGAGACGTACGCGACCCGCCCGCCAGTCGAGCGATTTCAATTGGTGGCAATGTATTGCCCCCTGGGTATCGGTACCTGCCCCCATCAGCGTTACCACCGTCCCGTAAGTGCGCGCAGCGGCAGCGGCCCCCTGCGAAATGGGACAAATCATCGCCAACCCCTGCTGGTTGAAGACCTTTCCACTCAGGACAAGGCCGAAATGCGGGCCTTTCATCTCCCGACCGGAGGATGGGTCGAAATCGAGGTGCACGATATCGCCACGATTCGGCAGGTAGGTCATCAGCCATTTTCCAAGCCAAGCGCGAGCATTTCATCCCAACCTTCGACACGCGGCAAGCCTTGCGGCATTTCGGCCATCAGATCGGCCAGCTTATAGCGTGGACGAGCCGGTGCTTCCACGGTCATTTTCTTGCCAAGGAGATGCAGTTCCACTTGAGAACCTTCCCCCAGGCCATTCTGGTCAATAAACGCCTTGGGCACCGTCATGACCAGCGAGCCGCCGGCTTTACGAAGAGTTTGCAGCATAGGAAGCTCCTGTTCACCAAAAGTTCTACTTCAGTATAACATCGAGTTTTACTGAAGTAGAACTCCACAGGGTAATCGCATTTACCCCCGGGGTACGAGGCTGAGGAGTGAAGCGCAGTAATCTGGGAGGCGCTCTGCGGTTTTTCGTCTGGAGCGGAGACTGCGCTTGGGATACTGGGTGTCCTGACGCAACAAGGCCAGGGCGAACTTGCGCAAGGCAGCGAAGTTGTGGGGTACGTGGTCTTTGCGCACCCGGCAGTCATCCTCACGGAAAGTGACATCAAGCCAGCACCGTCCGCGCTGCCGCCAATCTGCGACAAGGGCTCGAAAAAACCCGGCAAACCGAAGATTTTTACCGCCAATTCCCGTTGGCGTTCGCACTGCCCATGACGAAGCGAAGGTCTCGTTGCGGCTTAGAGAGGACCGCGGCGCAGCGCCATGTGAGCGACGATCAGCGTCGCCACGTCGGTGGCCAGGTTTTCTTCCAGCCGGCACTCCAGCGCCAGGTGCAGCAAGCCGCTGGTAAAGGCCCAGGTATCGCGGGCGGCGGCAAAGGGGTCGAGGCCGGTGCGCAGGGTGCCGCGTTCGGCGGCACGCACGTACATCCGCTCGATCTTGGCCAGGAAATCGATGGCCGGACGATTGACCTCTTCCTGGACGCTGGCGAATTCCTGCACGTATTCGCAGCGCAGGATCATGATCTCGAAGACTTCGCGGACCACCGAGCAATCGTCGAGGACGCGAAAGAACTCCTGCAGCGAAGCCTGGATGGCATCGAGCGGGTCGGCGTAGGCTTCGGAAAAGAGAATCGAATCGGTGCGTTCCAGCAGCGGCGCGAAGATGTCCTCGCGGACCGCAAAAAACAGCTCGGACTTGTCCTTGAAATGCCAGTAGACCGCGCCGCGCGTGACGCCGGCTTCCTGAGCGATTTTCTCCAGCGTCGACCGGCTAACGCCGCAGCGATGAAACACGGCACGGGCAGAATCGACGATCTGCTTGCGGGTTTTTTCTGCTTCTTCGCGGGTTTTTCTGACCAAAACAACTCCTTGCACGGGGAACCCCCCGATATCGGCGCGCATCTTAAACCAACTTATTACACTTAGAAACAACAAACATACATCCTTGTATGTTTATAATAGCACGACAAATTTTTTCCGGAGTTCATCCATGCCTCACGCTTCCTCCGCTCACCCCCCTTTCCTCCGCCTGGCCACGGCCCTGGCGCTGACCACCGCCCTGCTCACCGGCTGCGGCCAGTCACAGCCCCCCGCCGGGAAGCCGCCGCAAGGCCCGCTACCGGTCAGCGTGGTCAAACTTGAAGCGCAGCGGCTGCCGACCTGGATCGAAGTCATGGCCCAGACCGAAGGTGCCCGCGAGAGCGAAGTGCGTGCCCGCGTCGGCGGCATCCTGCTCAAGCGCCTGTACCAGGAAGGCGAGAACGTCAAAGCCGGGCAGCCACTGTTCCAGATCGACCGCGCCCCCTACGAAATCGCGCTCGAACAGGCCAAGGCTCGTGCCGATCAGACCCGCCGCGAAGCCAGCCGGCTCAAGGGGCTAGCCGAGGCCAAGGCAATCAGCCAGAAGGAATACGACGATGCGGTCTCGGCCGACGCCCAGGCGCAAGCTGCGCTCAAGCAGGCCGAGCTGAACCTGGCGTGGACCACGGTCACCGCCCCGGTTTCCGGCACCAGCGGCCGCGCCGTCCGCTCGGAAGGCAACCTGATCGGCACCGGCAGCGCCGACAGCCTGCTCACCTCGGTGTACCAGAGCAACCCGATCTGGGTCCGCTTCAGCCTCGGCGACAGCGACCTCGCCCGCCTGCCGGCGCGCCGGGTGACCAACAAGGATGTCAAGAAGGTCGAGCTGGTGCTGGCCGACGGCAGCGTCTACGAACAGCCGGGCAAGCTCAACTTCCTCGCCTCGAATATCGACATCACGCTTGGCACCCAGCAACTGCGCGCCGAATTTGCCAACCCCGAACAGCGCCTGCTGCCGGGTCAGTTCGTCCGCATCCGCCTGGTCACCGGCGAACGCGACGGCCTCTTCCTGGTGCCGCAGGGCGCGGTGATCCAGACCGACCGTGGTGCGCTGGTGATGACCATCGACGGCGAAGGCAAGGTCGCGCCGCGTCCGGTGCAGACCGGCGAATGGCAGGGCAAGGACTGGGTCATCCTCGGCGGGCTGAAGAGCGGCGACCAGGTGATCACCGACAACCTGATGAAGCTCAAGCCGGGCATGCCGGTCGCGGCCAAGGATGCCGCCCCCGCTGGTCAGGCCCCGGCCGCCACCGGCGGCGAAGCGGCCAAGCCGGGGGCTGCGGCAGCGGACGCCAAGACCGGCGCCGGCGCCAGTCAGCCAGCCGGCGACAAGCCAGGCGCGAAGCAGGGCTAAGGAGCGAGCATGTCGAAATTCTTCATCAACCGGCCGATTTTCGCGTCGGTCATCTCGATCATCATCGTCATTGCCGGGCTGGTTGCCTCGCAAGTGCTGCCGATTGCGCAATACCCGCAAATCGCACCGCCGACGGTGCTGATCACCGCCACCTATCCCGGCGCCTCGGCCGAAACCCTGGCCAAGACCGTCGCCGCGCCAATCGAGGAGCAGTTGAACGGGGTTGAAGGTCTTTCCTACTTCACCTCGTCGGCAACCGCCAACGGCACGGTGACGATCACCGCCACCTTCGACGTCGGCAGCAATGTCGACATGGCGGCGGTCAACGTCAATAACCGGGTCAAGGCCGCCGAGCCGCGCCTGCCGGAAGAAGTCCGGCGCAACGGCGTGATCGTGCAGAAGCGCTCCAACGACATCCTGCAGGTGGTCGCACTGGAATCCGGCCAGGGCAAGTACAACACCCTGTTCCTGTCGAACTACGCCAGCCTCAACATCGTCGACGAACTGAAGCGGCTTAAAGGCGTCGGCGACGTCACCATCTTCGGCGCCCAGGATTACTCGATGCGCGTCTGGCTCAAGCCCGACCGCCTCGCGCAACTGGGCCTGACCACCAGCGACGTGTCCAACGCGATCAAGGCACAGAATGCCCAGAACGCGGCCGGCAAGATCGGCCAGGAACCGGCACCGAGCGACCAGCAACTGGTGTACACGGTCACCGCCAAGGGCCGCCTGCTGACCCCGGAAGAGTTCGGCAACATCGTCATCCGCAGCTCCGGCCCCGGCGGCCTGCTGCGGCTCAAGGACGTCGCCCGGATCGAACTCGGCGCCTACAGCTACGACCAGAGCGTGACCCTCGACGGGCAGCCGACCATCGCCATGGGCGTCTTCCTGCAAACCGGCGCCAACGCGCTGGAAGTTGCCGAGCGCGTGCGCGGCAAAATGCAGGAGCTGAAGCAGAAATTCCCCGAAGGCATGGGCTACGTGATCCCCTTCGACACCACCCGCTTCGTCTCGGCCTCGATTGACGAAGTGGTCAAGACCCTGGTCGAAGCGATGGTGCTGGTGCTGGCGGTGGTTTACCTCTTCCTGCAAAGCTGGCGGGCGACGCTGATCCCGATGGTCGCGGTGCCGATTTCGCTAATCGGCACCTTCGCCGGTCTGTGGCTGTTCGGCTTCTCGATCAATACCCTGACCCTGTTCGCGATGGTCCTCGCCATCGGGATCGTGGTCGATGACGCCATCGTCGTGCTCGAAAACGTCGAACGCCTGATGGCCGAAGAAAAGTTGCCACCACGCCAGGCCGCGATCAAGGCCATGCACGAAGTCCAGGGCGCGCTGGTCGCCATCGTCCTGGTGCTGTGCGCGGTGTTCGTTCCGGTCGCCTTCCTCGGCGGCATCGCCGGCCAGCTCTACAAGCAGTTCGCGGTCACCGTCGCGGTGGCCGTGGTCCTCTCCGGCGTCGTCGCGCTGACCCTGACCCCGGCGCTGTGCGCCCTGCTGCTCAAGGCCCAGCACACCGAGAACAAGCTGTTCGCGCCGTTCAACCGCGCTTTCGAACGCTTTACCAATGCCTTCACCCGCAGCGTCGATTTCATCCTCCGTCACTGGATCGTCGGGACCACGGTTTTTGCCCTGGTGATCGGGTCGACCGTGGCGTTCTTCAAGATCATCCCCGGCAGCTTCGTCCCGGCCGAAGACCAGGGCTACCTGATCTCGGCGCTGATGCTGCCCGATGGTGCGACGCTCAAACGCACCGAACGGATGGGCGAGCAGACTCGCTCGATCATCGCCAAGGACCCGGCGGTCAAGCACACCTTCGTCGTCTCCGGCTTCGACCTGATCGGCGGCGGCAACAAGCCCAACGCCGGCACCATGTTCATTCCGCTCAAGGACTGGAAGGAACGCGACGCCAAGGCGCAGGATCTGGCCGGCAAGTTCATGGGCATCGGCATGAGCCAGCCGGAAGGTCTCGGCCTGGTCTTCAACCCGCCCCCGATCATGGGCCTGGGCACCGCCGGCGGTTTCGAGGTTTATGTCCAGAACCGCGTCGACGGCGATGCCAAAAAGCTCAACGAAGTGGTCCAGGGTTTCATCGCCGAACTGCAGAAGCGGCCGGAATTCACCCGCATCTCGACCTTCTTCCGTCCGACCGTGCCGCAGCTCTTCGTCGAGGTCGACGAGGCCAAGGCGCTGGCCCTCGGCATCCCGCTCGCCGACGTGTACACCACGTTGCAGAGCACGATGGGCGCGCTTTATGTCAATGACTTCAACAAGGCCGGGCGCGTCTATCGCGTGCAGTTGCAGGCCGAGGCCAATTACCGGATGAAGCCGGACGACATCGGCAAGGTCTATGTCCGCGCCAATACCGGGGCAATGATTCCGCTGTCGGCGATCAGCAAGGTGCATAGCGTGGTCGGCCCGGAACAGGTGGAGCGCTTCAACGGCTTCATCGCCGGCAAGGTGATGGGCGATTCCAAGCCCGGCATCAGCTCTGGCGACGCGATCAAGATCGTCGAGGACGTCGCGGCCGCCACCCTGCCCGATGGCTACACCATCTCCTGGACCGGCCAGGCCTTCCAGGAAAAGCGCAGCGCCGGCTCGTCGCTGCAGGCCTTCGGTTTCGCGATCATCATGGTCTTCCTGATCCTCGCCGCCCAGTACGAGAAATGGTCGCTGCCGCTGGCCGTGGTGATGGCCGTGCCCTTCGCCCTGCTCGGCGCGCTGGCAGCGATCTGGATGCGCGGCATGCCCAACGACATCTACTTCCAGATCGGTCTGGTGGTGCTGATCGGGCTGGCGGCGAAAAACGCGATCCTGATCGTCGAGTTCGCGGCGCAGAAGTACGCCGAAGGCAAGAGCGTCGTCGACGCCGCGCTGGAAGCCGCCCGCCTCCGCCTGCGGCCGATCGTGATGACCTCGCTGGCCTTCATCCTCGGCGTCTTCCCGCTGGTCAAGGCCAGCGGCGCCGGCGCCGCCGCCCGCCAGTCGATGGGCACCGGCGTCTTCGGCGGGATGCTCGCCGCCACCTTCGTCGCCACCATTTTCGTGCCGCTGTTCTTCAAGTGGCTGGAACGCGGCAAACAGATCGATCCTTCGCATCTCTCCAGCGAGGAGGAAAACGCATGAATACCCGCTTGCTGAAATCCCTGGCCGCGCTGCTCGCGGCCGGCGCCCTCGGCGGCTGCGCCGTCGGCCCCGACTACCTGCGCCCGGCTAACCTGTTGCCGGCACTGTTCGGCCCGGCGCCGGCCGAAGCCGAAGTGACGACCGCCACGGTCGACGCCCGCTGGTGGCAATTTTTCAACGATCCGGCGCTCAACGCGCTGATCGAACAGGCGCTGCAGAAGAACGCCGACCTGCGCCTCGCCGTCGCCCGTGTCGCGCAGGCCGACGCCGCCGCGCGCGAAGCCGGCGCCGAGCTGTATCCGGGGATCAACCTGCAAGCCGGCAGCAGCAGCAACAAGGTCAGCAGCAAGTCGGCAACCTACTCGCCGGCAATGCCGCAGATCCGCCAGAGCCGTAGCACCGGCCTCGCCGTGTCCTACGAACTCGACGTCTGGGGCCGCGTCCGCCGCAGCGACGAAGCGGCGCAGGCACAATTGCTCGCCAGCCGCTACGGCCGCGACGCGGTCCGCCTCTCGGTCGCCGGGCTGGTCGCCAACGCCTACCTGACGCTGCGCGCCACCGACGCGCAACTGGCGGTCAGCCAGGAAACCCTGGCCACCCGGCAACAGGCGCTCGAACTGGTCAAGAAGCGCGTCGATGCCGGCCTCGGTTCGCCGGTCGACCTGCACCAGGCGAGCGGCGCCCTCGCCGCCGCCGAAACCCAGGTAATCGAGTTGCGCCGCCAGCGGGCGCTCGGCGAGCACCAATTGGCGCTCTTGAGCGGCAACCCGGCACTGCGGATTGCACCGCCGGCCAGTGCCGACCCGCAGCTGCTGCCGCTACCACCGCTGCCGCCGGCCGGCCTGCCGGCGCAACTGGTCGAACGCCGGCCGGATGTGCGCGAAGCCGAACAAAAGCTGATCGCCGCCAACGCCGGGATCGGCCTGGCCAAGGCCGGTTACTACCCGAAATTCACGCTGACCGGCAGCTACGGCAGCGAGAGCAAGGCGCTCGGCGACCTCTTCGCCGCCGGTGCCGGCACCTGGGGGCTAGGCCTCAACCTGCTCATGCCGCTGCTCGACTACGGCCGCACCGAGGCCCGCGTCGACCAGGCCAAGGCGGTCAACCAACAATCGCTGATCGCCTGGGAAAACACCCTGCAAGGCGCCTACAAGGATGTCCGCGACGCGCTGGTCAACAGCCGCGAACAAGCCGCCGCCGAACAGGCGCAGCAGGTCCGCGTCGACCAGGCACGCGAAACCCTGCGCCTGGTGGACCTGCGCTACCGCGCCGGGCACGCCGGCTACCTCGAAGTGCTCGACGCGCAGCGCACGCTCAACGACGCGCAACTGCAGCAGATCGCCACCCGCCAGGCCCGCCTGGCGGCGGCGGTCGGACTGTTCAAGGCGCTCGGCGGCGGCTGGCAGGCCGCTTCCTGAGGCAGACGCCTCCGGCTAAGGCCGGTGGCGGCAAAAAGCCGTCTTTTCACGGTCGACCGTGAAAAGACGGCTTTTTTACCTGCCAGCGATCATTTCCCGCCGGCAACCACCGGTTTCCCCCACCGCCGCGAAAACGATTTCGCAGACAGCCGGGCGACATCGATGTCTTCTACTTCATGTAACGAAAATAGGAAACCAGCTTGCTGAGACGGGCGGCGGTATCGCTCATCTGGCGAGTATTGTCCGCCGCCATGCGTACCGTATCGACAGTCTGCTCGATGCCGGAAACGATGCCTTCGATCTGGTTGAGAATGTCGCGCCCGGCCTGGCTCTGCTCACGGGTCGCATCGGCAATATGGCGCGACATCTCGGCCACCTCGCCGCTATGGCGGTCGACTTCGCCCAGGCCATCCTCGGCGGTCGTCATCGAGGCATCGGTCCGGGCCACCTGGGCGCCGGCACTCTCCATGCCGCTGACGGCCATCTGGGTAATACGCTGGATTTCACCGACTGTCGTCGTGATTTCCCGGGTTTGGAGGCTGGCACGCTCGGCCAGCTTGCGGACCTCATCGGCCACCACGGCAAAGCCGCGACCGCTCTCGCCAGCCCGTGCCGCTTCAATGGCGGCATTGAGCGCCAGTAGATTGGTCTGGTCGGCCACTTCCTCGATGGTGCGGGTAACGGCCCCAATCGCAAAAATCGACTTGAACAACTCAGCCATGGTATCGCCGGCACCGCTGACCGTACTGACCACCGCCTGCGTTGCCTGCCGGCTCTGACGCATGCTACCCACCGCCTGATCAAGCAGGCGCCGCGACTCCTCGACCGCCGCCGCCGTTGTCTGCGAATCGTCGGCCACCTGGCCGATGGAAGCATTGATTTCCTCGACGGCCGAGGCGATGCGAGTTACCGCATCGGCCTGGACCTCGGTGGTAGCCTGGGTCTGCTCCATCCCGACGGCAAGCCCGGAAGCAGCCGACTCGACGGTTTTCGCCGCCTCGTCGATTTCGGACATCATGCTCTTCAAATGCGTCTGCATACTCACCAGCGCATCGTTGAGGCGCCCCAGTTCATCGCGTCGATGCAGGGGAATGGGGTCGGTGAGATCACCCTGCGCAATATGGTCAAGACGGGAAATGATGCGCTCGATGATCGTGAACACCTTGCCCTGCAAGGCAATCAGGGCGATCCCGACACCGATGCTGCTGACACCGAGCAATTGCAGTGCAGACGAGACCAGGGTCGGCGACAGTCCGAGGGCAGCGCCGAACTCGTGCAGCACGCCCCCCACGAGGTGAGCGAGGATCAGGTAACCGACCATTGCATTGAACTTGCTGCGCAGGGAAATCCCTCCCCAGCGGGAAGGCGCCGGCAGACTCAGCTTGCCGCCCTGCAACTGGCGGTAGAGCGCCTCGGCCTCGCTGACCTCCTGCCGAGTCGGCTCGGTCCGCACCGACATGTAACCGATGGTCCGGTCGTCTTTTCTTACCGGCACGACCAAGGCATCAACCCAATAGAAATCGCCGTTCTTGCAGCGATTCTTGACAATTCCCCGCCACGGGCGCCCCTGCTTGATCGTATCCCATAAATCCTGGAAAGCCGCCGGCGGAACATCGGGATGACGCACCACGTTGTGATTGACGCCGATCAGCTCTTCGCGAGTGAAACCGGAAAGCTCGACGAAGGTATCGTTCGCGTAGGTAATCGCGCCTTTCAGATCGGTTCTCGAAACAACGTACTTTCCTTTTGGGAAAGCCTGTTCGTTCTGGGTAATGGGCAGGTTGCGCTTCATCTCTTGCAGACCGGGAAAGAATTGGAAAGGAGTGTAACAAAGCCGCCGGCTTCACACAGCACCGGCAAAAAAAAGGGCAGCCGAAGCCACCCTTTCTTCATCTCGCACGCCGGAATTACATGCGCTCGAAGATGCAGGCAATACCCTGGCCACCACCGATACACATCGTCACCAAGGCATAACGGGCATTGGTACGCTGCAATTCGTACAAGGCCTTGGTGGCGATGAAGGCACCGGAACAGCCAACCGGGTGGCCCATGGCAATGGCGCCGCCGTTCGGATTGGTCTTGGCGGGATCGAGGCCCAGGCCCTTGGCGACGGCAATGGCCTGCGCCGCGAAGGCTTCGTTGGATTCGATGACATCCATCTGATCCAGGGTCAGACCGGCCTTTTTCAGCGCCAGTTGGGTAGCCGGGATCGGGCCTTCACCCATGACATCGTTGGGCACGCCGGCAACGGCATACGAAACCAGGCGGGCCATCGGCTTCTGACCGGCGGCGGCAGCGACGTCGGCAGCGGCGAGCACGAAGAAGGAAGCGCCATCGTTGATCCCGGAAGCATTACCGGCAGTCACCGTGCCATCCTTCTTGAAGGCTGGTTTCATCTTGGCCAGGGATTCTTGCGTGGTCGTCGGCTTGAGGTGCTCGTCGGTATCGAAAACGACTTCGCCCTTGCGCGTCTGCTTGACGATCGGCACGATCTGCGACTTGAAGTAACCAGCTTCCTGAGCGGCGGCAGCGCGACGCTGCGATTCGAGCGCACAGGCATCCTGCTCTTCGCGGGAGATATTCCACTTGGTCGCCAGGTTTTCGGCGGTGATGCCCATGTGACCGACACCGAACGGGTCGGTCAGGACCGACACCATCATGTCGATGGCCTTGGTATCGCCCATGCGGGCGCCGGTGCGCAGGGCCGGCATCATGTACCCGCCGCGCGACATGACTTCGACGCCGCCGCCGATGCCGTAGTCGCAATCGCCCAGCATGATCTGCTGCGCGGTGGTGACAATGGCTTGCAGGCCCGACGAGCACAGACGGTTCACCTGCATGGCGATGGAATCCATCGGCAGACCAGCCTGGATCGAGGCAACGCGCGGCACGTAGGCGTAGCGGGAATCGGTCGGGATGCAGTTGCCGACAGTAACATAATTGATTTTCTGGGCATCGACACCGGAACGGGCGATGGCTTCCTTCATCACGGTACCGGCCAGCTCCGCCGGCTCGATATCGGCCAGGGAACCGCCAAAAGCGCCAATGGCGGAACGAACTGCGCTCAGAACGACTACTTCTCTGCTCATGTAAAAAACCTCCTGTGAATAAATCGTGTGCCGACCTCCACGGGCCGACTCTATCGAGATTGGAACAGCAAGATGTTACGCGCCGATGGATACGGCCCGCGACTCTACGGGTAGTGGTCCATTCTCCCACCCCGGGGCCGGATGCAACGGAAAGCGAAGTTCCGGTAGCACGGCACGCCCCCGCGAAGGGAGTGGATTTCTCCTGCGACCGGTCGTTCCGGCCTTGTCTGGTTTTGTCACAATGGGCGACGATAGCACAAGCTCAGGGCTCATGCAGCCCGAGACGGGCGGTCAGCGAACGGATCATTCCGGCAGTTGCCCCCCAAATGAAATAATCCCGCCACGGCATGGCAAAAAAATGCCGCAAGGCACCACGAAGGTGCGCCGAGTGGCGTTGATGATTGGCCGGGTCGAGAAGAAAGGCGAGCGGTACCTCGAATACCTCCGCCACCTCGAAAGGGTCCGGGTTCAAGGAAAAAGGCGGTCGTACCAGCGCCACCACCGGTATTACGGAAAATCCCGTACCGGTGCGATATTCGGGCAAATAGCCGAGTATTTCGACATGCCGGCGCGCCAAACCGATTTCCTCCTCGGTTTCGCGCAATGCCGTCTCCAGCGGGGAAGCATCCCCCTCCTCGACCCCTCCTCCGGGAAAACTGATCTGTCCGGCATGCTGATTGAGGTGTGCCGTGCGCCGGGTCAGAAGAACCGTACGACCAGCCGCGCGCTCGACGATGGGGAAAAGCACCGCCGCCGCCCTCAATCCCTGCGCGGGTGCTCCATCCTCGATCACGATCTGACTCTGCGACGGCACGGGCAGCAAGGCCGCCCTCAACTGCGGCACATCGATTTTCATGCAGTTGCCGGATCTTCCTCGATTTCGGCATGAACCGCGCCCAGCGCATCCTGCAGTGTTTCTTCGGACAGGGCGTTGATCGTCGTTGCCACCAGATCGGCGGATTCGACGGCACCAAGCGGCAGACGCTTGCTTTCGAGCGAGGCGATGAGAACCGCCGAGGCACCGACGACGCGCAGCAAAGCCTGGCGTTCGGCCATCAGCATTTCGATTTCATCGCGCAGCAATGTGATTTCCTGCTCCCTTTGGGGCATTTTCTTCTCCTAATAGCGCTTCTTCAGCGTCATCGTCGGACCGTCGCGCTGCATGTCCATCCGGTTCAGGAAGCTCATTCCCAGCAGGGCGATCGGCATATCATTCTGATGTATCGTAGCGTCGATGCCGTGCAGCGTCACCTCGCCGATACGCACGGTGTCCAGTTTGACGCGGCTGACCACGACTTGTCCATTCGCCGTCTGCGAAATTCCCTTTTGCCCGCGATTGAAGTCGAGGCCGATCCGGCGGGCATCCGAAGCGCCAAGCGAGATCATGGTCGCTCCGGTATCGACGAGAAAATGGACCGAAGTCCCGTTGATTGTCCCGGTGGTCTGAAAATGCCCCTGCGCATCGGCGGTGAGGATAATTTTGTGGCCGCCACTCTCCGCTTTCGCTCCCAGGGCATGCTGGCCGACGCGCAAGGCTCGCTTGCGGCCCGCAATCTCGACAATCGCCTGCTCGTCCTGAATCGCGACAAGGCGCACACCATCCAGGCTCTGCCCCACCGTAAGCGCTCGCGGTGCCGCACCATTGATGGTCAGCATAGCCTTGCTGCCGAGCAGCCCGGCCAGGCCTACCTCCTGCGCCAGGAGCGGCGGCACCGTCAGCATCAGGAACGCAAACGCCGTACAATGGCCGGCCATTTTCCTGCTCATGGGGGTTTCAATGCTGCCTGTTGCCATCTTTCGCCATGCTCCTACCGAAGGTCCGGGCTATTTTGCCACATTCCTCGATGCCCGCCGGATTCCCTGGCGCCTGATCGCCGTCGATGCCGGCGAGCCATTGCCGGAAGATACCCGTGAATTTTCCGGTCTCTGCCTGATGGGAGGGCCGATGAGCGTCAACGATCCCCTGCCCTGGATCGAGAGTGTTTGCCACCTGATTCGCGAAGCCGATGAAAGACACCTGCCGCTGCTGGGGCACTGCCTCGGAGGACAACTGATCGCCAAGGCGCTTGGCGGCAGGGTGGAGAAAAATCCGGTCAAGGAAATCGGTTGGGGCCATATTCTTGGCGAACAGCATGCGAGCGCCCGCCGCTGGCTGGGCGATTTTGCCGGACATCCGGTAAGCGCCTTCCATTGGCACGGTGAAACTTTCTCGCTACCGGAGGGTGCCGAGCGCCTCGCCGGCAATGCCCATTGTGCCAACCAGATGTTCGCGCTCGGCCCGCATCTCGGCATGCAATGTCACGTCGAGATGACGCCGGAGATGATTGCCGAATGGTGCGAACAATGGAACGAGGAGACGGACGGTGTCGAAAACCGCGCCGGCATCCAGGCGCCCGAAACAATGCAAGCCGAAACCGCCAACCGCTTGCCCGAGATGCGCCGTCTGGCCGAACAGCTTTATTCGACCTGGATTCTTGGTCTCCCCTGTTGAGCCAGGCTTGGTCAGCCAGGCAATCGCCCGGCGCGGACCAGCGCGGCACGCAAACGGGCGACGGTTTCCTCGACCGGCGCATCGCGCCGGACCTCCAGCCCGAGCTCGCGCGCCAGGGCATTGACCCGCGCCGGGTTGAGCGGAATCCCGCCACGCTCGACCGCCAGCACCAGCCGGCGGGCCTGCTCAAATTCGTCGGGCGGCAGCGGCGATTTGCCACAACGCGCCCGCAACCATTGCCAGAATCCCATGCGCTGCTCCCGGAGCGATAGTTTGAACCCTGTTTTTGTCGATTTTCACGGTCGACCGTGAAAACCGGCAAAAATCCGATCAGTCGCGGAAATTCCCAGCCTTGATCGGGAAGTCGGCAATCGACTTGCGGATCAGCGCGATGCATTCCTGCAGATCGTCGCGCTTGGCGCCCTGGACGCGTACGGCATCGCCCTGGATCGAGGCCTGCACCTTGAGCTTGGCGTCCTTGATCAGCTTGACGATCTTCTTGGCCAGCTCGGTTTCGATCCCGAGCTTGATTTTCAATTCCTGCTTGACCTTGTTGCCGGAAACCTTCTGCAGCGGCTGCTCGTCGAGGCGCTTGGTGCTCTCGGTTTCCTTCTTTTCCATCGCCGGGAACAGGATGTCCTTGATCTGGTCGAGCTGGAAATCGGAATCGCCGTGCAGGGTGATCAGCTTGTCCTTCTCGTTCAGCTCGACCTTGGCCGAGGTGCCTTTGAAGTCATAACGGTTCTCGATCTGGCGCGCCGCGACGTCAATCGCGTTCTTCAGCGCGACCATGTCGGCTTCTGAGGTGAAATCGAAAGAAGGCATTGCTAGCTCCTGAAAAACGAAAAACCCGGCACGCAGCCGGGCTCTGACCGGACTGGCCGGAAACGATCAGCCGAAGTGGCAAACGTAGTGGTAGGACTCACCGTCGGCTACCGAAATTTCAAAGGACGAATTACCCGGCACGTTGAAGGACTGGCCTTCGCCGTAGGCGGTCCATTCGCTTTCGCCGGCCAGCTTGACGTGGCAGGCACCGCCGACGCCTTCCATGATTTCGGGCGCTCCGGTGTTGAAGGTCAGGGTGGACGGCAGGATCACGCCGACCGTCTTCTTGGTGCCGTCGGCGAGGACGACGGTGTGGCTGACGCACTTGCCGTCAAAATAGACATTGGCCTTCTTGACCACCGAAACGTTATCGAATTGAGACATCAGATTCCCCAGATTTTTTGGATGACGGATTTGGCGATGAAACCGACCATGCCGAAGGCCAGCACGAAGAACAGGACAATGGTCCCGGTCTTGCCCGCCTTCGACTTCCAGGCGATTTCGCCGATGATGAAGAGCATGAACAGAATGAAGGCTCCGACGCCCCAGGTCGAGAAGAAATCGGAAATCTGTTCCTCGGTCAGGCCGAAAAGCGTCGAAGGTTCCATCTGTTTAACGGCTAGCTGTTAGATGTTGGCAATTAGAAAACCAGGGGGCGCTTGCCGCGCCCCGAGGAATTGGCTCGATCCTCGATCCTGATTCCTTGATCCTGCCCTTACCCCTTGCGTGCCTTCAGGTTGGCGGCGATGCGCATGCGCAGCGCGTTGAGCTTGATGAAACCGCCGGCATCCTTCTGATCGTAAGCGCCGGCATCGTCCTCGAAGGTGGCGATGGTCGGATCGAACAGCGAGTCGGTCTTGGAATCGCGGCCGACGACAATGACGTTGCCCTTGTACAGCTTGACGCGGACGTTGCCGTTGACGGTCTGCTGGGTGTGGTCGATCAGGGTCTGCAGCGCAACGCGCTCCGGGCTCCACCAGTAACCGTTGTACACCAGGCTGGCGTAACGCGGCATCAGGTCGTCCTTGAGGTGGGCGACTTCGCGGTCGAGGGTGACCGATTCGATGGCGCGGTGGGCCTTGAGGATGATGGTGCCACCCGGGGTTTCGTAGCAACCGCGCGACTTCATGCCGACGTAGCGGTTTTCGACCAGATCCAGACGGCCGATACCATGCTTGCCGCCGAGTTCGTTGAGCTTGGTCAGCACCTGAGCCGGGCTCAGGCGTTCGCCGTTGAGGGCAACGATGTCGCCCTGCTCGAAGTCGATGTCCAGGTATTCCGGGGTGTCCGGTGCCTGTTCCGGCGACACGGTCCACCGCCACATCGACTCTTCGGCCTCGGCCGCCGGATCTTCGAGGTGACGACCTTCGAAGGAGATGTGCAGCAGATTGGCGTCCATCGAGTACGGGGAACCGCCGTTGCGGTGCTTCATGTCGATGGGGATGCCGTGGGTTTCGGCGTAGTTGAGCAGCTTCTCGCGCGAGAGCAGATCCCACTCGCGCCACGGGGCGATGACCTTGACGCCCGGCTTCAGTGCGTAGGCGCCCAGCTCGAAGCGCACCTGGTCGTTGCCCTTGCCAGTCGCGCCGTGCGAAATGGCATCGGCACCGGTCATGTTGGTGATCTCGATCAGGCGCTTGGCGATCAGCGGACGGGCAATCGAGGTGCCGAGCAGGTACTCGCCTTCATAGACGGTGTTGCAGCGGAACATCGGGAAGACGAAGTCGCGCACGAATTCTTCGCGCAGGTCGTCGATGAAGATGTTTTCCGGCTTGATGCCGAATTGCAGCGCCTTGGCGCGTGCCGGTTCCAGTTCCTCGCCCTGGCCGAGGTCGGCGGTGAAAGTCACCACTTCGCACTGGTAGGTGTCCTGCAGCCACTTCAGGATCACGGAAGTGTCGAGACCGCCGGAATAGGCCAGCACCACTTTCTTGATATCGCTCATCGTCGTTTCCTTACTTCGTTTCAACCCTGCCCAAATGCAGGTATTCCATCAAAGCCTTCTGCACATGCAGCCGGTTTTCAGCCTCGTCCCAGACCACGGACTGCCCGCCGTCGATCACTTCGGCGGTCACTTCCTCGCCGCGATGCGCCGGCAGGCAGTGCATGAACACTGCTTGCGGATTGGCCACCGCCATCATTTCGCTATCAACGCACCAGTCGGCAAAAGCCTTCATCCGCGCTTCGTTCTCAGCCTCGAAGCCCATCGAGGTCCACACGTCGGTGGTCACCAGATCGGCACCGCGACAGGCTTCCATCGGGTCGGCAAAGACCTGGTAATGCGCCGGATTGACGCCCTTGATCAGCTCGGGGTTCAGTTCATAGCCCGGCGGGGTCGACACATTGACCTTGAAGTCGAGGACTTCGGCCGCCTGCAGCCAGGTATTGCACATATTGTTGGCGTCGCCGACCCAGGCCACGGTCTTGCCCTGGATGCAACCGCGATGCTCGATGAAGGTGAAGATGTCGGCCAGAATCTGGCACGGGTGATATTCGTTGGTCAGGCCGTTGATCACCGGCACGCGCGAATGCTTGGCAAAGCGCTCGATGATGTCCTGCTCGTAGGTACGGATCATCACCAGATCGCTCATCCGGGAGATCACCTGCGCTGCGTCCTCGACCGGCTCACCGCGCCCGAGCTGCGAATCGCGGGTGTTCAGGTAGATCGCGGCGCCACCCAATTGATGCATGCCTGCCTCGAAAGAAAGACGGGTCCGGGTGCTCGCCTTCTCGAAGATCATCACCAGGGTGCGGTCTTCCAGCGGCCAGTATTTGTTGAAGGACTTGAATTCCTTCTTGATCCAGGCTGCCCGCTCGAACACATAGGTGTGCTCTTCGCGCGTGAAATCACTGAATTGCAGAAAGTGCTTGATTGCCATGCTCTTTATCCTGCGAGAAATGCCTTGATCAGCGGTGCGACACGGTCGACCAGCTCGCGGGCATCATTTTCGGTAAAGGTCAGCGGCGGCAGGAAGCGCACCACCGTATCGGCCGTGACGTTGATCAGCAGGCCAGCGGCCAGCGCCTGGCCGACCAGTTCGCCGCAAGGCCGCGCCAGCTCGATGCCGATCATCAGCCCGTGGCCGCGAATCTCGACCACGCCATTGATGCCAGCGAGTGCTTCGGCAAAGCCCTGACGGATCAGGGCGCCGATCCGGGCAGCGTTGTCGAGCAGACCTTCCTCCTCGATCACCGCAATCGTGGTCAGGGCCGCAGTCGCCACCAGCGGATTGCCGCCAAAGGTCGAACCATGGTTGCCCGGCCCGAACAGACCGGCCGCCTTGCCACCGGCCAGACAGGCGCCGATCGGCACGCCAGAACCCAGCCCCTTGGCCAGGGTCGCGACATCCGGCTGGACGCCGGCGGTCTGGAAACCGAACCATTTGCCGGTCCGCCCCATGCCGCACTGGACTTCGTCGCACATCATCAGCCACTCGTGCTGGTCGCAAAGCTCACGCACGCCGCGGTAGAAGGCCGGATCGACGAGATGGATGCCACCTTCGCCCTGGATGATTTCAAACAGTACGGCAACGATGCTCTTGTTGTGCTCGGCGACCGCCTTGATGGCATCGAGATCACCGTAGGGAACCCGGACAAAGCCGCTGACCAGCGGCTCGAAACCCGCCTGCGCCTTGCGGTTGGCAGTGGCCGACAAGGTCGCCATGGTGCGGCCGTGAAAAGCCTTCTCCATGACGATCACCGTCGGCAGTTCAACGCCTTTCTTATGGCCGTAGAAACGCGCCAGTTTGATTGCCGCCTCGTTGGCTTCGGCGCCGGAGTTGCCGAAAAAGACTTCCTGCATCCCGGACAACGCACAGAGCTTGTCGGCCAGTTGTTCCTGCTCGGCGATCCGGTACAGGTTGGAGACATGCAGCATGCGGCCAGCCTGAGCGGCAAGCGCGGCAACCAGCTTCGGATGGGCATGACCCAGCGTCGAAACGGCAATACCGGACAAGGCGTCGAGATATTCCTTGCCCTCGATATCGAACAGGCGGGACCCGCAACCGTGGCTGAAGGTTACCGGCAGGCGGGCATAGGTATTCATCACATGCGACATGAGGGAACCCCATAAAACGAAAACGGCGGCCACTGCCGCCGAGACGAAGGCAACAGCGCGGACGGCGGCAACGCGGCCCACAGGAGTTGCGGAAAGCGGAATACTAAGTGAAAAATAGAGCCTTGTATAGAACGGTCAGCGCCTGCGTATTGCCATCTTCAACCAGAAGGAAGGCGTCGAAAAAACGACGGCTGCGCTCAATCTCGGCAGCGAAAATGCGGCACATGCCGAAAGCTCACGGCATTGCCGGATGTTTTCCAGCATCGGATCGGCAGCAAGGGCGCCAAGGGTTAGCAACATCTACTCGACAAGTGGCACGAACGCGGCGACCTCCACCAGTCGGATTCCGCCGGCGGGTGAGTTCGCCCAAGGCTAGCGGCTTCTGCTAGAATGCTCCCCCGCAAGGTCGCATCGCCCAAAAACGCAGAGTAGAACAATGACAACTCAAGAAACGACCACCTTCATCATTGTCGGCCTGACCACACAAGGCAGGAAATTTCGCCCCAGCGACTGGGCAGAACGCCTCTGCGGTGTGATGTCGGCCTTTGGTGCGGAGCGCAAGATGAAATACTCGCCCTATGTCGGCCCCGGCGATTACAACGGCGAAAAAGCCGTTTTTGTCGATGGGCGGCTCGGCGAAGTCGAGCCGATGGCTTACCGCTTCATGCTCAATTTCGCCCAGGACAACGATCTGCAGATCGTAGACGGCGTCTGCTCCCTGGAAGATCGCCAGTAAGCGCGTCTTCCAAAAAAACATCACGAAGCCCGCGTCTCCGTCAGCACGGACCGCGATTGTCTATGCTTTGCCCTTCCCGCAAAACAAGGTAAGAAAAAGTGGCGGCAATGCCGCAGCAAAATGGAGAGAGGCGCACACAGACGATGCGAATGAAAAGCCAGACGTAAAAAAAGGCGCCCGCAGGCGCCGTTTTTACGTCTGACTACAGGGAATCAGGCGGCAGCGAGTGCCTTGATCTGTGCGGACAGACGGCTCTTGGTGCGAGAAGCCTTGTTCTTGTGGATGATCTTTTTGTCGGCAATGCGATCCAGAACAGCCACGGACTGCTGGAAAACACCCTGAGCAGCAGTTTTGTCGCCGGCGTCGATTGCCTGGCGGATACGTTTGATTGCGGTACGCAGGGTGGAACGCAGGCTGGCGTTGTGGGCGCGCTGCTTGTCAGCTTGACGTGCGCGCTTGCGTGCTTGTGCGCTGTTGGCCATGAATATATCCAGTAAAAGTGAGTAATCCAAACCGTGGATTATAGCAGAAGCCCAATGCAGTGTGCAAGAGATCAATCCTGCAACAACTCCTTCGGTAGCGGAAAAGAGACACCCTCCTCTTCACCCGCCAATTGCTCGACGCTGGCCCCGGTCAGGGCGACCACCCGGTCGATGACCTGACGCACCAGGATTTCCGGTGCGGAAGCCCCGGCGGTAATCCCGATCCGGCTTTTGCCGGACAGCCATTGCGCATCGATTTCGGCTGCCGAATCGATCAGGTAAGCGGCGATTCCGCGCGCCGAGGCAACCTCTTTCAGGCGCCGGGAATTCGAACTGTTCGGACTACCGACCACCAGCACCAGGTCGCACTGCTCGGCCAAGGCCTTGACCGCATCCTGGCGATTCTGGGTGGCGTAGCAGATATCGTCCTTTTTCGGCCCCTCGATGGCCGGAAATTTTTCGCGCAGCGCATCGATCACCACCAGCGCGTCGTCGACCGACAGCGTCGTCTGGGTCACGAAGGACAGGCGCTGCGGTTCGGCGACCTGCAACTTGGCCACATCGGCCACGGTATCGACCAGGTACATGCCGCCTTCGCTCTGCCCCATCGTCCCCTCGACTTCGGGATGCCCTTTATGGCCGATCATCACGATCTCGCGCTCGCCCTTGCGATTGCGTGCCACTTCCAGGTGCACCTTGGTCACCAGCGGGCAGGTCGCGTCAAAGACCTTGAGGCCACGCGCCTCGGCCTCGCTCCGGACCGCCTTGGAGACGCCGTGCGCACTGAAAATCACCGTGCTGCCGGCCGGCACCTCGGCCAGCTCCTCGACAAAGACCGCCCCCTTGGCCCGCAGATCGTCGCAAACGAATTTGTTATGCACGACTTCATGGCGGACATAGATCGGCGCACCGAACTTTTCCAGCGCCTTTTCGACAATGGCGATGGCGCGCTCGACACCGGCACAAAAACCCCGGGGATTGGCAAGGATGACCTGCATTACATGACTCCGATGATTTCCACCTCGAAACGGACGGTCTTGCCCGCGAGCGGATGATTGAAGTCGAACAGCCCGTGCGTGGCATCAAGCTCGCGCAGAAAGCCGGCAAAGGTCGAGCCATTCGGCGCGGTGAATTCGACGACCGAGTTTTCCTTGAGTTCCATCCCCGGCGGCAAGGCGCTCAGCAAGATGCGCTCGACCAGGCGCGGACTGTATTCGCCGAACCCCTGGGCCGGCTCCAGTTCGAAAACGAAACGTTCCTTGGCGGTCAGACCGAGCAGCAGCGCCTCAAGGTTTTCCGCCAGTTGGCCGCTGCCCATCTGCAGGGTGGCCGGACTCATGTCGAAGGTGGACAGGAATTCCTCGCCGTCGAGAGTGGACAAACGGTAATGCAGCGTCAGATAGCTATCAGGGCGAACGGTTGCGCTCATGCTTGATCCTTGTTTCCCGGTTCCCCGGTCTTGGCCACGGTCGACGCACCGAACTGGGCAAAAACCAGCAAGGCAGCGCCGACGGTGATCGCCGAATCGGCGACATTGAAAGCCGGCCAGTAATAAGCACCGGCATGCCATTGAATGAAATCGACGACGGCACCGAAGCGCACCCGGTCGATCGCGTTGCCCAAGGCGCCGCCCATGACCAGGGCCAACGCCAGGGCCAGCTTGCGTTCGCCGGGATGACGACGAATTTCCAGCGCCATCCATGTCGATACCGCGAGCGCCAGCAAGGTGAAGAACCAGCGCTGCCAGCCCGGCTGATCGGCGAGGAAACTGAAGGCCGCCCCCGGGTTGAAGGTCAGCACCCAGTTCCAGAACGGCGCCACATAAATCACCTCGCCAAAGGCAATCTGCTGCAGTACCAGCCACTTGCTCAACTGGTCGAGGACAATCACGCCCCCGGCCAGCCCGTACCAACCCGCCGCCGTCTTAGGCACAGATGCGCGCCTCGCCGTCGCCGTGCAGGTTGCTGACGCAACGCCCGCAGAGGCCAGGATGCGCCGGATCGGCACCCACATCAGCGCGGACGTGCCAGCAACGCTCGCACTTGGCGTGTTCGAGCGGCGTGGCAACCACCGCTTCGACGGCATCTTCGATCACCACGGTCGACGAGCAGATGAAGACAAATTTCAGGTCGTCGCCGAGCGCACTCAGGGCGGCAAACTTGTTGCCACTGCAGCGAATTTCGACTGCCGCCTGCAAAGCCGAACCGATCTTGCCCGCTTCGCGCTGGGCTTCGAGCGCCTTGGTCACGTCGTTGCGCACCTCACGGAGCAACGCCCACTTGGCCGCCAGCACCGCCTCGTCAGCCACCTCCGGCAAGACGTGCCATTGCTGGAACATCACCGAATCATCGGCCTTGCCGCCCAGCACCGCCCACACTTCTTCGGCAGTGAAGGCGGCAATCGGTGCCAGCAAGCGGACGAAGGCCTGGGTGATGTGCCACAGCGCCGACTGTGCCGAACGGCGGGCGACCGATTTGGGCGCGGTGGTGTACAGGCGATCCTTGAGGATGTCGAGGTAGAAACCGCCGAGATCTTCCGAGCAGAAGGTCTGTAACCCCTGGACGACGCGATGGAATTCGTACTTGTCGTAATCGGCACGACAGGCATCTTGCAACTGGCGGGTCAGCGCCAGTGCGTAGCGGTCGATTTCCAGCCACTCTGCGACCGGCAGCATGTCGGCGGCCGCATCGAAGTCGGAGACGTTGGCCAACAGGAAGCGCAGGGTATTGCGGATACGACGATAGCCTTCGACCACCCGCTTCAAGATTTCATCGGAGATCGAGAGCTCGCCGGAGTAGTCGGTCGACGCCGTCCACAGGCGCAGGATGTCGGCGCCCATCTTGTCCGAAACCTGCTGCGGCGCGACCACGTTGCCCTTGGACTTGGACATCTTGTGGCCCTTGCCGTCGACCACGAAACCGTGTGTCAGCAGCGCCTGGTACGGGGCGCGGCCGTCGATGGCGGCGCCGGTCAGCAGCGAGGAATGGAACCAGCCGCGATGTTGATCAGAACCTTCGAGGTAGAGATCGGCCGGCCACGCCAGTTCGCTGCCGTGCGAGCCACGCAACACGCTAATGTGAGTAGCGCCGGAGTCGAACCAGACATCGAGGATGTCGGTGGTCTTGACGTAATCAGCGGCGTCGGCACCGAGCAGTTCGGCCGCATCCAACTGCGTCCACGCCTCAATCCCGCCCTGCTCGACGAGTTTGGCAACGGTTTCCATCAATTCCAGCGTGTTCGGATGCAGTTCGCCGGTCGCCTTGTGGGTGAAGAAAGGCAACGGCACGCCCCAATTGCGCTGGCGCGAGATGCACCAGTCGGGACGGTTGGCGATCATCGCGTGCAGGCGGTTCTTGCCCCAGGCCGGGTAGAAGGCGGTGTCCTCGACGCCCTGCAACGCGGCTTCGCGCAGCGTATGGCCGGCCGGCTCGGTGGCGGCAACGCCCTGGCTATCGACGTCCGGCGCATCCATGCGCACGAACCATTGGCTGGTGGCGCGGTAGATCAGCGGCGTCTTGTGGCGCCAGCAGTGCATGTAGCTGTGCTCGATGGTCGCGTGCTTCAACAGCGCGCCGACTTCGGCCAGTTTCTCGACGATCACCGGATTGGCCTTCCAGACATTCATGCCACCGAAGAAAGGCAGATCGGCAGCGTAAGTGCCGTCACCCTGCACCGGGGTCAGGATCTGTTCGTTGTGCATGCCGTACTGCTTGCACGACTGGAAATCCTCGATCCCGTAAGCCGGGGCCGAATGCACGATGCCGGTGCCGGCATCCATGGTCACGTAATCGCCAAGGAAAACCGGCGACAGGCGATCATAGAAGGGATGGCGGAAGGCAATCCGCTCCAGGGCGGCGCCCTGGCAGCTGGCCACGGTCGTGCCAGCCAGGCCGTAACGGGCCAGACAGGCTTCCTGGAGTTCGGCAGCAAGAATCAGGCAGCCCTTTTCGGTCTGCACCAGGTTGTAGGTGATTTCCGGGTGGGCGTTGAGCGCCTGATTGCCGGGAATGGTCCACGGCGTGGTGGTCCAGATCACCGCGTAGGCTTCACCAGCCGGCAGTTCCTTGAGACCGAAGGCGGCGGCCAGCTTGTCACGCTCGGCCGCAGCAAAGGCGACGTCGATGGCGGGCGACTTCTTGTCCTGGTATTCGACCTCGGCTTCGGCCAGCGCCGAACCGCAATCGAAACACCAGTTAACCGGCTTCAAACCGCGATAGACGAAGCCACGCTTGACCATCTGGCTGAGTGCCCGGATTTCGTCGGCCTCGTTGCGGAAGTTCATCGTCTTGTACGGATTGCCCCAGTCGCCCAGCACGCCGAGACGGATGAAGTCCTTCTTCTGGCGTTCGATCTGTTCGGCGGCATAGGCACGCGCCAGCTTCTGCACTTCGGCGCGCGGGATGTTCTTGCCGTGCGTCTTCTCGATCTGGATTTCAATCGGCATGCCGTGGCAATCCCAGCCCGGCACATAGGGCGCATCGAAACCGGACAGGGTTTTCGAGCGGACGATGATGTCCTTGAGTATCTTGTTCACCGCATGGCCGATGTGGATATCGCCGTTGGCATACGGCGGGCCGTCGTGCAGGATGAACTTGGGACGCCCGGCGGAATTTTCGCGAATCCGCTGATACAGCTTTTTCTCCTGCCATTGCGCCACCCATTGCGGCTCGCGCTTGGGCAGGTCGCCGCGCATCGGGAACGGGGTATCGGGAAGATTCAGGGAGTCCTTGTAATCAGCCATTTTTTTACGCCATCGAGAGTGGAGAGTCGTGAGTCAAGAGCAGCGCTCTCTCACAGCCGGAAAAAATCCCTCGCCGCTGCGGCATCAGCCGCGATCTGCGCCTTGAGGGCATCGAAATTGGGGAAACGCTGCTCGTCGCGCAGCTTGTGGATGAAGCGAACGGTGATATGGGCACCGTAGATGTCGCGGTTGAAGTCGAACAAATGGACTTCGAGCAGGGGCCGAATCCCACCCACCGTCGGCCGGATGCCGAGATTGGCAACCCCCGGCCAGGGCCGCTCGGCCAAGCCGTGCACCTCGACCGCGAAAACGCCGGTCATCGGCAGCGGATTGTGCTTGATGCGCAGGTTGGCGGTGGCAAACCCGAGCTGCCGACCGATCTTGTCACCGTGCTTGACCTGCCCGTCGATCACGTAGGGCCGCCCGAGCAGACGCGCCGCCTGCTCCATGTCGCCGGCCGCCAGCGCCTTGCGCACGCCGGAGCTGGAAACCCGCTGGTCGGCCAGCATCACGCTGCCCAAGGCCTCGGCGACAAAGCCGAAATCCTTGCCGGCGGCCTGCAACATCGCCAGATCGCCGCTGCGACCGTGGCCGAAGCGAAAATCGTCGCCGACGATCACGTGGCGAACCCGCAGCGCACCGACCAGCACCCGCTCGATGAACTCCTCGGCGCTCAAGGCGGCAAACGCTGCGTTGAACGGGCAGATCATCGCCTGCTCCACCCCGGCCGCCGCCAGCAACTCCAGCTTTTCGCGCAGCGTGGTCAGGCGCGCCGGCGCCGACTGCGGCGCGAAAAATTCGCGCGGGTGCGGCTCGAAGCTGAGCACGGTCGGCACCCCCCCCTGCGCCGCGGAAATATCGCCCAGCCGCCGCAACAAGGCGGCATGACCAAGATGCACGCCATCGAAATTACCGATGGCGAGGGCAACGGGAGCAGGAACGGGACGCGAATAACCGCGAAAGACGCGCATGGAAGGGAGCCGGAACAAAACGCCGCATTATAGCGGCCCGCATCGCCACGGATAAAATTGAAAAGTCGATTTCAACGAATTGCCCGCCATATCGCCATATCGCCATATCGCCATATCGCCATATCACCGCATCCAGATGCGCACTCCCGATTTGAGGCCACGGCAATCCACGATCTTTTTCCTCTCTGCCGACAAAAATGCTCATTTTCACGGTCGACCGTGAAAATGAGCATTTTTGGCCCGGGAATCAGCCCAGCACAGCCATCTTCGCCTTCGGCCCCGGCGGATGCTTGATGAAATACTGGCGGATACCGCGGATGATGGCGTCGGCCAACTTGTCCTGGTAAGCATCGTCATTGAGCCGACGCTCCTCCTCCGGATTGGAGATAAAGGCAGTTTCGATCAGTGCCGAGGGAATATCCGGAGCCTTGAGTACGGCAAAACCCGCCTGCTCGACGTGATTCTTGTGCAGGGTGTTGATGCCTCCCAGTTCGCCGAGCAGGTACTTGCCAAGCTTGAGGCTGTCGTTGATCGTTGCCGTCTGCGAAAGATCAAGCAAGGTCTTGGCGAGGAAGACATCCTTGGTCGCGATATTGACCCCGCCGATAAGGTCGGCCTGGTTCTCGCGCTGCGCCAGCATCCGCGCCAGCGTGCTCGAAGCCCCCCCCTCCGAAAGCACGAAGACCGAGGAGCCACGGGCTTCCGGCTTGATCCAGGCATCGGCGTGAATCGAGAGAAAAAGATCGGACTGGACTCGCCGCGCCTTCTGCACGCGCATCTGCAAAGGCACGAAGAAATCGGCATCGCGCGTCAGCACCGCGCGTATGTTCGGCTCGGCATCGATCCGCGCCTTCAGGCGGCGGGCCACTTCGAGGGTGACGTTCTTTTCCTGCGTTCCCCGCGCCCCGATTGCCCCCGGATCTTCACCGCCATGGCCGGGATCGAGCGTGATCGTCACCAGCCGATCAACCACGGGCTTCCCGGACTTGCGAGCGGCATGAATCTCCGGGGCTTCCACGGTCGACTCGCTCCTGGAGGAATTTTCCGGTGCCGCCTTGGCAATGCTGTCGAGCGAACCTGGTTCGACGGCCTCCTTGCGCCCTTCGAGCAAGGCCATCAGGGGATCGACCGGCACTTCCGGATAGACGTCGAGAACCAGACGGTGACCGTAATCGCCGACCGGTTTCAACTCGAAAACCTGCGCATGTATCCTGGTCTTCAGATCCATGACCAGCCGCACCACACCTGGCTTGAAGCGGCCGGCGCGCAACTGGCGGATATAGGGATCGCCTTCGGAAACCTTGCCGGCCAGCGAACCGAGAACGCCGTTGAATTCGACCCCCTCGAGATCGACCACCAAACGATCCGGATTTTCGACGGTGAAATGAGAGAATTTCAGTGGCGCGTCGAGTTCCAGCGTGACTCGCGTGTAATCGGCCGCCGGCCAGATCCGGACGGCAACAATCGCTGGCTGGCGCACAACGGCACCGGCCAGCGGCGAGACGGAAAAAATCAGCGCGGCGCCGGCGCCACGCAACAGGCGGCGACGCCCCCGGCTGAGATCGTGGCGTTCAGACATGCTTGACCCCGTTCGGTATCGGCGACGGCTTCGAGCTCCCGACCGCCATCGGCGGCATGATGCAGGTAGAGGCGCAGGTCCGGCGGCGGCAAACAGCCCTCGGCCCGCTCCGGCCATTCAACCAGACAGACAGACGTCTCGTTGAAATGCTCGCCAAAGCCCGCATCGACAAACTCTTCAGGCGACTCGAAGCGATAAAAATCAAAGTGATATAAGTATAAGCTCGAAATTACGTAAACTTCAACCAGCGCGTAGGTCGGGCTTTTCACCGGCCCGGCATGGCCGAGCGCCTGAATCAGTGCCCGCGACAGACTGGTCTTGCCGGCCCCCAGATCGCCAGCAAGAAAAATTTTCAAACCTGGCTGCATGCCGCGCGCCAGCGCCGCGCCCCAAGCCCGGGTCGCGACCTCGTCGGGCAAGGACCATCGTGTTACATCGTTCATTCTTGTCTCCATCTACTTTTCGCCCACCCCGGGACGGGCAAGACCGCCGTTCATGAATCATGGTCCAGGGCTGCGCCGGGTCGGGCTTTCAGGCTAAGATTCGCCGCTTTCACGCCTTGCTCCACGCCATGTCCGATTCTGCCTTCCAGCCATCGATCCCCGACAGCAGCGCACTGAAAGCGGCCATCCGCGATGCCGGCCGGCGATTTGGCTTCTCGGCCCTTGGCTTTACCCGCGCCGAACCCGAAGCTGCCGCTATTGCCCGGATGCGCGAATGGCTCGCCGCCGGCCGTCACGGGGAGATGGATTATATGGCCCGCCACGCCGATCTGCGCGCCCGGCCGGCCGACTTGCATCCCGGCACCTTGACGGTGATCAGCACCGCCACCGACTACCTGCCGCACCGCAAGCAAGCCGACGACCCGGCACAGGCAGTCATCTCGCGCTACGCCCAGGGCCGCGACTACCACAAGCCGATCCGCGCCCGCCTGCAGAAGCTGGCGGATGCAATCGGTGAGTTGATCGGCCCCTACGGTTACCGGGTTTTTTCCGACTCGGCACCGGTGATGGAGGTCGAGTTCGCCCAGCAAGCCGGCCTCGGCTGGCGCGGCAAACATACGCTGCTACTCTCGCGCCAGGGTTCGTGGCGCTTTCTCGGCGAAATTTACTGCGATCTGCCGCTGCCGCCGGACCCGCCGGTCGAGGCACATTGCGGCTCATGCACCGCCTGTATCGACGCCTGCCCGACCCAGGCCATCGTCGCCCCTTACCAAGTCGATGCCCGCCGCTGCATTTCCTACCTGACCATCGAACTCCCCGGCACCATCCCGGAAGAAATGCGCCCGCTGCTCGGTAACCGGATTTATGGCTGCGACGACTGCCAGACCTGCTGCCCGTGGAATCGCTTCGCCTCGCTCGGCGACCCCGAATTTGCCCCCCGTCAGGGCCTGGACAGCGCCAGCTTGTGCGAGTTGTTCGCCTGGAGCGAGGAAGAATTCAACAGTCGCCTGGCCGGCAACCCCATCCGCCGCATCGGTCATGAACGCTGGCTGCGCAATATCGCCGTCGCGCTCGGCAACGGTCCGGCCACGGAGGAAGCACGGACGTCGCTGCAAGGGCGGCAGGACGACTCGTCGCCCCTGGTGCGCGAACACATCGCCTGGGCGCTCCAGCGTCTGGCGGATCGCTGAAGCAAGCGTATCCCCCTACAGCCACTCCAGCAATTTACGGAAGAGGATGGCCGGCTCGATCGGTTTGGATACAAAGTCGTTCATCCCCGCGTCGAGGCATCGACGCTGTTCCTCGATGAAGACATTGGCCGACAAGGCCAGGATCGGCGTATTGCGACAGAGGCCGCTGCGACGAATTTCTCGAGTAGCCTCCAGGCCGTCCATGACCGGCATCTGCATATCCATCAGGATCAGGTCGAAAAGCCTGTCCTCGGTCAGGGTCAGGGCTTCCCGCCCATTACCGGCAACGGTCACGATCAGACCGAGATCCTGAAGAATGGTGGCGCTGATTTCCTGGTTGATCGGCTCATCCTCGACCAACAGGATACGCTTGCCGGCATGCTGACGCCGCAAGCGCTCCTCCGGGCTATCGCCCGATTCGACCGGGGAAAGCTCGCTGGCGGCTCCCGCCGGCCCACGCCGGAGACGGGCGGTAAACCAGAAACAGCTTCCCTTGCCCAACTCGGTTTCAACCCCTGCTTCTCCTCCCATCAGGAGTGCCAGTTGCCGCGTAATGGCCAAGCCGAGGCCGGTACCGCCAAAGACGCGGGTTGTCGACGAATCGGCCTGCTCGAAGGCAACGAACAGGCGCGATACGACGTCGGCAGCGATTCCCGGTCCGCTATCCTCGACCTCGAGGCGAACGTAGACCGCCTCGTCGCTTTCTTCGAGAAGGCGGCAACGCAGACGGATTTGGCCCTGCTCGGTGAATTTCACCGCATTCGAGGCGTAGTTGAGCAAACCCTGCGTAATGCGTGTCGCATCCCCCTCCAGCCCCTCGGGCAGAGGATCGAGTTCGGCGCGAACCTCCAGCCGTTTCAAATCGGCCAGTTCGCCGATGATGGAACGGACATTGGCGAAAATCTGCGGCAAGCTGACCGGTTCGTACTCGATGCTCAGTTTGCCGGCATCGATCTTTGAAAGATCGAGGATGTCGTTGATGATGGTCAGCAGGTGGCGTGCCGAGTGCTCGATCTTCTCCAGATAAGCCAGCTGCTGACCATCGGGATGTTCACGCCGCAGCAAGTGCAGCATGCCGATGATCCCATTCATCGGCGTCCTGATTTCATGGCTCATGTTTGACAGGAATGCGGCTTTCGCCCTGCCGGCAGCGAGCGCGTTTTCCCTCGCCTCCTCCAGTTCCCGCGTGCGCTGCCGAACCATTTCTTCCAGTTCGCTGTGATAACTGGCCAAGGCGGCCTCTGCCTGTATCTGCTCGGAGATATCGTGGGCAACGGCGATCAGGCATTCCTTGCCATCCAGCCAGAGAACTTCGACCGACATCAGGACGGGGACTGCGGCCCCGTCTTTGCGGCAGCACTGCGTACGGTAATTGCTCAGTCGCGAGGCGTGGCCCAGCGCCGCCAGCATTGCCTCCCGAGCGGCAGGCTCACGCCAGAAACCAAGCTCGATCACGTTGCGCCCAAGCACCTCGCCACGGGAAAAACCGAGAACGCGGGTAAAGGCTTCATTGACCTCGATGAAACGACCGCTGCTACGCTCGGTAATCACGATGGGGTCCGGCGAGGCACGAAAAATGCTGCCGAGCTTGTCGCCCACCTGCAGCAATTCCCGGTTGCGCCGCGCAATCGCCTCCGCCATGCGGTCGAGTGCGGTAGCCAACTGACCAAGTTCGTCGCTACTGCGCCAATGACTGCGCGCGGCGTAATCTCCATCCTCGATCCGCCGCGCCAGTCCCTCGAGCGCCTGCACGCGGCCGATGATCAGGCGATTGATTACCAACCAGACGATACCGAGCAGAAGAAGGTAACCCGCCACCCGCATCGCCAGACGTGAACGCCAGGTCTCCAACGCCTGCTGCGTAATCCGGGCAACGGGCAGATGTACGCTCATTACCCCGCGCAATTCTCCGACGCGGTAGCCAAAGGCGGTATCGTAGGCGTGACCTATGGTTTTGGGTGCTTTTTCCCGTTCACCGTGACATTCCAGGCAGTAACGCTCGATCCAGATCGGTGTGGCGTACAGGTAATAATCTCCCTGTTCGCCACCGGAAATCAGTTTGGTATATTCAATGGCTTGCGGGTTGCCGCGAAACCAGGTCATCGCTGCCAGTTCGTCGGCTGCCGCTTGATTCTGCGGGTTGCGCGGCCGGTCGGAAACGTTGTTGAAACGGATGCCGCTATCCGACCAGTTGGGAAACTCCCGCGATATGCGCGACATGGCATGGGCGGGAAGAAATCCAAGTGTTCGTTCGCTGAGCTCGATACCGCTCTCGACAAACTGGTGGTGATAGACCCGCCGCACCGACATCAACAAGCTGCGGATTTCTCGGGCATCGCGCAGCAATTCACTCCGTACATCGTTCTCGATGGCACGGTAACCGGCCCAGCCATCCAGGAGCAAAACAAGCGTCAGTATGGCCAGGCAGGCGAGACCGATCTTGAGCTTTAGATTCATCCCGAACCTCCCGGCGTCAGCTGTGGATCAGGCGATTACCCGGCACCATCCCGCATCCACAAGAGGCGAACGCAATCCGGAAGCCAAGCCCTCGCCGCCGGAACGGCAAGCAGGAAAAGGAATGCGTGGGTCGGATGGTGAAAAAACAGCGAGGACTTTCATGATATGGAAAATTCTGGATACCACAGCCTTAATACAACAAATGTAACCCATTTTGCAAAATCAACAACAGGATTTGCAGGTCGCTGCTGCCAGGAGGATGCAGATTTTCCGCACTTTTCCAGCGGCTCGGGTTTGGCACCGGTAAGAAAAAAGCCGTCTGGCAAGGACCAGACGGCTTTTTCAGCCTGTGGTGCGAAACGATCGATCAGGCGTCGAGCAGGATGCGCAGCATCCGGCGCAGCGGCTCGGCGGCGCCCCACAGCAATTGGTCGCCGCAGGTGAAGGCGGCCAGGTATTCCGGACCCATCGCCATCTTGTGCAGACGGCCGACCGGCACGGTCAGCGTGCCGGTGACGGCGGCCGGGGTCAGTTCGCGCTCGGAGATCTCGCGATCGTTGGGAACGACCTTGGCCCACGGATTGGCCTTGGCCAGCATGTCGGAGATTTCATCCAGCGGCACGTCCTTCTTCAGCTTGATGGTCAGCGCCTGGCTATGGCAACGCATGGCGCCGATGCGCACGCACAGGCCATCGATGGGAATCGAACCGGCGCTGCGGAAAGCCGGCTTGCCGAGGATCTTGTTGCACTCGGCACCGCCCTTCCACTCTTCCTTGGACTGGCCGTTTTCGTAAGGCACGTCGATCCACGGAATCAGCGAACCAGCCAGCGGGGTGTTGCGGAAGTTCTTCTTCGGGAAGGATTCGGAACGGATGGTCTCGGCCACCTTGCGGTCGATATCGAGGATGGCCGAGGCCGGATCGGCCAGCAGGTCCTTGACCGAGTCATGGATGACGCCCATCTGCGAGATCAGCTCACGCATGTTCTGCGCACCGGCACCGGAAGCGGCCTGATAGGTCATCGAGGAAGCCCATTCGACCAGATCGTTCTGGAACAGGCCACCGAGACCCATCAGCATCAGCGAGACGGTACAGTTGCCGCCGATCCAGTTCCTGCCGCCCTTGGCCAGCGAGTCCTTGATCACGTTCATGTTGACCGGGTCGAGAATGATCACCGCATCATCGGCCATGCGCAGTGAGGAGGCGGCGTCGATCCAGTGACCGTTCCAGCCGTCAGCGCGCAGCTTGGGGAAGACTTCCTTGGTGTAGTCGCCGCCCTGGCAGGTAATGATGATCTCGCAGGCCTTCAGCGCTTCAATGTTGGAGGCATCCTGCAGCGGCAGCGAGGCTTCCTTGCCGCCGAACACCGGTGCCTTGCCGCCAGCGGCCGAGGTCGAGAAATAAACCGGATCGATATGGGCGAAATCGCCCTCTTCAACCATACGCTGCATCAGCACGGAACCAACCATGCCACGCCAACCAACCAGACCTACTTTTTTCATCGCGTTTCCTTTGTTTAGTTGCCTAGGATCAAGGGGCTAGAGCTGCCAGCAAAATCACCCGATCCTCGATCCTCGATCCTCGATCCTTGATCCTTGATCCTTGATCCTTGATCCTTGATCCTTGATCCTTGATCCTTGATCCTTGATCCTTGATCCTTGATCCTTGATCCTTGATCCTTGATCCTTGATCCTTGATCCTCCTCGATCCTTGATCCTTGATCCTTGATCCTTGATCCTTGATCCTTGATCCTTGATCCTTGATCCTTGATCCTTGATCCTTGATCCTTGATCCTTGATCCTTGATCCTTGATCCTTGATCCTCGATCCTATCAAAGCGCCGCCAGCACGGCATCGCCCATTTCGCGGGTGCCGACCTTGTTGGTCCCACGCTCGTAGATGTCGCCGGTACGGTAGCCCTGGGCCAGCACTTTCTTGACCGCATTTTCGACGCGCAGTGCCTGCTCTTCGAGATTGAAGGTATAACGCAGCATCATCGCGGCAGAGAGGATGGTCGCCAGCGGGTTGGCCACGCCCTTGCCGGCGATGTCCGGTGCCGAACCGTGCGACGGTTCATAGAGGCCCTTGTTGTTCTGGTCGAGCGAAGCCGACGGCAGCATGCCGATCGAGCCGGTCAGCATCGAGGCTTCGTCGGACAGGATGTCGCCGAACATGTTGCCGGTGACCATCACGTCGAACTGCTTGGGTGCCTTGACCAGCTGCATCGCGGCGTTGTCGACCAGCATGTGGCTGAGCTCGACGTCGGGGTAATCCTTGCTCACCTCGATCATCACGTCACGCCACAGCTGGGTGCATTCGAGCACGTTCATCTTGTCGACCGAGCACAGCTTCTTGTTGCGCTTCTGCGCCGCCTGGAAGGAGACGTGGGCAATGCGGCGAATCTCGGATTCGCTGTACACCATGGTGTTGAAGCCGACGCGCTCGCCGTTTTCTTCACGCACGCCGCGCGGCTGGCCGAAGTAGATGTCGCCGGTCAGTTCGCGGACGATCAGGATGTCGAGGCCAGCCACCACTTCCGGCTTCAGCGTCGAGGCATTGGCCAGTTCCGGGTAAAGGATCGCCGGACGCAGGTTGGCGAACAGGTTGAGATCCTTGCGGATGCCGAGCAGACCGCGCTCCGGACGCTGTTCGCGCGGCAGGCTGTCCCACTGCGGGCCACCGACGGCACCAAGCAGAATCGCATCGGCTTCGCGTGCCAGCTTCCGGGTCGCTTCCGGATAGGGGTTGCCGATGGCGTCCACTGCGCCGCCGCCAAGCAGCGCTTCTTCCATCTCGAACTTGAGATCGAGGGCGTTGAGCACACGCACTGCCTCGGCAGTGATCTCAGGACCGATGCCGTCACCCGGCAAAACAAGTATTTTTTTTGTCATTGAATATCTACCTCAACCTTCATTGGGTCTTTTTGATCACTTGCAATCAGCAATGCTACTAATTTTGTTTTCGATACTTCAAACCATAAAAAAGTACATGCAAGGATAGCAAGATGTGACAACAGCAAAAAACACATGACCAATCCAGAGAGCGAAAAGATATTCTCTCCAGCAGTGCCATCAAATATTTTCAGCAGCTTTGCAATATTTTCCGATGTGAAAAAAAATATCGAAAAAATTATCAAAATCGCACCACTAGCTAAAAACGAGAGGAACCAAAGAAGCCCTTGCTTTGATAACAATTGAGTCACAAAACAATTACTGTGCGAACAACCAAGGTTGCTCAAGCCGGCGCTTTTCTTCAAACGCCTTGATTTTTTCGGCGTGGCGCAGGGTCAGACCGATATCATCCCAGCCGTTGAGCAGGCACTCCTTGCGGAATGCGTCGACTTCGAACGACAAGATCTTGCCATCAGGCCGGGTAACGGTCTGGGCCGCCAGGTCGACGACCAATTGATAGCCTGGAGTCGCCAGCACTTGCTGGAACAAGGCCTCGATCTCGGCAGCCGGCAACACGATCGGCAGGATGCCGTTCTTGAAGCAGTTATTGAAGAAGATGTCAGCGTAGGACTCGGCGAGAATGACTTTAAAACCATAGTCAAGCAGCGCCCACGGGGCATGTTCGCGCGAGCTGCCACAGCCGAAGTTGGCGCGCGTCAGCAGGACCTGAGCACCAGAATAGCGGGCCTGGTTGAGCACGAAATCCGGATTCCTCGGGCGCTGCGAGCAATCCTGGCTCGGCTCGCCGACATCGAGATAACGCCATTCGTCGAAGGCGTTCGGGCCGAAGCCGGAACGCTTGATCGACTTCAGGAATTGCTTGGGGATGATCGCATCGGTGTCGACATTGTTGCGGTCGAGCGGCGCGACCAGTCCGTCGAGACGTTCAAACTTGTCCATGGGCTTCCTTACTTCGTTGCGCGCTGGATGGCCTCGCCACCCTTTTCAATATCCTTGCCGATTCCCTGGATCGTATTGCAGGCCGCCAACGAGAACAGGCCTGCTACGGTCAACACGGCAAAAAGCACTTTTTTCATCATCGCCTCAGGCCCGCTGGCGCACGTCGGCAAAATGGCCGGCAATCGCTGCCGCCGCCGCCATCGCCGGACTCACCAGGTGGGTCCGACCGCCGGGGCCCTGACGCCCTTCGAAATTGCGGTTAGAGGTCGAGGCACAACGCTCGCCCGGCTCCAGCCGGTCGGCGTTCATCGCCAGACACATCGAACAGCCTGGCTCGCGCCATTCGAAACCGGCCGCCAGGAAAACCTGATCCAGCCCTTCCTCTTCAGCCTGACGCTTGACCAGTCCCGAGCCCGGCACCGCCAGCGCCAGCTTGACGTTGGCGGCGACTTTCTTGCCCTTGATCACGGCAGCCGCCTCACGCAGATCCTCGATCCGGGAATTGGTGCACGAACCGATGAATACCTTGTCGATCGAGATTTCGGTGATCGGCGTATTGGCTTGCAGGCCCATGTACTGCAGGGCGCGCTCCATCCCCTCGCGCTTGACCGGATCGGCTTCCTGCGCCGGATCGGGAACCCGGCCATCGACAGCGACGACCATTTCGGGGGAAGTACCCCAGGTCACTTGCGGACGGATATCCGCCGCGTTGAGGGTAAGCACCTTGTCGAATTCGGCGGCGGTATCGGAATGCAGCGTGCGCCAGTAGGCAACCGCCTTGTCCCAAGCTTCGCCACTCGGCGAAAACGGACGACCGCGCAGGTAGTCAATCGTTTTATCATCGACGGCAACGAACCCCATCCGGGCACCGGCTTCAATCGCCATGTTGCACAGGGTCATCCGCCCTTCCATCGACAGGCTGCGGATCGCATTGCCGGCGAATTCGATGGCATAGCCCGTACCGCCGGCAGTGCCGATCTTGCCGATCACGGCCAGCGCGACATCCTTGCCGGTAACCCCCGGGCCAAGGTCGCCATTGACCAGCACCAGCATGCTCTTCGACTTTTTCTGCACCAGGCACTGGGTCGCCATCACATGCTCGACTTCGGAGGTGCCGATGCCGTGCGCCATGCAGGCGAAGGCACCATGCGTCGAGGTATGCGAATCACCGCACACCACGGTCATCCCGGGCAGGGTGGCGCCGTTTTCCGGCCCGACGACATGGAGAATACCCATGCGCGGATCCTTGAACGGGAAATAGGCCAGCGCGCCGACTTCGCGGACATTGGCGTCGAGGGTCTCGACCTGCAAGCGCGAAACCGGATCCTTGATCCCTTCGTCCCAATGATCGGTCGGTGTGTTGTGATCCGGCGTGGAGACGATGGAAGACGGGCGCCAGGGTTTGCGACCGGCCAGCTTCAAGCCCTCGAAGGCCTGCGGGCTGGTCACTTCGTGCACCAGATGACGGTCAATATAGATCAGGGCCGTGCCATCCGCCTCCCGATGGACAACGTGGCTTTCCCAGAGCTTGTCGTAAAGTGTTTGCGCCATGGAAATCAATACAAGGGGCTGTAAAGCGTTCGATTATTGCACAGGATCTGCGCTTTTTTGCCTTTTTGCCGCGTCGACCGTGATCTCCGCCGGCACACCGTGCGCAATCAGCGCATATCCCGCCAACGCCGCCAGTGCCGCCAGCGAAAAAGTCCAGCCCGCCCCCCAGGCCGACCAGGTATAACCACTGATCAGCGCCCCGAGCAGCCCACCCGCCCCGAACGACAGACTCGAATACAAAGCCTGCCCGCGCGCCTGGGCACTACCGGGAAACCAGAGGTTGATCGCGGTGATCGCTGCGGCATGGTAGGCACCGAAGGTCAGACCGTGGAGCAGTTGAACGACTACCGCCAGGGCCAGGGAATCCATGCCCCAGCCCATCAACAAGAAGCGCAGGACCGCCGCGGCAAAAGCCACCCGCAGGATCGTCCGCAACGAATAGCGCCGTCCGAGCCGCGCCATGGCCATGAATACCGCGATTTCAGCCAGCACCCCGAGCGACCAGAGCACCCCGGTTGCGCTGCGGTCGTAACCATGCTCGGCCAGGTGAATCGAGAAAAATACGTAAAATGGGCCATGTGCCACCGACATCGCGAAACACGCCGCCAGCAGAAAGCGGACACGCGGCTGCCGCAATATCTCGCCAACCGCTACCGGCGCCCGCCCCCCCGGCAGGCTACCGACCTCGGGCAAACCTAGTGCGCAAACGAGGATGCCCAGCAGGATCGCGGCACACACCCAGAGCACCCCGGATGCCGGAACATGGTCGAGCAGCGCACCGGTAGCCAGGACGGCGACGATGAAACCGATCGAACCCCAAAGCCGGATCCGGCTGTAGCGCCCGCGCTCCTCGCGCAGATGATCGAAGGTCAGGGACTCGACCAGAGGCAGGGCGGCACTCCAGAAGAAGGCCAACACCGCCATCGCGACCAGCATCAGGGGCAGTCGCTGCCACCAGAAAAAACTGATGAAGCCCAGCCCGCTGGCCAAGGCCGCCAGCCGGATGATCGGCACCTGGCTACCGTAGCGATCGGCCAGCCAGCCCCAGACGTAGGGACCGAGCAGCCGCATCAACTGCATCTGCGACATCAGCAGGCCGATGTCCCAGGCAGAAAACTCGATCGATTGGAGATAAAGCCCGAAGAAGGGTGAAAAGGCACCGAGAAATGCGAAATAGAAAAAATAGTATCCCGACAGGCGCCAGTAGGGGAGAGCGTGCATCCGGGCATTTTACCGGACGCACGCCAAGCGCAGGCGATCAGGCCAAGGAGACCGCCTGCTGGCCGGCACGATAGGCCAGCAACAGGTGATACAACTCGTCCTTGAGCTTGAGCCGCTGCTTCTTCATGTCTTCCAGCGTGAAATCGGAAACCGGCATGTCGTGTTCTTCGAGATCCTCGACCTTGCCGGTCAGCCGGTTATAAGAAGCATAAAGGCGGGAAAAACGCGCATTGCCCGCCTTCAGGGCATCGATGGCATCGGCCATCTCGGGAAATTCCTGGTGCAGCTCGTGATGCTCAACTTGCATGGTGTGTTCTCCCTGGAACGACTGAACAAAGCCTGAATTCACTCACTGCGGCCGATTCTACCGGATTTCCCCCGGGATCACCGGCGTCGTGCAGCGTACATCGCCGCACTGCGCCCGATGGCGTAAAGCGTGATCGATCAGCACCAGGGCCAGCATGGCTTCGGCAATCGGGGTTGCCCGAATACCGACGCAGGGATCGTGACGACCATGCGTCGCAACCTCGATCGCCTGCCCCTGGCGATCGACCGAACGGCGCGGCTGGGCAATCGACGAGGTCGGCTTGATCGCCATATTGATGGTGATTTCCTGGCCGGTGGAAATACCCCCCAGAACGCCGCCGGCATGGTTGCTGGCAAAGCCCTGCGGCGTCATCTCGTCGCCATGCTCGCTACCACGCTGGGCAACCGCGGCAAACCCGGCTCCGATTTCGACACCCTTGACGGCGTTGATGCTCATCATCGCGTAAGCGATCTCGGCATCGAGGCGATCGAAGACCGGCTCCCCCCAACCCGGCGGAACACCGCGCGCGGTCACCGTGATCCTGGCCCCGACCGAATCGAGCGACTTGCGCAGCTCGTCCATATAGGCCTCCAGCTGCGGAACGATTGCCGCATTCGGAGCGAAGAAAGCGTTGCCGTCAATGTCTTCGGCAGCCACGAAGGGAATTTCAATCGGCCCCAGCGCACTCATCCAGCCGCGAATCTCGATCCCGTACCGCGCCTGCAGCCACTTGCGGGCAATCGCGCCGGCCGCTACGCGCACCGCCGTTTCGCGCGCCGACGAGCGACCGCCACCGCGATAATCGCGGAAACCATACTTTTGGGTATAGGTGTAGTCGGCATGCCCCGGACGGAAGGTCTCGGCGATATTTCCGTAGTCCTTGCTGCGCTGATCCTCGTTGCGAATCAGGAGCGCAATCGGCGTACCGGTGGTTTTACCTTCGAATACCCCGGAAAGGATTTCAACCGTATCCGGTTCGCGCCGCTGGGTAACGTGGCGCGAGGTGCCCGGCTTGCGCCGATCCAGTTCCAGCTGGATATCGGCCGCGTTCAGTTCCAGACCCGGCGGGCAACCGTCAACCACGCAGCCGATGCCCGGCCCATGCGATTCGCCGAAGGAGGTGACGGTAAAGAGCGTGCCAAAGGTATTGCCGGACATGATTGCAAGGCCTGAAAAGACAAAGCCGGAATTTTATCACGCCGCCCTGCCCGCCTTCCGGACACGCGTTGCGGCCGGAATCGCCGTCACGGCCGGGGCCGAATTTCGGCCGAATACACGGTCGACCGTGAAAAACGCCCATTTTCCCCGCCACCGGCAAGCCTTTTCTTTGACCAGAGCGGGCCGAGGGGATCGCCGAAGCCGACCATCTCCCGAAAAAGCAGCTTTTTTACGGTCGACCGTGGTCAGATCGCCATTTCTCCGGCATCTTTGCGTCCTCTTGAATCCAGTTTCGGGGATAACTGCCCATGACCAGTTCCGCGCCACCCACCGCCCGCAGCCGCGACGAAATCCTGGCCTGCCTGCAAAACACGCCACTGCGTATTGGCCAGATCGACGTCAATGGCAAATGCAACGCCAAATGCTGGTACTGCCCGGTGCGTTACGAGGGCAATCCGGCCGAGTTCGCAGTCCAGATGCCACTGGAAATGCTGGACGAGATTCTTGGCAAGCTGCGCTCTTCGCCCTTGATCCCGGCCGATTTCCGCTTTCTTTACACCTGCCATTACAACGAAGTCCTGCTCTACCGCCATTTTGCCGAATTACCCGGTGTTTTCCGCAAGCATGGTTTTGCCACCATGATCCTGTCGAACGGCACGCCGCTGACTCCGGACAAAACCGACATCATCCTGGCCAACCAGGACGTGATCTGGGGCCTGGCCCTGAATATTCCGGCGCTCGAGGAAGGCGACTGGGCACGCAAAACCGGCTTTCCAGCCAGCATGCACCGCAAACTGCTGCGCAACCTCGACTACCTGCACGAGCACCGCGGCGCGACGATCCAGGTCAACTGCGCGACCAACGCCGCCAGCGTGCTCGGCGAAGGCATGAGCAACACCCGCGAAGAAGCGGAAGCCATCGCGGCGGCCTTTCGCCAGCGCTATCCGGCATTCAAGGTATCGCTGCAAACCTGGCTCAGCGACCGCGCCGGCAAGCTCGGCGAGCACGGCGCCATCTCACTGCAGCAGGATGCCCGGCGGGCGGTCATCGGCTGTTCGCACTCGGCCAACGAAGGCGGCCGGGTCTTTGGCTGGCTTCACATCAACGCTCGCGGCGAATTGTTCTTGTGCTGCGACGATTACGAAATGCGCTACCGCTTCGGTGATCTGACCCGGCAGGATTTTGCCGAGGCCTGGCTGGCACAGGAGCACATCGACGCCATCGAAGCCTCGCGCAAGGGCATCTGCCGCCACTGCCCCTTCCGTATCGAAGAGACGGACTGAGTCGTGCCGCGACTAATCCTGCTCCACCGGGCTGGCGCGTGAAAAATGGGTGGCGGCGATGCCGGAAAGAACGATCAAACCAATGGCCAGCCAGGCAGCAAGATCCATCACCTCTCCCCAAAGCAGCATCCCGAAGAGGCTGGAAAAAATGACCGTGCTGTAGGCCAGCACGGCCGAGAACAAGGTTTTTCCCCGGGAGTAGGCGCGGGTCATGGCCAACTGGGCCGCCGTGGCAAAACTGGCGACACCGAGCAACAGCAGGCCGCTGTGCGGGTCGATGGGATGACGCTCGGAAAAGGCCAGCCAGACCGCGGCGCAGATCGAAGAAACCAGCGAGAAATAGAAGACGGTACGGGTCTCCGATTCGCCGCGCGCGCCGAGTTGCCGCACGCTGTAATAGGCCATGCCGGCGACAACGCCGGAAGCCAGCCCGATCAAACCCGCCGGTAATTGTTCGGCATTCAGGGTCGGCTTGAGCAGCAAGCCAACGCCAACCAGCCCGACCGCCAAGGCACCCAGCATGCCGGTACGCAAGCGCAGCCCGGCCAAGGCCAGGTAGAGCGCGAGGAAGATCGCCGAGGTGTAGTTCAGCGTCACCGCCGTCGCCAGCGGCAGCAGCGTAATGGCATAGAAGTAGGAAAAGAGCGCGGTGAACCCGACCACACCCCGCGTGATCTGCCAACGCCAATGCGGCGTCTTGAGCGAGACGCCGCGCAGGCGAACCAGCCCGAACATCAGCAGTAGCGACAAGAAACTGCGCCAGAAAGTGATTTCGACCGCCGAATGCGTCGCCGACGCGAGCTTGACGCAGACGCCCATGCAGGCAAACAGGAAGCTGGCAACGATCATCCACAAGGATTGCATAGGCGGCCGGTGATCCGAACGAAGGCGGAGTCGAAGCTAAGGATTTCCGCAAAAACAAAAGGGCGCCGGCTTTTTGCTGCCGACGCCCGGTTGACCGTGAAAGAGCGCTTAACGCGCCTCGATCGCCGACTGCATGACCCGGCGGTAGAACTCGTGGAAGTGCCGCATGCCGTCTTCCATCGGGCTCTGGTACGGGCCGACCTCGCTCCGGCCTTCGGCCAACAAGGCTTTGCGGCCACGATCCATGCGTTCGCCAATCTCATCGTCCTCGATCGCGGTTTCCATGTAGGCGGCGCGTTCGGCCTCGATGAATTCGCGCTCGAAATCGACGATTTCCTCGGGGTAGTAGAACTCGACGACGTTCATCGTCTTGTGCGGCCCTTGCGGCATCAGCGTGGACACCACCAGCACGTGCGGATACCACTCGACCATGATGTTGGGGTAATAGGTCAGCCAGATCGCGCCCTGCGGCGGCGTCTCGCCCCGATCGCCGTAATACTCGCGGACGACCTTCTGCCACTTGTCGTAGACCGCCGAACCGGATTTCATCAGCGAGGTGATGCCGACCTTCTGCACCGAGTACCACTCGCCGAACTGCCAGGTCAGGTCGTCGCAGGTGACGAAATTGCCGAGACCGGGGTGGTAGGGCGCGACGTGGTAATCCTCGAGGTAGACCTCGATGAAGGTCTTCCAGTTGTAATTGCACTCGTGCATCTCAACATGGTCGAGCTTGTAGCCCGAGAAATCGAAATCGCGGGCGACGTGCATCCCGCCCAGGTCGCCGTTGGCCGAGCGCGGGCCCTTGAAAAGCAGGCCGTTCCAGTTCTCCAGCTTGACCTTGTCGAGGTTCAGGCAGGGGTTCTGCGGGAAGTGCGGCGCCCCGATCAACTGGCCACCCTGATCGTAGGTCCAGCGGTGAATCGGGCAGACCACCGGCCCTTCGAGCGTGCCGCTGCCTTGCAGCATGATCGCCTGGCGGTGGCGGCAGACGTTGGACATCTGCCAGATCCCGGCGTTGGGGCCGATCTCGCCGCCGTTGAGCAGCATCTGGCCGTGGTCCTTCCACTCCAGGGAGCGGTAATTACCCGCCTCGGGCACCATCAGCTGATGACCGACATAGCCGGGGCCAGCGGCAAACATGAGCTTTTTCTCCAGCTCATGGATTTTCTCATCAAAGTACCAGTCCACCGGCAGCTGGGAAACTGCGGGGGCCACACGGAACATCGTGGCGACATCGGACATCTCAAGCCTCCGGCCAGGTAGTGAATTTCAGGGGGAAGGCGGGATTCTACCTGCCCCCGCATTTGACCAGAAGCCCCTTGATGGAGTATTTTGGCGCGTTTTGTCACCCCCCGTTGACATGAATCAATCCCCGATTGCCGACCTGAAATTCGAGGCCGCGCTGGCCGAACTTGAAGGCATCGTACGCAGCATGGAGAACGGCCAGCTCGAACTGGATGCCGCCATTGCCGCTTACAGCCGCGGCAGGATGCTGATGCAGCACTGCGCAGCCCAACTGGATGCTGCCGATGAGCAGATCCGTATTCTGGAAAATGGCGAATTACGCGCCGTCGACCGTAGCACGCTGGAGAATTCGTGAATCTCGCATCCCGGACCGCCGCCGCCCTCACGGCCACCGCCAGTTTTACCGACTGGATGACGGCAACGCAGCAGCGTGTCGAGCAAGCCCTGAGCAGGCAACTACCCGCTGCTGGCCATATCCCCACCCGCCTGCACGCAGCGATGCGCTATGCCACACTCGGTGGCGGCAAACGGGTCCGGCCGCTGCTGGTCTTTGCCGCCGGCGAACTATCCGGCGCCCCGGTCGAGCGCCTGGAAGTCGCCGCCTGCGCGGTCGAGATGATCCACGTTTATTCGCTGGTGCACGACGACCTGCCGTGCATGGACGACGACGTGCTGCGTCGCGGCCGCCCGACCTGCCACGTCGAATACGACGAGCCGACCGCGCTGCTGGTCGGCGACAGCCTGCAAACCCGGGCTTTCGAGATCCTCGCCAGCGAAGCCCTCGGCGACCCTGCCCGACAGCTGAAAATGCTCGCCCAGCTGGCCCACGCCAGCGGCTCTTGCGGCATGGCCGGCGGCCAGGCGATCGACCTCGCCTCGGTCGGCAAGCCGCTCGAACAGGCCGAACTCGAACTAATGCACGCGCTCAAGACCGGCGCCCTGATCCGCGCCGCCGTGCTCCTCGGCGCACTGGCCGGCAACCCGCTCGACGCCGAGGCCGAACGCCAGCTCGACCGCTTCGCCAAGCGAGCCGGCCTGCTCTTCCAGGTCGTCGACGACATTCTCGACTGCACCGCCAGCACCGCCACGCTGGGCAAGACCGCCGGCAAGGACGAAGCCGCCGACAAACCGACCTACGTCGCCCTGCTCGGCCTCGAACGTGCCCGCGCCTACGCCGAAGAACTGCGAACCGATGCCCTCGCTGCGCTGTCAGTGTTCGGCGAGCGCGCCAGCCGCCTGATCCAGCTGGCCGATTTCATCTGCCACCGGCAATTCTGAACATGACCGCTGCCTCGACCTTTCCGCTGCTGGACCGCATTGCCTCGCCGGCCGATCTCCGCCGCCTGGAACGCAAGCAACTGCGGACGCTTGCCGACGAGTTGCGGCAATTCCTGATCGAATCGGTCGCCCAGACCGGCGGCCACCTCTCGTCCAACCTCGGTACGGTCGAGCTGACCCTGGCGCTGCACCGCGTCTTCAACACCCCCGATGATCGGCTGGTCTGGGACGTCGGCCACCAGTGCTATCCGCACAAGATACTCACCGGCCGCCGCGAAGGCATGGGCCGGCTACGCATGCGGCACGGCCTGGCCGGCTTTCCCAAGCGCAGCGAGAGCGAGTACGACACCTTCGGCGTCGGCCACTCCTCGACCTCGATCTCGGCGGCGCTGGGCATGGCCCTGGCCGCCAAGCAGCAAGGCATTCCACGACAAGTGGTGGCGATCATCGGCGACGGCGCGATGTCGGCTGGTCAGGCCTTCGAGGCGCTCAACAACGCCGGCGTCGCCGACGCCGACATGCTGGTCATCCTCAACGACAACGAGATGTCGATCTCGCCGCCAGTCGGCGCACTGAACAACATCCTCACCCGCCTGACCTCGAGCAAGACTTTCAACGCCGCGCGCGAAGCCGGTCGCCACATGCTCGGCTTTGCCCCGCCGCTGCTCGAACTCGCCCGCCGCGCCGAAGAGCACGTCAAGGGCATGATCGCGCCGGGGACGCTGTTCGAGGAGTTCGGCTTCCATTATTACGGCCCGATTGACGGCCACGACCTCGATGCGCTGATCCCGACCCTGGAAAACCTGAAGCAGATCAAGGGCCCCAAGTTCCTCCACGTGATCACCAAGAAGGGCCAGGGCTACAAGCTGGCCGAAGCCGACCCGATTCTCTACCACGGGGTCAGCAAATTCTCGGCCGACGAAGGGATCGCCTCGGGCAGCGGCAAGAGTGGCGGCAAGCTCAGCTACACCCAGGTCTTCGGCGACTGGTTGTGCGACATGGCGCGCGCCGATGCCCGCCTGGTCGGGATCACCCCGGCGATGCGCGAAGGCTCGGGCATGGTCCGTTTCGCCAGCGAACAGCCGGCGCGCTACTTCGACGTCGGGATCGCCGAACAGCACGCCGTGACCTTCGCCGCCGGCATGGCCTGCGAAGGCCTCAAGCCGGTGGTCGCGATCTACTCGACCTTCCTCCAGCGCGGCTACGACCAACTGGTGCACGACGTCGCGCTACAGGATTTACCGGTGCTTTTCGCGGTCGACCGTGGCGGCCTGGTCGGTGCCGATGGTCCGACCCACCACGGCACTTTCGATCTCTCGTTCGCCACCTGCATCCCCAACCTGGCAGTGCTGACCCCGGCGGACGAGGCCGAGTGCCGCGCGCTGCTGACCACCGCCTTCCGTCACGACGGCCCGACCCTGGTCCGCTACCCGCGCGGCAGCGGCCTCGGCACCGTTCCCGGCAGCGACCTCGACACCCTGCCCTTCGGCAAGGGCGAAATCCGCCGCCACGGCGAGCAGGTCGCCCTGCTCGCCTTCGGCAGCCTGCTCGGCGCCGCACTCGGGGCCGGCGACGAGTTGAACGCGACGGTCGCCAACATGCGCTTCGTCAAGCCGCTCGACGCCGACCTGGTCGCCGCACTCGCCGGGAACCATTCCTTACTGGTCACGCTCGAAGAGAACGCCGTGATCGGCGGCGCCGGCTCGGAAGTCGAGCGCGTGCTGGCCGAACGCGGCCTGTCCGTGCCGGTGCTGCGCCTGGGCCTGCCCGACCGCTTCATCGACCACGGCGAACAAGGCCAGCTCCTCGCCGAACTCGGCCTCGACAAAGCAGGCATCGTCCGCGCCATCCAGGCCCGGATCGCGGCCGACAACAGACAATAACCCTTACCCCAACAGAACAGCCCACCATGAGCACCCCGAACACCGTCATCCCCGACGTGCAGAACCTGGCCGACACCCGCCAGATTGCGATCAACAAGGTCGGGATCAAGTCGATCCGCCACCCGATCAAGGTCCAGGACAAGTCCGGCGGCATCCAGCACACCATCGCCATGTTCAACATGTACGTCAGCCTGCCGCACAATTTCAAAGGCACGCACATGTCCCGCTTCGTCGAGATCCTCAACAGCCACGAACGCGAAATCTCGGTCGAGAACTTCCCGGCGATGCTGCGCGACATGGTTGAAAAGCTCGAGGCCGAAAGCGGCCACATCGAGATGAGCTTCCCCTATTTCATCAACAAGGCGGCCCCGGTTTCCGGCGTGCAGAGCCTGATGGATTACGACGTGACCTTCATCGGCGAAATCTGCGGCGGCGAAATCCGCTTCTCGCTCAAGGTCGTGGTCCCGGTCACCAGCCTTTGCCCCTGCTCGAAGAAAATCTCCGAATACGGCGCCCACAACCAGCGCTCGCACGTCACCGTCACCGCCCGCACCCGCGGCTTCCTGTGGATCGAGGAACTGGTCCAGCTGGTCGAAAGCGAAGCCTCGTGCGAACTGTGGGGCCTGCTCAAGCGCCCGGACGAGAAATACGTCACCGAACGCGCCTACGACAACCCCAAGTTCGTCGAAGACATGGTCCGTGACGTCGCCGCCCGCCTCAACGCCGAAACCCGGATCGACGCCTACATCGTCGAATCCGAGAATTTCGAGTCGATCCACAATCACTCGGCCTACGCGCTGATCGAGAAGGACAAGACGCGCGGCTGAGCCTGACCGGCGCCGATCAAGCACACGACGCCGATTCACCGCAATAAAAACGGCAGCGCCCCCGTGCGGGTGGTCGCTGCCGTTGTGTGTACCACTACGTTGTGTGTACCACTATCGATTACCCTGAAAATCTTGCTTCAGACGCAGGTTCTTCGACAAACCAAACGCAAATCTTTCGAGAACTCGCCGGTGCTCTGCCGAAACAGGCACCGGACACACAAAAACCACGAAAAAACCCGCGCCATTGGCGTCAAGACTGCTTTTTCCAGGATGCCGCGTTATTGCAGTTGTTGCTGCAACAGTCCGAGAATACGACGTGCCGTTTCCGAGCGATCGGCACCTCCTTCGCTCGACAATACCTGTACGACACTCCCGGCGCCGCCATCCTGTACATGAATGCGGTATTGCGTACGATCTCCAGCCAGAGGTTCGCGGTTTTTCCAGAATGCCAAAGTGGAAAGGAATCCCTCGGATTTCTTGTTCATGCCAGCCTCGGGGTCAACATAGCGGACAAAATACAAGCCGCGAGAGCGATCCCTGTCTTCAACAGTAAAGCCGATCCGATCCAGGGCAAGGCCGACCCGACGCCAGGCGCGGTCAAAGCGCTCACTGACTTCCAGCGTGCCGCTGCCGTCCGCACCCGCCAGGCGGGCACGTGGCTCCGCCTTGCCCGCGGCAAGGCTGGCTTCTGCCCGCTTTTCCTCGGTACCGAGACGTACCATCAGCCGACGCAACATCTCGGCCTCCAGTTCGGCATCGGGAGAACGCGGTTGCCAGCGAGTCTCATCCTTGGCCGATGAGGTATAAACTTCTTCCATGCCACGATGGCTGATGAAAACATCGGTGGTCCCAGGCTCACTCCCCGGCTCGAAACGGGTACGGAATTTGTCGCGCTCCCCGGTCGAATAGAGGGAATCGAGAATCCTGCCCAAGGTGTTTCGAAGAATATCGTCCTGAATTTTGGCCCGGTTCTCGGCCCAGTCAGTTTCCATCACGCCGGCCTCCGGACGCTCCAGGGCGACAATAAAACCGGTTTCCAGCCAGAAATCCTTGACGGTATCCCACAACTTATCGGCAGGCACGCCAACCACCAGCCAGCGCTGGTTGCCGGAACGCTCGACCCGCACTTTATCTACCTGAGGCAGAACCGCCGTATTCCGGGTCTGCACCTGCGGCGAGCGATCGGCCGAATAAGCCGAAAAAGTGGCGCTCCCTTTGCCCGCCACATCCGGCACCAGGAAACGATCTTCCTTGGCCAATTGCGACAAATCGGGAGGAATCTCCAGCGATGGAGCCTTCCCGGCCGATTTGTATTCGATTTTCTTCGACTCGGGCAACATGCTGCAAGCAGCCAGCGAAAGCGCCAGCACCGACAGTGCTACCCCGGAGATACGAGATTTCATCAACTATTCCTTCTCAGGCAAGCAGACCGGCTTGGCGCAAGGCAAGCATGACCCGGGCCTGGCCGGATTCAGCCAGCGGCGTCAATGGCAAGCGGATGCCGCCGGCCATCATGCCGAGCTGCTGCACGGCCCACTTGACCGGAATTGGATTGGCCTCGCAGAAGAGGTCGCGATGCAGAGCCAGCAACTTGAATTGAATCTCCCGCGCCTTGCCAAGATCGCCACCAGCCGCCGCTGCACACATTTCATGCATCAAACGCGGCGCAACGTTGGCGGTGACGGAAATATTGCCGTGGAAACCCATCATGATCGTCGAGACACAAGTCATGTCATCGCCGCTATAGAGAGCGAACCCCTGGGGGGCGCGCGCAATCAGGTCGCAGGCCCGGTCGAAATTGCCCGTTGCATCCTTGACACCGACGATACCGGGCACCTGTGCCAAGCGCAAAATCGTGTCATTGCTCATATCCGCCACGGTACGTCCGGGCACGTTGTAAAGGAGGATCGGCAAATCGACTGCTTCTGCAATGGTCTTGAAATGACGATAGAGGCCTTCCTGGCCCGGCTTGTTGTAGTAAGGCACCACCGACAGTGCCATGTCCGCCCCGGCTTTTCTGGCGAAACGAGTCAGTTCAATCGCCTCGGCGGTCGAGTTGGCACCGGTGCCGGCGATCACCGGAATACGACCGGCGGCATGCTCGACCGTCACCCCGATCAACTCACAATGCTCTCCAACGCTGACGGTAGGCGATTCCCCCGTGGTGCCGACGACCACGATGCCATCGGTACCTTCGGCAACGTGAAAGTCGACCAGCCGGCGCAAGGCGTTCAAATCAAGGCTGCCATCCTCGTGCATCGGGGTGACAATCGCAACAATGGATCCAGTAATCATGGCCTGACAAAGAGAAGGTAATCCGTCGATTGTAACTGAAGCGACAGCCCCGGGAAATGCCGGCAGCGCGCATTTCTTGCCCAATTCTCACCCATTTCTCGCCACGTCCCACCGGCTCGGTGCAACGCCACTTCCTGGCCAACAGCCGCAAAAAAACCGGGGGTCAGCAGGCTTCGCCAAAGCACGATGCCTGAACGTCCCTCGGTATGCTCAAGCACCTACCTGGCCGACGACCATTGACATGCGAAATGGGTAACACGAGAATGCCAGACGTCTCGCTGTCGCTTCTACGCCAATGTTTTATATGCGTTTTAGCGGACAGACCGCCACCTAAAGGCATTTTTAAAATTCATCGTAAGACTAACTCCGGTTTGAAACCCCGGCCTGAAGGCCGGGGTTTCAGGCGACCGTTTTGGGAGGGGATGCAAACCAGGGTCTTTGCACTCGAAAATCATAATGGCTGAATTCCGAGGATGCTTCGCATGATGGACTCCTCCAGATTGGCGAATTTACGTTTCTGGCGCTTGCTGAGTTTTGTCTTGGCAAAGGCGGGTTGCGTGGTATCGAGGCTGAGCATATTGAGGACGACC
>NZ_JAKLLH010000026.1 GCF_023150235.1 Azonexus sp.
ACGTTCTTCTTGCCCTTCTTCTCGACGGTCAACAGGCCGGCCTTGATGGCGTACAGCGGAATGGCGTTGACCAGGTCACGTAGGGTGATGCCCGGCTGCATTTCGCCCTTGAAGCGGACCAGCACCGATTCCGGCATGTCGAGCGGCATGACGCCGGTGGCGGCGGCAAAGGCGACCAGGCCGGAACCGGCCGGGAAGGAGATGCCGATCGGGAAGCGGGTGTGCGAGTCGCCGCCGGTGCCGACGGTGTCCGGCAGCAGCAGGCGGTTCAGCCAGGAGTGGATGACGCCGTCGCCCGGACGCAGGGCAACGCCACCGCGGGTGCTGATGAAGGACGGCAGTTCGCGGTGCATCTTGACGTCGACCAGCTTCGGATAGGCGGCGGTGTGGCAGAAGGACTGCATGACCAGGTCGGCGGAGAAGCCGAGGCAGGCCAGATCCTTCAGTTCGTCGCGGGTCATCGGGCCGGTGGTGTCTTGCGAACCGACGGTGGTCATCTTCGGCTCGCAGTAGGTGCCCGGCAGGATGCCGGTCACGCCGCAGGCCTTGCCAACCATCTTCTGGGCCAGCGAGTAACCCTTGCCGTCGTCGGCCGGGTTCTGCGGCAGGCGGAACAGGGTCGATTGCGGCAGACCGAGGAATTCACGGGCCTTGGTGGTCAGGCCACGACCGATGATCAGCGGAATCCGGCCGCCGGCACGGACTTCGTCGAGGATGACCAAGGTCTTCAGCTGCGATTCGGCGATCACGGCACCGTTCTTGGTGGCGGTGACCTTGCCGGTGGCGTCGTCAACCTTCAGTTCGATCTCGTCGCCCATGTCCATCTGGCCGGCGTCGATTTCAATCGGCAGCGCGCCGGCATCTTCCATGGTATTGAAGAAGATCGGGGCGATCTTGGAGCCGAGGCAGACGCCACCAAAGCGCTTGTTCGGGACGAAGGGGATGTCTTCGCCGGTGAACCACAGCACCGAGTTGGTGGCGGACTTGCGGGAAGAACCGGTACCGACCACGTCACCGACGTAGGCGATCAGGTTGCCCTTGGCGGCCAGCGCTTCGAGCTGCTTGATCGGGCCACGCGAGCCCGGCTCGTCGGCTTCGATGCCCGGACGCGGGTTCTTGAGCATGGCCAGCGCGTGCAGCGGGATGTCGGGACGCGACCAGGCGTCCGGTGCGGGCGACAGGTCGTCGGTGTTGGTTTCGCCGGTGACCTTGAACACGGTCAGCTTTTGCGCAGCCGGCACGGCCGGGCGGGAGGTGAACCACTCACCATCAGCCCAGGATTGCATGACGGCCTGGGCGTTGGCGTTGCCACCCTTGGCCAGTTCGGCGACGTCGTGGAAGAAGTCGAACACCAGCAGGGTCTTCTTCAGACCTTCGGCGGCGGCAGTGCCGCAATCGCCGCAAGCCAGCAGATCGATCAGCGGCTTGACGTTGTAACCGCCGAGCATGGTGCCGAGCAGTTCGGTGGCCTTGACCTTGGAGATCAGGGCGCAGGCTTCTTCGCCCTTGGCAACCTTGGCCAGGAACTCGGCCTTGACCTTGGCAGCGTCATCGACACCGGCCGGAACGCGGTAGGTCAGCAGTTCGACCAGGAAGGCTTCCTCGCCAGCGGGGGGATTCTTCAGCAGGGCCACCAGGTCGGTGGTCTGTTGCTTGGACAGGGGCAGCGGCGGGATACCGAGGGCTGCACGCTCGGCAACGTGGGCGCGATAGGCTTCAAGCACGGCGACTTCCTTTCGTAAAGGGTTGCACAGGGAGAGAAAACGGCAATTTTCAAGACCATGGCCGCGGCGGCGTGGCGTGTCGTCCAGGCTGGCCGACCAGCGGGGTTCACAAGTCTTATATATTTTATATGTTTCCCTTCGGGTTTTGCCAGTCCCGCACCAACATCCACCAGCGATATTCTTTGCCGCGAGCGGCGGACGGCCTGCATTTTCCGCCCTCTTCGCGATGCGGACCAAGCGCCACAAGCCGCTGGCTTCGTGAGAGAATGGGACAGTCATTTTTGCCATTTTTCACGGTCGACCGTGAAAAAGAGCCAAAAACCCCCGGTTCGCACGAGGTTCCAGCATGCGCCTCCCTATCCTCCATCGCCTAGCCCTCCCACTCTTGCTGCTCTCGCTCCAGACAGCGCAGGCCGAGGAATGGGCTGGCACCGTCAAATTGGCCAGCGGCGAAACCCATGTCGAGCGCGACGGCCAGCGCCTGGCCCTCAAAACCGGCGACCGGGTCTATCCCGGCGACCGGTTGATCACCGGCAAGGAAGGCCGGATCGGCGTGACCCTGCGCGACGACACCCTGATTTCGACCAGCGCCAATTCCCAGCTCACGATCCGTGAATTCAGCTTCAACCCCGCCACCCACGAGGGCGGGCTGGCGGTTTCGGTCTTGCGGGGTGTGGCGGCGATGGTTTCGGGGCTGGTAGCCAAGGCCAACCCGCAGGCCATGCGGGTCAGCACGCCGACCACGACCATCGGCATCCGAGGCACCGAGTTCATTGTCGAGGTCGAAAGCGATGACTGAACCAGCCAGCAGGCGCTTGCTCCGAGGTTTCCCCGCGATTCTCGCGATCCTCCTCCTTGCCGGCTGTTCCGCCGGTCCGCGCGAGCGCATCGTGCTCCTGCCCGACCGCAGCGGCCAGGTCGGCGCCATCATCGTCGAGCACGCGGGGAAAAGCGTCGAAGTCAAGGACGCCTACACCGGCACCCGCCTCGCAAGCGGCAAGCTCGATCCCGAAAACCTGGGCGAGGAGGCCATCCGCCAGCGTTATCAAAGCACCATCGAGGCACTGCCGGCCTCGCCCCGACGCTACCTGCTGCATTTTGAATTCGCCAGCGACAAACTCACTGCCCAATCGCGGGCGACACTGCCCACCATTCTCGACGATCTGAAAAACTTTCCGGCACCGGAAGTGGTGGTCATCGGCCATGCCGATGCCGTCGGCGCGGCAACGGTCAATGACCGTCTCTCACTGGAGCGAGCCCAGCGCGTACGCGAACTGCTGATCGGTGCCGGCATCCCGCGCGACGCCATCCAGGTCGCCGGACGCGGCAGCCGCGAGCCGCTGGTGGTCACCCGCCCCGGCGCGCAGGAAGCACGCAATCGCCGGGTTGAAATCAAGCTGCGCTGACGGCAAGGGCAAAGGGCATTTCTGCCTTCATCCACGGTCGACCGTGGATAAAGGCAGAAATGCTCGCCTATCCTTTTCGCCGCCCCTTCCATTCGTCCCCTCGGGAAAAGCTGGCCAAGCGCTTTGATTTCAAGTAGTTGAAGCGACAAACAAGCGTTCGATCAAAAATTACAAAAACGTTGCATTCGCGCAACAAAGCACCTAGGGATAACCCGTATTTTGCGTCATAAGCCATGGCGGCGACGCCCCCCGCTCCCTAGAATCCGCGACCTTCGGCGCAGAGGGTTTTCAGCTTCGGATGCATCACGCTCGCCCCGCGCCTCCATCATTCCCGGAGATCAAGACATGCGATTCAAAAGCCAACTGGCTGCCGCGCTGTTGCCGCTGGCCCTGTTGCTGGGCGGCGCCGCTGCCGAAGCGCGCGACTGGAACACGATCAAGGCCGACGGCAAGTTCCTCGCCGTCACCGAAGGTGCATTCTTTCCGTTCAATTATTTCGAAGGTTCCAAACTGACCGGCTTTGAAGTCGAAGTCGCCGAAGCCGTGGCCAAGAAGCTCGGCCTCGCCATCGAATGGCGTGTCGTACCCTTCGACGCGCAAGTCGCGTCGATCCGCCAGGACCGTTTCGACTTCGCGATTGCCTCCCACGGTTACACCGAGGAACGCGCCAGGTCGGTCGATTTCACCAACCCGCATTACTGCACCGGCGGCCAGATTGCCGCCCCCAAGGACGGCGCACTGACCGCCGCCGCGCTGGCCGGCAAGACCGTCGCCGTGCAGCTGGCGACCAGCTACGCCGACAGCGCCAAGAAAATCGCCGGGGTCAAGGAGATCAAGACCTACAAGGCCGACCCGGAAGCCTTCTCGGCGCTGAAGAGCAAGAAGGTCGACGCCTGGATTTCCGACAAGTGGCTGATCAAGGCCACCCTGGAAAAGAACGCCGACGCCGGCATCGTCGCCGGTGAGCAGGTCTTCGTCGAGCGCGTCTCGGCGATCATGCGCAAGAACAACAAGGAACTGGCCGAGCAGTGGAACCGGGGTCTGGCCGAAGTGATGAAGGATGGCACTTACGCCACCTTGTCGCAGAAGTATTTCAAGACCGACGTTTCCTGCCACTAAGCGAAGCGCACCATGAACTGGAGCAAGCAAAATCCGGGGTGGACGATGTTCGCCGCGATGCTGGGGCTGCTCGCCTTCCTTTGGGGGCTGGCGATTCCGCTGTCGGCGGCACCGGACCCGATTGGCCCGGCGGCGCAGCAGTTCGCCGAGGGCGCCCGGATCACCGTCTGGCTGACCGTGGTTTCCGGGATCATCGGCATCGTCCTCGGCGTCCTTGCCGGAATCGGGCGGATGTCGTCGATTGCGCCGTTGCGCTGGTTGTGCGCCTTCTACGTGTGGATTTTCCGTGGCACCCCGCTGCTGCTGCAAATCCTCTTCGTCTGGCTGGCCGCCCCGCAGTTCCTGCCGGATGCCCTGCAGCCCTCGGATTTTGCCTGCGCCATCATCGCGCTCTCGCTCAACATCGGCGCCTACAACACCGAATGCGTGCGTGCCGGCATCCTCGCGGTGCCGCATGGGCAGATCGAAGCCGCCCGGGCGCTCGGCCTGTCGCCGGTGCAGACCTTCATCGACATCATGCTGCCGCAAAGCATGCGCGTGGCCTTGCCGGCGCTGGCCAACAACCTGGCCTCGCTGGTCAAGGATTCGTCGCTGGCCTACGCGATCAGCGTGGTTGAACTGACGATGGTCGGCTACCGCGTGCAAGCCGAGAGCTACCAGCCGATTCCTGTGTTCCTGACCGTGGCGCTGATCTACCTGATCCTGACCACGGCCTTCACCACCCTGACTTCGGCGCTGGAAACCCAGCTCGACGTCGGGCGCAAGCGCTGAGGAGCCCCCATGAGCCAAGTCAAGCCTACGGCCAGGACGATCATCGCCGCCCGCGATGTGGACAAGCATTTCGGGGCCTTTCATGCGCTGAAGCAGGTCTCCGCGACCTTCCGTGAAGGCGAGGTGACCGCGATCATCGGCCCTTCCGGCTCCGGCAAGTCGACCTTCCTGCGCACGCTCAACCGCCTCGAAGCGCACGACACCGGCAGCATCGTGATCGACGGAATCGAGCTCAACGACGACCTGAAGAACCTCGACGCGATCCGCCGCGAGGTCGGAATGGTCTTCCAGAGCTTCAACCTGTTCTCGCACCTGAGCATTCTCAAGAACATCACGCTCGCCCCGATGCGGGTGCGCAAGATGTCCGCCGCCGATGCCGAAGCCAAGGCCTTGGCCCTGCTCGACCGCGTCGGGCTCAAGGCGCATGCCCACAAGTACCCGGTGCAGTTGTCCGGCGGGCAGCAGCAGCGGGTGGCGATTGCCCGCGCGCTGGCGATGGACCCCAAGGTGCTGCTGTTCGACGAGCCGACCTCGGCGCTCGACCCGGAAATGGTCAACGAAGTGCTCGCGGTGATGCGCGAGCTGGCGCATACCGGCATCACCATGCTGGTGGTCACGCACGAGATGGGCTTCGCCCGCGAAGTCGCCGACCGCGTGATCTTCTTCGACCACGGCACGATTCTCGAAGACTCGACGCCGCAGGATTTCTTCAACAATCCGGCGCACGAACGAGCCAAAAGCTTTTTGACGCAGGTGCGCCACGGCTTCTGAGCCGGCGCCCCGCCCACCCTGATTCAATCAATTGACCGAACCATCATGAAACTCAAGCAAATTTCCCTCGCCCTGTGCGGGCTCGGCCTGGCCACCGTCACCCTGGCCAACGACAACCAGCGCATCGCCCAGCTCGAAGCCCAGCTCAAGGCCATGCAGAGCCAGATCGAAGAACTGAAGAAGACCCAGAAGCAGGAAATCGCCCAATTGCAAGACCAGGTCACGGCGCAAGGCAAGGAAGCCGTCGTCGTCGGCGACCTGCCCAACTCCTACCGCCTGGCCTCCGGCGATACCTCGATCCGCGTCTACGGCATCGCCGAATACAACGTGGTCCGTGAAAGCAAGGGCAGCAACGCCGACAGCGATTACTCGACCTTCATGCCCTACGCCCCGCTGCGCGGCACCCCGGAAGCCGCGCGCAAAGGCCAGACCTATTCGCACGCCCGTACCTCGCGGATCGGCGTCGAAGCCTCGACCCCGACCCAGTACGGCCAGCTGATCGCCAAGATCGAAGGCGACTTCAACAACGACCCGCGCACCGGCAACTCCGCCGTCTATGGCGACCTGCGCAACATCTACACCCAGCAGGCGACCAACAGCTACAACTTCCGCCTGCGCCATGCCTACGTCCAACTCGGCCCGTGGCTGGCCGGCCAGAGCTGGTCCACCTTCATGGACCTCGACGCGACGCCGGAAGTGGTCGACTTCAACGGCCCGATCGGTGGCACCTTCATCCGTCAGCCGCAACTGCGCTACACCTACGCCACCCCGAACTACGGCAACTTCACCGCCGCGCTGGAAAACTCGGTCAGCTACGTGCTCGACCCGACCGGCAGCGCCTCGACCGCCGGCTTCGCCAAGTCGCCCGACCTGATCGTGCGCTGGGACAAGGCCTTCACCCAGGGCTCGCTGAGCCTGCGCGCGGTGTCGCACGAGCATCGCGTCGATGGCAGCATGCAGCTGGGCGCTGGCGCCAGCCGCGTGGTTGACGAATCGCGGCGTGGCTACGGCGTGTCGCTGTCCGGCGTCTATCGCTTCACCGACAACGACCAGATCAGCTTCATCGCCACCGGCGGCGAAGGCATCGGCCGCTACTTCAACTACATCGAAGGCGCCGGCTACAACGCCAACACCAACCAGATCACGATGGAAAAGGCGCTCGGCCTGGTCATCGGCTACCAGCACAAGTTCAGCGAAACCCTGCGCATGAACCTGGTCTACGGCGGCCAGCGTCACTACGACAACGCCTACACCGACTGGGCCCGTGCCAACGGCCTCGACAGCGGCCGCTTCGGCGTCAACCGCCAGGTCCAGCAGTTCCACGTCGGCACCATCTGGAACCCGGTCAAGTACGTCGACATCGGCGCCGAGTACATCTATGGCCTGCGTGAAACCCTGGCTGGCCAGCGTGGCGACATGTCGCGCATCAACCTGATGGCGCGTTACAACTTCAACTAAGCCGTCGCCTATCGGTCGCCGGCCCCGCCCGGCGACCACCGGGCAGCCGGCCACCGTCCCACTTCCTGCGCCGCCCTGCCCATGTCGCCCGAACTGATTTCCTCGACTTTTCTGCTCCTGCTGGTCCTCGACCCGCTCGGCAACGTGCCCTTCGTCCAGTCGCTGCTGCGCGACCTGCCGGCGGCCGGCAAGCGGCGGGTGATCCTGCGCGAATGCGCGATTGCCACCGCCGTCCTGCTCGCCTTCCTGTTTGCCGGCGACCGCCTGCTGGCGGTGATGCATCTCTCGGAACCGGCACTGGAAATTTCCGGCGGCCTGATCCTGTTCCTGATTGCGCTGCGCATGGTCTTCCCCTCCGCCGGCCACGGCGCGGTCGACACCCCGGCGCGCAGCGAAGCTTTTATCGTGCCGCTGGCGGTGCCGATGATCGCCGGGCCCTCGGCGCTGGCGATGGTCCTGCTCGCCTCGCGCCAATCCGGCGACCCGTGGCTGTGGGTCGGCGCAGTGTTGGCGGCATCCACGGTCAACACCCTGATTTTGCTGATTTCCGACCCGCTCGCCCGTCTCTTCGGCCGCTCCGGCATGGAGGCGATGGAGCGTTTGATGGGTCTGATCCTGACTACAATGGCCGTGCAGATGCTGATTTCCGGCCTCAAAGTCGCCTTTGCCGCTTAAGGAGTTGCCCATGACCGCCACCGTCCATAGCCACCGCATCAGCCTGATCGGCGTCCCCACCGATGTCGGCGCCGGCACCCGTGGCAGCCGCATGGGCCCGGAAGCCCTGCGCGTCGCCGGCATCCACGAAGCCCTGGTCGCCTTTGGCGTCGATGTACTCGATTGCGGCAACCTCGCCGGCCCGGCCAATCCCGAGCAGCCGCCGCAAGCCGGCCTGCGCCACCTGCCCGAAGTCGCCACCTGGAACGCGACGCTGCACGATGCGGTGTACCGCGAACTGGCCGCCGACCGTCTGCCGATCATGATGGGTGGCGACCATTGCCTGGCCATCGGCTCAATCAGCGCCGTCGCCCGCCATTGCCGCGAACGCGGCAAGAAACTGCGGGTACTGTGGTTCGACGCCCACGCCGACCTCAACACTGCGACCATGACGCCTTCCGGCAATATCCACGGCATGCCGGTCGCCTGCCTGTGCGGGCACGGGCCGCAGGTGCTGTGCGAAATCGGCGGCCACGTCCCGGCGCTATTGCCCGAACAAATCCGCCAGATCGGCATCCGCAGCGTTGACGACGGCGAAAAGCGCTTCCTGCAGCAGCTCGGGATCGAGGTCTTCGACATGCGTTACATCGACGAGCACGGCATGCGCGCGGTGATGGACAAGGCACTGGCCGGGATCGACGCCGATACCCATCTGCACGTCAGCCTCGACGTCGATTTTCTCGACCCGGAAATCGCCCCCGGCGTCGGCACCACGGTGCGCGGCGGCCCGACCTACCGCGAAGCCCAACTGTGCATGGAAATGATCGCCGACACCGAACGGCTGGCCTCGCTCGACATCGTCGAACTCAACCCGGCGCTCGATCACCGCAACCAGACCGCCGAACTGGCGGTGGACCTGATCGAAAGCCTGTTCGGCAAGAGCACGCTGTGCCGCATTCATAGCTGAAGCGCTGACTGGCCACCGCCCCCGGTTTTTGCCGATATTTACGGTCGACCGTGAATATCGGCAAAAACCTTTTCAGCACCCGTTGGCCCAAGCGCCACGTTCAACTCTCATGGTTTTTCTCCACTACCCCGCCTCATGTCCCGCCTGCAAGCCAATTTCCTGCTCCTGATCGCCGCGCTGATCTGGGGTACCACCTTCGTTGCCCAGCAAGTCGTCCTCGACAATCTCGGCCCCTTTCTCTACACCGGGCTGCGCTTCCTGCTCGGCGCGCTGATCATCGTGCCGATGGCGCTGCGCGAATACGTCCGCCTCGCCGACCGGGGCGTCCGCCTCGACGGCGGCGACTGGCTGGCCGGGCTGGGCCTCGGTGGCCTGCTCTTTGCCGGGATCATCCTGCAGCAGATCGGGATCGGTGCCACCACGGTCACCAACGCCGGCTTCCTCACTGCGCTTTATGTGCCGCTGGTGCCGCTGCTGGCCTGGCTGCTCCACCGGCATCGCCCGCACTGGCTGACCTGGCCGGCAGTCAGCTGCAGCCTGTTCGGGACCTGGCTGCTCGCCGGCGGCGAACTGAATGAACTGAGCAGCGGTGACTGGTGGGTAATCGCCAGCACCTTCTTCTGGGGGCTGCACGTCCTCTACGTCGGCCGCGTCGCCGCGCGCAAGGGCACGCCGATCCTGGTCGCGCTGACCCAGTTCGTCGTCTGCGGCAGCCTGGCGCTGATCTGGGGCCTGCTCACCGAACCGCTCAGCAGCGAGCGCCTGCTCGCCGCGTTGCCGGCCATCCTCTACGGCGGCGTCCTCTCGGTCGGCGTCGGCTTCACCCTGCAAGTCGTCGCCCAGCGCCACACCGGCGCCGCCGACGCCGCCGTCCTGCTCTCTTCCGAAACCCTGTTCGCCGGGCTGGCCGGCGCGCTGGTCCTCGGCGAACGCCTGGCACCGCTGCAACTGGCCGGCTGCGCGCTGATCTTCACCAGCATCCTCGCCGTGCAACTGCTGCCACTGTGGCTGGACAAGCGGGCGGCGGCGACCAGTCACTAGCCCTCACGCCAGGGCCAGCACTTGCCCCCCCGCTGCCCGACAAAAAATGGCGCCGCTTGCTCCGGCGCCATTTTTCATTTTCAGGCTATTTTCACGGTCGACCGTGCGATTCGGGATTTTTCCCCGCGCGACAAGCGCCGGCATGGTGCCGGTCGAATCTTGCCGGCCAGGTCGCGCACACCGGGCCGCTGAGCAACACCGGTACTTGCCTGGCTGCGGTTGTGCCGGCGACCTTCCGGTTTATGGCTTACGGTCAGTGGCTCGCGCAGCCCCCGCGCTAACCTCGCGCCAACCCCGCACTCAGGCCGCGCGAACCAGGCTGGCACTCGGCGGCAGATAGCCGAACAGGTCGCGCGGGTCGGCGAGTTGCGGCAACAGGCCCAGGATTTCGCCCTGGCCGGCGGCGGTTTCCTGCAGCCAACGCAGTGCCGAGAAGTCCTCCAGCGCGAAGCCGACCGAGTCGAAGATCGTCACCTCCTCGGCAGTGCGGCGACCGGGGTGGCTGCCGTTCACGACCTGCCAGAACTCGTGCGCCGGGAAATCGGCGGGCATTTGCTGCAATTCGCCCTCGCTCCGGGTTTGCGGCGCGTATTCGACGAAGACCTGGCCGCAAGCCGCGAGAATCCGCGCATCGAGCTCGGTCTTGCCCGGACAGTCGCCGCCGACGGCGTTGAGGTGCATGCCCGGCTCGATCATGGCCGGGGTCAGGATGGTGGCGTTGGTTTTGTCGGCGGTGATCGTGGTCACGATATCGCAGCCACGCACCGCCTCGGCGGTGCTGGCGAAGGCGCGCGAGGACAAGCCCAGGCGGGCCAGGTTGCGCTGCAGCTTGGCGGTCGCCGCCGGGTCGCTGTCGTGGAGATGGAATTCGCGGATGCCGAGCAGGCGGTGGAAGGCCAGGGCCTGGAATTCGCTCTGCGCGCCGTTGCCGATCAGCGCCAGCCGCCGGCTGTCCGGGCGCGCCAGATGCTGCGCGGCAAACGCCGACATGGCGGCGGTGCGCAACGCGGTGAGCAGGGTCAGTTCGGCGAGCAGACAGGGCAAGCCGGTCGCCACCTCGGCCAGCACGCCGAAGGCGAGCACGGTGGGCAAGCCGTGGCGCTGGTTCTTCGGGTGGCCGTTCACGTATTTGAACGAGTAATGCACGCCGTCCGACACCGGCATCAGCTCGATCACGCCTTCCGGCGAATGGCAAGCGGCGCGCGGGCTCTTGTCGAACTGCGGCCAGCGGCGGAAATCGGTGTCCAGATGGCGGGCGATGCCGGCAATGCACTCGCTAGGCCCGGTGGCGGCAATCAGGCGGGCGATGGCCGCAGCCGGGAAGACAGGAAGGGACAAACTGGCGAGGGACGACATGACAAGCTCCACGGGGAGAAATAGTTGACTGTTTCGCTCATCTTCCCACGCGCTCACGCCAAACAGAATCGCAAGCAATGCTGCATTTCGTCAGTTTTTAAAGCAGAATGGCAGAACAAATTGACGGAATGTTGAGATGGACGCCCTCGATCAGCAACTGATTGCACAACTGCGCCATAACGCCCGGCAAAGCGTCGCGACCCTGGCGCACAAGCTCAAGGTCTCGCGCGGGACGATCAGCAACCGCCTCGCCCGCCTCGAAAAGGACGGGGTCATCGCCGGCTACACGGTGCAACTGCGCCCCGAACTGCCGAACAACGAGATTCGCGCCTGGATGAGCATCGCCGTCTCCGGCAACGAAACCCGCTCGGTGATCGCCAGCCTGCTCGGCGAACCCGGCGTCGCCCGGCTCCACGACACCAACGGCCGCTGGGACCTGCTCGCCGAATTGCGCGCCGAAAATCTCAAGGAATTGTCGGACATCCTTGAACGCATCCGCCTGATCCGCAGCATCCAGACCACCGAAACCAGCATCCATCTCGCCACCTACCGCACCTGAGCCAGCCCGCAGCCTGCTAGACTGGCAGTCTTGCGCCTGCATCTGCCCGGCATCGCCGGCCCCGCGAGCAGTCCCGCCACCGCTTTTTCAACGTCACTTCGCATCGCCATGTCCCGCATCAAAGCCATCGCCCCCCTCGGCCAGCAGATCTGGCTCGACAACCTCTCCCGCCACCTGCTCGAATCGGGCGAACTCGCCCGCTGGATAGCCGAAGATGCCATTGCCGGCGTCACCTCGAACCCGGCGATCTTCTTCAATGCGATCAAGAACGACGCGCACTACCAGGGCGCGCTGACCAGCCTGCGCCAGAGCGCGGCCGAGGCCAGCCCCGAACAGCGCTTCGAGGCGCTGGTCCTGCCCGACGTGCGCCGCGCCTGCCAGTTGCTGCGCCCGGTGTACGACGCCAGCCAGGGCCAGGCCGGCTTCGTCAGCTTCGAAGTTTCGCCGACGCTGGCGCACGATGCCGCCGCCACCCTCGCCGCCGCCCGCCGCCTGTGGGCCGAGATCGGCGAGCCAAACGCGATGATCAAGATTCCGGCGACCCCGGCCGGGATGCAGGCGATCAGCGGCGCGATTGCCGACGGGATCAACGTCAACGTGACGCTGATCTTTTCCCCGGCGCAACTCGCCTGCGTCCAGGCTGCCTACCGCGCCGGCATCGAGCAGCGTTTTGCCGCCGGTTTGCCGGTCGACCGTATCGCCTCGGTCGCCAGCGTCTTCATCAGCCGTCTCGACAGCCTGCTCGACCCGCAACTGCCGGCCGAGCTGCAGGGCAAGACCGCGCTCGCCTTTGCTGCCAACGAGTACGCCCGCTGGCAGCAGCAGCCGGCGCTGCCCGGCGGCGCCCGGCCGCAACTGCTGCTGTGGGCCTCGACCTCCAGCAAAAATCCGGCTTACCGCGACGTGCTCTACGTCGAGCAGTTGATCGGCACCGGCACGGTGAACACCGTCCCCGACGCAACGCTGGCCGCCTTCCGCGACCACGGCGAAGCCGCCCTCACCCTGCCGCAGCAGGCCGCCGTCGCGCCGGCCCAGCTCGCCGCGCTGCAGGAACGCGGGATCGACCTCGAACAGGTTGGCGCCGAACTGCTCGCCGCCGGCCTCAAGCAATTTGACGAAGCCTTCGCCAAGCTGCTCGAACTGGTCGCGTAATCCACCCGCCAGCCGGCGGCTGGCGCCCCCCTTTCCGCCCCCGAGCCACGGTCAACAGCGAAAATCGGCTTTTTTGCGCGTCGACCGTGGCATCCATCACCGTAGCGCCGCCCCGGACAGAGAAGCTGGGAGCGCTCCCCTTTTTTTGCCAGGAGACAGCATGCAAGCCTTACTTTTTATCGACGGCACCTGGGTGGCGTCGGAGAGCGACGCCACTCTCGCCGTGATTTCGCCGATTGACGGCAGCGAAATCGCCCACATTGCTGCCGCCACGGCGGGCGATGTCGACCGGGCGGTCACCGCCGCTCGCTACGCCTTCGACGGCTGGGCCGCCACCCCCGTTGCCGAACGCGCCGCCTTGCTCAAGGCGATCCAGGGCCAGTTGAAGGCCCGCGCCGGCGAGATCGCCAGCGCCATCAGCCGCGAAATGGGCTGCCCGATCCGCTTTGCGCAAACCGTGCAGGCCGGTTCACCAATTGCCAGCTTCGGCATGTACGCCCGCCTGCTCGACGATTTCGCCTTTGAAGAAACCGTCGGCAACTCCAAGGTGGTGCGCGAACCGGTTGGCGTCGTCGCCGCGATCACGCCCTGGAACTACCCGCTGCACCAGGTCGCGGCCAAGGTCGCGGCGGCCCTCGCCGCCGGCTGCACGGTGGTGCTCAAGCCCTCCGAAATCGCGCCGCTCGACGCGCTGATCCTGGCCGAAGCAGTCGCTGCCGCCGGCCTGCCGCCGGGCGTCTTCAACCTGGTCACCGGTACTGGGCCGGTGGTCGGCGAAGCCCTGGCCAGCCACCCGGAGGTGGACATGGTCTCCTTCACCGGCTCGACCCGCGCCGGCCAGCGCGTCTCCGAACTCGCCGCCGCCAGCGTCAAGCGGGTGGCGCTCGAACTCGGCGGCAAGTCGGCGGCAGTGGTCCTCGACGATGCCGACTTTGCCGTGGCCATCCCGGCCGTGGTCGCCCATTGTTACCAAAATGCCGGCCAGACCTGTACCGCGCAGACCCGCCTGCTGGTACCGGAGAGCCGCTACGCCGAAGTCACCGAGCGCGCCGTCGCCGCCGCGCAGAAATTCGCCCCCGCCGATCCGCGCCTGGAGAGCACCCGCCTCGGCCCGCTCGCTTCCGCCGCCCAGGCCGAACGGGTACGCGACTACATCCGCATCGGCATCGGCGAAGGCGCCGAACTGCTCACCGGCGGCAGCGAAGTGCCCACTGGCATCGCCCCGGAACTGCTCGCCAGCGGCGCCTATGTCCGGCCGACGATTTTCGGCCGGGTGCGCCCGGACAGTCGCATCGCCCAGGAAGAAATCTTCGGCCCGGTCCTCGCCATCCTCACCTATCCCGACGGCGACGAAGCCGCGGCCATCCGCCTCGCCAACGCCACGCCTTACGGTCTGGCCGGCGGCGTCTGGGCCGGCAGCGACGAACGGGCCGAAGCGGTGGCGCGCAAGCTGCGCTGCGGGCAGGTCGAGATCAACGGCGGGCCGTTCAACCTTTACGCCCCCTTCGGCGGTTACAAGCAATCCGGCAACGGCCGCGAACTGGGCAAATACGGCCTGGAAGATTTTCTCGAATACAAGGCAATGCAGTTCCCGCCGATCCCCGGCGCTTGAGGCCCGCTGCCCGAGGCCGGAACCGCCTTTCGCCAGCGCTGACACGCCTGGCATTTTTGCCCGCGATCACGGTCGACCGTGATCGCGCTGCTTTTTCCCCGACAACGCAGCGCCAGCAGGCGTAGTACAAGCACTTGCATTATCTGCAACGTTTTTCCAAAGTAGCGGTCAGACGTCATGGGTCCGGTTGATCTGGAAAGGGGGGATGAGATCATGAGCAGATTCGCGGGCAGATATTTCTGGCTGCTGCTCGGTGCGTTGTTTCAGCCGGCGTGGGCGCAAACCGTGCTGCCTTTTTACGCGGAAACCGGACAGCGACCTTTCTCCTACGAGGAAAACGGCCTGCCCCGTGGCTATTACTTCGATAATTTCCAGCGCATCCTGAAAACCCTGCCCGCTTACCGGGCCGAAATCCGCTTTGCCCCCTGGGCTCGCGCCCTGGAAGAAGCCAAAAACGGCAATGCGGCGGCGGTGATCGGCGTCTACCTCCGCCCCGACGAGCGGCCCTTTCTCAATCACTCGAAAGCCATTTTCCAGGAAGAAGTCGCCGTTCATTGCAACCGCGAAACGGTTGCCGGACGCGAATTCACCACTTTTCCCGAGGACTTTGCCGGCCTGCGTTTCGGCAATCAGCGCGCCTACCTGACCCCGGGACCGCGTTTTTTCGAGCTGGTACGCGCCGGGCGCATCACCCTCGTCGAAGGCATCGAATTCCACGATCTGGTGAAGAAAATGCTGGTCGGCGACATCGACTGCGTCGTCAATCCCAGCGTGGTGATCAACGAGGCGCTGGTCACGCTGGAAGCACGTGGCCTGCCGGAGCGCATGCGTGCCCGCTCGAAGCGGGTGCTGACGGTAAGAACCGAATCGGTACACATTGGCTTCAGCAAGAAATACGAGGAAAAACACCCCGAGCTGGCACGCTTCCGCCAGCTTTTCGACCAGGCGCTGGGTCAATGAAAGCGGCAAGATGAACTCCCTGCGCAAGCGCCTGATCCTCCTTTTCGTTGTGGTCACGACGACGACGCTGGGTCTGTTTGGCTATTACGAACAAAAGCAATTGCGCGAGGATCTCGAACGCCGTTTCAGCGCCACGCGCCAGGACATCGTCGAGCACTTGCGCCACAGCCTGACCGACCCGGTCTGGTCGCTCAACCAGGAAACGATGAACGCCCGCCTGGAAGCCGCCCTGCTCCACCCGGAAGTAGCGCGGGTGCAGATTCTGGCGCCCGATGGTCACGAGGTCTATGCCGCGATTGCCCGCCCGATCCCGCTCGATGAAAAGCTGGCGACACTGGACGAAACCTTGATTTACCCACCGGCGGAAGTCTCTGCCGAGCGGCGGGTACTGCCAACCGCCCGCTTGCGCATCGATTTCGACCGCAGCGAAATGGACGACAGTCTGCGACGAGCCCTCAACCGGCAACTGGCTGAAGTCGTGGCCATGAACCTGCTCCTGCTCCTGCTTCTCTGCTTCGGCTTGCGCCTGATGTTCGACCCCCTGGCGCAGTTGCGCGATGCGCTCAACGACCTTGCCGGCCGCGATGCCGACACCCTGGAAGAATTGCCGCCTTTCCGCCTGCGCGAGTTCGACAGTGTGATCGACGGCTTCAACCGCACCCTGCGCCGGCTGCGTCTGATCATCCTGCGCCAGGGCGAAGCCGAAACCCGCGCCCGCGCCGCGATGCGCTCGACCAACGAAGCCCTGGCCCAGGTACGCGCGGCCCAGCAAGAATTACTGGAGAAAAACCGGCAACTGGAAATCCTCTCGATTACCGACCGCCTGACCGGCCTTTACAACCGGCACAAACTCGATGCGCTACTCCAGAGCGAACTGGCCCGTTGCCAGCGCTACGGAGGGGTGTTTTCCCTGATTCTGCTCGACGTCGACCATTTCAAGGCCGTCAATGACCGATTCGGACATCCGGTCGGCGATTGCGTGCTGCGCGACATCGCGCGCAAGCTGGAGGAGAACAAGCGCGGCGCCGATACGCTCGGGCGCTGGGGAGGTGAGGAATTCATGCTCATCAGCCCGGATACGGCACTCGACGGCGCGCTGCAATTTGCCGAAAAATTGCGCGAGGCCGTGGAAAAGCACTGCGACCCGACCGCCGGGGGCGTCACCGCCAGCTTCGGCGTTGCCAGCTTTCGCGATGGCGACAGCCTGAAAGACCTGGTCGCCCGCGCCGATCAGGCGCTCTACCGCAGCAAGCACATGGGCCGCAACCGGGTCGAATGCCTGGACTGAACCAGCAGGAACGCAGGCGCCGGCCGGTGGCGGTCAGGCGCTCTCGCCAGCGGCAATCAGGCGGGCCACGCTCGGAATATGCACCTTGCGCCCCTTGACGGTGAGCAGACCGCGCTCATGCAGGGTATGCAGAATGCGCGAAAAATGTTCATGGGTGAGATTGATGCGCGAAGCGATCACGCCCTTGATCGTCGACAGCTCGATGGTCACATCGTCGGCCTCGAACTGGCCGGGGTCGAGTTGCTGCATCAGGTAACCGATCACCCGGCGCTCGCCGTTGTGCAGCGAATAGGATTCGACATCGCCGACCACATCGTGCAGTTGCCGCGCCATATTGGCCAGCATCTTGCGCATGAAAAGGTAATCGCGGTCGAGTTCATGGTCGATCGCCGCACGGCCGACATGCAGAAGCAGGGAATCGGCCAGGGCCTGGGCGTAATACGGGTAGGGCCGGTCGAGGAACATGAAGGACTCGCCGAAACTCTCCCCCGTCTCCATGACCTCGATCACCTTGTCGGTCCCCTGTACCGAGGTGAAAGCCAGCTTGATCTGGCCAAAAACCACCAAATACAAGCCACTGCAGCGGTCGCCACGCTGAAAAAGCATGTCGTACTTGGTCAGGCGAACCTCGCGCGTGCCTTTGGCAACACGCTCGAGTTCATCCGGCGACAGGCCATCGAACAGGGAAATGCGGGCTAGCAGGCTGTCGGTCTGTACGGGCTGGTGATCGCGCATGAAGGTCTCGAAAACGGTGTGACACCGGGGTGACACGAGGGTGAATCGGAAAAACGTTGGCACCGGGATAAGGCCAGGCCGCATTTTGATGCAAATCAAAAGTATCGGCAAGCAAAGAAAAACCCCTTGTAAAACAGGACTATTCCCGAACATGCCGGAGCAGATCGCCAACTGTGCAGGATGCCGGGAGCGAGACGACTTGTCACGAAAATTGGCACATTTCCTGACAAGCGACGGCGGGCGGTACACAATGGCAGCCTCCCTGTTCTCCGCCGCCCGGCCGATACCGGCACCGGGCCAACCCGCCGACCGATGACCGATCAAGCGCCCGAATTCTATTTCCCGGCCCCGCGCCGCCAGCATTTCTGCAGCCAGTGCGGCACACCGGTGGTGCAAGCCATTCCCCCCGGCGACAACCGCCTGCGCGATCTTTGCCAGGCCTGCGGCGCGGTGCATTACCAGAACCCCCGTATCGTTGTCGGCAGCATTCCGGTCTGGCGTGAGCGGATTCTGCTCTGCCTGCGCGCCATCGAACCGCGACGCGCGACCTGGACCTTGCCCGCCGGCTTCATGGAGCTGGCGGAAACGACGCGGGAGGGTGCCTGGCGGGAAACCCGCGAGGAGGCGGGAGCCCAGGTCCGCGTTGGCGAGCTATACACGGTGATTGACATCCCGCGGGCCGATCAGGTGCATTTCTTTTTTCTCGCCGAGGCCAGCGGCCCGGAACTCGACCCTGGACCGGAAAGCCTGGAGGCACGGTATTTCGCACCGGAAGAGATTCCCTGGGAACAGCTTTCGTTCCGCTCGGTGGTCGAAACGCTCAGGTACTACCTTGCCGATAGCGCAACGGGATGCTACCCGGCCCGGCACCTTTGCCTCGAACCCGGAAGGCACGGCCCGGTTTGAGAAAGCCGCCGGCGAAGGCCGCTGGCAACGCCGGCTACGATGGGGTGCCGTCGTCCGGGCAGCGTATCAGCCGGTGCATCACCGCCCGCCATCCCTGCTCGGCCCCGGTGCCGGCCGTTGCAAAACCCTCTTGCAGCAACTGCATCTGGGTCGCGCTCAACGCCCGCTCAAGCGCCTCGCCGGCCCGGGTCAGACACAGGCGGCGGATGCGCCGGTCGTGCTCGTCCGGCGTCATGCCGACCAGATCGCGCTCGACCAATTCGCGCAGAGGGAGATTGAGCGCCTGCTTGCTGACGCCCAGGGTATGCAGCAACTCGTTGATCGAACAACCCGGATCACGCCCGACGAAATAGAGAATCCGGTGATGGACCCGCCCCAAGCCCTGCTCGCCCAGCATGCGGTCGGGTAAAGCGGTAAAAGCGCGGTAGGCAAAAAAGAAGGTCTCGATCGCCTGACGCAGCGAGCGCTCGCCGTCATCGGCCGGGATCGGGGCCAAACTCTCTTCGTGGCTCGCTTGCATCCTGTTTTTCTCCTTCACTGCCAGCAAAGCCTGCCGGCAAGCGATCAGCAAAAAATCCCGGCCCAGATGAAAATCACGCCGATGAACGCATATTCATCAATGAGTTACCTGACAACCCCGGAAGTACCTGGCGGATAAGCCACCCAAAAATCGCGCCATCGGCGACTTATCTGCGTTACCCGCGCCAAAACCGCTTTTCTCAGGATCAGTCAAGCTGATTGACATGTTAGGAGGCCTGGCGCTATCTTGTCTATAGGTCAACAAACTTGACGTATACCCATCATGCCCACGCCCGCCCTCCGCCTCTCCGCCCGCAGCCGCGACCTGCATGCTTCACCGATCCGCGAAATCCTGGCCGTCATCGACCGCCCCGGAATGATCTCCTTTGCCGGCGGCCTGCCGGCGCCCGACAGCTTCCCCGAATTCTCCCTCGCCGCGATGCCGCGCACGCAGCTGCAATACGGCGCCAGCGAAGGCGAAATGGCGCTGCGCGAGGAAGTCGCCAGCCGCATGAACACCCTCGGTCTGGCGTGCGACGCCGAGCAGGTGCTGATCCTCTCCGGCTCGCAACAAGGGATCGACCTGGTCGCCAAGCTCTTTGTCGACCCGGGCACCCCGGTGGCGGTCGAAGCCCCGACCTATCTTGCGGCGCTGCAGGTGTTCCGTTTCTTCGGCGCCAGCTTCTGCGAGTATTCGGCGCATACCGCCGGCAGCGACCTGGCCGCCGCCCGGCCGGCGCTGGCCTATTGCATCCCGACCTTCCAGAACCCGAGCGGCCACTGTCTTTCAGCCGGCGAACGCGACGCCCTGGCGGCCGCCTGCGACACCACCGGCACGCCACTGTTCGAGGACGATCCCTACCGCGACCTGGTCTACGACGCCTGCGAACGCCAGCCGGTGTGCGCTCGCCTGCGCAGCGCGCCGTGGATTTACCAGGGCTCGTTTTCAAAGACGCTGGCTCCCGGCCTGCGCCTCGGCTACCTGGTCGCCAGCCAGGCGCTGATCCCGCTGCTGACCCGGCTCAAACAGGCGGCCGACCTGCATAGCAACCGTGTCAGCCAGTGGCTGGTGCTGCAACATCTGCAGCAAAGCAGCGGCAGCGAGGGGCTGGCGGCAATCTACCGGCAGCGCCGCGACGCCTTCGCCGCCGCGCTGCAGCGCCACTTCGCCGACCTCGCCGACTGGCAAGTGCCGCCCGGCGGCCTCTTCTTCTGGCTGACGCTGAAGCGCAAGATTGACACCCGCAGCCTGCTGCCGCAGGCGATTGCCGCCAAGGTCGCGTTCATGCCCGGCGAAGCCTTCTTCGCCAGCGACACGCCACCGCTCGGCCACCTGCGCCTGAACTTCAGCCACGCCAGCGAAGCCGACGCCGAACAAGGCCTGGCACGCCTGGCGGAGTTGATCCGCCAAGCCAGCTGAAAGGTGGTTTTTGCCGATTTTCACGGTCGACCGTGAAAATCGGCAAAAACCGGCGCACCGCCAGAAAAAACCGCCCTGGGGCAAACCGCGCAAAGCTGCCGGAGAGATCGTCTGCGCATGAGGATGCGCGGCCGGCTTCCGGCAGTTCGGAGACCCAGCCGGCAGGGATTTCAGCCGGAGCCCGAACATCGCCGGGCAAAGCTGCGTCGGGCCTGCAGTAACGGCCCCTGCAAGCATGTTTCAGATTCTGGCGCCGGCCTTCACGCCAGTTCGGACCTGATCCGCAGTTCCGGCGGCAGCGCCGGGCTGGCCGAGACCAGGAAACGGCGCAATTTTTCCAGCCCTTGACGGGCCGGCGGGGTCAGCGGGAAATCCGCCGCGCTAGCCTGCCGCCAGGACGCATGCAAGCCCCGGCAGCAATTAATGAAGCGGCGCCGCTCGTGTTTCAACGCCGCCACCGCTTCGAGCAGCACCTGCACCTGCTCCGGGCTGTCGAGCAAGCGCCGCGATTCCCAGTCCATCGCCTGGGCGACGCCGTGGCAGACGTATTTGAGGCGGACGAAGTCGAGTTGCCGGCCGAGGATGCGAAAGGCCAGCACACCGCGCACGATCTGCTGTTCGCGGGCCATTGCCTGACGCCCGCCGAAGCGCGCCTGCACGGCCGCCAGCGAGCGCCGCATGGCTTCCGGGTCGCCCCAGTGCAATTGCCGCGGCTTGCCGCGCAGCGCCTGCTGCAACTCGGCTTCAAGCCGGGTCAGCGGCGTTTCTTCTAACTCAGAGGTCGAGCGGGCAGCGTCCATCGCCGTCTCCGGTAGGCGGACGCGGGCCGACGTGGGCTTCGTCAAGGTCGCGAAATTCCAGCCGCATCTCGATCCGCCGGCTCTCCTCGGCACTTTCGCGCAGCGCGTTGAACGAGGCGCCGCCGACCAGGAAGAGTTCGCGCACCAGTTGCCGGTCGGCCTCGTTGAGCGGCGCCGGCTGCGGCGGCAGGGCCTGCAGCACGCAAAGCACGCGCTCGGAACGCTGCAAGGACAGGTTGAGGTTATGCAAATAACTGCCGCGCGCATCGGCAAAACCGTCGACGACCACCCGCTTCAACCATTTATCGCCGAGCGGATCGCGCGCCAGCGCCAGGATGTGCGGCGTGAAGCCGCGCAGCAAGCGGGCCTGCGCCTCGTTCAAACGGTGACTATTGGTATCGAAACGGGCGCGGTCGCCGAAATCAACGACCCGGCCATGCACGCGGACGCCGGGAAATTCGCGGGTCGCATTCTGCAAGCGCTGCATCAGTTCGGCGATCTCGGCCTCGCGCTCGGCCTTCTTTTCCTCGGCTTCGGAAATTTCCCGGGTGATCGCCATCAGCGCCACGCTCATCGCCACCAGGAACAGTACCATCAGCGCCGTCATCAGGTCGGAGAAGGAAATCCAGAACGGTCTTTCGGCTTCGTCGCGCTTTTTCCGCGCGACCGGCGGACGACTTCCCAGGCTCACCGGATCACCGCCGCGCTGCCAGGGTTTCCAGGGTGTCGCCGAGTTCCTCGATGGCGCCCTTGAGGTAGTCGACGGCGGTCGCCACTTCCTTGTGGAACTGGGAATTGCCCTGGCGCAGGGTGCGCTCGATATTGTCGGCAAAGCTGCCGTGCGCCTCGCCGAGCACGCGGCTGACCCCGTCGAGATAATCGCGCGCCTGCAGTTCGGCCCGCGCCAGCGCCGAGGCAGCACCTTCGATGCGGCCGATCAACTGGTCGGTCAGCGCCGCCTCGCGCCGCGATTGTTCGAGCAGGGTACGCATCTCGATCAGCATCGCGGCAAACGCGTCGCGGGTCTGCGCCTGTTCGCGCATCACCGTGCTCGCCTCCATCGCCGCCGCGGTCAACGAAGCCGCGGCGCCGACCAGCTGGCCGCTGGCCTGGGCGAAGCTGTCGGCAGCGCGACCGACCCCCTGCCCCGCCGTCTGCAACTGACCGGCAGCCGACTGGACCATGCCCTGGCCGGTGCTTTCCATCCGCGCCGTGACCCGGCCGAGTTCCTGCACCACTTTGCCCAAGGCTTCGACCGTGCGCGTCAGGGTCGCCTCGAGATTGCTCTGGCTGCCGCCGAGCGAAGCCTCCATGCGTGCCGTAAACCGCTCCAGCAAGGGCCCCAGCGCCTTCGCCGCCGCGTCGCCCTGGCTGCCGCCGGCGCGTTCGACCGCTTCGGCGATGCGCAGCATCGGCTCGCGCAGGGCGCGATCAACCGCCACCGCCACCGCCTTGCCGACTGCCTCGGCGATCATCGCCTGCTGGCCGGCGGCCTGATCTTCCTTCTGCTGCCCGAGCACTGCCCGCAATTGCCCGACCTGCTGCGCCGAGACCTCGCTGGCCCGCACCAAGCGGGCCAGGTATTCCTCCTCGACGCCGCCTTCAAACAGACTGTCGATCAATTCGTTGAGCCGTGCTACCTTGCGGTAAGCCAAGGTCACCAGCGATTTCTCGATCCAGGTCGCGAACATCGCCAGCGCAATCGCCAACGCCGAGACCTGGAAGGCATGGCCGACCCCCTGAATCAGCGCACGCAAGGAGAGGCGAACGGTCGCCGCGTCGCTGCTGACTTCAAACTGGGTCAGGCCGGCGATCAACCCGGCGAAGGTGCCGATGATCCCGATCCCGGTGAGGATACCCGGCAAGTGCTTGTAGAACTCGGTCTTCAGCGGCGTATCGACCAGCGCGGCTTCGCTGAAGATGCTCTCGGCCATCGCCGTCGCCCGCCAGCGCTGGCCTTGCCCACCATCGCCGGTGGCATGCAGGGTCTGCGCGTATTCGCGCCACAGATGCGCCAGCCGCGGGGCGGCCATCGCCTCCTCGGCGATCTGCGCCGGGGCCGGCCGCTTGCCGCCGTCCTGCATTTTCTCCAGGCGCTGGACCGCGGTTCCGAGAACTCGGTTGAGACGGACTGCTGGCAGCACGAAGCGCAGCAGAAAGCCCAGCGCGATCGCCGCCAGCAGCGTGAAGATGACCGCTGCCGCAGTGGCGGCTGAAATCGGGCCCATCGCCGCTCCCCGGATCAGCCGCGCCGACGGCGGGCTTCAAACAGGCAGACGCCGGCCGCCACCGAAACATTGAGACTTTCGACCGAACCGAACATCGGGATATGCACCAGTTGATCGCAATTTTCCCGGGTCAGCCGGCGCATTCCCTCGCCTTCGGCACCGAGCACCCAGGCCGTGGCTTCCGGCCACTCGGCCTCGTAGAGACCGCTCTCGGCTTCGCCGGCAGTGCCGACCACCCAGATCTCGCGTTCCTGCAGCTCGCGTAGGGTGCGCGCCAGGTTGGTCACGGTCACGTAAGGCACGGTTTCGGCGGCACCGCAGGCGGTCTTGACCGCGACGTCGGTGAGGCCGGCCGAACGATCCTTGGGCGCAATCACCGCATGCACGCCGACCGCATCGGCGACGCGCAGGCAGGCACCGAGGTTGCGCGGATCGGTGACGCCGTCGAGCACCAGCAGGAAAGCCGGCTCCTCCAGGGTATCGAGCACGTCGTCGAGATGCGCCAGCTTGCGCCCGCCTTCGATCCGTGCCACCACGCCCTGGTGGCGGGCGCCGGGCGCCATTCCGTCGAGCCGCTTGCCATCGGTGACGATCAGCCGCACGTCCTGCAGCTCGGCATGCTTGATCAGGTCGCGCGCACGCGCATCCTGACGGGTCGCGTCGATCATGATTTCCTTGACCGATTCCGGGTCGTGGCGAAGCTTGGCGGTCACGGCATGAAAACCGTAGATCAGGCGGGAGGACATGACGGGATTCCGAAAGAGACAAAGCGGGATTGTACCGGCAACCCCGCCCGGCCCGCATTCTTCGCAGCGTATTTCCAGCATGGCCAGAGATCGCGGCCCATGGCTGGTTTTTGCCTTTTTTCACGGTCGACCGTGAAAAAAGGCAAAAACTGACAAAAGTGAACGTCTACCTCAGGAATATGTCCAAACTGCCGTAAACTGGATTACGCAAAAAGCCGCATTGCGGCGCTGCCAACAGGTGAGCGGAATGCTGAAATCACACCAAAGCCACTGGGGAGTCGACCAATGGGCGGCCTATTTAAGCACCGCCGAGCTGCCTTGCATGCCCCGTTCCAAGGCCCGCCTGCTAGAACTCGAGGCGGAATACCAGGAGCAGTTGTCGGCCTGCCATCTCGCCCACCTCGCCGGCACCGATCCCTTCCTCTGCCTGCGCCTGTTGCGCGAGGCGGAGAAACGGCGGGTCAAACGGCTGGAGCACGAAACCACGACACCGCTGGCGGCGGTGATGCAGTTGGGCATGCAGAAAGTTCACCGCTTGATCTTGAACGGCCCGGAAACCGACGAGAACAATCCCGGACTGGTCGCCTGCGAGTCTCGCTCGGTGGCCGCCAGCCGCCTGGCCACCAAGTGGGGCAGCGCACGCGCCGATATCTCGCCCGAAGAAATCGCCATGGCGGCGCTACTTTCGGAAATCGGCGAACTACTGCTGTGGAGTTTCGTCCCGGAATTGCCACTCGCGGCCGAAGCCCGCCTGGCTCGTGGCGATTCGCCGCGTTCGGTGCAGGCCCAGGTCGATAGCTGCGGTTTCCGCTTTCGCGACCTGACGCTCAAATGTGCCGGTATCTGGAATCTGCCACCGTTACTGACGCACCTGATCCGTGGCGTCGATCACATCCGCGCCAATCTCTCCCGTCTCTGCGTCGATACTGCCCGCCACCTCCACAGCGGCGGTTTTGCCAGCCGCGCCTTGCCGAGCGATCTGGCCGAAGCGGGAAAGCTGATTCCCGCCGCCAGCCTGGAGTGGCTGGCGCTGCAACTGCCGGGAATCACGCCCGAGGAAGCGGCTCTCCTGGCCGCACAGGCCGAAATGGCGGGGACGGCAGCAGAAAATCCGCCTTCACCCGCCCCAAGCTGAACAGTCTTGCCGCCCGGGCAGAGACTCAGCGCCGGGCTCGCGCCTTCCGCTTGCCTGCGGCTTTTGCCGCCTTGCCGACCTTGGCCTTCTTGGCCTTGCCGCCCTTCGCCCGATTTTCTCCCTCTTTTCGCGGTGAGCTGGCGGCAGAGGATGGGCGCTTTTCCCGGGAAGGCAGCGGGCTCAGGGCAGGCGCTTCCTCCACACCCCGGATTGCCGCCCTGACACCGGTGCGCGGGCGCCGGCCGGATACGGCTTCGGCATCGACGGTCGTGGAACGCGGTGAGCGCCCGCCTCTACCGCCGCTCCCGCTCTCGGCGAGCACAAACTCGATCTTGTTGCTTTCGAGATCGACACGCACCAGGCGCACGCGCACGCGATCCCCGAGACGGTAGCGCTGCCCTGTACGCTCTCCCAGCATCTGGTGGCGGACATTGTCGAACTGGAAATAATCGGCACCCAGTTCCGAAACATGCACCAGCCCCTCGATGTAGACGGCATCAAGAGCCACGAAAATACCGAAGGAGGTTACCGCCGAAATGCTGCCGTCAAATTCCTCGCCAACGCGCTCCTTCATGTAGAAGCACTTCAGCCAGTTCTCGACATCGCGGGTCGCCTCGTCGGCCCGCCTTTCGGTGGCCGAGCATTGCAGGCCGATATCGTCCCACTGTCCATCGGGCCGGTATTTCTCGCCCGCCAATACCGCCTTGATCGCACGATGCACCAGCAGGTCCGGGTAACGCCGGATCGGTGAGGTAAAGTGCGTGTAATGCTCGTAGGCCAGGCCAAAGTGGCCCACGTTGTCCGGACTGTAAACCGCCTGCTGCAAAGAACGCAGCATCACCGTTTGCAAGAGGGCAAAGTCCGGGCGCGGCTTGATCTGTTCAAGCAAGGCCGCGTAATCCCCGGCCGTCGGCGCCTCGCCTCCGGCCAGTTGCAGACCGAACTCGCCAAGGAAAGAACGCAGGTTCTTCAGTTTTTCCTCGGAAGGCACGGCATGAATGCGGTACAGACAAGGCTGCTCATGCAAGGCAAGAAAGTCGGAAGCGCAGACATTGGCCGCCAGCATGCACTCCTCAATGATCCGGTGCGCATCGTTACGCACCACCGGCACGATGTTTTCGATCTTGCCCTGGGCATTGAAGAGCATTTGCGTTTCGGTGGTCTCGAAATCGATCGCGCCGCGCTTGCCACGCGCTTTATGCAGTACCTGGTAAAGCTTGTAGAGATTTTCCAGTTGCGGCTGCAAGGCTTGATGCACCGCCTCCCCGGGCTTGACCTCGCCGGACAGCCAGGACCAGACCTGGTTGTAGGTCAGACGGGCGTGCGAACGGAAAACTGCCGGGTAAAAACGGTATTTTCCAATTTTGCCGGTGCTGCCGATTTCGACATCGCACACCATGGCCACGCGCTCGACATCCGGGTTCAGGGAGCAGATCCCATTCGACAACCTCTCCGGCAGCATCGGAATCACCCGGCGCGGGAAATAGACGGAGTTGCCGCGTTCGCGGGCCTCGCGATCAAGCGCCATGCCCGGACGGACATAATGAGAAACGTCGGCAATCGCCACCACCAGGCGCCAGCCGCGCCCACGCTTTTCGCAATACACCGCGTCGTCGAAATCGCGTGCCGTTTCGCCATCGATGGTCACCAGCGGCAAATCGCGCAAATCCTCGCGCCCCTTGAGGTCCATCTTGCGCACCTTGGCCGGCATTTTGGCATTCTCGGCCTCGGCCATCGGCGAAAACTGGAAGGGCAGATCGTGCTTGCGCAAGGCGATCTCGATTTCCATGCCCGGATCGGCATAATTGCCGATGATCTCGGCCACGCGGCCAATCGGCTGTGAATACTTGTTCGGCTGTTCGACGATATCGACCATTACCACCTGACCGGACTGCACTTTCAAGCTGCTTTCACCGAAGGGCGGAATCAGGATGTCCTGAGCGATGCGCCGATTCTCGGGAATCACGAAGGTCACGCCATGATCGACGAAAACCCGGCCGACAATGCGCCGATTGGCCCTTTCGGTCACCTCGACGATACTGCCTTCGCTCCGCCCCTTGCGGTCCACGCCGATCACCCGCACCAGTACCCGGTCACCATGCAAGGCACGAGCCATCTGCCGCTGGTCGAGAAAAATATCCTCATCGCCCTGATCCGGAACCAGAAAGCCGTAGCCATCGGGATGTCCCTGGATGCGGCCGGCAATCAGGCTGGCTTTTTCAGGGACCAGATAGGCTCCCTTGCGGTTGCGCATCACCTGGCCTTCACGCTCCATCGCGCCCAAACGCCGCTGGAACATTTCCCGCTCATCGACACCGACATCGAGCAATTGGACGATTTCATCGACCAGCAGAGGCCGCGCCTCTTTTTCCATGATTTGGAGAATGTATTCCCGCGACGGCAGCGGAAACTCGTAACGCGCCAACTCACGATCCAGGAACGGATCGGCACGGCGGATTTTGCTTAATTTTTTTCTTGACATGGCCTCATTCTAGCCTATAATGGCGGCTCTTCGCACCTGAGCCCAGGTGGCGGAATTGGTAGACGCACTAGTTTCAGGTACTAGCGCTTAACGGCGTGGAGGTTCGAGTCCTCTCCTGGGCACCAGGCAACGCAAGTTGCCGCGAAGAAAGCTGGATTGTCGCACAGCGTGGATTGCAGAAATGTAAAACCGCAGCGGGCAAACCGGAAAAATGCAGTTGCAGAGGGTCGGACGATGTGGACGCAAGTCCTGCAATGTCGGCCTCGGTACCTGCCCAGATGGCGGAATTGGTAGACGCACTAGTTTCAGGTACTAGCGCTTAACGGCGTGGAGGTTCGAGTCCTCTTCTGGGCACCAGAATTTTTAGAAAAGACCCCTTTCCGGGGTCTTTTTTTTGCCTTTCCACCGATATTTTTTCAAGGATGCAGCCGCGTAGCCGGGCGCACAAAAAAAGGCCACCCGGTCGATAACCGAGTGGCCAGTGTCGGCGGAAGAGACGGCGACGGCTTAACCGGCCAGCAGACTCTTGATGTTTTCCAGCGTGGACGGATCCTCGATGGTGGTCAGATCACCCGGATCGCGGCCTTCGGCCAGCGCCTGCAGCGAACGGCGCAGCATCTTGCCGGAGCGGGTCTTGGGCAGGCCGATCACGAAGTGCACGCGGGCCGGGCGGGCAATTGCGCCCAAAATCCCGTCGACCGTGGCAAACACTTCCTTCTCCAGCGCCTTGACCAGTTCCGGCGTGGCGATCTTCGCCGCATCCTTGACCACCGCGAAGGCCATCGGCATCTGGCCTTTCAGCTTGTCCTCGACACCGACGACGGCGACTTCGGCAATCGCGGCGTGGTTCTGGATCGCTTCCTCGATTTCACGGGTCCCCAGGCGGTGGCCGGCAACGTTGATCACGTCGTCGGTACGGCCGAGGATGGTGAAGTAACCGTCGTCATCCTTGATCGCCCAGTCGTAGGACGAGTAGACCAGCGGATCCTTGAACAGCGTGAAGTAGGTGCTGACAAAGCGGTCGTCCTGGCCCCAGACCGTGGACAGGCAGCCGGGCGGCAGCGGCGGCACGACAGCGGCGATGCCCTTCTCGTTGGCGCCGCACTCGGAGCCGTCCTCGCGGAAGATCTTGAGGTTGTAGCCATAAACCGGGAAGGACGGCGAACCGAACTTGATCGGGGTTTTCTCGACGCCGTGCAGCGCGGCCAGCATCGGCCAGCCGGTTTCGGTCTGCCAGTAGTTGTCGATCACCGGCTTGCCCAGTTCGTTCTGGAACCACTCGTGCGTCGGCTGATCCAGCGGCTCGCCGGCCATGAAGATGTGCTTCAAGGACGACAGGTCATACTTGTGCATGTACGCCGGGTCCTGCTTCTTGAGCACGCGGGCGGCGGTCGGCGCCGAGAACATCACGTTGACCTTGTACTTCTCGACGATCTGCCACCAGATGCCCGGATCGGGACGCAGCGGCGTGCCTTCGTACATGATGGTCGCCATGCCGGCGATCAGCGGGCCGTAGATGATGTAAGAGTGACCGACGACCCAGCCGATGTCCGAGGTGGAGAAGTAGGTCTCGCCTTCGCCGCCGCAGTAGATGTGCTTCATCGACGAGGCCAGGGCCACGGCGTAACCGCCGGTGTCGCGCTGCACGCCCTTGGGCTTGCCGGTGGTACCGGAGGTGTAGAGGATGTAGGACGGCTCGGAGGATTCCAGCCATTCGCAGGCGACCTTGGCATCGAGATGCTGTTCGCGCAAGGTGGCGTAATCGACGTCGCGGCCGTCGACCTTGTTGAAGCCTTGATCCAGGCCACGGTCGACCATCAGCACCTTGGTCGGCTTATGTTCGGCAATCTCGATCGCTTCGTCGAGCAGGTGCTTGTAAGGCACGGCCTTGCCGCCGCGCATGCCGGCGTCGGAGGAAACAATCAGGGTCGGCTTGGCATCGTCGATGCGGGTGGCCAGCGAGCCGGAAGCGAAACCGCCGAAAACGACGGAGTGCACGGCGCCGATGCGGGCGGCGGCGAACATCGCGAACGCGGCCTGCGGAATCATCGGCATGTAGATCAGGACGCGGTCGCCTTTCTTGACGCCGAGGCTACGGTAGATCGCGGCCATGCGTTCGACTTCGCGCTGCAGCTCGGCGAAGGAATACACCTTCTCCTCGTCGGTCTCGGTCGAGATGTAGATCAACGCGCGGTCGTTCGGGCGCTTCGCCGCATGACGGTCGATCGCGTTGTGGCACAAGTTGGTCTTGCCGCCGACGAACCACTTCGCGAACGGCGGGCGGGAGAAGTCGCACACCTGGGTGAACGGTTCCTGCCAGTCGATCAACTGCGCCTGCTCGGTCCAGAATTCATTCGGTTTCTCGATCGAATACTGGTGAAACTCCTTGTATGTCGTCATGAAGACGTCCCTCTCTACTGACAAATTTCCTGCACAAACGAAATGGGCGGCCTGTAATAGTTATCTGCCGCCCTCCGGAAAAAAGGACCGAGACGCGACCGGGGCTCAGCCGCCGGCCAGCTCGACCACGACACGCCCCTTGGCCTTGCCGGCGAGGTACTCGTCGAACAGGACCGGAAGCGCGTCGAAGGCAACCTTGCGCGACATCCGCTCGAGGTGCGGCGGCCGCAGATCGCCGGCCAGGCGTTGCCAGACGCCGTGGCGATAGGGTTCGCGGATATAGCCCGAATCGACCCCGAGAAGCGACACGCCGCGCAGGATGAAAGGCATCACCGTGGTGTTCAGCAAATGGCTGGCGGCCAGGCCGATGCTGGCGATGGTGCCGCCCTGCTGCATCGTGCTGGCGATCCAGGCCAGGGTGTCGCCGCCGACGTTATCGACGGCACCGGCCCAGCGCGCCTTGTCGAGCGGGCGGATCTTGGCCAAGTCGAGTTCCTGGCGGAGCAGGATTTCGGCGGCGCCCAGGCTCTTCAGGTAATCGGCTTCCTCGGCCTTGCCGGTCAGCGCGACGACGTGGTAGCCGCGCTTGGCCAGCATGTCGATGGCCAGGCTGCCGACGCCGCCGGTCGAACCGGTGACGATCACCGGCCCCTTGGCCGGGGTCAGGCCGTTTTCTTCCATGCGGACGATGCCGAGCGCGGCGGTGAAGCCGGCGGTGCCGAGCGCCATCGCGTCGTACAGGCTGAGACCGGCCGGCAGCGGCACCACCCAGTCGCCGGGCACGCGGGCGTACTCGGCATAACCGCCGTGATGCGCGACGCCGATGTCGAAGCTGGTGGCGATCACCGCATCGCCGGCCTGGAAGCGCGGATCATCGCTGGCGACGACGACGCCGGAAAGATCGATCCCGCCGACACAGGGGAAGCGGCGGATGATCTTGCCGGCGCCGGTGGCGGCCAGCGCATCCTTGTAGTTGATGCTCGAATAGGCGACACGTATGGTCACGTTGCCGGCGTCGAGCTGGCTCTCGTTCATCTCGACGAAGCGGTTGCCGACCTTGCCGTCGCGCTCCTCGATCAACAGTGCCTTGAAGGAATCCATCGTGCTATCTCTCCTGTGAAGTTAAAATTGTATTCATAATTACAGATTATGAACAATAGTCCGCATGGCGAACGTCCGTGAATATTACGACAACGTGTTTACAGCGGCAGCGAATTGCACTACATTCTCCGGCTATGCGTAAAGTTCTCACTTCCGTAACCCGTTCCCTCGCGGTCGCTGTCGCCCTCTTTGCCGGGGTAGCCAGCGTCTCCGTCGCCGAACCGGTCCGCAAGCCGGACGAGCCGCTTTCCTTCCTCGAACGCTATACCAATGCTGCACAGGATGTGATCCTGCAAGGACTCAAGCTGGTCGGCATCCGCTACCGCTGGGGTGGCAACAACGAGGATTCCGGTCTCGATTGCAGCGGTTTCGTCCGTCTGGTGTTCAAGGACAGCATCGGCGCCCTGCTCCCCCGTACCGCCAAGGAAATGAGCGAAGTCGGCCAGCAGATCGATGCCAGCCAGCTCAAGCCGGGCGATCTCGTCTTCTTCAACACCATGCGCCGCACCTTCTCGCACGTCGGGATCTACCTCGGCGACAACTACTTCATGCACGCTCCGCGCGCCGGCGCCGAAGTCCGCGTCGAGAGCATGGAAAGCAGCTACTGGGTCAAACGCTACAACGGCGCCCGCCGCATTCTTGAAGGCAGCTGAGCCTTCAGAGGTCAATCGACAGCAAAGCGGCAGATGCCGCTTTTTTTTACGCCCATACCTCAATAACGTTTCTCATTTACAAATTTTTTCACGCCCGCTACACTCGCCGCCGGATTGCAACAACAACTCACAACGACATCTGGAGAAACCCATGCGTAGCAAACTTGGCCTGGCCGTTGCCGGCCTGCTGCTGATCGGCGGCGCTGCCACCGCTGAGGAAAAGGTGCTGAACCTCTACTCGGCCCGCCACTATCAAACCGACGAAGCGCTGTACAGCAACTTCACCAAGCAGACCGGGATCAAGATCAATCGCATCGAGGGCAAGGAAGACGAGCTGCTCGAACGCCTGAAGAACGAAGGCGCCAACAGCCCGGCCGATGTCTTCCTCACCGTCGACGCCGCCCGCCTGGCCAAGGCCCACGAACTCGGCCTGTTCGCCCCGGTCCAGTCCAAGCTGCTCGAAAGCCGCATCCCGGCGCACCTGCGCACCGACGACTGGTTCTCCTTCTCGACCCGCGCCCGCGTGATCGTCTACAACAAGGGCTCGGTCAAGGCCGGGGATGTGCAGAACTACGCCGACCTGGCCAACCCCAAGCTCAAGGGCAAGTTCTGCTCGCGCTCGGGTTCGCACCCCTACAACCTGTCGCTGATGGCTTCGGTGATTTCGCACGAAGGCGAAGCCAAGGCCGAGCAGTGGGCCAAGGGCATGGTCGCCAACTTCGCACGCGCGCCGAAGGGCGGCGATACCGACCAGATCAAGGCGGTCTCGGCCGGCGAATGCGGCGTTGCGGTCTCCAACACCTACTACGTCGCCCGCCTGCTGCGCTCGACCAAGCCGGAAGAGCAGAAGATGATGGAAAAGGTTGGCATCGTCTGGCCCGACCAGAACGGCAGCGGCGCCCACATCAACGTTTCCGGCGGCGGCATGCTGAAAACCGCGCCGAACAAGGAAGCGGCGGTCAAGTTCCTCGAATACCTCGCCTCCGACGAAGCCCAGCGTTACTTTGCCGACGGCAACAACGAATGGCCGGCGGTCTCCGGGATCAAGATTTCCAACCCCGGTCTGGAAGCAATGGGCAAGTTCAAGGCCGACAGCCTGCCGGTCAAGAACCTGGCGATGTATGCGACCAAGGCGCAGATCCTGTTCGACCGCGCCGGCTTCAAGTAAGCCCCCCTGCCCCGCCGCCCCGGCAAGCAGCATCTTTGCCTTTTTTGCCCATTGTCACGGTCGACCGTGACAATGGGCAATTTTCATGGGGCGGTCGTCGCGCCGGCAAGCCACCGCCACCTTACAGCAGACCGCACTCTCTCACGCAAGAGCAGTTGGCCTCGTCGCAAGATCCCGATTTGTAGCAGGCAGAACGGTAGCTGCCGAATGTCCTACCAGATTTTCCACCAGCTTTTTTCATTGCTTGTCTTTCCGACCAGGAAACGGCTTTCCGGAAAGTTCTTTTTCAAGACTCGCGATGCATCGTCGCGTAGTTCCGGCATCTCCAGCTTGCCGTAGGCCTGGACCATGATGGCCAGCGCTTCCTCGACCGCAGGTGCTTCGGGATAGGTTTTAATCGCGAATTGTGCGCGGTTGGCTGCTGCTATGTAAGCTTCCCGTTGCATGTAGTAGCGAGCGACGTGCACTTCCTGCGAGGCCAGTGCATTGACCAGGTAATGCATGCGCTTGGCCGCGTCGGGCGCGTACTTGCTGCCGGGGAAGCGGGTCAGCAATTCCTTGAAGGTATCAAAGGCTTCGCGTGCGGCCTTGGGATCGCGTTCGGTAGGGTCCTGCTTGCTGATATAGCCAGCGTATCCCTGATCTTCGTTGAAATTGATCAGGCCTTTCAGATAGTAGGCATAGTCCACCGCAGGGTGGTTCGGGTGCAGTTTGATAAAGCGGTCACACGCGGCCAGTGCCGATCCCGGTTCACCGCCTTTCCAGTAGATGTAGCCGAGTTCCATCTGCGCCTGTTGCGCATAGCGGCCATATGGATAGCGGGCTTCGAGTTTTTCCAGTAACTTTGCTGCTTTATCCCAGCCACCGTCAGCCTGTGCGTCCTTGGCTTCGGAATACAGTTTGCTCGCGGACCAACCGGCCGTCTCGTCGTATTTCTCGTTACTGGCACAGCCTGCGATCAGGGAAGCAACCAGCAAGGCTGAAGCCAGGCGAGAAATGCCTCTGGCGGTACGGCGAAACGGCGAGAAATCCCGGAATACGGCTAAACTTCGCATCATGAAAAATCCTAAGGAAAACTCCGGCGATTATAGCCGAACTGAACCGCTCGTCCTGAGCGTTCCCGACACCTGTGCCGGGCGACGACTCGATCAGGTTCTTGCCGAGCTTTTGCCACAGCATTCCCGCAACCGCTTGCAAAACTGGGTGCGCGATGGCTTGGTGGGGATCGACGGCAAGGTGGATCTCGAGCCAAAACGGAAACTGCATGGTGGCGAGGAACTGTCTATTGCCGAGCCTCTTGACTCGCATCTTCTTGCCGAACAGCCGGAAGACATTCCTCTTGAGGTTGTCCATGAGGACGAATGCCTGCTGGTGATCAACAAGCCTCCCGGTTTGGTGGTACATCCGGGTAGCGGGAACTGGAGCGGCACCTTGATGAACGCCCTTCTGCACCACATCCCTGGTATTGCCGAAGTTCCCCGCGCTGGCATTGTTCATCGACTGGACAAGGATACCAGTGGCTTGATGGTCGTGGCCAAAACCCTGGAGGCTCAGACCGATCTGGTCCGGCAGTTGCAGGCACGGACGGTTCGCCGCGTTTATCTGGCGCTGGTAGCGGGAGCAGTCAAAGCCGATGGCGGGGTCGACTCGCCTATCGGCAGACATCCGGTACAGCGGACAAAGATGGCTGTCGTACCAGAAAGCCGTGGAGGCAAGCCTGCACTTACCTGGTATCGCGTGCTGGCTTACTACCCGCATTGCACTTACGTCGAGTGTTCCCTGGCAACCGGGCGCACTCATCAGATTCGCGTCCATATGGCATCCATCGGACATCCCCTGATCGGCGATCCTGTTTACGGCAGGCCGCACGCGCGTTTACCGGAATTTCACCGTCAGGCCTTGCACGCCACCCGCCTGGGTTTGCTGCACCCACTTAGTGGCCGGCAAATGCAATGGGAGGCACCGCCACCACCCGATATGCGCAAACTCCTGGAAGATCTTGAATACGCTTAAGGCACATCGATCTGGCTTCTCGACACGACCGGGAATACTGCTTCCCGATTGGCCTGCTCCGGCGAATGTGCGTGCCTTGCAGACCCTGCGTACTGGCGGTTGTAGCCCCCCCCCCTGGAATACGCTCAATCTGGGGGAGCACGTAGGCGACGAGCCGGATAGGGTGACGGCCAATCGTGCGGCTCTGGCCGCACTCCTTCCAGCTGACCCCTGCTGGCTGCAGCAGGTGCACGGCACATTTACGGTCGACGCCGCAACCGGGCAGAAAAAGCCGGAAGCCGATGCCTCGTGGACATCCGAAACCGACGTCGTTTGTGCGGTAATGACAGCGGATTGCCTGCCGCTGTTGTTTTGCGACCGGGCGGGTGGCGTGGTCGCCGCAGCCCATGCGGGCTGGCGCGGTTTGCTCAATGGGGTCATCGAAAACACATTGAAGGCCATGGGCTGCTCACCGGAAGAGGTGCTCGTGTGGCTTGGACCAGCAATCGGACCAAAGGCTTTTGAAGTCGGCGATGAGGTGCGAAACGCATTCCTTGAACATTCGGCAAATGCCCGGACCGCATTCATGGCCACGGCTCCCGGCAAATGGCACGCCGATCTCTGCATGCTTGCCCGGCAACGCCTGGGGGCTGCCGGGGTAACGAAAATTCACGGTGGCCATTGGTGCACCTCGAGCGATCCGCAGCACTTCTTTTCTTATCGCCGAGATGGGCAAACCGGACGAATGGCGACTCTGATCTGGTTGACTCGGGAGGAATCGGGGAAAAGCGTATAATGTACGGTTTCCTATTCTCGTGACCGGATTCCTGTGAATACGCTTTCCTGGATTATCGTCGTGGCCCTGGCCGGTGGCCTTCTGAGTGTCGTGGCAGCAGCGGCGCTGGGCGCAGCCCTCGGCACGCAACGGGTTGGAATGCTGATTTCCTACGCGATCGGTGCGCTTCTAGGAGCTTCGTTTCTGGAGATACTGCCGCATGCTTTGGAGCACGGCGACGCTCATCACACCGCGATGACCGTGCTTTTTGGCATTCTTGGCTTTTTCGTGCTTGAAAAGCTTGTGCTTTGGCGGCACTGCCATCACGATCATTGCGAGGCTCACGACGCACATTCTCCGGCACATGACCACGGTCGTTCGGGAGTACTCATCCTCGTGGGAGACACCTTCCACAACTTTGTAGACGGCATCCTGATTGCGGCGGCTTTTCTTGAGAGCACCGAGCTCGGCATTGTTACCGCTCTCGCAATCATCGCCCACGAAATTCCCCAAGAAGTTGGAGACTACCTGATTCTCCTCCATTCCGGTTATAGCCGGCTCAAGGCCCTGTTGTTCAATATGCTGTCGAGCCTGGCCACGCTGCTTGGAGCCTTGCTTGCCTACTTTGCCCTCTCGGAGTTGACCGAATGGATTCCCACACTGCTGGGGATTGCAGCAGCGAGCATGATCTATGTCGCCGTTGCCGATTTAATTCCGGGGCTGCACAAGCGAACCGAACTCAAGGCCACCATTCAGCAAGTGTTGCTGATCTGCCTCGGGATAGCATCGATTGCAGTTGTTCAGACCCTTGTCGGTGAATGACGGAAATCAGCGCCGGCAATCCAGATCCTCATCGGATACCAAGGTTTTTCCGGTAGCCAGCAATTCCCGGTGTCGCCGACGCTCGCGCCGGATTTTGCTGCCGGCAAAATAAAGAATCAGGCCGCAGGGCAATGCGCCATAGAACATGAAGGACAGGATGCCCGCGAGCAGGCTGGGCTCATTCGCAGCAACCAGAATGGTCACGTACAGCCAGCCGATAACGATGATCAGGGATAAGTGCATCCCGGCATTCTAGAAAGACAGGAGGCGACAGGCAATCCCTCCATGCCGGCCCTTGCCGATGGATCGAAGACGAATCTTCCTTCTGCATGCAAATGCGTTGACAGGCTTTCGGGGGCTATGGAGAATCGAGAGGCTTAGACCCCGAAGTTCACAAGGACAATTACCCCATGGTTTCCGGATCAAATCACGACGACGCTTTTTTTGCCTCGGCCATGCACTTTCTACAGACAGGGCAGGGCATGCTGCAGCAATTTGCGGACGCCCTGAGCAAGGCCGGCAATCCCGACGTTCCGCCGCTTGCGGTGGATCCGCAGACGCTGACCGCGCTGCAGAAAAAATACTCGGACCAGCAGATGGCGCTCTGGCAGTCGGTTATGGGCAAACACCAGCAGCAACCGGCAGGGGATTTTTTTGTCGCACCGGAACCGGGTGATCGCCGTTTCGTCGCTCCCGAATGGCGGGAAAGTCCGCTCTACGATTACCTGCATCAAGCTTACCTCCTCAATGTCCGCTATTTGAAGGATCTGGTCGAGACCTTGCCCACTGTCGACGACAAGGGGCGGGACAGGATGCGTTTCGTGGCACGTCAGGTAAGCGATGCCCTCTCACCATCGAATTTCGCCGCAACCAACCCGGAATTCATCAAACTGGCGCTGGAAACCAAGGGGCAGAGTATTACCGATGGCATCAACAACCTGATTCGGGATTTTGAAAAGGGCAGGATCACGATGACCGATGAATCGGTTTTCGAGATCGGCAGGAATATTGCAGCCAGCGAAGGAGCGGTGATCTTCGAGAACGAAGTAATGCAGCTACTCCAGTATTCTCCTCTGACACCCAAGGTCGGGACTCGGCCTTTGCTGGTCGTGCCACCCTGCATCAACAAGTTCTACATCATGGATCTGCAGCCGGATAACTCGCTGATCCGCTTTATGGTTGAGCAGGGAAATACCGTTTTCCTCGTTTCCTGGCGTAATCCGCAGGAGGCTCAGGGGCAACTAACCTGGGATGATTATCTGGAGCAAGGGCCGATAGAAGCCTTGCACGTGGTGCGCGATATCTGCAAGGTCAAGCAGGCAAATGTGCTCGGTTTCTGTGTCGGTGGAACCATCGTCACCTCGGCACTGGCCGTGCTCAAAGCACGTGGTGACGATGCCGCTGCATCGCTGACCTTGCTTACCACCTTGCTCGATTTTTCCGATACCGGCGAGATCGGTCTGTTCATTGATGAAAATGCATTGGCGGCACGCGAGCAGGCAATCGGTCAGGGAGGATTGCTGCCCGCCCGCGACCTGCAGAATACCTTCTCCTTTTTACGCGCCAACGATCTTGTCTGGAATTACGTTACAAGCAACTATCTAAAGGGGCAGAAACCAGCGGCTTTCGATCTCCTTTACTGGAACTCCGATTCAACCAATCTGCCCGGGCCGTTTGCCTGCTGGTACATGCGCCATCTCTACCATGAAAACAGTCTGCGAATTCCGGGCAAGCTCTCGATGTGCGGCACCGGTGTCGATCTCGGACAACTGGACATGCCCGTCTATCTGCTGGCCACGCGTGAGGATCACATCGTTCCATGGCAGTCTGCCTATCGCACGACACGTCTCTTGTCCGGTCCCCGGCGTTTCGTGCTTGGCGCCTCCGGCCATATTGCGGGGGTAATCAACCCCGCCAGCAAGAACAAGCGCAGCTACTGGCTTAATCCTGATGTAAAGAACGACGCCGATCATTGGCTGGCGGGAGCCGAGGAGAAAAAAGGTAGCTGGTGGACCGACTGGGCTGCCTGGCTGCGGCCCATGGCCGGCAAGGAGCGCTCTCCGCGTACTCTGGGGTCGGCAACGTACCGGCCGATCGAGCCCGCTCCAGGGCGCTATGTACGGGAACGCGCAGTTTGATGCAAAATTCCGGATTCACGGCGAGCCGGGATGCTGGGCGCCGAAAATCTTTAACGCAGTAGTAATCCCTTAATAGGAAGGAAAACAAATGACGCAACGTGTTGCACTTGTTACTGGTGCCATGGGTGGCCTGGGTACCGCTATTTGTCAGCAACTGGCCAAGGCAGGCCACAAGGTGGTTGCCGCCTATCATCCGCAATTCGACAACAAGGAAGAGTGGCTGAAGGAAATGGCTGCAGCCGGTTTCAACGATTTCGTTTGTGTCGGTGGCGACGTCTCCGTGATTGAAGACTGCCAGCGCATGGTGGCCGAGGCCGAAGCAACCTGTGGTCAGGTCGATATCCTGATCAACAATGCCGGCATCACCCGCGACCGCATGTTCGCCAAGCTGGAAAAGGATGGCTGGGATGCCGTGATTGCCACCAACCTGACCTCGCTGTTCAACATGACCAAGCAAGTCTCCGCCAAAATGGCCGAGCGCGGCTTCGGTCGTATCGTGAACATCTCCTCAGTCAACGGCGTCAAGGGCCAAGCGGGTCAGACCAACTACTCCGCCGCCAAGGCCGGTGTGATCGGTTTTACCAAGGCACTGGCCGCCGAGTTGGCCAACAAAGGCGTGACGGTCAACGCAATTGCCCCGGGCTATGTCGCAACCAAGATGGTCATGGCCATTCGTGAAGACGTACTCAAGGGCATCGTCGACTCCGTGCCGATGAAGCGCCTGGCCAAGCCGGAAGAAATCGGCTTTGCCTGCGCCTACCTGTGTGATGAGCTGTCCGGTTTCACCACCGGCGCCACCATCAACATTAACGGTGGTCTGTACTACCAGTAATCGTGCGACGTTGGTTATCAGTGACCTGCACTGGTAATCATGAATCCTTGAAAAGCCCGGCTTTCCGGGCTTTTTTAACAGTAGGTCTTCTTTCTTTCGATGTGGCCACCTTGTGTCTGCTTCTAAAGCAGATTGGCGGGGTAATTATCAAGCTACCTCAACAAATATCCAACTGCTTGTATAATAAACCTCGTGAAATCACTACGCTTTATTGGCTCAAGCCTCGACGATCTCAAAGACTTTCCTGCCGAAGCAAGGCGAGAAGCCGGCGTTGAGTTGCATGCAATTCAGTCTGGCCTGATCCCTTCAGACTTCAAGCCGATGCTGAATGTCGGGCCGGGGGCCTACGAAATTCGGGTGCGAGTGATGGGTGAATGGCGGGTGATCTACGTAGCCAAGTTTGATGATGCGGTGTATGTCCTGCATGCTTTCCAGAAGAAGACACAGCGGACGCGCAAGGAAGACATTGACCTGGCAGCTAAGCGCTACAAGCAGATTGGAGGTTGATATGGAACAGGTAACGGAATCGAGCGGTAACGTCTTTGCTGACCTTGGCTTCGAAAACGAAGAGGCTGTGTTGCTCAAGCTGCGGGCCGATCTGATGGCCGGATTGCGGACGACCATTGCCGAGCGAGGCTGGACTCAGCAGCAAGCCGCCGAGCATCTACATGTCGGCCAGTCGCGGGTGTCTGATCTGGTGCGCGGCAAGTGGGAGAAATTCAGCCTTGACATGCTGGTGACGCTGGCAGCCAGGGCAGGGCGCCGGGTTGAGTTGGCAATGGCCTAGCACTGCTGAAACGAGTAGCCCAGTAAGTAGCTTGCTCTGTTGTCAGAATGCAGATCGTTGCGGCGCAATTGATAGCGGCTGTTTGATGCACTACCAGTAACCTTAAATCGACGATTTTCAGTGCGTTGCAGTCAGGCGCATTGAACCTTCAAAAGCCCGGCAAATCCGGGCTTTTTATTGTCCATGGGTGAGCGATGGGCGGCGGGATTCCATCAGAAACGCGGGAGGCAGTGCTAT
>NZ_JAKLLH010000046.1 GCF_023150235.1 Azonexus sp.
GCTTGGCTGGGAGCACATCAACCTGACCGGCGATTACCTCTGGCGCAGCAGCGCCAAGATCGGCGCGGGCAAGTTCAGGCCGCTACGACCGCTGCAACCGGCTTAGCGTACGATTTTTTCCGTTTTCTGAGACGACCCCTTGTCGCAGCCCAGGACGCGGAATTACGCCGCTGCGCAGCAACAAAGGCGGCCTGGGAAAAGGGCGGTGCGGAATATCAGAAAGCGGAAGATACGGCCTTCAGGGTGATTTCCCACGACGCCCGCCAGATTGACCGGCAGCACGAGGCTCTTGCGGCGAAGAAGGCCGAGGCGCGCGCGATCTATGCTGAAGTCGGCCAGAGCATCGAGGCAGCGAAGCCCGCGCGGCAGATGGCGAAAGATTTGGCAACGCTCAAGGCGACCTACGCCGACGATGAAAAGCGCCGGTTGGCGATGAAGAACACGCGGAAGCTGCTCACGGACTGGGGTGAAGAACGCGCCGAAGCTGTAATACGCTCCGAGCCGGACGAGCGAACCAGGGATAAATTGGAGAAGGTTCACGAGTGGGCGCGGCGTGAAGCGGCAATGGCCGACCCGGCCCGCCGGATGCAGCTGGAGCAGCAGCAGCGGCAAGCCGGACCGTCATATTCACCTTCGCCGAGAATGCGTTAGTCCGAGTTCTGAATAGCAACGTAAGCCATTGAAGCAATCCCGCCGTAGAGTCCCACAGTGAACGCAAGGCCGGGATCGATTACGAACAAGAAGATAGATACAACGAATACGGTTAAGCAACCGCCGAGACCGGCGAAATCATTACCGTCTCTGTCGTCGCTCATTTGGAAGCCCTCCCTTCCATGATGGTTGCAAAATCAAGGAAGGATTGCCGCAGCTCCGGTGTGGGTGCGGCTTCCGCGATCCGCCGAATGCTGGCGGGATCTGCGAGATCTAACTCACTCTCGCAAAAAGCATCGAAAGCCTGTTCTTCAGGCGTCGGCTCATAAAAACGCTGGCGTCCGGGGGCATTCCCCGGAATCCCTTGGGTCGTCATAGCAGTTACCCCTGCTGTGATCCGCTTCCCGGCCAATCCGGGGGCGGGCTGGCCGGGGTTGCCGCCCCGGCCAGCGAAAACTAAAATTAAACCGTTTGCGGGAACAGGCTCACGACCTCCGCACGGTATCTCTCAACTGCGTCTCCATGATTGTTCACATTTCCACGAAACGCACCCTCCGGCGTCACGGTAATAACCTTGGTGCGGCCACGGGTGACGCGGTGTATTGCCCCGACTGTTTCGAGCAGGCGCATACTTCGAGATAAGTTGCCTTTGTCCAATTGAAGCAACTCCGACAGTTCGGCTGCGGTTTTCATGCAGGTGAAGGATTGCCAGCCGAGCCATCTCTTGATCTCTTGAAGCACAGCTAACGCCTGGAGTGCCTCGGCAGGTGTTTTGGAGGCTCGGAGCAGCCTTTCACGGATGGCGTCATGGTATTGGTCTGCGGTCACGATGCCTCCTGCCCAAAAATCAAACTCAAGCTGGTCGGGTTTCTTTGCCAGGGCTTTAACTTCGGCAGCAATTTGCCGGACTTGATCCGCACGGTTCGGATCGATCTCTGTTAGCGCCTGCTGATCGAGAAGCAGCGCCGCTTGTCCCATTCGGCCACGTCGCCTCAACTGTCTCTCAGTCAGGTCTGTCGGAACGACGGAGCGTCCTTTCTCACCGCGCAATATAGCTTGCAAACTGCGTGTGCTGCCAGTCTGGCGCCGTTGCATCTCCTGCCATTGTATTGCGTCTTTAATCTCCTGATCCGTGTAACCGGCTCGGCGGAGGGCCTTCATGGATGTCGCCATCTCGGTATCACCATTGTTGTATCAGGCACAACATTCGTTGTCTACCACACAACAATTGTCAAGGCGTTTTTTCCGAAAAAACAGAAGGTTAAGCCTGATTTTCCCTCCGGTATCCATATCCTATAGAATATTTAAACAGAATCGGCCCTTGCCGGGCCGATGGGGGCAAGCCCCCGCGCCTAATGGCGCTCCCCCAGGTGCCGGGGCTCTGCCCCTTCGAGCGCAAGGGGTGAAGGCTTCGCCCCGGTGCTCCCCATGCTCGGCAAGCCTGCGCGTGGGTCCGCTCCGGCCCCTTGCGCTCGCTCTCCCCGTCCTCGCCGGAGGGCAAGGGTTCAGATGCTCTGAACCCTCGCTTCTACGTGTGGAAGATCGTCGGCGATAGCTCGGCGGTCTTGACCGTCGAGCTATGCCAAGCCGCCACCATGTTGCTGAAGGAGGGTCAAGGGCGAAACCGGACCCACGCACAGGGCGTTAGCCCGAGCATGGGGAGGATTTCGGGCGAAGCCTTTACCCTTGAGGCTCCTTCAGCGGCATGGTCAACGGTTCGATCCTGCAATTTCCGACACCGAGAATACGAGACTTAGTGAGGAGCGGAGCGACGAGCTTAGGCGAGTGCGCACTTATGACTTTGCTTCGCAAAGTCGCGCGCCGGGTGGTATGGTGGCAGTGCCTGCCCCCTCCCCCGGACCCCCAACCCCCGCCCCCCCCCTGATGGCAATCTATCGCTGCAATCACACCAACATCGGACGAACGACCCATGACGCCGGGACTGCCGGCGCACATGCGCGTTACGTCCTTCGTCGGTCTGCGTGCACGGACATCGTGGCGAAGCACACGCCCGCCGCTGCTCCGGGGCAGCACGGGGCGGTTCGCGCTTGGCTCGATGCCGAGGAAGCAGCCGATCGAATCAATGCCCGCGTGATCGACAAGATCAATCTGGCCTTGCCGATCGAGTTGAACGCCGAACAGAACCGCGCCGCTGTTTCGGATTTCTGCGAGCGGCTCACACAGGGACAGGTGCCATACCTCGCCGCCATTCATGCCGGGCCGAAAGATGCGCATAACCCGCACGCACATGTGATCGTGCGCGACCGGCATTATGAAACCGGCAAGCGGGTAATCGGCACATCCTCGAAAGGAAGCACGGATAAAATCCGGTCACTTTGGGAGACGGTCGCCAACGAGCACCTAGAGAGGGCTGGCCGACCTGAACGCATCGACCACCGCTCATTGGAAGACCAGGCCGAAGCTGCGCGCCAGGCTGGCGATCACGAAAAGGCTGTGGCCTTGGATCGTAAGCCGACGATCCACATCGGCCCGGCACCTCTTCGGATGGAAGCCAGAGGGGAAAAGCCAGTATCAAAGGCCAAGCCCGAAGGGGCGCGCGTCATCGATTATCCGAAGATCGACAAGGGCCGCTCACGTTCGGCTTATAACGCTGAAATCATTGATCTAAACCAGCGTCGAGCAATGCCGCAACCCCCGCGCCCGAAGCAGCCAAATATTGCGCAACGACTAGTCGATACGCAATCAGCCGAACGGAAGGAGCGACCCGCGAAGCCGTCTCTTTCGGACGCGGCCAGGGAAGCGGCAGTTCTGCGCTATTGGAAATTGGTGGACGAGATCGAGGAGGCGGCCCCGCCGCCGCGCATGGACGAGGCGGCGAAAATGGCGACCTTCGAAAAACGAATGGCCGACGAGAAGAAGCGGGCGATGGATGAAGCCTTCCAGAAGGCCAGGATCACGATGATCGCCGTTCTTGAGCACGATGAGCAGCACAAGCCTAAGTCAGCACTGGAAGCCGCCTGGAAGGCCGCTAAAGGCCTTCTAGGTATTGACCCGGCCAAAACCCAGCGCGCGGCCCTTGTCGGGGTCGTCTCAGAAAACGGAAAAAACCGTACGCTAAGCGTGCGATGAGGCTGGCACCCAGCGATAGAGCGTCGGAACGGACACGCCGAGGTTCTTGGCCACGTCCTTGGGCGGCACGCCGCTGGCCAGCAGCTTCTTGGCGCGAGTGCGCTCGACGGTCAGCTCGCGCTCCATTTCGGCCAGGCTGGCCATGACGTGAAAGAAGAAGCGCCCTGACGGCGTGCCGGTATCGATGGAGTCGGTGAGGCTCCTGAACTGGACGCCTTGCTTGTGCAGCTCGCCGACCAGATCGACCAGTTGCTTAACCGAACGGCCAAGGCGGTCAAGTTTCCAGACGACCAGCGTATCGCCTTCCCGAAGCATTTCAAGCGTCTTGGCCAGGCCTGGCCGGTCTGCCCGCGTGCCGCTCACCTTGTCCTCGAAGACCTTCTTGCATCCGGCCTTGGTCAAGGCTTCACATTGCAGATCAAGGTTCTGATCCTGCGTCGAGACACGCGCATAGCCAATCAACATGAGTGACCTCCTGCCCGGTCTCGGCGCAAAGACTACCGTTCAGATCCCGGCGGCCTTCTTGAGCGCGATCAGAGCAACCCCGACTTCGCTCGAAGCGCTGGCGTAGGCCGTCCCATTGCCGAGCGCGGCCTCAGCTTGGGCGTACTTGCCAGCGTTGATCAAGCCTGCGACCTGTCCGGCCTGAACGTGAAACGCCTTGTGCTTATCCAGCGCCTTCTGGAACTCCGGCTTGCTGCCCCACTTGGTCTTGCCTTCCCCATACAGCCATTGGCCCACTGCGCAGCAGTTGTCGTTGCTGATCGTGGCGGCATCCATCTGCTCCTTCTTGGAAATGGCGATGCGAAATTTCAGCTTCCACTCGGCATGCTTTTGCACGGCTTCTTCGAGATTCATTGATGTCTCCTGACGAGGTTGCGAGGTCGGCCATGAGGCCATGAGGCCATGAGGCGCTTCGACCGCGCTTGCCAAAGGCGTTATCGAAACTCATTGTCATCGTAATGGTTCGAGAATAGTATTTCAAGAACTATTTTCGAGAACTGCAACGCCTTGATTCCGCGTTTCATGCCGGTTGCCTTGGCGGGCTTGTCACAAACGAACGTTTTCAAGAAGAAGGAAACCGCATGCCCCGCCGTTCGATCCTTTCCGTCGCCGAGCGCGAAAGCCTGTTGGCGTTGCCTGACGCCCAAGACGAACTCATCAGGCAGTACACGTTCAGCGAACCCGACCTGTCGCTGATCCGTCAGCGGCGCGGCGACGCCAACCGCCTGGGCGTCGCGGTGCAGTTGTGTTTGCTGCGCTTCCCAGGCCAGGGCCTGCTGCCCGGCGCTTCTGTTCCGACGCCCCTGCTGCAATGGATCGGACGACAACTGCGGCTCGACCCGGTGTGCTGGCCGCAGTATGCAGAGCGGGAGGAAACCAGGCGGGAACACCTGCTCGAACTGCGGGCGTACTTGGGCATGGAGCCCTTCGGCCTGGCGCACTATCGGCAGGCCGTCCACGCCACGACCGAGCTGGCCTTGCAGACTGACAAAGGCATCGTGCTGGCCAGCAGCGTCATCGACTCGCTGCGCCACCGGCACATCATCTTGCCGACGCTGGATGTTGTCGAGCGCGTCTGCGCTGAGGCGATCACCCGCGCCAACCGGCGCATCTACGACGCTTTGGCCGAACCACTGTCGGACGCGCATCGACACCGCCTCGACGATCTGCTCAAGCGCCGTGACAACGGCAAAGCGACCTGGCTGGCCTGGCTGCGCCAGTCCCCAGCCAAGCCGAACTCTCGGCACATGCTGGAACACATCGAACGCCTCAAGGCGTGGCAGGCACTCGACCTGCCTTCTGGCATCGAGCGGCTGGTTCACCAGAACCGGCTGCTCAAGATTGCCCGCGAGGGTGGCCAGATGACGCCCGCCGACCTGGCCAGGTTCGAGCCGCAGCGCCGCTACGCGAGCCTGGTGGCGCTCGCCATCGAGGGTATGGCCACCGTCACCGATGAAATCATCGACCTGCACGACCGCATCCTGGGCAAACTGTTCAACGACGCCAAGAAGAGGCATCAGCAGCAGTTCCAGGCATCCGGCAAGGCGATCAATGCCAAGGTGCGGCTGTTCGGGCGCATCGGTCAGGCATTGATCGAGGCCAAGCAGGCAGGCCGTGATCCGTTCGCCGCCATCGAGGCCGTCATGTCCTGGGATGCTTTCGCCGAAAGCGTGACCGAGGCGCAGAAGCTCGCGCAGCCCGAGGACTTCGATTTCCTGCACCGCATCGGCGAGAGTTACGCCACGCTGCGCCGCTACGCGCCGGAATTCCTCGACGTGCTCAGGCTGCGGGCCGCGCCCGCCGCCAAGGACGTGCTCGACGCCATCGAGGTGCTGCGCGGTATGAACAGCGATAACGCCCGCAAGGTGCCTGCCGATGCGCCGACCGACTTCATCAAGCCGCGTTGGCAGAAGCTGGTGATGACCGATGCCGGCATCGACCGGCGCTACTACGAACTGTGCGCGCTGTCGGAGATGAAGAACGCGCTGCGCTCCGGCGACATCTGGGTGCAAGGCTCCCGCCAGTTCAAGGATTTTGAGGACTACCTGGTGCCGCCCGCGAAATTCACCAGCCTCAAGCAGGCCAGCGAATTGCCGCTGGCTGTGGCCACCGATTGCGACCAGTATCTGCATGAGCGGCTGACGCTGCTGGAAACGCAACTCGCCACCGTCAACCGCATGGCGATGGCCAACGAACTGCCGGACGCCATCATCACGGAGTCGGGCCTGAAGATCACGCCACTCGACGCGGCGGTGCCCGACACCGCGCAGGCGCTGATCGACCAGACCGCAATGATCCTGCCACACGTCAAAATCACCGAATTGCTGCTGGAGGTGGACGAATGGACGGGCTTCACCCGGCACTTCGCGCACCTGAAATCGGGCGATCTGGCCAAGGACAAGAACCTGCTGCTGAGCACGATCCTGGCCGACGCGATCAACCTGGGCCTGACCAAGATGGCGGAGTCCTGCCCCGGCACGACCTACGCCAAGCTGGCTTGGCTGCAAGCCTGGCACATCCGCGACGAGACCTATTCGACGGCGCTGGCCGAGCTGGTCAACGCGCAGTTCCGGCATCCGTTCGCCGAGCACTGGGGCGACGGCACCACGTCATCGTCGGACGGCCAGAACTTCCGTACCGGCAGCAAGGCCGAGAGCACCGGCCACATCAATCCGAAATACGGCAGCAGTCCAGGCCGGACGTTCTACACCCATATCTCCGACCAATACGCGCCGTTCCACACCAAGGTGGTGAACGTCGGCGTGCGCGACTCGACCTATGTGCTCGACGGCCTGCTGTACCACGAGTCCGACCTGCGCATCGAGGAACACTACACCGACACGGCGGGCTTCACCGATCACGTCTTCGCCCTGATGCACCTGCTGGGCTTCCGCTTCGCGCCGCGCATCCGCGACCTGGGCGACACCAAGCTCTACATCCCGAAGGGCGACGCTGTCTACGACGCGCTCAAGCCAATGATCGGCGGCACGCTCAACATCAAGCACGTCCGCGCCCATTGGGATGAAATCCTGCGGCTGGCCACCTCGATCAAGCAGGGCACGGTGACGGCATCCCTGATGCTCAGGAAGCTCGGCAGCTACCCGCGCCAGAACGGCCTGGCCGTCGCCCTGCGCGAGCTGGGCCGCATCGAGCGCACGTTGTTCATTCTGGACTGGCTGCAAAGCGTCGAGCTGCGCCGCCGTGTGCATGCCGGACTGAACAAGGGCGAAGCCCGTAACGCCCTGGCCCGCGCCGTGTTCTTCAACCGGCTGGGCGAAATCCGCGACCGCAGTTTCGAGCAGCAGCGCTACCGGGCCAGTGGCCTCAACCTCGTGACAGCGGCCATCGTGCTGTGGAACACGGTCTACCTGGAGCGGGCTGCACACGGGCTGCGCGGCAACGGGCATGCCGTCGATGACGGCTTGTTGCAGTACCTGTCTCCGCTTGGCTGGGAGCACATCAACCTGACCGGCGATTACCTCTGGCGCAGCAGCGCCAAGATCGGCGCGGGCAAGTTCAGGCCGCTACGACCGCTGCAACCGGCTTAGCGTACGATTTTTTCCGTTTTCTGAGACGACCCCT
>NZ_JAKLLH010000027.1 GCF_023150235.1 Azonexus sp.
GGATAGCATTCATGGGGCGGGCGTTATGATGTTGGCTTCGAGAACCGCATCATGCCAGAAATGGCCGCCCGCACCTTCCGTTTTTCCACTCCAGAGCGGAAAATCCCGCTCGCAAGCAGCCTTTTGCAAGAGGCTCAAATGACCAATTTTCGATGTCGACCGTGGTTGGCAGGCCCGCACGATCAGTGGTCAGCACGAGCGGCTCGCCGGACTGCGGTTGCCAGACCAAGCGCTCCGGTTCGGGCTCCCAGATCACCTCCCCAGCCCAAGCCGGTCCCGCCGGGAGTTGCAATGGACAACCGGCGGCGGCGCCCAGCGCGTTACGCCCTGGCTCCAGCCAGAACAAGCCGGCCAGCCCCAGCCAACTATCGGCTGCCGCCAGCTCATCGCGGCGGGCGTTCTGCCAGGCAGCCAGGTCCGCCGCGAAGTTGGAATCTGCATCGCACATCGATCAAGCCCTGGAAAACGCCAGCATTCCTGCCGGATCGCAACTGACGCGAATCGTGTCCTTGGCGGCAAAACGGCCTTCCAGAATCGCCCGCGCCAGCGGATTTTCAATCTGCTGCTGGATCGCCCGCTTCAGCGGCCGGGCGCCAAAGACCGGGTCGAAGCCGGCCTTGGCCAGTTCGAGCAAGGCCGATTCCTCGACCACCAAGCCCATCTCCATCTGCGCCAGCCGCTTTTCGAGATAAGCCAGCTGGATCTTGGCGATGCCGGCGATGTGCTGCTCGTCGAGGCTGTGGAAGACCACCACTTCGTCGATGCGATTGACGAACTCGGGCCGGAAGTAGGTCTTGACCTCGGCCATCACCGCCAGCTTGATCAGGCCATAATCGTCGCCCTGCATCTGCTGGATCATCTGGCTGCCCAGATTGGAAGTCATCACCACCACCGTGTTCTTGAAATCGACGGTGCGGCCCTGGCCATCGGTCATGCGGCCGTCGTCAAGTACCTGCAGCAGCACGTTGAAGACGTCCGGGTGCGCCTTCTCGACCTCATCAAGCAGGATGACACTGTACGGCTTGCGGCGCACGGCCTCGGTCAGGTAACCGCCTTCCTCGTAACCGACATAGCCCGGCGGCGCCCCGATCAGGCGGGCGACCGAGTGCTTCTCCATGAACTCGCTCATGTCGATGCGGATCAGGTGCTCTTCGGAATCGAACATGAACTCGGCCAGGGCCTTGCACAGCTCGGTCTTGCCGACACCGGTCGGGCCGAGGAAGAGGAAGGAACCGTAGGGCTTGTTCGGATCGGCCAGGCCAGCGCGCGAACGGCGGATCGCATCGGCGACCAGGCGCACCGCCTCATCCTGCCCGACCACCCGCTGGTGCAGCTTGTCTTCCATCTTGAGCAGCTTGTCGCGCTCGCCCTGCATCATCTTGCTGACCGGGATGCCGGTGGCGCGGCTGACCACTTCGGCGATTTCCTCGGCGCCAACCTGGGTGCGCAGCAGTTTGTTTTTTGGCTGTTTTTGTGGGTCGACCGTGTCCGCCGCCTTCAACTGGGCTTCCAGCTGCGGCAGCTTGCCGTATTGCAGTTCGGCGACCTTGTCGAGCTTGCCTTCGCGCTGCAGGCGGGCGATCTCGGCTTTGACGTGGTCGATTTCCTCCTTGATCTGCGCCGAACCGAGCACCGCCGACTTTTCGGCCTTCCAGATTTCTTCGAGGTCGGAATACTCCTTGGTCAGCCGGGTGATTTCCTCCTCGATCAAGGCCAGCCGCTTCTGTGAGGCTTCGTCCTTTTCCTTCTTGACCGCTTCGCGTTCGATCTTGAGCTGGATGATGCGGCGGTCGAGCTTGTCCATCACCTCCGGCTTGGAGTCGATTTCCATCTTGATCCGGGCAGCAGCCTCGTCGATCAGGTCGATGGCTTTGTCGGGCAGGAAACGGTCGGTGATGTAGCGATGACTCAGTTCGGCCGCCGCGACAATCGCCGGGTCGGTAATATCGACGCCGTGGTGCAGTTCATAGCGCTCCTGCAGGCCACGCAGGATGGCGATGGTTGATTCGACCGACGGCTCTTCGACCAGCACCTTCTGGAAGCGGCGTTCCAGCGCAGCATCCTTTTCGATGTACTTGCGGTATTCGTCCAGCGTCGTTGCGCCGATGCAGTGCAACTCGCCGCGCGCCAAGGCGGGCTTCAGCATGTTGCCGGCGTCGATGGCGCCCTCGGCCTTGCCGGCGCCGACCATGGTGTGGATTTCGTCGATGAACAGGATGATCCGCCCTTCTTCCTGCGCGATCTCCTTGAGCACCGCCTTCAGCCGTTCCTCGAACTCGCCGCGATACTTGGCGCCGGCAAGCAGGCCAGCCATGTCCAGCACCAGCACCTTCTTGCCCTTCAGCGTTTCCGGCACCTCGTTGTTGACGATGCGCTGGGCCAGGCCTTCGACGATGGCAGTTTTGCCGACGCCCGGCTCGCCGATCAACACCGGGTTGTTCTTGGTGCGGCGCTGCAGGATCTGGATCGCGCGGCGGATTTCGTCGTCGCGACCGATCACCGGATCGAGCTTGCCCTGCGCCGCGCGTTCGGTCAGATCGATGCAAAACTTTTTCAGCGACTCGCGCTGGCCTTCGGCCTCCTGCGAATTCACGCCCTGGCCGCCGCGCACCGCCAGGATCGCCGCGTCCAGCGCCTTCTTCTGCAAGCCGTGCTGGCGAGCGATCCGCCCCGCTTCGCCCCTGTCGTCGCAAACGGCGAGCAGGAACATCTCGCTGGCGATGAACTGGTCGCCGCGCTTCTGCGCCTCCTTGTCGGTCAGGTTGAGCAGGTTGCCGAGATCGCGGCCGATACTGACCTCACCACCGTGGCCTTCGACCTTGGGCAGGCGGCCCAGCGCCTGTTCGAGATCGCGGCGCAGTGCCGGCACATTGACCCCGGCCCGGCCGAGCAGCGACACCGTGCCGCCGTCGTCTTGGTTAAGCAGGGCGAGCAGCAGATGCTGCGCTTCGATGAATTGCTGATCGTTGCCAATCGCCAGGCTCTGCGCATCGGCCAGAGCCTGCTGGAATTTGGTCGTGAGTTTGTCGAGTCGCATGGTGCCTCCTATGCAGGAAATGTTTGACAGCCCCACAGTTGAGGCATTTTTTGCCTTTTTCAAGCGTTGACCGTAAAAAAGACCCTTTTCCCGATCAGGAAAAGCAGTGGAAAAAAGCGCAAAAAATGCTAAAATCCTACAACCATTACTTTAGTTATAGATAACAGCAAAAGCAGTATCCACAGCACAGGAGAGGAGCACGACATGGCAATGCAGAAATTAAGCCTGCGCGGCAAGCTGACCGCGATGACCCTGGCCACCATTCTCGCCCTGATGGCCTTGTTCACCGTTCTGCTGCTCAACGAAAAGAGCATCATGATGGAGGGTCGACAAGACAAGGTCAGAAACCTGATCGAAGTCGCCTACACCACGGTTGGACACTACGAGCAGATGGCCAGGAACGGTACCCTGTCGGCCGATGATGCCAAGAAGGCGGCAAAAGAGGCCCTGCGCGCCCTGCGCTACGACAAGACCGAGTACTTCTGGATCAACGATCTCACCGACCAGATGATCATGCACCCGATCAAGCCCGAACTCGAAGGCAAGAAGCTCGACCAGTTGAAGGACAAGAACGGGAAATTCCTTTTCAACGAGTTCAACCAGATGGTCAAGAACCACGGCGCCGGCTTTGTCGACTACGTCTGGCCCAAGCCCGGATCGGACAACCCGGTACCCAAGCTCTCCTACGTCAAGGGCTTCGAGTCGTGGGGCTGGGTGATCGGTACCGGTATCTACATCGACGACGTCGAGGAAAAATTCCGGGCCGATGCGATCAAGCTCCTGCTCTGGGGGCTGGGTATCGGTGGCTTCATCGCCATTTCACTCGGACTGGTTTCGCGTAGCATCATCCGCACACTGGGCGGCGACCCGGAAATTGCCTCCGCCGTCACGCGCCGCATCGCCGCCGGCGATCTGGCAACGCCGGTCGATGGCGACCCGAACGACCGCGAAAGCCTGCTCGGCAACATCCGTACCATGCAGGAAACCCTGCGCAACATGATCTCGACCATTACCACCAACGCCAAACAGGTGGCCAGCTCCGCCGACGAATTGCTGAACGCCTCCGAGCAAGTCGCCGACCGCGCCCGCCAGCAGAGCGATGCCGCCGCGTCAATGGCGGCGGCGGTGGAAGAAATGGCGGTCAGCATCGATGTTGTCCGCGATAACGCCAACGAAGCCCACGCCCTGTCGCACGAGGCCGGAACACTCTCGGAAGAAGGGGCCTCGGTGATCCATAATGCCGCCGACGAAATGCGCAAGATTTCTCAGGCAGTACAGGCCTCCTCGAATATCGTTGAAGACCTTGGTCGCCAGTCGGACCAGATCACCTCCATCGTGAATACGATCAAGGAAATTGCCGACCAGACCAATCTCCTCGCCCTGAACGCCGCCATCGAAGCCGCCCGTGCCGGCGAGCAGGGACGCGGTTTCGCCGTCGTTGCCGACGAAGTGCGCAAGCTGGCCGAGCGCACCGGAATGTCGACCACCGAAATCGCCGACATGGTCAACAAGATCCAGAACGGTACGCGTAGCGCGGTCGGGAGCATGCAGTCCGGCGTCGAGCAGGTGAGCAACGGAGTCGATCTCGCCAACCGGGCCGGCGAGTCGATCACCCGCATCCGCGACGGCTCGCAGCGCGTGACGCAGATGGTCACCAGCATTTCCGATTCGATTGCCGAACAGAGCGCCGCCGGCAACCAGATTGCCCGGCAGCTGGAAACCATCGCCCAGATGTCGGAAGAAAGCGCCACGGCCGTCCGCAATACGGCCAACGCTGCCCGCGAACTACATTCCCTATCGGCCTCGCTGCACCAGGCGGTATCGCAGTTCCGCACCTGAACGCAATCAACGTCCAGACGCAACCTTTCCCATGATTTCACGGGCCGGCAATTCGCCGGCTCCTTGTTTTTATGGCAGATCAACGACACGCGATCCACCATGCGGGCATGCTGCCCTCCATGAACGCCAGCACCACCTCCCTCCCTCTTGCCGAGCCAGTTACCGAACCCACGCCCGAGACCAGCGCACAGCCCGGTCACATTCCGGGAAACAAAGGTATCTGGGTCGGTATCACCTGCGAATTCGTCGAATTCCTGGTGCTTTTCATCGTCTACTTCGTCTCGCGCGCCCACTTTCCCGAAGCCTTTCAGGAAGGCAGCGCCCGCCTCTCGCAATTTGCCGGCACGGCAATCACGCTACTGATGATCAGTAGCAGCTTCTGTCTTGCCTGTTCGGTTGCCTGTATCCGTGTCAATGCCCGCCGGCAGTCGCTCTACTGGCTGATCGGCGCCCTGCTGCTGGCTCTCGGTTATCCGGTCGCAAAGCTGCTCGAAATCCAGTGGAACCTGGCACATGGCATCGACGGCAATTCGGGAATTTTCTTCACCGTCTATTACTACCTGACCTTCAACCATCTCGTTCACGCCATCTGGGGCGTGCTCGGCATGCTCTGGGTTCTCGTCCGCCATCTCTTTGGCGGCTACAGCGCCGAGGACCACAGCGGCCTGGAAGCACTGGCCAGCTACTGGCACGCTACCGACATTATCTGGCTGGTGATCTTTCCTTTCTTTTACGTACTGACATGAGCGACGCCCCCGCTTCTCCGCAACTCAAGCCGCTGTTCCTCACCTGGCTCGCCTTGCTGGCGCTGACCCTGCTCAGCCTGGCGCTCGGTCGCTGGCTACACCATGCCACCACCTGGCTTCCCCTGCTGGTGGCCGGCATCGTCTGGCTCAAGGGCGATTTGGTGGCCAGGCATTTCATCGAGGCAGCGAAGGCCACGCCCTTCATCGCCCGCCTGCTACGCTACTTCATCGCCTTCACGCCACTCGCACTCGTTTTCACCGCTTTTTTTGGCCGGGAATTCGCTCGCTGGGCGACGCTCTGAAACAGGCCCGCACCGGCAGAAAACCAGTAAAAACAACAAAAATATCGAGTCCCCGCGACCGGTATTGAGAGCGTGATATATTGGCATGGCGTCTACCGTCACTCGATTGCCGATCATGAACCCTGCCGCTTCCCGCACTTTCGGACACCTGCTTGCCCTGGCCGCACTGCTGCTCGTCATCCAGGCCCCTTCGCCGGCCTGGGCGGGCGCGGAGGTCGCCAATCCCGACCTTGGCAAGCCTTTCGCCACCGTGACCCGGCTTCGGGGCGAGGTCTCCGCCCGTAGCCCGCAGGGAGGGCAGCGCAAGCTCCGCGAGGGGGCGCAGATCCACGTTGGCGAAACCGTCAAGGCCGCAGCCAACGCCGAGGCTGTACTCAAAACCACCGATGCGGGCATGATCGCCATCCGCCCGGATGCCGAGTTCGTTCCCGAACGTTATGCCGCAGAAGGTAAATCGACCGACCGCCAGATATTGCGCCTGATTACCGGTTCGCTACGCATCATCAGCGGCTGGATTTCGCAAACCAACCGCGGCGAACACAAGGTCATCACCCCATCCGCAACCATCGGCATCCGCGGCACCGACCACGAGCCCTATGCCCTGCCGGCCGAGCAGGCCAGCGAACAATATGCCCAGGGGACTTACGACAAGGTCAATCGCGGCGCGACCACCCTGGTCGCCCATGGCGGCAGCGTCGATATCGAACCGGGCAAGGTCGGTTTCGCCCGCGACCCCAAGGCCGGCAAGCGTACCCGGGCACTATTCACGATTCTCCTGCCGACACTGCTCGACAAGGTGCCCGATTTTTACGTTCCGGGTGCTTTCGACGCCGAGCTCGACCGTTACGCCGCCGAGCTGGAAACTCAGCCGCCACAAGCACCGCGGGCGACCAGCCCGACGACACCGTCACCGCCGGCCTCGCCCTCGTCGTCACCGCTATCGGCCGCGACGGAGAATTCCGCCACGGGCTGCAAGCCACAGCATATTGGCGAGCAATGGCTGAAGCATTTCGACGCCGCGCTTGCCGCCCGCGACAGTGCATCGATCCTGGCGCTCTTCGCCGACGACATCCGGGCCAGCGCAACGGTACGCACTCAGGGCGGTGGCACGGAAACCCTCGAATTCACCCGCGATGAAATGGTCAAAAGCACGCTCGCCGCCATTGCCAGCCTGCAGGATTACCAGCAGCGCCGGCTATCGATCCAGGGCCGACTGGCGGCTGGCGAGGCGGAAAAGGACTGCCGGCGTATCGATGTCGGCTCGGTCGTGATCGAACAAGGCCGCATGAGCGGCAAGCCCTACCGTTTCGAGTCCACCGAGGATTACCAGCTGGAATTACGGCACGGCCTCTGGCAGGCGATCCGCGCCAGCACCCGCCAGCGCTGACCCGGCCAACCCCGCGGCAGGCCGCAGCCCATGGGCTGCGGCCTTTTTCTTGATCTGTCTCAGCCGGCCATCCTTGACGGCTGCGTATAATCGTCTGCCGATGAAGCAGCCCGACCTTCCCACGCCTTTTCCCCCGCCGCCAGCCGACAACGCACCGACGCTCGCCGACCTGCTCCGCGAGCAAGCCGCAATCCGGCCGGAGGCGCCGGCGCTGCTGCTCGGCCTGCGCCATTTCAGCTACGCCGACCTGGCGGCCGAGAGTGCCGCGCGGGCCGATGCCCTGCCGGCAAGCGGCATTTACTGCTGCCGGGGCGACAACGAATCCCTGGCCCTGAACGCCTATGCCGCCAGCTGGAAAAAATTGCCTTTTTTCCCGGTCGACCGTGACATTGCCCCGGAAACCCTGGTCACAGCCTCCCTGCCCACCGCTAGCGCATTGCTGATTGCCAGCAGCGGCAGCGAAGGCCAGGCAAAAGTAGTGCTGCATGGGGCGCGACAACTGCATGCCGCCGCCACCGCTGCCAATCGGCGTCTCCCGCTTGCCCCTGGCGATCTCTGGCTGGCCTGCATGCCGCTCTGCCACATCGGCGGGCAGAGCATTCTCTGGCGCACAGCGGCGGCGGGTGCCGCCGTCATGGTGCATCCCGACTTCAAGGTCGAGCGGCTCGCCGCCGCCCTGCACGATCATCCGGTCACCCATCTTTCTCTCGTTCCCGCCATGCTGGCCCGCCTGCTGGAGCAGGGCTGCCCGCCCCCACCCAGTCTGCGTCATGTACTGATCGGCGGCGCTGCCCTGGCCCCGGCGCTGCACGCACGCGGGCAGGCTGCCGGCTGGCCCTTGCATCCCAGTTACGGCATGAGCGAAACCGCCGCCCAGATCGCCACCTGGGTTCCTGGCGACGGTCCCTGGCAAGCCGGGCTGGTCGGTCGTCCCCTGGACGGCTGTGAAATCGCGATTGGCGAGGACGGCCGCATCCGCGTCCGCAGCCCGCAACTGATGCTCGCCTACCTCGGCCGCAGCCGGCAAGCCAGCGCCATCGATGCCAGCGGCTGGCTGACGACCGGCGACCTCGGGCGTCTCGATGCCAGCGGTCGCCTGTTCGTCACCGGGCGCGCGGACGACATGCTGATCAGCGGTGGCCGCAATATTCATCCCCTGGAAATCGAAGCCCAGCTCGCCAGTTGCCCCGGCGTGCGCGACATCGCCGTCACCGGCCTCCCCGACCCGGTCTGGGGCGATCGCATCGTCGCCCTGCTGGTCGGCGATGCCGATGAGGCACAACTACTGGCCCACGCCCGCCGCCATTTACCCGCTGCCGCCCTGCCCCGCCATCTGATCCGTGTCGAACGCCTGCCACGCAATGCCGCCGGCAAATTGAGCCGCGCCGATTTACGCGCCCTGGCCACCCGCCAATGAGCTCTTCGCTGTCTGCTTGCCTGCGGCAATGGCTGCAGGCTGCCGCTATCGGTGCACAGCTCGCTGCCTGGCGCAAGACCGGCGATGCCTCGCGATACTTCAGCCTGCATCTGGACCTTGGCCCCTATCATGGCCACTGGCTGGAATACCTGAACGATGCCGATCCCTGCTTTTGCTACCAGGCCCAGGTCGCCCGCCGCGAGTTCCGTCTTGGGCTGGGCTGTGCATGGCAGCAAGGGGAGCAAGGACCGGGACGCCTGCTCCGGCTCGATACCGCCTTGCGCAGTTGCCGGGCCAACTGGCTGGGAAGCCACCCCGCCGATGCCAGTATCGGCTTCGCCTTTCACGAGGACAGCCCCGCCCCCCCGGCCAATGCACAACTGAGCGTCCCCACCCTTTGGCTGGAGGCCCGCGACGGGCAGGCCCGCGCCATTTTCAGCAGCCGGCTGGAAAACTTCGAGCATGACCGGGAAAAGCTGCTCGACGCCCTGCAGCCGCTGCCTCAAGCCGCCCCGCCAGCACCCGCCCCGCCGCAGCTTCAGCCCGGCGATCCGCTGGCCTGGGAGAGGCGTGTCGCTACCGCCTTGCGCGCCATTCACGACGGCCAATTGCAGAAGCTGGTACTCGCGCGCGAAATCCAAGTCAGCGCCGCCACCCCTCTGGCGCCCCAAAAAATACTGGCGCAACTCCTGCTGCAGCAATGCGATGGCCTGATTTATGCCCAGCGCGAACCTGGATTCTGCTTTCTCGGCGCCACGCCGGAAACCCTGGTCTCGCTGCGATGCGGAAAAATCGGGGCTGATGCCCTGGCCGGAACCGCCTGGCAAGATTCACCGGAACTCGAAAGCGACAAGAACTGCCGGGAACAGCAATACGTGGTCGAAGCCGTATCCGCCGCCCTGGCTCCGCACTGTCGAGCCGATAGCCTGCACAGTCAGGCTCGCGAAAAACACCGTGCCGGCCAGCTCACCCACTGGCGCAGCCGCATCGTCGGCCAGGCCCTGGCGGGAACGAGCCTGCTGCAACTGGCCGATGCCCTGCATCCCAGCCCGGCTGTCGGCGGCTTTCCACCCTTGGCGGCATGGCAATGGCTGCGCACGGCGGGAGAAGAACGACCGGGTTGGTATAGCGGTGGAATTGGCCGCATCTCCGGCAATGGCGACGGCGAAATCTGGGTTGCCCTGCGCTCGGCCCTGATCGACGGCAAGCTTGCCCGGCTCCAGGCCGGCGCCGGCATTGTTGCCGACTCCGATGCCGGGATCGAATACCAGGAAACCGCCGCCAAGCTGGGCAGCATGCTGAACGCACTCCTCGCTCCAACACCACCCGATCCACAGGTGCAGCATCCCCGACCATGAACCCTTCGACACTTGCCAGATGGCCCGATGTTCCCGCCTGTTACGAATGGCTGGCCCTGGACCGGCGCGGACAATGGCGCTTGCGTGGTGAGCAGGTAAGACACGGCGGGCTGAATGCCTTCCTCAATCGCCATTACGGTGCCGACGCCGACGGCTGCTGGCGAGTGCTCAACGGACCGCAGCGGGTCTATGTCGATCTGGCACTGACACCGTGGGTTTACCGCAGCGATGGCGAGGCTTTCATTACCCACAGCGGCCTGCCCGCCGGCACGGTGCGAGCGCTTTATCTCACCGCCGCCGGGGACATCCTGCTCGCAGCCAGCCCCGGTATCGGCGTACTCGATGACCGTGACCTACCGGAACTGCTGGCGGCATGCACCGATGCGCGAGGAGAGGAGGTCGATGTCGACCTCTGGAGCAAGCTGTTGCCGCCAAGCACCAGCCCCGGCAGCACCGCGACCGCCGACAATGCGCCCGGTGGCAGAATTTTCTGGCGGGGCCTGCCTGTACAGCCCCTGGCCAGCGGCTGCGATCTCGGCGCCCATTTCGGCTTTTGCGCCCGCCCCCGTCCGTAAGCGGATTTGCCCTCATGCGCGGGCGATTCCCGCGCCGAAGCCCATCCCGGAAATCAGGGGCCGGTTTTCAGTCGCCGCAGCGCACGCAATTGCGGCCTTCGCGCTTGGCCCGGTAGACACCGGCGTCGGCGCGGCGAAAAAGTTCGCGGACATGTTCGCAAGCACGGCTGGCGGTGGCAACACCGATGCTGGCGGTGAGCGGGATGGGATTGCCTTCGTAGGCCAGCGGTCTGGCGGCGACGGCGGCACGGAGTTTTTCGGCGTGAGCACTGGCGCGGGCGGCATCGGTATCGCTGAGGACGACGACGAATTCCTCGCCGCCAAAGCGCCCAAGAATGCCGCCAATGGCGGCAACCTCGCCCTTGAGAAGTTGCGCTACCTCGAGCAGGACGTGGTCACCGGCATCGTGGCCGTGGTTGTCGTTGATCAGCTTGAAATGGTCGAGATCGATCACCAGCAAGCTGAAGCCCTGCCCCTGGCGGCGGGCGCGGTTGAATTCGCTGTCCATCAACTCGCCGATGTGTCCCTTGTTGAAGACCTGGGTGATCGCATCGGTATGTGCCAGGGCTTCCAGGCGGCGCAGGTACTCGAGCTCGGCGGCGTCATGCGGCAGGAACTTGAGCTCGGTATCGCCAACGACGATACGATCCTCGCGCTGCAGTTCGACACCTTCGGCACCGACGCGCCGGTGGTTGAGCCAGGTGCCGTTGGTCGAGTCGCAATCGTGCAGTCGATAGCGATTGTCGTTGTGACGCAGCCAAGCCTGGTGTCGCGACACCTTGGGGTCTTCGATGACGATGTCGGCACCGCCGTCGCGGCCGAGAAGGGAAGCGGTGACGGGCAACTCGTAGCGCCGGCCCGGCTGACGACCATGAACGACCACGAGCGATGCACCGGCCGACGGCACGGATACCGGCTCCGTACAGGGCAATTGCTCGCAGCGCAAGGTTTCGCCAGCGGGATCGATCATCGCAAGTACTCCGGACACAATGGTCAGGATCATAACATCCGCCCTGCCCCGCCTTTTGCCCTGCTTGGCGGCGGTCCGGGTGGTAACGAGCGGCGGATTTGCCGCCTTCCTGGCGGTTGACCGTGATTTCTCGGCTTACAATGGCGCCTCGCCCCTCCCTCAGCCCCTTCTGGAAATAGCCATGATCGAGCATGCCAGCAACATCCAAGCCAGCGATGAAGACTGCGTCCGCAAGCGCATGAATATCTCGCTACGCGAGATCGGCATTCCACCGCGCCCAACCATTCTCAAGACCATAGAGCAGGAAATGGCGCGGGAGGAGCCCGATCTGAACCGCTTGGCCAATCTGCTCCGCTCCGACGTGGCCCTGGCTGCCGGCCTGATCAAGACGGCCAATTCGCCGATGCTGGGCCTGAGCAAGAAGGTGGCATCCCCGCGCGAAGCGATCCTGTTGCTCGGTCTGCGCCACGTCATCCAGGTCATTGCCGGCCTTTCCCTGCGCCAGGTCTTCGGCCACCTGCCGGATATGGAGCGTTTCTGGGACAGTTCGGCGCGCATCGCCGAAATCGCTGCCTGGCTCTGCGCTCATCTCCTGCCGCGCGGCGAACTCCTGCCGGAGGACGCACATACCTTCGCACTCTTCCGCGATGCCGGCATTCCCTCGCTCATCATCCACATCGATGACTACCGGGCACTGCTCGCGGTCGCCAATACGGAGGCGGAAATCGGCTTTACCGAAGTCGAGCGACAGGAAATCGGGATCGATCATGCCCAGATCGGCGCCCGCCTCGCCCAAGAATGGCTGCTGCCGGAAACGCTGGCCATCGCCATTGCCCACCATCACGAACGCCCGGCACTCCTGGGCCAACTCCGTGAAACACTGCCGCCCTCGGTGCCGCAACTGATCGCACTGGCACAACTGGCAGAGTACATTTTCCAGATCCGTACCGGGCTGGCAATGACCTGCGAATGGAAGAAACTCGGCAGCGCCTGCCTGTCGCTACTCGGGCTGCAGCCCGAAAACATTGGCGAACTGGTCCGTCTCAGCCGCGAAGCGGCCGTTGGCAATTGAGGCGGAATCGGCTAGCCGTCCAGAAAAAATCACACGTCGATTCTCGGAATACATCAACAGGAGAGGTTTCAGATTCATGCAAAGCGAACCCACCATCCCGGCCGCAAACAACGGCGGCCTTGTTCTCCATCCGGTCGCGAACCGGCGCTGCGGCAGTTGCGAACGCTGGCACGGCGAACGCCGCGCGGGTGCCGACGGCCATAGCATCGAACTCGATTCCGAGATGCGCATGGGCGTCTGTCGCGGTGGCCCCTGGGACAACAGCGAACGCCGCGCCCGCTCAGCCTGCGGCCGCTGGACCGTGTGGACGGCGCTGCCACAACGCTGAGCACGGGGCCGACGGGGCCATGGACGTGGACGCGACCTGTCGAAGAATATATGCGCCGCAGATTCATGAGAATAATTCTTGTTTACAAGAAGAGCCAAAGGCTCTATAGTTTCCCTGACCGCGTTCATAAAGGCCCCCACCCGAACGTTGGTCACGCTGATTGTTCATTCCCGCCTTTGAGGCCCAGCCAGCCACCGCCAGCCAGCCTGTTTTTTAGCGCACGAATCATGGCCTCCCTCACTTCATCCGCTCCGTCTCCAGCCGCCATCCGCTCGCAGGAATTGCTCTGCCTGCTGCGACACCTGGCTTCGGCACAATCGCGGACTTCGCGGCAATTGCAGGAACAGGCACGGGAAATCGAACGACTGGAAACGATGCAGGTTCGCCTGTACGGCGAGTTGGTGCGACGCACGACCCAGACGCAGTGGCTGCAAGCCGCGCTGGCAACGGACTGGTCGGGCGCCGATGCAGTGATCTGCCAGACCGGCTGCCTGAGTCACGGCGCTCATTGGCGCGACGAGGATCAACATTGCCGCCGCAAAGGTAGCCGTTGCGATTACCGGGAAGCCACCGGCCCGGCGGAACGGATTCCGGATTTGAGCAGCGAAAGCGCCTGAAAAATGGCGAAAATCACGGTCGACCGTGATTTTTGCCAAAAACCGCTCGCTTACGGCACGAGCTTCGATGCCTGCCGGTTCAATGCCCCTGTTTACTCTCCGACCACGTCGCTACCGACCGGCGGAGTGAAGCGAAAGGTGCTGGCCGGCAGCGCCGGGTTGCGCTCGATACGGCTGAAATTGACCTGCGTCGTCTGGCCAAAGCTGTCGAGCAATTCCATCGCCTTGAGTTCGCCGCCGGCAAAACCGATGCGAATTTTCTCGAAACCGCTATCGGTTGCCTTGGGTGTTGCTTCGACCCAATTCAGGCCATCGCCCTGCCCGGCTTCGCGCAGCGTGAAATTCTTTTCCAGCTCGTTGTTGCCGGCGAGCAGTGCTGCCGGCGTGCTGCCCAGCGCCTGCCCGGCCTTGCGCACGGTCACTTGCTGCAACTCGGGATCGTGGATCCAGATTTTCTCGCCGTCACCGACAATCAGTTGCGGATAGGGCTTGAGGATTTCCCAGCGCAACTTGCCCGGCCGCGAAACGGCGAGCGTACCGGACGACAGTTGCGGCTTGCGCCCGCCCTTGGCCAGCACGTTCTGGGTGAAATCGGCGCGCAGCGTGCGCGTTGCCTGTAAAAAGTCACGCAATTGCTCGACGGCCGTCGCCGCCAGGCTGGCCGGCGCCAGCCCCAGGCCAAAACACAAGGCTGCCACGGTCGACAGCGATTTCAGGGCTTTTTTCATCGTAAGACTAACTCTGGTTTGAAACCCCGCCCTTCAGGGGGGTGAGAGCCGACCCCGGCCTGAAGGCCGGGGTTTCAGGCGACCGTTTTGGGAGGGGATGCAAACCCCTTCCAAAACATGTTTGACCGACAGGCATGAATGCCTGTCGCTTATTTCTTGCTCCTTGGCCTTACTCTTCAGATTCACGCCGGGCCAACACTTCCCGCCCGCCGCGGCCATCCATGCCGGACACCAGCCCGGCCTTTTCCATTGCTTCGATCAGCCGCGCCGAACGGTTGTAACCGATACGCAAGTGACGTTGCACCAGCGAAATCGAAGCCCGCTTGTTCTTCAATACCACCTCGACCGCCTGGTCGTAGAGCGGATCCTGCTCGGCGTCACCGCCACCCTCGCCGTCACCACCGCCATCCTCGTCGCCACCGGCACCACTGAGAATGTCTTCGACATATTCTGGCGCCCCCAGCGACTTGAGGTGCTCGACGACGCGATGCACTTCGTCGTCGGAAACGAAGGCGCCATGCACCCGCGTCGGGTAGCCGGTGCCGGGCGCCAGGTAGAGCATGTCGCCCATGCCGAGCAGGGCCTCGGCCCCCATCTGGTCGAGGATGGTGCGCGAGTCGATCTTGCTCGACACCTGGAAGGCGATCCGGGTCGGAATATTGGCCTTGATCAGGCCGGTAATCACATCGACCGACGGCCGCTGCGTTGCCAGCACGAGGTGGATGCCGGCAGCCCGTGCTTTCTGCGCCAGGCGGGCGATCAACTCCTCGACCTTCTTGCCGACCACCATCATCAGGTCGGCCAATTCGTCGATGACGACGACGATGAAGGGCATGGTCTGCAGCGGTTCCGGCGCCTCCGGGGTCAGACTGAGCGGGTTCGGAATATGCTCGCCGCGCTTTTCCGCTTCCTTGATCTTGCTGTTGAGACCGGCGATGTTGCGCACCCCCATCGCCGACATCAGCTTGTAGCGTTTTTCCATCTCGCCGACGCACCAGTTGAGCGCATTGGCGGCCTGCTTCATGTCGGTGACGACCGGCGCCAACAGATGCGGAATGCCTTCGTAGATCGACAGTTCGAGCATCTTGGGGTCGACCATGATCAGGCGCACCTGCTCGGGCTCGGACTTGTAGAGCATCGACAGGATCATCGCATTGACCCCGACCGACTTGCCCGAACCGGTCGTCCCGGCGACCAGCAGGTGCGGCATCTTGGCCAGGTCCGCAACCACCGGCAGACCGCCGATGTCCTTGCCGAGGCTGACGGTCAGCGGGCTGGCGAGATTGTTGTAGGGACCGCTGGAAATGATTTCGCAGAGCTTGACCGTCTGCCGCCTGGGGTTGGGCAACTCGAGCGCCATGCAGGATTTTCCGGGCACGGTTTCGACTACCCGGATCGAAATCATCGCCAGCGCCCGCGCCAGGTCGCGCGCGAGATTAACGATCTGCGAGCCCTTGACGCCGACCGCCGGGTCGATTTCGTAGCGGGTGATGACCGGGCCGGGCAAGGCAGCAAGCACCTTGACCTGGACACCGAAGTCGGCGAGCTTTCTCTCGATCAGCCGCGAGGTGAACTCCAGGGTCTCCGGGCTCACCGTTTCATTCACCGACGGCGGCGGATCGAGCAGGGCCAGCGGTGGCAGGCGTCCGCCGGTAATCAGTTCCGGAAAGAGTGCCACCTGTTTCTCGCGCTCCGCGCGCTTTTCGGCTTTTTTCGATACCGGCACTTCGACCGGTGCCGGCGTCTCGATGACGATAGGCTCGTGCAGTTCGACCCGGCGCTTTTCTTCCTCGACGATGGTTTCGCGCTGCAGGGCGACTTCACGGCCGATGCGCCGGTCACGCCAGGTATCGACGCGGCCATAAACCAACCCGCCCAGGGTTTCCAGGATCAAACCGATCTTCTCGAAGGCTGCCAACCAGGACATGCCGGAAAACAGGCTCCAGCCGCAAGCGATCAGTCCCAGCAGGAACAGGGTCGCGCCGGTGTAGCCGATGTGGCGGGAGAGCACGCGCCCGAGTTCGCTGCCGAGCATGCCACCGGGCACCAGCGGCAATTCGGCACGCAAAGAATAAAAGCGCAGCGCTTCCAGGGCGGAACTGCCAATCAGCAGCAGGAGAAAACCGACCAAAGCCAGGTAAACCGGCCGCTGCTCGCCGGGCTCCAGCGCGTTCAGGCGATGAAACCCCCACCAGACGAACATCAGCAGTAGCACGATCCACCACCAGGCGGAAAGGCCGAAGACAAAAAGCAGCAGGTCCGCTACCCAGGCACCGGCACGACCAGTCGGATTCTGCAAGCTCTGCGTTGCGACCGCATGCGACCAGCCCGGATCGTCCTTGCTGAATCCCCACAGGGCCAAGGTCAGGAAAAGGGCAACGGCGCCAACCGCAAACCAGCGCGACTCCTGCAGCAGCGAGCCGATCCTGTCCGGCAACTGGCTCGGCGCGACCTCGACGGACTTGCGCCCTTGGCTCAATTGCCACCCCATTGCAAAAGGCATGGAAAACAGTGAAGAGGAAGTAAGAAATCAGACATAAAACAGTATTCCGTTCATGGGCTTACGTGCGGATTATAAACCTGTTTGCAAGGAGTTGATGCGCTTCAGACTATCCTGATGAAGCGCTATAATCGCGCTTCACCGCAAACACAGAGTCAGAGGATCACGATGCCACAAACCCGCCACACCCCGCTGATCATTCTCGGTTCCGGCCCCGCCGGTTACACCGCCGCCGTCTATGCCGCCCGCGCCAACCTCAAGCCGGTGTTGATCACCGGCATGGCCCAGGGGGGACAGCTGATGACCACGACCGAAGTCGATAACTGGCCGGCAGCCGCCGATGGCATCCAGGGGCCGGAATTGATGGCCAATTTTGAAGCGCACGCCCGCCGCTTCGAGACCGAAATCATCTTCGACCACATCCACACCACGCAACTGACGCAAAAGCCGTTCACCCTGATCGGCGACACCGGCACCTATACCTGCGACGCACTGATCATTGCCACCGGCGCCTCGGCAATGTACCTCGGCCTGCCGTCGGAAGAAAAATTCATGGGTAAAGGCGTTTCTGCCTGCGCCACCTGCGACGGTTTCTTCTACCGCAACAAGCCGGTCGCCGTCGTCGGCGGTGGCAATACCGCCGTCGAGGAAGCCCTCTACCTGGCCAACATCGCCAGCCACGTTACCGTGATTCATCGCCGCGACAAGTTCAAGGCCGAAAAGATCATGCAGGAAAAGCTCCTCCAGAAGGCGGCGGAAGGCAAGGTCACCATCCTCTGGGACTCGGTTCTCGACGAAGTGCTGGGAGACGACTCCGGCGTCACCGGCTTGCGCATCAAGAACATGCGCAACGACGAAACCCGGAATATCGATGTCTTCGGGGTTTTCATCGCCATTGGCCACAAGCCCAATACCGACATCTTCATCGGCCAGCTGGAAATGGATAACGGCTACCTGGTCACCCAGGCCGGTCGCAACGGCAACGCGACCCAGACCAGCATTCCCGGCATCTTCGCCGCCGGCGATGTTCAGGACCAGATTTACAAACAAGCATGCACTTCAGCCGGCTCGGGCTGCATGGCCGCGCTCGATGCCGAACGCTATCTCGATCACCTTGGTTCGGCCTGAAACCTTGATCGACCCGGACGACCTGGCTGCCTTTCGCGCAGCCACCGCAGGCACACAGCCCCTGGCGCCGGTCAATCGCATCGCCGCCGAGCGCCCGCGTCCAGCCCCTCTGCCGCGCAGCAGCCGTCACGGAGAGGCTGCGCCGGAAGCCAAGCCGGCCCGACGCAACGAAGCGCCTCTCCCTGCCTTCTGGAACAGCGAAGACCCGGAGGTTCTGCGCAAGCGCGCCCGCGACCCGGAGCTGGCAGCCTTTCATGCGGCAATGCTCGGGGTGCAGCCCTTGCCGGATTGCAACCGGGTCGAACTCGGCAGCATCCCGCCGGCGCCGCAAGCAAGGCAGTTCTTTGCTGACGAACAGGCGGCCCTGCATGAAAGCCTGTTCGGATTGATTGCCCTGCAGGATCGGCTCGAAGGCGGCGACGAACCGCAATATTTACGCCACGGCATGCCGCAGAACGTGCTGCGCGACCTGCGCCGGGGACGCTGGGTCATCCAGGGTGAAACCGACCTGCACGGCTGCAACCGCGACCAAGCGCGCGAACAACTGGCCCAGTTCCTGGCCCAGTGCCTGCACCAGGGCAAGCGCTGCATCCGCGTCATCCACGGCAAGGGTCACGGTTCGCCGCAGAAGCTGTCGGTCTTGCGGCAACTGGTACGTGGCTGGCTGATGCAACGCCAGGAAATCCTTGCCTACTGCCAAGCCAAGCCGCAGGACGGCGGCGAAGGTGCCCTGCTCGTCCTGCTCCGTTCGGCGCGCAAGAGCAGCCACCTGTAGCGAACTCCGTCCGCCCGGACTTTAAACGCGATACAAACAGGCAAGAGAAAGGGCAGACCCACGGGCCTGCCCTTTCTCTTGCCTGGTCGGCGAAACCGTAACGCGGCGCCGAGGCCGGGGTTTTCGGCTTCAGATTGCCGCTTCGTTGGTTTCGCCAGTACGGATGCGCACCACCTGCTCGACCGAGGTGACGAAAATCTTGCCGTCGCCGATCTTGCCGGTACGAGCCGCCTTGACGATGGCTTCGATGGCACCATCGACCTGGTCGCCGGCGACGACGATCTCGATCTTGACCTTGGGCAGGAAGTCGACAACATATTCGGCACCACGGTACAGCTCGGTGTGTCCCTTCTGGCGACCGAAACCCTTGACCTCGGTGACGGTCAGGCCGGTAATCCCGACCTCGGAGAGTGCTTCACGCACTTCGTCGAGCTTGAAGGGCTTGATGACGGCTTCGATCTTCTTCATGGTCTGCTTCCTCTCAGCGCACTGCTGCAATCAATATTCGTCAGCATAACGGTTGGTGATGGGGTAACGCCAGTCCTTGCCGAAACCACGCGGGGTGATGCGAATTCCGACCGGTGCCTGACGGCGCTTGTATTCGGCGATGCGCAACAGGCGCACGACCCTGCGCACATCGGCCTCGGGCAGGCCGGCGGCGATGATTTCGCGCGGGCTGCGGTCTTCTTCCATGTAGGCACGGACAATGGCATCGAGGATTTCGTAATCGGGCAGCGAATCCTGATCTTTCTGGTCCGGCTTGAGCTCGGCCGAAGGCGGGCGGACGATGATGTTTTCCGGGATCACCGGCGCACCGCTGCACAGGGTATTACGATAGCGTGACAGGCGGTAGACCAGGGTTTTGTAGACATCCTTGATCACCGCGAAACCGCCGGCCATGTCGCCGTACAGCGTGCAATAGCCAACCGCCATTTCCGACTTGTTGCCGGTGGTCAGCACCAGCTTGCCGGTCTTGTTCGACAGAGCCATCAACAGGTTGCCGCGAATCCGTGCCTGGATGTTTTCTTCGGTGGTATCGGCGGCCATGCCGGCAAACAGCGGGTCGAGCATTTCGCCATAGACCCGCATCGCCGGTTCGATGGCGATTTCGTTGTAGGTGCAACCGAGCTGGCGGATCATCTCGCGCGAATCGTCGAGACTCATCTGCGCGGTGTAGGGCGACGGCATCATCACCGCATGGACTTTTTCGGCCCCCAGCGCGTCGACCGCGACACACAGGGTCAAGGCCGAGTCGATACCGCCGGAAAGGCCGATCAGTGCGCCCTTGAAACCACTTTTGCCGATGTAGTCGCGCACCCCGACCACCAGCGCGCGGTAGGCTTCGGCCTCGGCCGACAATTCGGCGGCGTAGTCGTGCGAGGTCATCAGGCCGTCGAGGTAATCGACGACTCCCAGCGTTTCGTCGAACTGCGGCAGGCGCATCCGGCATTCGCCCCGGGCGTCAAGCGCGAAGGAAGCGCCGTCGAAGACCAACTCGTCCTGACCACCGACCAGGTTGCAATACACCGCCGCCATGCCGGTGGCGGCAACTCGTTCGCGCAGCACATGCACGCGCTGACGGTGTTTTTCCAGGTGCAACGGCGAGGCGTTGAGGACCAGCAACAATTCGGCACCGGCAGCGGCTGCACTCTCGGCAGCGCCCGGCTCCCAGATATCGGCGCAGATATTGATGCCGCAGCGGACACCGGCAACGTCGAGCACCAGCGGCAGAGCGCCGGCGGTGAAATAGCGCTTTTCGTCGAAAACGTCGTAGTTCGGCAGCCGGTTCTTGCGATACGTCGCCCGCAAGTGGCCGTTTTCAATCACGCTGGCCGCGTTGTAGCAGCAGCCTTGATCCTCTTCCGGATGGCCGACCACCAGCGTCAAACCAGGCGCCTGCTCGGCCGCACGCTGCGCCAGGTCTTCCAGGGCGCGACGGCTGGCCCGGTAGAAATCGGGGCGCAGCAGCAGGTCTTCCGGGGGATAACCGCAGAGCGCCAGCTCCGGCGTCAGCAGCAGATGCGCGCCGCGGGCTTTCGCCTCGACGGCGCGGTCCAGGATGCGTTCGACGTTACCCGTCAGATCACCGACGGTGGCGTTGAACTGGGCAACGGCGATACGCAGCATACGGCTCGATCCTGGAAATTACTTGGCTTCGGCCTGGTAACGGGCGACGCCCTCCAGGATTTCCTTCTTGGCGGAATCGACGCCTTCCCAGCCGAGAACCTTGACCCACTTACCCTTTTCCAGGTCCTTGTAGTGCTCGAAGAAATGGGAAATCTGGTTACGCAGAATTTCCGGGACGTCCTCGAAGGTCTTGGCATCCTTGTACAGCGGGGTCAGTTTGTCGACCGGCACGGCCAGCAGCTTGGCATCCTGGCCACCTTCGTCTTCCATCGCCAGCATGCCCAGCGGGCGGCAGCGAACGACGACGCCCGGCGGCAGCGCGAACGGGGTGACGACCAGCACGTCGACCGGGTCGCCATCGCCGGCGATGGTGTTGTTGATGTAGCCGTAGTTGCACGGATAGTGCATCGCGGTGCCCATGAAGCGGTCGACGAAGATCGCGCCGGACTCTTTGTCCACTTCGTACTTCACCGGGTCGGAATGAGCGGAGATTTCGATGATGACGTTGAAGTCATCGGGAAGGGACTTGCCGGACGGAACGTTGTTCAGAGCCATCTTTTTTCTCTCTCTGCGTAGCGGTTTGGAAAAGGGTTCGATAAACCGTAATTATAGCGTTGCACGGCCGCGGCTTCAGCCCCAGGCGGCAAGAAACTCCTGCCAGTGCGGCGCTTCGATGCGCGCCAGCTGGGCCTTGACGAAGTCGATCTCGGCAACCTCCTCCGCCGCCGACAACTCGCCGCGCAGGCGACGGAAGCGGTTGAAGACCAAGTAGGTATTGACGACATCGGTCTCGCAGTAATCGCGGATGTCAGCGATCTGCCCGGCCTGCCAGGCCTCCCAGACCTTGCTGCCATCCATCCCGAGTTTACCGGGAAAGCCGAGCAGTTTGGCCAGTTCATCAAGCGGCGCATTGGCGCGGCCGTTGTAGAGAGCCAGCAGGTCCATCAGGTCAAGGTGGCGGGTGTGATAACGACTGATGTAGTTGTTCCACTTGAAATCGCGCGAATCGGCGTAGTCGCCGTCGCCGAGATCCCAGTAGCGCGGTGCGGCGACGCCGTGCAGCATGGCGCGGTAATGCAGGACCGGCAGGTCGAAACCGCCGCCGTTCCACGACACCAGTTGCGGCGTGAATTTCTCGATGCCGTCGAAGAAGCGCTGGATGATCTCGCCCTCACCCAGCTCCGGCTCGGACAGCGACCAGACTTTAAAGCTGTCGCCGGCGCGTAGCACACACGAGATGCTGACCACCCGCTGCAGGTGCAGGGGCAGGAAATCGTTGCCGCTCCGCGCCCGCTTTTGCTGGAAGGCCAGTTCAGCGACTTCGGCATCCGACAATTCGCCCGGCAGATCGTTGATCCGCCGGAAGCCGGCGACATCGGGAATGGTCTCGATGTCGAAGACGAGGACGGGCTTCATGCCGGGAAGACTCCGGTCGACAAGTAGCGGTCACCACGGTCGCAGACGATGCTGACGATGGTCGCGTTCTCGACCTGTTCAGCAATCCGCAAAGCGACGGCGAGCGCACCGCCGGAGGAAATTCCGGCAAAGATGCCCTCCTCGACCGCCAGCCGTCGGGTCATCGCTTCGGCGTCGGCCTGCGACACGTATTCGATACGGTCGACCCGCGCTTTATCGTAAATCTTGGGCAGATAGGCTTCCGGCCATTTGCGGATGCCGGGAATCTGGCTGCCGTCGTCGGGCTGGCAACCGATGATCTCGATCGCCGGGTTCTGCGCCTTGAGATAGGCGGAAGTCCCCATGATCGTGCCGGTGGTGCCCATGCTCGATACGAAATGAGTGATCGTGCCGGCGGTGCCGCGCCAGATTTCCGGGCCGGTGCCTTCGATGTGAGCCAGCGGATTGTCCGGGTTGGCAAACTGGTCGAGGATGCTGCCCTTCCCCTCGTTACGCATTTTCTCGGCGACGTCGCGCGCCAGCTCCATGCCGCCGTCCCTGGGTGTCAGCACGAGTTCAGCGCCGTAGGCGCGCATGCTCTGGCGGCGTTCGACGCTCTGGTTCTCGGGCATCACCAGGATCATCTTGTAACCCTTGATCGCCGCTGCCATCGCCAAGGCGATGCCGGTATTGCCGGAAGTCGCCTCGATCAGCGTATCGCCCGGTTTGATCTCGCCACGCGCCTCGGCGCGGACGATCATCGACAGCGCCGGACGGTCCTTGACCGAACCGGCCGGGTTATTGCCTTCGAGCTTGACCAGGATGGTGTTTCCCCGCTGCGCGTTGGCCGCACCGGGAATCCGCACCAGGCGAACCAGCGGCGTGTTACCGACGAAATCGGCAAGCGTTTTATACGCGGGCATGCAGCCACTCCATGTATTCGGCGACGCCCTCTTCGACGCTGGCCATCGGTGCCTCATAACCGGCCGCGCGCAGACGGGTCAGGTCGGCCTGGGTGAAGGCCTGGTACTTGCCCTTGAGTGCCTCGGGGAAGGCGGTGTATTCGAGCAGGCCCTGGTTGCGCAGTTCGGCCAGGGTCAGCGGTGCCTGGTTTTCTGTACCGCTTTTTGCCTGCAAGCAGCCGTTGACCGTAGCCACGGCAACATCGTTGAAGCTCTGCGCCCGACCCGAACCGAGGTTGAAGATGCCGGACTTTTCCGGGTGGTCGAGAAAGAACAAATTGACCTTGGCGACGTCGCCGACGAACACGAAGTCGCGCATCTGGCCGCCGTTCTCGTAACCGTGCGAACCCTCGAACAGCTTGACCTTGCCTTCGGCACGGAACTGGTTGAAGTTGTGGAAGGCGACCGAGGCCATGCGCCCCTTGTGGTACTCGCGCGGGCCATAGACGTTGAAGTAGCGGAAGCCGACGATCTGCGACGACGGATCCTTGGCCAGGCGCTGGCGGACGATCTGGTCGAAGAGGAACTTGGAGTAGCCGTAGACGTTGAGCGGTCCTTCGTACTGGCGCTCTTCCTTAAACACGTTGCTGCCGCCGTAGGTGGCGGCACTGGAAGCGTAAAGGAACTGGACGTCCTGATCCTGGCACCAGTCGAGCAGGATGGTCGAATAACGGAAATTGTTTTCCATCATGTAGCGACCATCGGTCTCCATGGTGTCCGAGCAAGCACCTTCGTGCAGGATGGCATCGACTTCGCCATCAAAGTGGCCAGCCTGGATGCGGGCGATGAAATCGTTCTTGTCGAGGTAATCGGCGATTTCGCAATCGATCAGGTTCTTGAACTTATCGGCCTTGGTCAGGTTGTCGACGGCGATGATCTTGGTCACGCCACGCGCGTTCAGCGCCTTGACGATGTTCGACCCGATGAACCCGGCTGCACCGGTCACAATGGTGTACATGCTTTCTCCTTAAAGGACTGCGGCCAATTCTTCGCGACTGACGACGGCGGTACCGAGCTTGCCGACGACGATGCCGGCGGCCAGCGTCGCCATCCGCACCGCCTCGGCCCAGTCGGCACCGGCACCGTGCATCACCGCCAGGGTGGCAATCACGGTATCGCCAGCCCCGGACACATCATAGACTTCGCGGGCAACGGTCGGCTGATGGTGGGTTTCGTCGGCCGCGAACAGGGTCATCCCCTCCTCGCTGCGCGTCACCAGCAAGGCCGTCAGCCCGAGTTGCTCGCGCAGGGCACGGGCCTTGCTCGCGAGTTCTTCATCGCTATGCCAGCTGCCGACCACTTGCTTCAATTCCGAACGGTTCGGAGTAATCACCGTCGCCCCAGCGTACTTCGCCCAGTCGTCACCCTTGGGGTCGACCAGCACCGGTTTGCCGGCGGCGCGGGCGATACGGATCATTTCGGAAATATGGGTCAGCCCGCCCTTGCCGTAATCCGAAAGCAGCACCACATCGGCATCGGCTACCCGGCGCTCGTACTCGGCCAGCTTGGCCTGCAGGATTTCGTGCGACGGCGGCGTCTCGAAGTCGATGCGCAGCAATTGCTGCTGGCGTCCGATCACCCGCAGCTTGACGATGGTGTCGATTTCACGGTCGACGTGCAAACCGGCCGAAATCTGCCCTTCGTCGAGCAGGCGCTGCAAGGTGCGCCCGGCATCGTCATCACCGACCACCGAGAGCAAGGCCGTGCGCGCGCCAAGCGCCGCCGCGTTGCGGGCAACGTTGGCGGCGCCGCCGAGGCGGTTTTCCTCGCGCTCGACCTTGACCACCGGCACCGGCGCTTCCGGCGAAATGCGGCTGACGTCGCCGAACCAGTAACGGTCCAGCATCACATCACCAACGACCAGCAGGCGTACCTGCGACAGCTTGTCGAGCATCGCGCCCCTCTCAACGACCGATGGCGAAATACTCGATGCCGAGGCTGCGCACCAGCTTCGGATCGTAAATGTTGCGACCGTCGAAAATCACCGGCGCTTTAAGTTTCTGCTTGATCGCTTCGAAGTCCGGACTGCGGAACTCCTTCCACTCGGTCACGATCACCAACGCATCGGCACCATCGAGCGCCGCCATCGGGTTTTCGGCATAGACCAGACGCGGCTCATCGCCGAAAATCCGTTGCGTTTCGTGCATCGCCACCGGGTCGTAGGCGGTCACGGTGGCGCCGGCGGCGAACAGATCGGCGATCAATTCGCGGCTCGGGGCCTCGCGCATGTCGTCGGTATTGGGCTTGAAAGCCAGGCCCCAGACCGCGAAATGCCGGCCCTTGAGGTCACCGAAACGCTTGCCGATCTTGTCGCCGAGGATGTGCTTCTGCGCATCGTTGGCCTCCTCGACCGCAGTCAGCACCTTGAGCGTGATCCCGGCATCGTCCTGGGCAGTCTTGACCAGCGCCTTGACATCCTTGGGGAAGCAGGAGCCGCCGTAACCGCAGCCGGGGTACAGGAAGTGGTAGCCGATGCGCGGGTCGGAGCCGATCCCCTGGCGCACCATTTCAATATCGGCACCGAGCACTTCAGCCAGGTTGGCGAGTTCGTTCATGAAGCTGATGCGGGTGGCCAGCATCGCATTGGCGGCGTATTTGGTCAGTTCGGCGCTTTTCACGTCGGTGACGATCAGGCGCTCGTGGTTGCGCTGGAACGGCGCATACAGGGCGCGCATCAGGTGGATGGCCTGCTCGTCCTCGGCACCGACGACGATCCGGTCGGGGCGCATGAAGTCCTCGACAGCCGCACCTTCCTTGAGGAACTCGGGATTGGAAACGACGCTGAACGGGATACCGACACCGCGCTGGCGCAACTCATCCTCCACGGCGGCCTTGACCTTGGCTCCAGTCCCGACCGGCACCGTGCTCTTGTCGATCACCACCTTGTAATCGGTCATCAGGCGACCGATGTTGCGAGCAGCAGCCAGCACGTACTGCAGATCGGCCGAACCGTCTTCGTCGGGGGGCGTGCCAACGGCGATGAACTGGATCGTGCCGTGCTGCACGGCCTTCTCGATGTCGGTGGTAAAGCGCAGCCGGCCAGCCGCCACATTACGCCGCACCATGTCCTGCAGGCCCGGCTCGTAGATGGGAATCCCGCCCTCTTCGAGAATGCGGATTTTCTCAGGATCGACATCCAGACACAGGACATCGTTACCGACTTCAGCCAGACAAGTGCCACTGACCAGACCGACATAGCCGGTCCCGACCACGGTAATCTTCATGAATGCTTCCTACAGGGATTGATCGAATTCTTCACTGCGGCGCGGCGGGTAGGTTTCCCAACCGCCGCAAGCCGGGCAACGCCAGTAGAACTGGCGCGCCTTGAACCCGCAATTATCGCACCGATAACGCGACAAGCGGCGGGTGTAGCCGGCAATGATGCTTTTGGCAAGTTCGACATCGGGCTGCATCTCCGGCGATGCCAGAGGCAAGCGGGCACTCATCAATTTTTCCAGGCCAAGCAAGGTCGGATTGCGCTGCAACTCGTCGCGCACCATGCGATACGCCGCTTCGTTGCCTTCGCTTTCGAGCACCAGCTGATAGACCACGTCGAGCAGGTCGAGCGAGGCGTAACGCTCCAGGTAGCCGCGTAGCAGGGCCATGCCGTCATCGCGCCGCTCCAGGCGGCGATAGGCTTCGAGCAGACGCTGGGCGACCAGCGCCAGGTAGGCTGGATCCTGCTGCTCGATCCGCTGCCAGGCCTCGATCGCCTCTTCGGCACGCCCGGCCTGCAGCAGCAGATCGCCTTGCAGCAAGCTGGCACGCACGCACTTGCGGTGATGCTGCATCGCCTGTTCCAGATAGCCCTGCGCTTCGTCGCTGCGCGAGCGCATCAACTCGGTTGCGGCCAACTCGCAGTAATACTCGGCAATTTCGCGATGCGAGGCCACATCGGGCAATTCGCGGGCAATTTCGATGGCTTTCAGCCACTCCTTCTCGACCTGATAGATTTCCAGCAGATTGCGCTTGGCCTCTTCGGCATGATCGCTACCCAGCAATTTGTTGAACATTTCCTCGGCCCGGTCGAGCAGGCCGGCCTTGAGGTAATCCTGCCCCAATTCAAGCAGCGCATGCAGGCGCACGTGCTCGTCGAGATCGTCGCGCTCGATCAGGCTCTGGTGCATGCGGATGGCGCGTTCGGTCTCGCCGCGCCGACGGAACAGGTTACCGAGCGCAAAATGCAGCTCAGCGGTCTGCGAATCGACCTTGGCAACCTCGAGAAAGGAGTCGATGGCCTTGTCCGGCTGCTCGTTGAGCAGGAAATTCAGGCCCTGAAAATAGGAACGCGGCAAGGCACTCGATTCCTGTACCACCTGCCGGATATCGACCCGTGCGGCAATCCAGCCCAGGCCGAAAAAGAGCGGAAGCAGCAACAGCTGCCAGTACTCGAAAAGATCGTTCATAAAAAAAGCCGAACGGCTTCCAAAATAAAAAGGGCAGTGAATCGCTTCACTGCCCCTGAATCTACCACATGACTGAGCGTAATCAGATCGCTTGATCGACCCGTTCGCGCAACTCCTTGCCTGCCTTGAAATGGGGAACCCATTTCGCGGGAACGCTGACCTTTTCCCCCGACTTGGGGTTCCGGCCGACACGTGGTGGCCGATAGTTGAGCGCAAAGCTGCCGAAGCCGCGGATCTCGATACGGTCCCCGCGCACCAGCGCTTCGGACATCGCGTCGAGAATCATCTTGACCGCAAAATCGGCATCCTTCGCCACCAACTGCGGAAAGCGTTCCGCCAGCCGGGCGATGAGCTCGGACTTGGTCATGCTTGCGCCTTATCAGCCTTGCTGGTTCAGCTTGGCCTTCAGCAGAGCGCCCAGGTTGGTCGTGCCGGAAGCAGCGGAAGACTCGGCAGAGAATTTCTGCATGGCTTCGTGCTGCTCGGCCTGATCCTTGGCCTTGATCGACAGGTTGATCGCGCGGGACTTGCGATCGACGTTGATGATCATCGCCTCGATTTCATCACCGACCTTCAGGTGCTGCGACAGGTCGTCGATACGATCGCGGGAGAACTCGGAAGCGCGCAGGTAGCCTTCGTTGTCGCCGTCCAGGGTCATCACGGCACCGCGGGCATCCACCGACTTGACGGTAGCGCGAACGATGCTGTTCTTCTCGTGGGTAGCGATGAAGTTGGTGTACGGATCGCCTTCGAGCTGCTTGATACCCAGGGAGATACGCTCCTTCTCGACATCGATGCCGAGCACGACGGCTTCGACTTCGTCGCCCTTCTTGAAGTTGCGGATGGCTTCTTCGCCGGAAGCGGACCAGGACAGGTCGGAGAGGTGCACCAGGCCGTCGATGCCGCCGGGCAGACCAATGAAGATACCGAAGTCGGTGATCGACTTGATCGCACCGCGGACCTTGTCGCCCTTCTTGTGGTTCATCGCGAAGTCGTCCCACGGATTCGGCATGCACTGCTTCATACCCAGGGAGATACGGCGGCGGTCTTCGTCGATCTCGAGGATCATGACTTCGACTTCGTCACCCAGCTGAACGACCTTGGACGGATGAACGTTCTTGTTGGTCCAGTCCATTTCGGAGACGTGCACCAGGCCTTCGATACCCTGTTCGATTTCGACGAAGCCGCCGTAATCGGTCAGGTTGGTGACCTTGCCGAACAGGCGGGTGCCGGCCGGGTAACGGCGGGCGATGCCAACCCACGGATCGTCGCCCAGCTGCTTCATGCCCAGGGAGACGCGGTTCTTCTCGGCGTCGAACTTGAGGATCTTGGCGGTGACTTCGTCGCCCACGGCCAGCACTTCGGACGGGTGACGGACACGGCGCCAGGCCAGGTCGGTGATGTGCAGCAGGCCATCGATACCGCCGAGGTCGACGAATGCGCCGTAGTCGGTGATGTTCTTGACGATACCCTTGACGGTAGCACCTTCCTTGAGGTTCTCCATCAGCTTTTCGCGGTCGGCGTCAGCGGTGGCTTCGAGCACGGCGCGGCGGGACAACACGACGTTGTTGCGCTTGCGGTCGAGCTTGATGACCTTGAATTCGAGGGTCTTGCCTTCGTACGGGGTGGTGTCCTTGACCGGACGCATGTCGACCAGGGAACCCGGCAGGAAGGCACGGACGCCGTTGGACATGACGGTCAGGCCGCCCTTGACCTTGCCGGTGATGGTGCCGGAGACCAGGGTGTTCTCGTTCAGGGCGACTTCCAGGAAATTCCAGGCGGCGATGCGCTTGGCGCGATCGCGGGAGAGACGGGTGGCGCCGTAGCCATCTTCGAGCATCTCGATGGCGACTTGCACGAAATCGCCTTCCTTGACTTCGACTTCGCCCTGATCATTCAGGAATTCCTCGACCGGAACATAGGACTCGGATTTCAGGCCAGCATTGACGACGACGAAGTTGTGGTCGATGCCGACAACTTCAGCGGTAATGACTTCGCCTTGGCGCATTTCCTGGCGGGCCAGGGACTCTTCAAAAAGCTGAGCAAAAGATTCCATTACGGAGTGACTTTCTTGCCACGAACGGCTGTCCGCAGCGGGTTGAGGTTAAACAAAGGGCGACCGGCCGTTGCAGCCGGCAGCCCCATGGGTACTGCGAAATAACTTACTGTCTGCCTGCGCTAAACCAGGCAAGCACCTGGTCCACGGCCTGCTCGATCGTCAGTTGCGTCGTATCGAGCAGTTGCGCATCGGCTTCCTGCCGCAGCGGAGCGACGCTGCGTTGCGCATCGCGTTCGTCCCGTTGTTTCAGGTCGGCCAGAAGGTCGGGGAGATTAGCAGAGAAGCCCTTGCCGATCAACTGTTTATAGCGCCGCATCGCGCGCTCCTCGGCACTGGCGGTGAGAAAAACCTTGAGCGCAGCCCGCGGGAAGATCACCGAGCCCATGTCGCGACCATCGCCGACCAGGCCGGGCAAGCGGTTGAAGGCACGTTGACGGAACAGCAGGGCCTCGCGCACCGCCGGCAAGGCGGCTACCCGGGAAGCCCCGGCGGAGATTTCCTCGCTGCGGATCGCATCGCCGACCGGCACCCCGGCGAGTCGGATTTCCTCACCCTGGAATTCGACATCGAGCGTCGCCGTCAGCGCCGCGACGCCACCTTCGTCGTCCCAGGCCACGCCGGCACGCCGGGCGGCCAGCGCGGTCAAGCGATAGAGTGCCCCCGAGTCAAGGTAGGCAAAGCCGAGCGTCTCGGCCACCCGTGCCGCCACCGTTCCCTTGCCGGAAGCCGAAGGGCCGTCGATGGCAATCACCGGCGCTGCCCGGGTCACCTCGGCAAAACGCTGGAAGTACTCGGGGAAGGTCTTGCCGACGCATTTCGGATCGTTGATCCGCAACGGCGTCGCGAAGGCTGCCAGCGAAAAGCACATCGCGATGCGGTGATCGTCGTAGGTGTCGATGGCAGCCGGTTTCACGGTCGACGGCGTCACCCGGATGAAATCCTCGCCCTCTTCGACAAGCGCACCGAGCTTGCGCAACTCGGTTGCCATCGCGGCGATGCGGTCGGTTTCCTTGACCCGCCAGCTGGCGATGTTGCGTAGCGTGGTCGTACCCTTGGCAAACAGTGCGGCGGTGGCCAGGGTCATCGCCGCATCAGGAATGTGGTTGCAGTCGAGGTCGACCGCGACCAGCCCGCCTTCCGGCGCCCGCGCTTCCATCCAGTTCGGCCCCATTTCGATCACTGCGCCCATCTGCGCCAGCGCCTCAGCGAACTTGACGTCGCCCTGGATCGAGTCGCGACCGACGCCCTCGACCCGCAGCGGGCCGCCACGAGTTGTCCCTCCAATCGCGCCGAGCGCCAGGAAGTAGGACGCCGACGAGGCATCACCCTCGACGTAGATCGTGCCCGGCGAACGATAGACGCTGCCAGCCGGGACCACGAAGCGCTGCCAGCCTTCGCGCTTCACTGTGACACCGAAGCGGGCCATGATCGCCAGCGTGATCTCGATATAGGGTTTGGAAATCAGCTCGCCGACCACGTCGACCGTGGTTTCGACACCGGTCAGCGGCAAGGCCATCAGCAGGCCGGTCAGGAACTGGCTGGAAACGTCGCCACGAACGCTGACCGTGCCGCCGGGGCGGATCGTCGCCGGCTTGAGCTGCAGCGGCGGGTAACCGTCGTTGCCGAGATAGGTGACATCGGCACCAAGCTGGCGCAGGCCGTCGATCAGGTCGCCGATCGGCCGTTCGTGCATCCGCGCCACGCCCTTCAGCACGTAGTCGCCGCCGGCCAGCGCCAGCGCAGCGGTCAGCGGCCGAAAAGCGGTGCCGGCATTGCCGAGGAAGAGTTCTGCCTGCTTGACGGGAAAAGAACCGCCACAACCCTTGATCCGCCAGTTTTCGCCACCCAGCGCGGTGACGCCGACCCCCAGTGCCTGCAATGCCTCAAGCATCCGTTCGGTATCGTCGGAAGCAAGCAGGTCGCGCACTTCGGTTTCGCCGTCGGCCAGCGCGGCGAGCAGCAAAACCCGGTTGGAAATACTCTTCGAGCCGGGCAAACGCACGCTGCCGGCGGCCGAGGCCAATTGGGGGAGATCGAGAAATTCCATGATTCAGCCAGGATGATTAGAGGATGGACAAGCAGCTGCCCGGATACGGCAGGTCGGCGGGCAGATGGGAAGAAAGGATATTCACCCCGTTTTTCAGTCGAGCCGCAGGCGCAGGAAACTGGCAAAGCGCGGCAGGCCCCTCGCGGTCAGTTCGCGAAAGCGGTAAGTGACGATGCTACCCAGCGGCGGCGGCGCGCGCCGCTCGGCGTCGGAGAGACCGCTGCCAAGCTTGAACTCACGGCCATCGGCGGTGCGCACCCGCAGCGCGCCGAGTTGCCCGGCGTATTTGCCCTTGCCCGGCAGATGCGCAATCACCTCGGCCTCGCCGTCCTGCCAGGGCTTCATTTTCAGCAGAAGATCGCTGCGTCCGGTCTGGTAAGGCGCATCGGCACGGTGCAGCATCAAACCCTCGCCACCGCCGGCGAGCACTTCGGCCAGGCGTTTTTCGAGATCGCCACGGTCGACCGTGGAAAACTGCGGAATTGCCGCGACCCACGGCCGGTCGATCTGCGCCGCCAGCTCGCGCAAGGCGGCGCTGCGTTCGGCGAAGCGGCCGCCGCCGGCCGGCAGTTCGAACAGCATGTAGCGCACCTCCTGCCAGCCGGGCGCTTCCCGCCCGCGCTGGACGGTCGCCGCCAATTGCTCGAAACGCCCGCGCCCCAGCCACAGTTCGCCGTCGAGCGGTGTGGCCGGCAAGGCGGCGACGAACCAATCCGGGGCATCAATGACGCGGCCGCTGCGGCTGAGTAGCTGTTTACCGTCCCAATAGGCGCGGATACCGTCGAGCTTCTCGCTGACCAGATAGGCCGCCGGGTCGATCCCCGGCCGGAACTCGGCCGCCAGCAACACCGCCGGCGCTGCTCCGGCAGCAGGCGCTCCGGCCACCAGCCCCATCGGCAGGCTCAAGGCCAGACCGCAGAGCAAGTTGCGCAGCAGCATCGACATCAGAGCCCCCCACCCTCGCGGCGGGCCGAGCCGTCCCATTCGCGGCGAGCCCGGCGGGCAATCCCGAACACTTCTTCGAGACGGCTGCCGTCAGCTGCCGCCAGCGCGTCGCGCAAGTCGTCGAGCTGGCGCCGGTAGCTGTCGAGTTCGCCAAGCAACGCCGCGCGGTTGGCCAGCGAAATATCGCGCCACATCTCGGGGTGACTGGCGGCGATCCGGGTGAAATCGCGGAAGCCCGACGCGGCAAAGGTGAAGAACAGGTCGGCGTCGTCACGCACCGCCAGGTCATGGACCAGCGCGAACGACAGCAGGTGCGGCAAATGGCTGACCGCCGCGAAGACCCGGTCGTGCATCTCCGGCGATAACTCGTAGATGTCGGCACCGCACAAGGCCCAGGCGCGCTTGACCCGGTCGAGCACTTCGTCGCTGTTCTCGGGCAAGGGGGTGACCACCACCTTCTTGCCGCGATAGAGATTGCCGTGGGCCGCTGCCGGGCCGCTGTTCTCGGCCCCGGCAATCGGATGCGCCGGCACGAACTGGCCGATCTTGTCGCCGAATGCGGCACGCGCGGCAGCAACCACGTCGCCCTTGGTCGAACCGCCGTCGGTGACGATGGTGTCCGGGCCGAGGTAAGGCGCGATACGGGAAAAAATTTCCGGCATCTGCGCCACCGGCGTCGCCACCAGCACGATGTCGGCATCGCCGATCTCGTGCGCCGGATTGATCCCGGCGCGGTCGATCACCAGCAGTTCCTGCGCCGCTTTCAGCGTCGCCGGAGTACGGCCGAAGCCGACCACTTCCTCGACCGCGTCAGCCTCCTTCAAGGCCAGGGCGAAAGAGCCGCCGATCAGGCCGGTGCCGAAGACAACGATCTTGCCAAACTCGGGCTGACTCGCCATGGCCTCACCTTCCATCAGAGAGAAGTTTCCAGCGCCTCCAGGAAGCGCGCATTTTCGGCTTCACTGCCAATCGTCACGCGCAACCAGTCAGGCAGGCCGTAACCGGCAATCGGCCGCACGATGACGCCCTGGCGCAACAGTTTCTGGTTGGTCTCGGCAGCGTTGGCGCAGCGGAAGGTGATGAAGTTGCCATAAGGCTGAATGAACTCCAGCCCCAGACGCTGCAGACCGGCAATCAACTGCGCCATGCCGGCGCGGTTGATCTGGTAGCTGCGCTCAAGGAATTCGGCGTCGTCAAGTGCAGCAACGGCGGCGGCGAGGGCCAGGTTATTGACGTTGAACGGCTGGCGGACACGGTTCATCAGGTCGGCGACTTCGGCCGCAGCCAGCGCATAACCGACGCGCAAGCCGGCGAGGCCGAAGATCTTCGAGAAGGTACGGCACACCACCAGATTCGGGAATTCCTTGATCCAGGCGGCGGTATCGACGCGGTCGGCGGGTTCGAGATATTCGTTATAAGCCTCGTCGAGCACCACCACCACGTCCTTGGGCACGCTTTCGAGGAAGGCGCGGATTTCCGGATAGGGCAGGAAATTGCCGGTCGGGTTGTTGGGGTTGGCGATCCAGACGATGCGCGTATCCGGACGGATCGCGGCGCGCATCGCGGCCAGATCGTGGCCATAGTTCTTGGCCGGGGTCGCGATCAGTTCGGCGCCGGTGGACAAGGTCGCCAGCGGGTAAACCGCAAAAGCGTGCTGGGCGAAAACTGCCGAGCGGCCTGGCGCCAGGAAGACGCGGGCGATCAGGTCGAGCACGTCGTTGGAACCGTTACCGAGCACCACCTGGTTCTGGCCGACACCGGCACGCGCCGCGACCTTGGCGATCAGTTCGAACTGATCGGGATAGCGCTCAATCCCGTCTATCGCCGCCTGCACCGCCGCCTTGGCCTTGGGACTCATGCCCAGCGGATTTTCGTTGGAGGCCAGCTTGACGATGCGCTCGACCGGAATCCCCATTTCGCGGGCCAGTTCGGTGATCGGCTTGCCCGGCTGATACGGAGAAATCGCGCGGACGTAGGCAAGGGCTTGTTCGGCAAGGCTCATGGAAACTCTCTCAATCAATTCAACAAAGGCACGGCAAGCGCGCAGCTCAATAAACCGCCA